>JAKASJ010000028.1 GCA_021819085.1 Pseudomonadota bacterium | reverse complement strand
ATATCTGCCACGCACCCCGGCACCGCAATACCCGGGGCAGCCCAGGATATCTTGTCAGCCATGACGGCCAGGTCGACTGCCACCGCAGTTTTGCTCTATGGTTACCCACACGGATTTCAACAGAGGCGCTTTTATGGATAACAGGCTGGAACCGATCAAAGCCTATCTCGATCGACACCTTGATAACCCGCCCGAGAATCTGACGCTGGAGAGTAGGCTCGACGAGATTGGTATCGATTCAATGGGGCTGCTCGAGCTGATGATGGACCTGGAAGACAAATACGACTTCCGTCTGCCCGAAGACGTGCCATTGCCAGAGACGGTCGACCAGCTGATTGCGCTGGTGGAGCAGTACAAGCCCTCTGTCTTAAATCAATGAGTAGATCAGGGCCCCGCAGGGTCGCCGTGACCGGTGTTGGTTTGGTCAGCCCCTTTGGTGGTGATACTGACGATTTTTTCGCGCGCATTATGCGCGGCGAGTCTGCGGTAACCCTGTATCGCCATCCCGCTTCCCCGACCGAACTGGTACAGCCTGCGGTTCATTGCGCATCGTTTAGACCGGAGCAGGCTATCGGTCGTGCGTTGTCGAGCGTAACTGACCGCTACAGCCAGCTCGGTCTTGCCGCGGCATTTTCGGCTTGGAGCGATGCGGGGCTGCCGCGCAAGGAGGCGGGGTCCGACGACTATGGCGTGTCTTGGGGTACCGGCGCGGGCGGTGCCCTAACTTACGAAAGGGGTTACACCGATTTTTTTGAGCTCGGGAAGCGTCGCGTGTCGCCGCTGACCGTTGCGATGGCAATGAACAATGCGGCTGCGTCGAACCTTGCGATCGCGCTGGGCCTGGGTGGCGCCTGCCTGACCTATTCGGTGGCCTGTGCCTCGTCGGCGGTGTCCATCGGTGAGGCGTATCGCCGTGTCCGGTCCGGGAATGACAAGCTGGTCATTGCTGGCGGGTCGGAAGCACCGCTGGCGCTGTCCATCATGCTGGCATGGGATGCGATGCGGGTTGTTGCACACGCTGACGAGGAGAATGCTTTCCAAGCCTGTCGGCCATTCCAGGAGGGACGCAGGGGGCTGGTGCTTGGCGAAGGTGGCGCTGCCATGGTGCTTGAAGATTGGGATCACGCAAGGGCTCGTGGCGCGCGCATTTATTGCGAACTGGCCGGCTATGGACAGAGCTGCGACCGCCGCCACCTGGTGCGCCCCGATGCCGGCGGACAGGTCAGGGCGATCGAGGCCGCCATGCAGGAAGCCGGCCTGTCTCCGGCCGAAGTGGGTTACGTGAACGCTCACGGCACGGCCACCCAGGAAGGCGACCCGATTGAGATCAGTGCACTGAAAACTGCCTTCAGCGATGCTGCCCCCAGGCTGCGCGTGAGTTCAACCAAGTCAATGCATGGACACATGCTCGGCGCGGCCGGTGCCATGGAGGCAGTGATTACGGTGCTCGCGCTGGCAAAGCAGCAAATACCGCCAACCGCACACCTGCAGCAGGTGTCAGCAGATTGCGAGGGAGTGTGCCACGTGATGGGGGGCGGGCTGAGCGACGTTTCCTTTGAGGCGGCAATCAGCAATTCCTTTGCCTTCGGCGGCAGCAATGCCGTGCTGGTATTCCGACGAACGGACTAACCCCTCACCCGGATCCACGTGAAGAGTTGTATGGAAAACCATAACAAGATCGACCCCCAGCCCGCGCAGGCGCCGCATCTGCCTCTTACCGGCTATTACGCGGACGAGGCGTCCCGCAGCGCGTTCGTGCGTGAGATGTTTGACAGCACAGCCGAAGACTATGACCGTGTGGAACGCATTCTGGGCCTTGGAACCGGTCTGTGGTATCGCGGCCAGGCGCTGATACGCGCCGGACTTCGGCCCGGTATGAAAGTAGTGGACGTGGGGGTGGGAACAGGTTTGGTCGCGCTCCAAGCGGTGCGCATAGCGGGCCGCGCCGATCTTGTCACTGGTGTCGATCCGAGTCTGGGCATGATGCGCAACGCCAAGATTCCGGAAAGCGTTGCGCTGGTGGAAGGGCGGGCTGAGGCTATGCCTTTTCCGGACGGTCACTTCGATTTCCTCAGCATGGGATACGCGCTGCGCCATATCAGCGACCTGACCGTGGCCTTCCGTGAATTCCATCGGGTGATGAAGCCAGGCGCAAAACTGTGCATCCTGGAGATCACTTGCCCGGAGAGCAGATGGGGACGCTTTCTGCTCAAAGCCTACATGAAGGGCGTGGTACCGATGCTTGCCCTGTTGGTCGGGAACAAGAGGAATACACCGCAGCTTTGGCGCTACTACTGGGACACCATTGAAGCCTGTGTGCCCCCGGCGCAGGTTATTGCCACGCTTGAGGCGAGTGGATTCTCCGGCGTGCGGCGCCATATCGAAGCCAGGGGTCTGAGCATCCTGGCCGAATACCAGGCCACCAAGCCGGAATAGGGCGGCCATGGCCGCCTGCATTCATAAGGTAACCTGACATGTCCAGCGGCCCGGCCATGCTCGCATACCTGATCGTCGAACGTCTGTCGCGGCGGACCCTGCCACGGGTGCGGGAACCGGAACTGTCCGATACCGATAGCATTGCGCAGAACGGGGCATTCGAACTCGCGGGCCGCGAGGACGGAATTCTGGCTTCCATCTACCTCTACCATGCCCTGCAGATTTCACCACTGGTGTGCCCCGGAGACCGCGTGCTGGACCTCGGCTGTGGCCCGGCCAACCAGCTGGTGCAGGTCGCGCGGCTGAATCCGCAGGCGCATTTTATCGGGCTCGATGTTTCTGTCGAAATGCTCGAGCGCGCGCGCCAGACGATAGGGCGCTGCGGTGTGGCCAACATTGAAACGGTCCCGGGTGACATGACCACCCTGGCGGAGTTTCCTGATGGCTTGTTCGACTGCGTGATGTCGACCATGTCGCTGCACCATCTGGCCGACGAAGCGGCATTGTCGGATGCGCTGTGCGCGGCGCAGCGCGTGCTGAAGCCGGGCGGTAGCGTGTATCTGGTCGACTTCGGACGTTTGAAGCGTGCCGCAACCCAGCGCTTTTTTGTCGAAGACCGTAGCGACGTGCAACCGGAAAAGTTTACGCGCGACTATTTAAATTCACTTCGGGCGGCGTTTAGCGTCGACGAGCTTTCGGGCGCGACGAAAGTTCTGGGTGACGGCGTGACACGCTATACCACCGCGCTTGCGCCGTTTACGGTAATCTTCAAAAGCGCTGCACGCCGCAAACCGGACAAGCAGCTGAAGGATGCGGCGCGCATGCTGTATCGACGTTTGAGCGCTTCGCAGCAGAGGGACTTCCGTCTGTATGCGCGCTGGCTGCGGGCGGATGGCCTCGCGTTGCCATTTCTGCCTGACTGACCACCCTCATGCGGTCATCTATTTCTGAATTACCAGCGCTGCGACGCAGGCCTCCCGTTCCGGGCTGAGGAAACACGCTGGCCAGTCAACTTTTCCGGACCAGCCGGAGGGCTTAGAGGAAAGCGTGTCCGGTACCGGCGGCGCTGCTCGAGCGGTGCCCCGCAGCAGCCGTCGGCAACGGGGCGATGGTGTGCGCCTGTCCAGGCGCAACCGGACCGGATCGCTTGTTCCGTGCAGGTCATGTTGCGCGTGCGATCAGCATGATATTTGCGAACGGCGTGCCGCTGCTCATCGGGACGGCCTCCACCGCGAAGCCGCGTTCCTCGAGTGCGCGCATCCATCCGGAGAGTGGCCGGCACCACATGCGCGCCAGGCGATGACCTTGGATGAAGGCCATGCAGGCATCCACTGCCTGGCTAAACGAAAAACGCATTCCGCCGTCAGCGTCGCCGACGCGCGTTAAAAACAAGCCTCCGGCGCTGATCGCAGCCCGGATTCTGTCGAGCATACGGTCCTGATCGGCATACGAGACATAATGGAGTACATCGAGGATGGCAATCACGTCGGTATCGGCCAGCTCAGTGTCGCGCATGTCGCCACCGCTCAATTGCACCCGTTCACCGTGCAGCGGCTGCAGTGCCCGGTTGCCGCAGATTGCTTCGCGTTCCATCAATTCGATGCCGCGGAAGCGCAAGCCGGTGGGCGGTGCCGGGCTGTCGTGCCATTTGCCCAGCGCGGCCAGCCGTTCCGCGCCGAGCAGCCAGGCGGCAAGCAGACCGCGGCCACAACCAAGATCCAGGATACGCGCACCGTCCGGCAGCACCGGGCGCTCAAGCAGCGCAGCGAAAATCGGGTCGCCCCACAGTTTTCCCCGTGCCCAGCGGTAATTGAAGTGGCCGGTGTGCCGGTATGGCTCGGTTGCCAGATCAAGCAGCTTTTTTTTCAGGTTGGTTTGCATGATGAACTGAGCGGGACGGGTTTGAGGTTGCGTGTTGCCAGTGCGGCCATCAGGCGTGGCAACACTTCGACGACGACCGGAATGCCCTTTGTGCTGCGGGCAGAATGGCCATCGTGCAGCAGGAGGATGTCGCCTGCGCTGAGTCCGCGAGTGAGGCGGGCGAGCACGGTGTCGGCATTGCCGCAACGTGTATCGTAGCCGCGTCGCGTCCAGCTCGCGAGCCGAATGCCGAACTGCGCCAGCACGGGATCGAGAAAAGGATTACGCAAGCCCGCAAGCGCACGGAAGAACTGCGGGCGTCGACCGGTGATCTGTTCCAGCGTTTTCTGTGCGACGCCGACCTCACGCTTCCAGCCGCCGATGCCGTAAAGCGCAGCATGGTGTCGGTGGCCCTGACCGTGGTTTTCAATGGTGTGTCCACGCGCGACGATGTCGCGACAGATTTCCGGATGGGCGGCGGCCCTTTCTCCGATACAGAAAAAGGTCGCGTGGACCTGGTATCGGTCCAGGAGGTCGAGCACCTGCGGCGTGACTTCCGGATCCGGTCCGTCATCAAAGGTAAGCGCCACTTCCCCGCGCTCCGCCGCCGCTGCGGGCAGACGCACGAGATTCGCGCCCAGCAATCTGCTGCGGGGCGACAGGCCGACCGCACCGATTACGGCATGGTTGAGCAGCACAATGGCAAGCGCCCATTCCCAGCGCGTTGGTGCAAGCAGCGCGAATAGAAGCGCGCCTGCATGGATGAGGATCGATGCCAGAATAAACGGCGTCGGTCGCCACGCATGCGTTGCAGTGTTTTCGGCGCCGAAGCAAGTCATTGGGGCTGTAATCCGGCTTTGCCGCGAGACAGTATGGCCGCAAACAGCAGAGCGAACAGTGCACCCAGGCTGACCGTGGTGCCGATGTCCGATAGCACAGGGATGCTCGACTGGCCCAGAATGCCGAAGCTTCCGACGGTAGTGAGGTTGGCAACTACCAGCGAAACCTGCATCCGGCGGCGTTCCGCGGGTGTTGCCGTCTGTCTACCGCTCTCGAAGAACAGCGCATAATTGGAGCCGATCGCGACCACCAGCAGCAGACCGACCAGATGCAGGATGGTCAGCCGGGTCCCGCTTTGCAACAGCACCGCCGTGACGCAGGAAACCGAGCAGACCAGCGGGGTGATTACCCGCAGCGTGCGAGATGCCGATTTTAGGGCGACCAGCAGCAGCACAATGATCACCAAACAGCCGAGTTCAGACAGCAGCAATATCTCGTTCCGGTAGTTCCTGAACAGCCTGGTCGATTCTTCCAGCAGGTCGATCACGACAATGTGCTTAAGCCGGGTGGCCTGCAACGGGGTCTGGACGCGGCTGATGTCCAGTGGCACCTTGGCGCTTCGGTCGAGCGGGCGCAACGGCATCAGCACTAGGTAGTCACTGGCGCGATGGATCAGCAGTGAATCGACCAGCAATGCGGCAGAGGTGCCGTCGAGGTCGGCGCGCCGAAGAGGCTTTCTCGCGCGTGCCGCCCGCAGGTCAGAAAGAAATCCCTGTAACCTGTCGATCCGGACGGGCAAACCGACGAGCGCCTGGCGCAGCCGCTGTCGCATCTGCTGGGCATCCGGGATGGCTGCCTGGCGCGCGCGCTGCAGAGCAAGGCTCGGCAGCACAAAGGCCGGCGAACTGAATCCGGCGATTACCTTCCGGTGTATCAGCCCACGCAACACCTGGCCGGCCTTTTCGGCCCCTTCCAGAGCCAGCTCCTTGTCTGGCGCGCTGAAGGCGACCATAAAGCGCAGGTCCGGTGCACCAAGGTCGTTGCGCAGCTGCTGGTCGAGTCGTTGATCGGCTTTGGAAATCGGACTCAGCGCCGACAAGTTGCGGTTCCATATTTTGCCCGCGTGCGCGAAGACGACACCGACGGACGCGAGCGCGAGCAGCAGCGGCAACCATCGCAGCCGGGTGGCAACGTCGAGGACCCGGTCGAGCGCGAAGCCGGGACGGCTCAGGTCGCGCAGCGTGAGTTGCCGTGGCACGAGTGCCGGCAGCACGTAGCGCGTCACGATTGCCGCTGCAATCAGGCCGCATATGGAATAGACGCCAAGCTGCGCGAGTCCCGGGAACCCCGAGAACAGAAGGGGGGCGAAGCCGGCAATCGAGGTGGCGACGCCGAGCCAGATGGTGCGCCAGAAATGGCCTGGATTCAGCTGTCCGGCGCGCTGCAGGTAAAAATAGATCGAGTAGTCGACGGCCTCGCCGATCAGGGTTGTGCCAAAGCCCAGGGTCAGGCCGTGCACCTGGCCGAAGCGCAGGCTGACGGAGGCAATTCCGACCAGCGCACCGGACAGCACCGGCAGCAGGCCGAGCGCGAGAAGCAGGGGCGAACGGTAGACCAGCAGCAGCAGGAAAACGACCAGCAGCAGGCTGGCGCTTGCCAGCCGCGTCACCTGACCTTGGATCGTGTTGCGCGACTTGACGGCGAATACGCTGGTCCCGCTCATCACCACACGGCTTTTCGCCTGGCGATCCGGCAGCCGCTTGAAAGTATTCCTGATGATTTTAATGGCGCGTGCCTGGGCTTCGATGTCGGTGCCAGGTGCGCGGGTATAGGCCAGCAGCACCGCCTGTTTGCCGTCGCGTGAGGCCCATGCGCCGTGCAGGCTTCTCGGCTGGCTACCGCCGCCAAACTGCTCGAGCAAGCGTAGCGTTTCACCCGTTGGGTCACGGGCGAACAGTTTCTTGACAATCAGACCGGTATCGCCCGAGAGCGCATCGATCGAATTCTGGATGGCAGCGTGAAGCCCCTGTACGGTGAAGTGTGCCGGGGTGATGTCGGGGCTGAGCAGGTAGCGGTTATCGAAAAAATACGTGCGATCGCGCCGCTCGGTAGCGGCATCTCCGTTCTGCACTCCCAGGAACATGCCTGTCTTACGCAGCCGGTCGGCCAGTTCCTGTGACAGTTTTGCGCGTCTTGAAGCGTCACCGCCTTCGATACCAATCATGATCAGGCGCCCGATGATACCGTACCGGAACTGGTCGACGAGCAGCCGCTGGCGTGCATTCGGGGCCTTGGGCATAAAGGCCGACAGATCGGAGACGAACCGCGTCTTTGCGATGACCAGCACGCAGGCGAGCAGCAACGCCAGCCAGAGCCCCAGAACCACGTGCCGCCGGCGTAATATCATCGGCTGTGGCTGACCGGTGTGATGGTCATCACGGAATGGTCGCCGTCACGCTGGTCGAGTTCGATGGTTTTGACGTCGGCGCGCGAGCCGCTGATGCGGATGCGGCTGAAAATGCGGCTGAGGCGCTGCTGTTTCGGTGTCAGCACGAGCAGCCATTTTTCCATCGAGCCGGTGAGCTGGAGTGTATAGAATGTCTTCAGCGCAGAGAGGTCACCGGCCAGCGTACCACGTATGCTTTCGATGAACGCCGAGATTTCCGGATGTTCTTCCAGGCTGACCGTCATACGTCGCTTGCCGGGCCGTTCGATTGTGAGCATGTCTCCACGCAGGACCAGCAATTCAGGCTTCGGAGTGAGTGTGCGCTTTTCGAGGCTGTCTGGCGCGACGAAGGATAGGTCACCTTTGGATACGAGCGGGCGGTCGATGATCCCGATATAGGTCTTTTCGACGAACGTGGCCTTGGCCGCCTTGGTTTGTGCCAGCAGGTGCATCAGTTTCGGGAGTTGCATCTCATCGGCGCGGGCGAATGGGACGGCAAGCACGAAGAGAAGCCAGGCGATAGCCGTAGCACGTATCGGATCAGGATGTTTCACTGTCTGCGGATTTCCAGAAATCGTAGAAGTTGAACCAGTTGAATGGCGCCGCACGGCAATGGCGTTCCAGTGCGGCCACGTATTTCGTCAGAAGCGCGCGGACCTCTTCCTGGCGGCTGGCTGCGGGCGGTCCGGAGAAATCTGCCAGAAGCTCGAAATGTATGTCATAGCGGTTGCCCCCGCGATACAGTCCGGCCATGAAATAGACCGGCTGACGCAGCATGACGGCCGTGCGAAACGGCCCGGTGGGAAATTGTGCGGGCGAACCAAGAAACGGCAGTTCGAGGTATTTGTCCGGTCCGCTAGCGCGGTCTGCGAGGATGCCGACCATGGCGCCATCGTGCAGGCGCTGGTGAATTGCAAGCATCGCGTCGATCTGTCCGAGTGCAATCACGTCGAGCATTACGTCTGGATTGATTGCAGCCAGAGTATCGTTGAGCCGGCGCGCGTTTTCCGGGTTCATCGCGACGCAGACCCTGAGGCTCGGGTTGTAACGGGCGATGCTGCGCAGCATCTCGAAACTTCCGAGATGCGCCCCGAACAGGAAGCAACCCTTCCCGGTCGTGTGTTTTGCATGCAGTTGTTCGGCGTCAAAAATCCTGATATCAAACATATCGTAGCGATTGTTGAGCAGGTAGATACGGTCGTGGATCGTTGTGGAAAAAGTCAGGATGTGGCGGTACAGGTCAAACCAGCCAGCCGGACGCAGCAGCGCCCGCGTAAGGTAAGCGCGTGAGGCTTTGCGCGCCGATTGAGCAGCGAGCAAGAAGTACAGCGCGATGCCGTAGACCACACAGCGTGACAGCCGGCGCCCCAGCAGCAGCGACAGCCATCGCATAACGCGGAGCCAGAAGACGTTGCCGCGCTCCTTGCGTTGCAGCCATTCGGGCGTCTTGCGGGTACGGGAAGTTGGTGGTGCGGCAGTCATGGCGGTGCAAAAGCGGCAATGGCGGGCTGGCTATCCGTGATGCGGCGGCGTATTTCGAAACAGGCCCGGCCGCCTGTGGCGCCGCGTTCCGGCTGCCGTGTGTCGCGCGAACCGGCGGGAGTGGTTGACCGCCCAATACCCGAGGCCTGCAGCAGGATCCGCTGTGTCGGCAGTTTTGTGATGCGCTGAAGCAGCACATCGGGAACCGGAAGTGAGGTGGCGCTGAACGCCCGGCTCTCCCCCCGGGTCGAATAACCGCGCACGATCGCGCGTTCATAGGGCACCGGAGGCATCGCGACTGGCCGGGGACAAAAGGATGCGATTTCCGCAGCAGGACACCTGCGAGCCAATGCCAACTCTCCGGTGCCTCGCATGCCGGGTGCAGGGCCAGTTTGATGCTGTCCGTGACGTCGATTCCATTGCCCAATCCGAGGTCTGCGCGCAATTGTCCGCGCCGCGATTGGCGATTGCTTCCGGAACAGGTTCCCGCCTGCGCTCCCCGGTTCCTTTTGGCCGAAAGCGCATAAGGTGTCATCGGGATGTCGCCTGTCAGGGACGGTCCGGACGACGGCGAGGGAGCGCGACGCCCTGTGTCCGGTCGCCGGTGCAGGATGCGCGTACTGCAGCGGATACCCGCTGACTGCATGACCCGGTGCGGGTTGCCACCCATCTTGGGCTGCGTATTGCATTGCTCAGGAGACCATCAGCCGGAATTCGGCCACCTTCAGGCCGTCCGTCGCAGGCTGTGCAGCGCCTCGCCGAGGCGCTGCATGCAGAACGTGATCGACCGGCCCGGAAAGTGCCTGGAGCGTGGCGCATGGACCGGGTCTGAAAGGTAACGCGAAGGTGAATTCCGGGCGAATCATGGAATGTGCTTGGCGATCAGCTCCGCCATGGCAGATGCCGGAATCTTGCCGTTGCCGTCGCGCGGCAGGGATTCGACAAATATGATCGGCCGCGGCAGAAAAACCGGATCCAGTTTCTGCACCAAGGCGGACTGGATGTCGTGCGCACGCAATCCCGGCGCAACCACGAATGCGGCCAGGCGGGAGACATGGCGTTCCGGATGGGTTTCCGGAATGCAGAATACGCCGTCGTGCACGCCGGGCAGGGCGACGATGACCTGGTTCAGGTAGGACAGGGAACTGCGCTTGCCGACTACGTTGACCATGTCCGAATTGCGGCCGAGCAGCCGGAACCGCGATGGGCCGCATAGCTCGATGGTGTCGTTAAGCATCTGGGGGTATTCCAGGTGGCCGCCGCTGACGGTGGTCGCGCCCTGTTCCTGCTTCAGCGCGATGCCGTCGTACACTTCCCATTCGGCAAAACGGGCGGGCTGGCGGGTAGCGATCTGGCCGGTTTCCGTGGAGCCGTAGATTTCGATGACCGGGGCGCTCAACTTGGTCTCTGCCTCGGCGGCCAGTTCGCCGGACAGAGGCGCGGTCGCCGAGACGATGGCGGCGATGGGCGGGAATTCGATTTCAGTGTCCAGCAGCTTGCGCAGGTGGAACGGCGTGGTAACGAGCAGCCGCGGCGCGGGCAGTTCGGCCAGTGCCGCCGATACGTCGGCAGGAAAAAACGGCAGGCGCGAGGCCAGCCGTCCGCCTCCGAGCAGAGGCAGAAAAATGGTCGATTCGAGTCCATACATATGCTGGAACGGCACTGTGCCGAGCACCGTGCACGGGCCGCCAGCGGCAGCCCACATGCGCCCGGCCCCGGCCGTGATGCACTGACGTATGCGCCCGAAGGTCTTGGTATGCCGGTTCGGTTTGCCGGTGGAGCCGGAGGTGTAGACGTCCATGATCAGTTGCCCGGCGGGAATACGCGGTACCGCAGGAACATCCGCTGAAACGCTGTCCTCGTAGCCGCAGACCCGCAGAAAGGGCAGCTCGAAGGAGACCGAAGGCTGGTCGCTCAGGCACACCAGATCCGGCAGGTCGTGCTGAAGACTGGCAATGATATCCGGCGCGACTGAGTTGGGTAGTACGGTCAGCGTGCCGCGGGCAATGCTGGCGAACAACGTTGCGGCAAACCAGTACCGGTCCTTGCACAGGTTGAGTACATGTCCTGTATCCGGGATGCGTGCTGCGAGCGCGAGCAGGTCGCGCAGAAATTCGGATCGGGTGACCGGCCTGGTGCCGCGGTAGGCTACTACCGAATCCCCGCCGGATTCCGGCAGAAGTGGTAAGGTATTCATCGCCGCTTAGGGTGTGTCCTGGCGCTGTGCGTATTCACGGTAGGCCCGAATCGCGGCGGTCACGCTGAGCCGTGGGCTGCCCGGCAGTGCGCGCAGGCGGATCAGATATTCCGCGGCGAACATGATGACGAGCGAGATCGGTGTCAGCAGGTTGGCAAAGGCCCACCATGTTTCGATTGGTGCAAAGAAAAACAGCAGTGCCGAGAGCACCGCGCTGGCTGCGAAATAGATCGTCCAGGCAAGTGTGACTTTCCAGGTGTAATAGAGATAGTTCGCGTCCAGCGGTTCCGGAATGATAAAAATGGCGATGCGCGAGCACAGTGCGCCTGCGTGGCTGTTGCTGAGCGTGTTGCCGAAGGTGATGGCGAGCAGGGTCATCGCGCCGGCATGCTGGATGAAATACACCCAGGCGGCATGGTCGCGCAGCTGGCCCAGGTTAAAGGCGATGGCCAGTGCGCAAAGAACGTATAGCGGTACCAGCAGCATCCGAGCCCGTGCTTTCCAGGCGGCCACCAGCGCCGCCGCGCCCAGCGGCGCGAGTCCGATCAGGACGGTTACCAGGGGTGGATGTGGCATCGTTGTTGCAACATAGCCGATGCCGAGATAAACAGCGCCGGCCAGCGTAAGCAGGAGGTTGCGGATGGAAAGCACGCCGTGTGTCGTGCGCCCGTTTCGTCCAGTCACGCTATGATTCCTGTTCAGCGATGCCGTAGTCAGGCCGGTATTGTCTGCCGGCGATCCCGCGGCTGGGTTGACCGGCCAAATTGAAAGCCCAGACGAAGACCAGCGCCAGGTCTATGCCTGCGGCCACGTCGAGCGCCATATGCTGTTTGGTTGCCATGGTAGAATAAACGATAGCAGCACACCAGCATGTGCTGAATATGCACACGCCGCGGCCCAGACCCAGCTCGGGTAGCCGCCGGTTCATCCAGGACCAGGAAAACACGGCGGTGGCCACATGCAGCGACGGGCACGCGTTGCCTGCGGCGTCGATGCCCTTGAGGAAAGCCATGCCCGGGTAGCGTGCCCAGTTGATGTGTGCGGTCGGAATCGCGGTCGGCCAGAAATAGAAAATCGTCAGCGCCACCAGGCACAGGCCGCCGATCCATTTGCCGTATTCGACGATGGCCTGCCGCGTCGTCATCAGCATCGGCGGCAACGACACATATACCCAAAGCGACAGGTAAAATGGCAGGGCGAGCGGTTCGACGCCAATCAGCCGGTCCAGTGCGGTGGCCGGTACGATGGTCACCGGGTAGGCGGGGTGCTTGAGGAGGTACACGTAGGCCACAAAGAATACGAAGGTGAAACCCATGGTACCGAAGGACTTGAACCAGAAATGTGTCGTGACAATCGATGGCAGGCTGCGCCACCCATCGGTGCCCTTTGCTGGATCGGATTTGGGAAAACTTATGCTCATGGAGGGTTCACGGTAACCTGATGATGTCAGTAGTGTTTCGAGATTTCCAGCGTCAGCACCGGTAAATTCCTTACAGCGAACTCTTCTTTGACACCTCGGGATACGCCGTCAAAGACTGAAGTCTGGACCGCCATCGCCGTCTGCGAGCAGGCGGCCATCGTCAGGAAATGCCTGCAGTTCGGTGTTTTGCTCTGAGCAATTTCGGGCTTGACCCCGCTCGAGAGTGTCCCTCGAGTCATTGCTTGCCCATATCGAGCCGGACCCATGACCAACGGTGACCGATCGGATTGATAAACCTGATCTTCGGGTACCCTTGTCATTATAAAAGAAATTGCCGGGCAGGGAGACTTTCTAAAGCATTTCATTTTCCCTAAAGCGGCATTGAGCCCAGATTGAGCAGGTCGCGCCGTTTGGGTCGTTTTCCATCATTGACCGCCCATTAAGAATCACGTAGTTACGCTTCCTGTACCCCCGTAAGAGGGCGCGTATCTGTGTTGCACGGCCAGAAAAAGACGGCCAGGTCCACCGCATCTGGCAGTTCGTGCGTTTTGTGCGTGCGGAGGCCGCATCATGCAGCATGATGGTAGCCCATCCCGGTGAGTTCGGCCGCACACTCACCGGACGGCTACGCGCTCGCCCGTTCGCTCATCGGGCCCGCGAGAAGGCAGACCTCTTCGCCGACGGTCACGATGATCGCCCCATCGCCGTACACTTGAAAGATGGGTGCAGGGAGTGTGGCCGGCGGCCCCGCCGGATGTTGAGGAGGTGTGAGGCAGGTCGTCAATAAATGGACGACATCGTCATCATATTCAGGTGTGCCCGGCAGCGAAGGCCTGGATGCATGCCGGCAGTGCCTGCTGGCCACTCCCCTAAGCCCTTCATGTCCGAGGGGAAGTCCAATGTCGACTGAAGCACGGAGTACGCAGCCGGTTCTGGCTGGCACCGCTGGCGTCCGGCCGACTGGTTTGCGCGAATTGATCGGTACAGGGCGAACCGTCATCGCACGAGCCCCCGGCGGGGCGATCCCGCCCCGCGTAGCCGGCGCTCGGCCAGCTTCCCGGGATCTCCTATTCCGGATTTCCTGGCATCGCGTTGTCCCTTCATCCGGCGCTTCGGGGGTCCCGCACAACTAATGATCCGGCGTAGCGCTTGTGCTTCCGGCAGGGCCACCACGCCCTGGAGGTTGGCCGTTCCCTTCATGGTTAGGATAACCGAGTACCCTGCGGATTGTTCGGGTCGGGGTCGGCTGCAGAATTGGCGGTGCAGCAGGCTGTGGTTTCCGCCCCTGATGATTCTTGGGCTGCTGCGGTTCGGCAGTATGCCGGAGCCTGGCCGGACGGTGTAAGCCGGTGCCAGACAAGGTAGACTTCCACCCGATGAAGATCAGCGACTGCCACCCTGCCATTGCCGGCCATTTTCCGGGCAACCCCGTAGTCCCCGGCGTCGTCATCCTTGACGAGGTCCTGCGGGCCGTAAGCGGGTTTCTCGGCCACCCGGTGCGGACGACCGGTCTGCCGAGTGTGAAGTTTTCGGCGCCGCTCGCTCCCGGGGAGGAATTTGAAATCGTTTTCGAATCGAAGGGCAGCGGACGTGCCGGTTTCGCAGTGCGCAGCGGGACGCGGACCTTCGCGGCTGGCGTCCTCGCGTATGAAGTCCTGCATGCTGGCTGAATCGGGCGGACCAGCAGTGTTCGCTGTGCTTGTGCGCCCGGCGCAGGATGCCGGTGGGACCACGTTACCGTACGTGGACGGGCAGATTCTTCAGGTCGTGGTTGCGCCATGATGTTGGGTCACGATGAGATCTGCGCGCTTATTCCGCATGCCGGGTCGATGTGTTTGCTCGAAGGCGTCGAGTCCTGGGATCAGGAGACGATATTATGCTACGCCGTTTCGCATACCGACGACGCCAATCCGCTGCGCCGGCATGGCGGTCTACATGCCGTCTGCGGCGTGGAATATGCGGCCCAGGGTATGGCGCTGCATGCACGTCTGTCCGGGACCGCCAGCCATCCGGGCGCCGGTTTGCTGGCCAGTGTGCGCGATCTCAGGCTTTTTGCCGAAAACCTGGACGGTTGCGGTGCGCGGCTCTGGATTGAGGCGCGGCGACTGACCGGTTCGGCGCAAGGGTTTATCTACGATTTCGGGGTACGCACCGCTGCGGCGCTGCTGCTGTCCGGGCGGGCGACTATCATCGCGACGCCGGGGATCTGGCCATGAAACGAGCGCTTGTCACCGGGGGCAGCGGCGGCATCGGGGCGGAGATAGCGCGCCGGCTGGCGCGCGATGGTTTGAAGGTGATCGTTCATGCCAATTGCCACCCGGAACAGGCAGAAGCCACGGTTTCGGCCATTGTGGCAGAAGGCGGGATTGCCGAGGCCGTAGTCTTTGACGTGTGTGACGCCGCCCAGAGCCGGAAGGAACTCGAACGGCTGCTCGAAGGCGGGCCCGTGCAGGTACTGGTGAACAACGCGGGAATACACGATGACGCACCGCTTGCCGGCATGCGCCCCGAGCAGTGGCACCGGGTCGTGGATGTTGCGCTTGACGGCTTTTATAACGTCACCCAACCGCTGCTGCTGCCGATGCTGGGTACGCGCTGGGGCAGGATCATCAGCATGTCGTCCGTGGCCGGTGTGACTGGCAACCGGGGGCAGGTGAACTACGCCGCGGCCAAGGCCGGTCTTCATGGGGCGACCCGGTCGCTTGCCCGCGAAGTCGCGTCCCGCGGCGTGACCGTGAATGCGGTCGCGCCGGGCATCATTGCATCCTCAATGACAATGCGCTTGTTCACAAGTGCGCAGATTGATGCGCTGGTGCCAATGAAGCGGGCAGGAACAGCTGAGGAAGTCGCGCATCTGGTGAGCTTTCTTGCGTCCGACGGCGCCGGATACATTTCCGGACAGGTGATCGGAATCAACGGCGGCATGGCATAGCCGCGCGCAGGCACCGGAACCCCGAGAGACACCGGCCAGACATATCGCACGGCAAGCCGCCATGCCGCTGTCGTCCCGGTTAGCGACGAGGCAGAGAGAGATCTTTGGACATGCCGGTGCGTGCCCGCTTTTGTCCAGCCGCGATCAATTCAACGTCAGCTTCGAGGCGCTGCTCTTGCGATCCCACATCCACCTGGTTTGCGATCGACCCGCCGCTCCAGGGGTGGGGTCGACGCTACCTAGAACCGTGGGCTGGATTCCCTTGCAGGGTATCCGGAGGTACTTGGTGCCTGCAGGCGCCGAAGCGGCGTGCGCACACGGGCCGCTCAGATCCAGAATGCCGTCTGCGTCATGAACCGAGATACGGCCGTCATCAGGTGGCGGATAGGGGCCGGCAGATCGGCGGCGCCGGCCTCGATTGCCACCGTCGCGTGACGGGATTCGTCGGCGCGCATCTGCTCCAGCACGACCCGGCTTTTGTCGTCGGAACGCGGCAGGCGGCTTAGGTGCGAATCGATGTGCGCAATTACCTGGCGTTCGGTTTCGGCCACAAAACCGAGGCTCCAGCGATCGCCGGCGGCTCCGGCCAAGGCGCCGATCGCGAAGGAGCCGGCATACCACAGGGGCGCGAGATAGCTGGTATGGACACCGAGCTCGCGGGCGCGCTCCTCTGTCCAGCGCAGGTGATCGTTTTCCTCACGCGCCGCCTGTTCCATCTTCTCGCGAACCCCGGGCAGTCGCGCGCTCAGCGCCTGGCCCTGGTAGAGCGCCTGCGCGGCAATCTCGCCCGCGTGATTGACTCGCATCAGACGACCTGCCAATAACCGCTCGGCGGCATCGAGATTCTGTTCAGCAGTGCCGGCAGCCGGACTCGCAAGGCCTTGCGTCGACACCGGCCCGAGGACCGTATGCAGCGCCTGGTCGACACCCTGAACCAGCCTGTCGAGGACGGAGAAGTGGCGGGATTCCATGCGCCTACCATACAAGAGCCGGCACGCGTTGGACAAGACCCTGCCCGGTGCTCACGCGCGAGGGCGTAATTGGCGGTACAGCAACGTGACGGGATGGATTACCTCGATTGCCGGCCGCACGCGCGCCAGGCCTTTGGCCAGATGCAGTGCGCAGCCGATATTCGCGCTGACCACCAGATCCGGAGCCAGACGCCGAAGGTGGCCGATCTTGTCAGCCAGCAGGTCCTCGGCCATCGTGGCCTGGGTCAGCGGATAGGCGCCGGCGCCTCCACAGCAGAGATGGTTTTCGGCCACAGGCACAAGGCGGATTTCTGGGATCCTGGCGAGCAGCGCATAGGGCCATTTCTCATCGTGCAGTACGTTGCGCAGCGAGCAGGGGTCGTGCACCGCAACCGTTTTCGGCAGCGGTTTCGCTGTAAGCCCTTCGGGCCACGGCGCCTGGGCGAGGAACCGGCTGATGTCCGCAAGCCGGGCGGTGAAGGAACCTGCCTGCGCTTCTGAGGGTAAATGACGCCCATATTCCGAGAGCGTGGCGCCGCAGCCGCTCGCAGCGTGTACGATTACGGTGCCCCCATTTTCGGGTTCCGCGTCATCGGCGAATGCCGTCAGGTTTTTGCGCATGAGTGCATGTGCCTGCCCGGGGCGTCCGGCATGCAGGTGCAGTGCACCACAACATCCCTGGGCTGGTGGCACGCGCACCTCGTATCCAAGCAGGTTGAGAACGCCGATTGCGGAGCGCAAGGTTTCCTGATCGGCAACGCGGCCGATGCATCCGGTGAACAGCGCGACCTGGGCACGCGTTGCACCGTGTGCCGGATACACGGTACGCCAGTGCTCCTGCGGTGCGAGTCTGGGTAGCGCAGAATCAAGCTTTGCAAGTCCGACGCGTGCAGGAATGCCGGCGGCGCGCATGAGCCGCTGCAGCCCGCTGCGCTGATACAGGCGCAGCAGCCGCACCAGCGCACCGAGCATGCGCGGTCGCTCGACCAGGCAGCTCAGGGCGAGACCGCCCAAGAGTCGCGACCGTGTGTGCGGACGCCTCGATGACAGCAGCGCGCGTCCTGCCTCGATGAGCGCACCGTATTCGACCAGGGAAGGACAGACTCTTTCGCAGGCACGGCAGGCAAGACACCGATCGAGATGTGCCTCGAGTTTTGCGCTCACAGCGATTTTGCCGCCAGCCATGGCCCGCATCAATGCGATGCGTCCGCGCGGCGATTCATTTTCATCACCGGTCTTGAGGTATGTGGGGCAGCTGGGCAGGCACAGGCCGCACAGGACGCAGCGATCCGCCTGGTCTCGAGGAAAGGCTTCCATGGGAGGGATGCTGTGCAAGGCTTGGTGTGGCTAGACGGAAGCAGCGGATGACCCAAGTGCACTATACTCCGGTCAGATCGATTCCCGCCACCGGCGGGCTGGCGAGGGCATCATGAACGAGCCGTATTACCGGTATCACGTGTTTTTCTGCGTTAATCAGCGGACCAATGGCGAAGAATGTTGTGCTGACAAGGGTTCAGCAAGTCTGCGCGAATACGCCAAGGAGCGGATCAAGGAGCTGGGCCTTGCGGGCCGGGGCGGCGTGCGAATCAACAACGCCGGCTGTCTCGATCGTTGCGCGGAAGGCCCAGTCATCGTCATCTACCCGGAGGGGACCTGGTATACCTATGTGGACAAGGAAGACATTGACGAGATCGTGGAAAAGCATCTGATCTGTGGACAGGTGATCAGCCGTCTGCAGATCTGACTGTGAACGCCCGGCATTGCCCGCGGTCAGATGAGCCGTTGCGTCTTGCGCAACCTCAGCGGCGGTGCGAGCCTGGTGCAGGCGGCGGTTTTACCCCTAGCCAATCCACGTCAGATTCGACAGAAATCTGCCTGTCAGTGTCATGACGATGTCATAACGCCAGCGCATGGAGACAGATCCTTGCGGACGATGCTCTAAATGCCCGTCCAGACCGGATCCTGAGGATTTTGCGCAGAGTCCAGCGGCGCGGAGTCGTTGCAAAATAGAACAGGACAGGATCATTTTGCTTCACTCCAGGACAGATTTTGCCAATGAGCCGCGCTTTTTGACGGTGGCCGGCATCACCAATAGTGCTGAATTCTCGCGAGATTCTGATGTTCGAGAGCACCTCGAGTGGTGGTTATCACGCCCGCCGGTAATCGCCATTTTTTTTCTGGACCAGCCCGAAGGTAAAAAAACTGTTTTTAATCAGCTATTTATTAAAATATTGGGGGGAACCAGAAATTTGGTCTGTCGGACGTTGACTTCTATCAGAAGTTAAGCGTATTATTATATTCGAATGTATGTAACGCCAATGGCATAAATGGCCTGTTACTTGCATCTATACTTGGGTAGACAGGATTAGGGTAAGCAGTCGTCACGACTGCTTACCGCAAGGCTCCTCCATCCTCCTAGTGGTGGTTCGGGCGTGGCTTTTAGCCACGCCCTTTTTTTTGTGCCAGCGACCGGACGTTACTTTAAATTAAATTAAAGAAGGTCTCCCGACCCGGTTTCCGGGATCTCGCTAATCCTGGGCCCGGCCGGTCCGGCGCAACTCCCGGAAATCTCGCGCTTATACCTTGCTACCCGTCGCCGGCTTTTGTATTATGCCCGGCTCTTTGAATGGGTTGATATACTGGTCTTGGAAGAATTCGAATGAAAACCTTTGTGGCCAAAGCGGAAAGCGTCAAGCGTGACTGGTATCTGGTGGATGCCAACAACAAGGTACTAGGGCGCCTTGCCACCGAAATCGCGCGTCGCCTGCGCGGCAAGCACAAGGCGGAATTCACGCCGCACGTGGATACCGGCGATTACATTGTCGTGGTCAACGCCGAGAAGGTCCGTGTTACCGGGGCCAAGCCGAAGGACAAGATGTACCACCACTACAGCGGCTACCAAAGCGGTCTGAAGTCGTTCAGCTTCACAGACCTGAGGGCGCGCGCACCGGAGCGCATCATCGAAACGGCGGTACGCGGCATGCTGCCGAAGGGACCGCTGGGCCGTGCCATGCTGCGCAAGCTCAAGGTCTATTCCGGAAGCACGCACGAGCATCAGGCGCAGCAACCCAAAAACCTGGAAATCTGACGGAAGAATTATGGCAGAGCAGACAAACTATGGTACGGGACGGCGCAAGACCGCGACCGCCCGCGTGCATCTGACCCGCGGCAAGGGGACAATCACGATCAACAACCGTCCGATCGACGAGTATTTCGGGCGCGAAACCGCGCGCATGCTGGTGCGTCAGCCCTTCGTGACGCTGGACATGCAGAACAAGTTCGATGTGCGCGTCAACGTGGCCGGTGGCGGTCCCAGCGGCCAGGCCGGCGCGATCCGTCATGGGATTACGCGTGCGCTGATGGTTTACGATGAGACGCTGCGGCCGGCACTGCGCAAGGCGGGGTATGTCACACGCGACGCGCGTGAAGTGGAGCGCAAGAAAGTCGGCCTGCACAAGGCACGCAAGGCATCGCAGTACTCCAAGCGCTAAGGTACGGAAAACTGCCCGGCGGCCGAAGCGCTTTGCCGGGTATGTCCTGGCCACCGGGTTGTCTGGTGCGCGGCGGGATCGTACCGGGAAACCCGGAGGGGAACCCGCTTCATTTCATGGTCGTGCCAGCACCGCTGGCCGCATGCATGGATGTCTTTTCCCTCGGCATGATATCGCCCAATCGGTCCGGGAGGGGGCGCCTAATCCGGGCTCCGAGGCGAGCGGCGGCGCACCTCCGGAGTCTCTGCCAGGCGCCATCTATACATTGGGGGATCGTCTAGTGGTAGGACAGCGGACTCTGACTCCGTTAACCGAGGTTCGAATCCTCGTCCCCCAGCCAATAAAATCAGTAGCTTAACTGTTGCCGTCCATCTAGATCTGACCCACAGTGGGTCAGATCTAGATGGACGGCAACACATCATCGACAAAGCCTGCCGCGAACTCGAACCCGCCCAGGGCTGGCAGCACACCCCCGGGCCTTGCGTCATCGAAGACGGACCCGACGGTCTCGTCATCGTGCGTCGGTCGCGCCAGGAGCGATATGAACGCGGTCTGCTGCGGATTACCCACACCACACCCGACGGACAGCCCGTCTTCAATCCGAGTCAGATAGCGCAGCGCGCCGCCCGCAATCAGGCCGCCCCGCGCTTTCAGGACTGGGTAACCCGGGATCCAGCCCGTGCCCTGCGCGCTGTCCGGAGTGGCCCCGACCCGACGTGGGCGGATCTCCATCGGGCGCTGGCGGAATACGGTCTGACCCATACGCCTAAGGGCAGCGGCCTCATCGTGACCACCACATTGTCGGATGGTCGCCTCCTCGCCGCCAATACTTGACGTCGCTCAGCATCGCAAGGGTCTGTTGTTTTTATCGGATCTTCATTGGTTCGCAACCACTGGCTGTTCCGGATATGTACGTCGGCGAACAGACCAGCCAAAGACAATGAACTATGGTTCGAACGCGTGGCAATCGCAGCGCGTCGACTTTGGTCGGCTGACTTTTTAGGAGCAAATTTATGAGCAACAACAAAGATCAGGTTAAAGGGCGAGCCGACGAAGCTCAAGGCAAAGTGAAGGAAGTCGTTGGCAAGATCGTGGGTAACAAGGAACTTGAGGTGAAAGGCAACATCCAGAAGAACGTCGGCGCGGTTCGGGCATCGGTAGGCGACGCCAAAGCGGATATCGCCAAGGTGATAAAGACGCCTTAACAATAAATGCGGAACAGGCGAGCGGATTCGTCCGTTGTCTGTTCGGCGGGAACCAGCTGTATGGAGAAATCATGAACATCAAATTCGCTAGTACATTGCTTTTGTTTGGGGCGTTGCTGGGCCCCGTGGGCGTTTACGCAGCCGACACATCGACGGACACCACCGGGCAGTATCTTGACGATGCGAGCATCACTACTAAGGTCAAAGCAGCATTCGCCGAAGACAAGTGGGTCAAGGGCCGTGACATCAGTGTCCGCACTGACCATGGTGTCGTAGATCTGACCGGTACCGTCAACAGCAAGGTTGAATCCAACCGCGCTACGGAACTAGCGACGAAGGTCGAATCTGTCAGGGCGGTCCACAACAACCTGACGATTGCCCCGCGCTAATGGCCAACAGGCAGCGACCTGCGCTTGATGTGTAAAGATCAGCCAGTTCCAATGTGGACCTTTAACAAGCCCGGCTTGTAGGAGAGCAAAAGTGGATGTGATCATTATCGTGATTGTGCTTTTGTTGCTGTTTGGCGGCGGAGGCGGGTTGTATTGGGGCATGGGCGCAGGCTGGGGAATTGGCCCTATCGGACTGATCGTTGTCGTCCTCATCATCGCCTTCTTGCTATTTGGCTATCGCGGACGAAGGGGCGGCTGAAATTAGGCGTGCAGTGCCGCAATGCGCGTCATTATTCGCCGACAGCCATTCTGCGGATGCGAGCCCGCGCCGCGGACGTTGCAACTAAACTTGAGCAGGGAGGGAGATCAACGGCTGGCAGTCGCGGTCGGCATCGGCGCAGCCTCCCTTTCAAGCAAAAGTCGGTCGATAGCGGCTCAATTATAACGACTCACTGGGACCGATTTAAGGCCTGACGAATTCGTGAAGCATTGGGCCAGCGCGGGCCTGTCGAAGCTATGTACGATTGCGCCCCGACAGGCCAAATGGCTCATGTTCTAATTAGTGCCGAACGACAGTCAAAGGTAGGCGCTTCAAAATCCTTCAACATCTGTATGACAGTGCAATCCCCGCGTAGACTTTTCCACGGCGCCGCTCGCCGCTTCCTTATCAAGAGCAAGAGCGTGCGGCGCGGTGGTAAAGTCGGACTTCATTTTACCGCATTACTTTAGTAAAGCGGTCTTCGTAAAGAATGGCGAATTGGTTCATCGCCGTTTTCCAGTCGTGCGCAGCGCGACTCCATTCTGATGTGATATTGCGTAGCGCACGCCAAATTAGTTTGGTGGCCGCTTCGTCATTCGGGAAATGACCGCGCGTCTTGATGATTTTGCGCAGGCGGGAATTTACGCTTTCAATGGCATTTGTCGTGTAAATCACTCGGCGGACGGCAGGCGGAAATGCAAAGAATGGTATGACGTTGGACCAGGCTCGTCGCCAGCTTGCTACTACGGTGGGGAGTTTCTGACCCCAGGGTCCTTCCTCGAATTCACACAACTCGGCTTCTGCCGCTTCTGCACTCGCCGCATTGTAAATCGGCTTGAGCGCGGCCGCGAGCTGCTTGCGCTCTTTCCAGCCGGCATAGTCGAGGCTGTTGCGGATCAGATGCACGATGCAGGTTTGTAGCGTGGCCTCCGGATAGGTCGCCGCCAGCGCCTCAGGCATGCCCTTCAAGCCATCGGTGACGGCAATCGTGAATGTCGATCACGCCGCGCGTCTTGAGGTCGTTAAAAACCTTCATCCAGAATTTGGCGCCCTCGGTATTCTCGATCCATTAAAGTCGGGGCTAACCACAGTGGCATACATTTCCAACAGAAAGGCCTGAATCTCGCGCACCGTCATGCCCCAGGAATACATGGCGATGATCTTGTCATCGAAGTCGGTGAAGCGCTGCTCGTGCTTGCCGATCAGCTTCGGCTCGAATGCGCCATTGCGGTCGCACGGAATGTCGATACGAAGCGGCCCGTCATCGGTCAGACCCGTTTTGCCACTATTGCCGTTGCGATGGTTGGCGGCGCCTTCCGGTTTGGCATGGCCGGCAGAGTAGCCAAGGTAGTGGTTCATTTCGGCACCCGAGGCGCGCTCTATTACGGCCTTCTTGAGCTTGCGCATGACTGCTTCGACATCACCAGCGGTCATCGGGCCGGTGACAAATTGGTCAAGCAATTCGTTGGGAATATCCGGAACATGGGAATCGTCCGGCAATGGGTTCTTTATCTTGCGTGGCGTACATGTTCCTTTCAGAGATCGTCATGTTATGCCTTGAACACAAAATTTCCGATACCCTCGCTCACATCGCTGTCGGCGCGCAAACGTGCCAACGTCGTAACCGTAGCGTTGGCCAACAAAACTGCGCGCATCGCCTGGGCAATTGCTCGTAACGGCAAGACCTACGATCCGCAACTTGCCGCCGGCGCGCAGTCATCCTGAGCAGGATGTTGTGCAGAGGAAAGGTTTGGAAGGAGGGGCCACCGCGATTGCAGAGCACATTGGTTGATGGCGAACAGGTCACACCGACGTCAGCAAAACCCTCTTTGGGTCTGGAGCATTGAAGCTCGTGTAACCGTTTGGGGTCTGGCGTGCGAATAGCCTATCAGGGTCCGATGCCTACTGATACGGCATCGCTAATGAGACCGGATACAGATAGGCAGTCGCACCTTGACGCAATCAAATAAAGTGCTTGCAAACGAGGAGGAGCCCATACACGTCCAAACCACGCCGTTCGTTAATATCTCCCGAAGTCGCATACCCTCATCGCGTACTGAATCAGCAACGAGGAGACATGACAATTAGGACTGCGGTATCGATACCCACCATCGGCAACAAGCAACGCCGGCGCGCTGATGCAGGCATTTTCGCGCAGCGGCGAGACATGTACTCAATTCTGCGAGCGCCACGGGGTGGCGCTGAGCACCCTGACTGGTTCCACCTCTCACTGTGCCGATTTCCCAGTTCGTCCATATACCCACATCACCTTACTTGATGGAACGACACATGGACAACATCCCGGCCAAGGCAACCATCCGCACGGCCCGGTACGAGCTCCGGCTTTCCGCTGTTGAACTTCGTGTCAAGCCTGAGTCCAGTTTCCAGTCCAGCACTTGGGTTGCATTCAATTAAAGAGGCGACTAACATGACCATATAAACTGGTCATGAAGGAGCCGCCATGAGTGTCAATGCCGCTGAGTTCAAATCCAAGTGTTTGAAACTGATCGACCAAGTTGCCGCCACCCACAAACCGCTGGTGATTACCAAACGCGGCAAACCCATGGCCAAGTTGGTGCCCATTGAGTGCGAAACACCGACCAGCCTGTTCGGCTACATGAAAAACACCGGCCAGATTCTGGGTGACATCGTGGATGTACCCCATGAACCCTTTGCTGCCGAAACCGGAGAAGAGGACGACCTCTATACCGGTTTCAAGCCCAAGAAAAAGGATTGAAATGGGCGGTCTGCTCCTGGATACCCACGTCTGGCTCTGGCTCGCTTTCGGCACACCTGAAAAAATCAAGGCAAGCACACGCAAAGCGCTGGAGCAAGCCAGCACAGACGAACCACTGCTCATCTCGATCATTTCTGTCTGGGAAGTTGCCCTGCTGGAGGCGAAGCAACGCTTGAGCCTGCCCATGACAGTGGAGTCCTGGGTCGAACGCGCCCTGGATCGCCCCGACATCCGCCTGATCGGCCTGGATCGCCCCCGAACAGTCATCGACAGTTGTCGCTTGCCCGGCGATTTTCACCCCGATCCGGCGGATCGCCTGCTGGTTGCCACCGCCCGCAGCGAGAACGCCGTGCTCGTCACTCACGACAAGAAGATTCTCGACTATGGCGCCGCCGGACACGTCAAAGTTCTGCCGACCTGATCGGCCACCGGCAAACTTGCCAATCACTCTGTCCACCTTAACGAGGTGTCTGTGAAATCAGGGGAAGATCGGACTTACAGATCCTGTGTTTAGCGGAGCTCGGTTTAGCGATCGCTCTTATCGTCCGATGTGCGATTGCCCGAACAGGATTCGATCGGTGTTGACGGAGGGTAGTGCCTGACAAAGTGATGAGCCCCGCCCGGAATAACCACTTTGCGCGCACCATTGAAGAGGAAGCGGCAAGGCATCCAAAAATGGCATGGGTTGCCGGCTTCGGCGCTGGCCAAATTTTCTCCGCTGAGTAAAATATTCGGAGGTATCTGGCGGTATCAGCGTGTATCGTAAGACATTGTTAAATGAAGCAATGTAGGGGGTACACCGCTGATCGATAAAGGGATTGTTTTGGACTCTGACTCCGTTAACCGAGGTTCGAATCCTCGTCCCCCAGCCACTCACGAAAGTCCAGGGCGGCGGGAATCTGCTCTGACCTTAAATCTTTGTCAAAGCAAGCCTGGTGTGGCTGTATTCCGGACTCGTTAAAATTGAACGGCGAGGGACGGTGGTACGCATGGCGAGTGTCCAGAACCCAACAATCACGAGGTCTGTGTGCCGCAGTCATGTCGCTGCTGCCGCAGCGTCACCAGGCCGAGATTCGAGCCCTCACCTTTTTGGCGACCGGTGCAGTGCCCCCCGGTTCGTGCTTCCTGCATCTGCCATCATCTGTCGGATGTGCGCCATCCATGCTTTGCCGTGGCCGTCGATCGGCCGGTGCGCTTGCCCGAAGCCGGGCCATAACCGGCCGGGGGCATTTTATGGCGGCTTGCGCGCATATCTTCCGTGTGGCGCACCCGGTGTCATTCCGGCTTCCATACGCGACTGCCCATGGTCGGGCGAAAGCCGTGAGACCGGGTCCGGCAGTTCGGCTTGCCCGGTGCAGCGCGCATCCGGATCCATTCGGAACGCGCAGAGTGCGTTGCGGCATCGGGCCGGCACGCATTCGAAACGCTTCGTCTGCCCGGCGCGGCCGGTTTGATGGAGAGGGGAAAGGGAATAATCGATCGCCGGCACCCGTCATCCCGCCATCGTTGCTCAAAAACGATGCTATTGTCATTTTTTTATAATGTTTTTAATCTATGATCTGGTCTGCACCGCATGTGTGGTAAAAATACAACAAAAAAATCTATTGTTGCGTTTTTGCAAAACGAGTTGCGCGCACTGAAACACCATGTTATATCAGCAACCGGATGTGGCAGCTCGTACCTGAAATTTTTTACGACAACCTCATGCAGGAGGAATAAATGAATAAGAAGCTTTTGACCCTCGCAATCGCCGGCGCGCTTGTGCCGTTTGCCCTGCCCGTGACCGCGATGGCGGGCGTTACCGTCAGCGGCTACGCGCACGTGTCGGTGGACAGCCTGAACAACGGCGGTGTCAATAACGAACCCAACCTGGGTGGCAGCTATATTTCCAGCAACGCCTCGAATATCGTCATCAGCGGCGACACCGACCTCGGGGGCGGCCTGAAGGCGCTGTTCTCGGCCCAGACCTTTCTGAGCCTCGGTTCGGATAACAACCCGCCCCCAGGAAATCCCGCCGGATTCAGCTACGACCAGTTCAGCAACGGCAATACCTACGCGGGGCTCGAGGGCGGCTTCGGCACCATCGCTGCCGGCCGCAACGATTCGCCCATGAAGCAGCTCGGCCGCGCCGTCGACCTGTTCGGCAACGAGATCGGTGACAGCCGTAACATCATCAGCGGGCCCGGCGGCTACGGTTTCGACCAGCGCCCTGGCCATACCCTCTTTTACGTCTCGCCGGATATGAGCGGCGTGACCGTCAAGGCGGCCTATACCCTGGAGAACTCGGATTTGAGCACCGGTGTCGGCCTGTCCGGAACTCCGACCCAGATACCTGCTCGAAAAGGCAGCGAATCGAGCGTCAGCGCGGTGTACAGCCAGGGGATCGTGTTCGGAGGCCTGGCCTACGAATACCATAGCGCCTCGATCTATGGTACGAGCAACGCCGAGTCGGCAGTGCGTGCCGCCGGTGCGATCAACTTCGACCCGGTCCGGGTTACCGCGCTGTACCAGCATGACGCCAATGTGGAAGGTGTGTCGGCCAATAAGCTCAATGTCTGGGGTGTGGGTGTTGCGTACACCTTCATTCCGACCTACGCGGTCAAGGCCCAGTACTACCATGCCAATACCTACGGCGCCGGCAACAATGGCGCCCACATGGTCGCGGTCGGCGTGACCCATACGTTCAGCAAGAACGCCGAGGCCTATCTGGACTATGCCAAGACAAACAACGACAGCGCGGCAGCTTACAGTGCGCTTGCAGGTGGCCATGGCAACAACATCAACGGCGGTGTTGGCTCGGACCCGCACGGTGTATCGCTCGGCATGATCTATACGTTCTGATCCCGAGTCTCGAGTCGTGAGGTGCAAAGGGGCGCGCAAGCGCCCCTTTTTTATTGGTGCGCCCGTACGGGCGCATTCTTGCGGGTGCAAATCTCGCCGTACGGCGATCACCGCAAACGAAGCGAAGCGCAACCAGGCGCTTCACGCGACTCGACGCCGGGATGGGCGTGTCGTTGAGCCTGTCCTCGGCAGCAGGTATTCGTGGCGACGTCCGACGGCACGCTGTCGTGCGATCCGCTGCAGACGGGGGCGGTAATCTGCTAATATCCTTTTTTTGTGTCGGGACGTGCATCATGATCAAGGTCGGCATCATCGGCGGCACCGGATATACCGGCGTGGAACTGCTGCGGCTGCTGTCGGTGCATCCGCAGGCGGAACTCAAGGTGATCACCTCGCGCGCCGAGGCCGGCAGGAAGGTGGCTGACCTGTTTCCCAACCTGCGCGGATTTGTGGATCTTGCTTTCATCGAACCGGACCCGGGGCTGCTTGCCGGCTGCGACGTGGTGTTTTCCGCGACGCCGAATGGCGTGGCCATGACGCACGCACGTGCGCTGCTCGAAGCCGGAGTGCGGCTCATCGACATCGCGGCGGATTTCCGTCTGAGCGACCCCGGTCTGTGGGAAAAATGGTATGGAATGCCTCATGCCTGTCCGGATCTGCTTTCCGGGGCCGTCTACGGCCTGCCGGAGGTCAATCGCGAGCGCATCCGCGCAGCGCGGCTCATTGCCAACCCCGGCTGTTATCCCACGGCGGTTCAGCTCGGCCTGCTGCCACTGCTGGAGCGCGGCCTGATCGATCCCGGACATCTTGTCGCTGATGCCAAATCCGGCGTGAGCGGTGCCGGGCGCAAGGCCGATGTGCATACCCTGTTTTCCGAGGCGTCGGATAATTTCAAGGCCTATGCCGTTGGCGGACACCGCCACTGGCCCGAAATCTGCCAGGGGCTCGAGCGTGTGAGCGGGGTGCCCATCGGGCTTACTTTCGTACCGCATCTCGTGCCGATGGTGCGCGGCATTCATGCCACGCTGTATGCACGCCTCACGGACCGTACTGCCGATCTGCAGGCGGTGTTCGAAGAGCGCTACCGGGCCGAGCCGTTTGTCGATGTCCTGCCGGCGGGCAGCCACCCCGACACGCGCTCGGTGCGCGCCTCCAACCTCTGCCGCATCGCGGTCCACCGGCCCGGGGGCGGCGACACGGTGGTCGTGCTCGCGGTGATCGACAATCTGGTCAAGGGTGCGGCGGGCCAGGCGGTGCAAAATATGAACATCGCCTTCGGGCTGGAAGAAACCACGGGCCTGGCGGCACCTGCCATCCTGCCGTAAGGTGCCGCCGGTCGTCCGGCGTTTGTGCGCCCCGGTCGGATCGCTATAATTCTGGCCGCGCACCTGCGCGTTTGAAACGGAATCGGCTGTTCAGGGGTTGTCGATTGTTCACCAAGATCAAGCTGCTGAAGTCTAACTGGCGAAACCAGACCGGTGATCTGGTGGTCCGGCCGCGTCATTCGTCGAAGCTGATGCTCATCCTGGCAGGGTTGGCAGGCGCGCTACTGATCCTGGCGGGCGGCGCAATCTATAACCACGGAATGAGCATGGCCGGATTCGACCGGCTGGCGGCCATCCACCGGCAGCAGGCGCTGCACGACGAACTTGCGCACCTGCGTGCTGAGAACAAATTGCTGCGCGCCGGGCTGGCCGATGCCCAGCGGGCGGTGCAAATGGACCAGACCGCCTATCAGCAGCTCGATAAATCGCTGCGGGACTCAGCCAACCAGATCTTGAAATTGCGCGAAAGGGTGGCCTTCTACCAGGACATCATTTCGCCGGCGGACAACATCGCCGGACCGCGGATACAGGACCTGCGGATAGAGCGTCTGGCGGGCACCCACCAGTATCAATATCAGCTGACGCTGATCCAGGCCCTGAAGCACCAGCAGACAGTGTATGGACGGGCCACGCTGCAGGTCAGCGGTGTTGCGAACGGGCAGAGTGCGGTGCTGAACTTCCCGGGCCCCAGCGACAAGCCGCTGGTGGTCAACTTCAAGTATTTTCAGGAACTCGATGGAAAGATCACGCTGGCGAGCAATTTCACGCCGCAGCGTGTCACGGTCAGCGTCACGACCGGCGGCCGGAAACTCGAGCAGTCGTACGCCTGGCCGAAGCTATGAAAACTGCGCCGGATGTCTATACTTCAGTTCCGGATCAAGGAGATTTCCAAATCGCACGAGGCCTACTCCGGAGCCGGTCCACGGCAGTCCCGGAGCTTGAGGTCCGGCCCAGAATGCGGAGGATGTGAGACCATGTTGGAAGCACTATCGAAGAAGTCGAGCGAGAAGCCCTGCAATACTATCGACACCCTGGTCGGTGCCCGGACGGAGCTCAAGGGGGACATCGTGTTCACCGGCGGTCTGCGTGTCGACGGAAAGATCCGCGGCAACATCACTGCCTCGGGCGAGGAGAACAGCACCCTGGTGCTGAGTGAGAACGGGATGATTACCGGTGATGTGACCGTGCCGCACATCATCATCAACGGCAAGATAAACGGCAACGTCCACGCCAGCGGACGCATCGAAATCCAGCCCAAGGCCGAGATTACGGGCGATCTCGTGTACAGAGTGCTCGAAATCGCCGCCGGAGCAGTGATCACCGGCGCGGTGAAACGTGACCTCGCCGACAAAAGCGCCGTGGTCGCACGGCTCAAGCCGACAGACGCCGTGGGCGTGCGGCCGGAAGCGAATAAATCGGGTTAAGTCCGAGTTTTAGGAATAAACCCATATAAAAACAGGGGTTTCGTATCAATCAATGCTGATTGACGGCTTGGCCGTGGGGCGCGGATAATAAAGTCAACGTTCTGGTCTAACTCGCCAGTTCGAACCCATTTTCGGAGGTTTATTGCAATGACTGCCGTGCTTTCAGAGATGCCCAGCCTGCTCAATTTCACCGACAACGCAGCCCGGAAGGTGAAGGAGCTGATCCAGGAAGAGAACAACCCCGCACTGATGTTGCGAGTCTTTGTGTCGGGCGGTGGCTGTTCGGGGTTTCAGTACGGGTTTACGTTTGACGAGAACGAAACCGAAGGCGATACGAAGATCCAGAAGAACGATGTCACCCTGCTGATCGATCCGATGAGCTTTCAGTATCTGGCCGGCGCGGAAATCGATTATCAAGAAGGGATCGACGGCGCCCAGTTCGTCATCAAGAACCCGAACGCAAAGACCACCTGCGGCTGCGGTTCGTCCTTCAGCGTCTGAAGGGCGGAACCACCTGCCAGGGAGATGCCAAAAACTGAGGTCGGAATTCGAGGCGTCAGTCAGGCGAGTCTCTGAAGAAAGCGGAAGGCCGTTCACAAATCCCCGCAGATCATACCGGTCTGCGGGGATTTTTCTTGCGTGACACCGCATGATGCGGGATGCCGTCCCGCAGGGACTGCCGGGACACGTGCCGTCGGCGAGAGGCTACTGGCCCGGAACCCCGGCTTTCCCCGGCAGTACCCTTGGGGCAGGAGCCGTGCATCTTTAACCTTTACTGGACCGGCAGCGGGTGATCCACAGACAAGGGCCGGATGGCGGGAAACCGCAATCTGTCAGCTCAGGACACGGATCGCAGGGCGGAAGCAAACCCGGTTCGCCAGGAATACGCACGTCTCCACGGGACCTGCGTATGTTGCGGCACACTGCATCAGGCAGGATAAACGGCCCCAAGTACGACCGCGTGGTGCGCGCCGGTCACCGATGGCAGATTGCCGGGAAGTTTCTCGATTGTCCGATGGGCCAGCCAGGCAAAGGCGGTCGCTTCAATCCAGTCAGGGTGCAGGCCAAGGTCCGTGGTGTCGCGCAGCGGGATGGTGCCGAGGTTGATTTGCAGACGGCGCATCAGCTCGCGGTTGTGTGCGCCGCCGCCGCATACGAACACCTCGTCCGCGCCGCCGGATCCGGCGATTGCGCGGACGACCGAGATTGCCGTAAGTTCGGTCAGCGTGGCCTGCACGTCGACGGGTTTGCGATCGCCCCGCAGATCTTCAAGATGCGATCCAAGCCAGGCCAGGCTGAAGTATTCGACGCCCGTGCTCTTGGGTGGCTGGCGCGCGAAGTAGGGGTCTTCGAGCAGGTGCCTGAGCAGGTCGTGATCCACAGACCCCGCCGCTGCCCAGTTTCCGCCGGCATCGTAGTCTTCGTTCCTGTGATTGGCGATCCAGCGGTCCAGCAAGGTGTTTCCCGGTCCCGTGTCGAAGCCGATTACGGCGGCGTGCGGATCGGATGGCAGCGCCGTGATATTGGCAATGCCGCCGATGTTGACGATGATCCGTCTGCGTCCGGGCTGCGAGAACAGCCAATGGTGAAAGCCGGGAACCAGAGGGGCGCCCTGGCCGCCTGCGGCCATATCACGCAAACGAAAGTCCGCGACGGTGGTGATGCCGGTCTGTTCAACAATCACCGCGGGATTACCCACCTGTACGGTGTACGGAGGGGCAGCCTGCGGTCCGTGGCGCAGCGTCTGACCATGACTGCCGATGGCGCGGATCTGGCTCTTGTCAAGCCCGGACATGGCCAATGCCGTATTGGCCGCCTGGGCGAATCGTTCGCCCAGGATGCCGTCAATTAGGGCAGCGCGCTCCAGTTCGTTATTGCCCGGATGCATCAGCGACTGGATCCGCGGGCGCAACTCATCGTCATAGCGCTCGTGGTGGCTGGCGAGCAGCCTGAGTGCCCGCGGTTCCTCGATCGCGACCACGACGGCGTCGATGCCGTCGGCGCTGGTGCCGGACATCAGCCCGATATAGTTCAATGGATGTCTCGCGTTCCGGGGCGCATCCGACAAGTGTACCCGATCGATGGCCGTCTGGTGAGCCGGAACGCCGCATACCTGCCGGGGGCGTCCATCAAATTCAAACCCGCCCGACCCTGTGGTACCCTTGGCAGCCCTTTTTCATCATTGGCGAACTTCATCGGTCATGACCCAGGTCGACGAAACCCTGGCACTGCTGAGACGCGGGGCTGACGAGATCCTGATCGAGGCCGAGCTTTCCGAGCGTCTGCGTTCGGGTCGGCCGCTGCGGGTGAAAGCCGGGTTTGATCCTACCGCCCCGGATCTGCACCTCGGGCATACCGTGCTCATCAACAAGCTGCGTCAGTTCCAGGAACTGGGACACGAGGTGCTGTTCCTTATCGGCGACTTTACCGGCATGATCGGTGATCCCACCGGCAAGAGCGCCACGCGGCCGCCGCTGACACGCGAGCAGGTTGAAGAGAATGCGCGAACCTACGAGGCACAGATTTTCAGAATCCTCGATCCGCAGAAAACCCAGGTCGTCTTCAATTCCAGCTGGATGGGCGAGATGCGGGCGGGCGAGCTGATCAAGCTGGCCGCCACCCACACTGTGGCGCGCATGCTGGAGCGCGATGATTTTCACAAGCGCTATGCGAGCGCACAACCGATTGCGATCCACGAATTTCTTTATCCCCTGATCCAGGGCTATGACTCCGTGATGCTCAAGGCCGATGTGGAGCTCGGCGGGACCGATCAGAAGTTCAATCTCCTGATGGGACGGGAACTGCAGAAACACTTCGGCCAGACGCCGCAGGTGGTGCTGACGATGCCCCTGCTGGAAGGCACCGACGGGGTCCAGAAGATGTCGAAGTCGCTCAACAACTACATCGGTATCAACGAGCATCCGAGGGAGATGTTCGGCAAGGTCATGTCGGTATCCGATCGGCTGATGTGGCGCTATTACGAGTTGCTGTCATTGCGCCGGTCGCTTGATGAGATCGCCCGCATGCGGGCAAGTGCCGAGCGAGGCGAGGCAAATCCCAAAGTCTTCAAGACCGAACTGGCGCAGGAGATCGTCGGGCGTTTCCACGGAAGGGCGGCTGCCGACGAGGCCTTGGCCGACTGGGAACTGCGCTTCAGCCAGCGACGCATGCCCGAGCAGATGCCGGAAATCAGCCTCGTCGCGGATGGCGAAGGGGTCTTGGGACTTCCCCGTTTGCTCAAAGAGGCGGGACTCACTGCCAGTACTTCTGAAGCGCTGCGTCTCATCAAGCAGGGGGGTGTCCGCATCGACGGGGAGCGCGCTGCAGATCCGGAAATCGAGATCCGGCGAGGTGCGAGCCATGTACTGCAAGTCGGCAAGCGCCGTTTTGTTCGGGTCAAAGTGTGCTGATTCCCGGACAGCTCAAAGCCAGACTGCTGTAATTTTTACCCCGGGCCGGATTTATGCTATAGTTTCAGACCTTCCTCCACCTGGGGCGAAGTGGCGACCGGGCAAACATTTTTTTGTTACACCCCGTTGACGGACTGCAGCAGATGCGTATAATGCGCCGCTCTGTCCGGTTACCCCCGGGTAGCAGGACCGCTCTTTTACAATTCAGATCAAGTAATTTGTGTGGGCGCTTTTGTCGAGCCTAGGTCCAATGAAAGACCGGCGAAGCCCCGATCTGCCCTTACGGGCTAGTGAAGGTCTTCGCCAAAAAGTTTTGTTCCATTCACCAGAATGGGACGCCAATTTTTTAATTGGAGAGTTTGATCCTGGCTCAGATTGAACGCTGGCGGCATGCCTAACACATGCAAGTCGAACGCGAAAGGGGGCAACCCCGAGTAGAGTGGCGGACGGGTGCGTAACACGTAGGAATCTACCCAGTAGCGGGGGACAACCCGGCGAAAGCCGGGCTAATACCGCATAAGCCCTATGGGGGAAAGCAGGGGATCTTCGGACCTTGCACTATTGGATGAGCCTGCGGCGGATTAGCTAGTTGGTAGGGTAAAGGCCTACCAAGGCGACGATCCGTAGCTGGTCTGAGAGGACGACCAGCCACACTGGGACTGAGACACGGCCCAGACTCCTACGGGAGGCAGCAGTGGGGAATATTGGACAATGGGGGCAACCCTGATCCAGCAATGCCGCGTGTGTGAAGAAGGCCTTCGGGTTGTAAAGCACTTTCGGTGGGGACAAAAAAGGTGGAGCTAATATCTTCGCCCTTGATGGTACCCAAAGAAGAAGCACCGGCTAACTCTGTGCCAGCAGCCGCGGTAATACAGAGGGTGCAAGCGTTAATCGGAATTACTGGGCGTAAAGCGTGCGTAGGTGGTCTGTTAAGTCAGGTGTGAAATCCCCGGGCTCAACCTGGGAACTGCGCTTGATACTGGCAGGCTAGAGTGTGGTAGAGGGTAGTGGAATTCCGCATGTAGCGGTGAAATGCGTAGAGATGCGGAGGAACACCAGTGGCGAAGGCGGCTACCTGGACCAACACTGACACTGAGGTACGAAAGCGTGGGGAGCAAACAGGATTAGATACCCTGGTAGTCCACGCCCTAAACGATGGGTACTAGACGTCGGGAAGTTTATCTTCTTGGTGTCGCAGCTAACGCAATAAGTACCCCGCCTGGGGAGTACGGTCGCAAGATTAAAACTCAAAGGAATTGACGGGGGCCCGCACAAGCGGTGGAGCATGTGGTTTAATTCGATGCAACGCGAAGAACCTTACCTGCCCTTGACATCTGTGGAACTCTGCAGAGATGCGGAGGTGCCTTCGGGAGCCACAAGACAGGTGCTGCATGGCTGTCGTCAGCTCGTGTCGTGAGATGTTGGGTTAAGTCCCGTAACGAGCGCAACCCTTGCCCTTAGTTGCCATCATTCAGTTGGGCACTCTAAGGGGACTGCCGGTGACAAACCGGAGGAAGGTGGGGATGACGTCAAGTCCTCATGGCCCTTATGGGCAGGGCTACACACGTGCTACAATGGCCGGTACAGAGGGTCGCCAACCCGCAAGGGGGAGCTAATCTCAGAAAGCCGGTCGTAGTCCGGATTGGAGTCTGCAACTCGACTCCATGAAGTCGGAATCGCTAGTAATCGCGGATCAGCACGCCGCGGTGAATACGTTCCCGGGCCTTGTACACACCGCCCGTCACACCATGGGAGTTGGTTGTACCAGAAGCCGGTAGCCTAACCGCAAGGAGGGCGCCGACCACGGTATGGTCAATGACTGGGGTGAAGTCGTAACAAGGTAGCCGTAGGGGAACCTGCGGCTGGATCACCTCCTTTCTAATACGACTGACGCTCGCTTAAGCGCCTACACACATTACTTGATCCCCACATGACAATACCGAGCTCGGGTCTGTAGCTCAGGTGGCTAGAGCGCACCCCTGATAAGGGTGAGGTCGGTGGTTCGAATCCTCCCAGACCCACCATTCGAGGGGCCATAGCTCAGCTGGGAGAGCACCTGCTTTGCAAGCAGGGGGTCGGCGGTTCGATCCCGCCTGGCTCCACCACATTTACGGCAACCCGTTTTCAGCGATAAGGGCTTGCAAGTCGAGTCTTTATCGCCGGGAATTTCGGAAGGTATTGTTCCTGGTTCGTTCTTTTACAATTCGGGTAGTTAGTTAGTAAGGCGCGAGACAAGCCTCTTCTCAAGGGCTTGTCTCATTGGATCCTGCGCCATGGCTTTGTGATGAGGCCGTGAGCAGGGTCCGGGTATGTTGCATTGGCAATTAAACCAGCGCCATATGATCCTGATGGTTGCGTTATCGAATGCTTCGGCACGAGACGACCAGACCGTTTGGGGTTATATGGTCAAGCGAATAAGCGCATACGGTGGATGCCTTGGCGATAACAGGCGATGAAGGACGTGGTAGTCTGCGATAAGCCTCGGGGAGCTGACAAACGAGCTTTGATCCGGGGATGTCCGAATGGGGAAACCCACCCGCAAGGGTACTCCTGACTGAATTCAATAGGTCAGGTAGAGCGAACCTGGTGAACTGAAACATCTAAGTAGCCAGAGGAACAGAAATCAACCGAGATTCCGTAAGTAGTGGCGAGCGAACACGGAACAGCCTGCAGTCTTTAGCTTTCGGGTTAGTGGAACGGTCTGGAAAGTCCGGCGATACAGGGTGATAGCCCCGTACACGAAAACCTGGAAGTGGAACTAAGTCTGCGACAAGTAGGGCGGGACACGTGTAATCCTGTCTGAAGATGGGGGGACCATCCTCCAAGGCTAAATACTCGTTATCGACCGATAGTGAACCAGTACCGTGAGGGAAAGGCGAAAAGAACCCCGGAGAGGGGAGTGAAATAGAACCTGAAACCGTATGCGTACAAAGCAGTTCGAGCCCCGCAAGGGGTGAGAGCGTACCTTTTGTATAATGGGTCAGCGAGTTACTTTCAGTGGCGAGGCTAACCGAAGA
>JAKASJ010000027.1 GCA_021819085.1 Pseudomonadota bacterium | reverse complement strand
CGAGAGCGTGATAGTCCATGGACTTTTTCTTGGCATACTTCACCTCCAGTGGAGGGAAATATGCTCCGAATCGCCGGTGATTGCCACATTTTATACGTCACTATATTTACGGATGTGTGTACTTAGGTCTGGTGTTACCGAAGCGCATCCGGCTACCTGAGGTCGATGTCGCCACGCCCGCGACCCGCACCGTTGCTTAAACAAAATGTAGTGCCGACTTTTTGCCTAAGTCATTGATTCAGCGTTGCCTCAGGGTCGATTCTGCGCATGGGCTAGTCCGTGGTTCTCGGCGTTTTGCCGAACCCCCCGTCGCACAGCAGCTGCCACCGGCGATCCCATCCCTCCACTGGCGATACCCGGAAGCCGCTGCGCACGAACTGGGCAATATGCCCCTCGACGACCGCCAGCAGCAGGCGTGCATGATCGGCGGCTGCAATGGACACGCCTGCGGAATCGCCTTCTCTCAGGATCTGCCGAAACTGGGTCTCCAGGCGATCGTAGATCTGAGACATACGCTGGCGAAGGCGGGCGGTTTCGCCCACGAGCACGTCGCCATGCATGAGCCGCGCCAGGCCCGGATTCCTGTCGGCAAACCCCAGGACCAGCAACATGGTTTTCTGCACACGCATTTCGGTCTGCTGGTCTTCCAGCAGTATCCTGTTGACACGTGTGAATAACGACTCCTCGATGAACTCGATCAGCGCCTCGAACATCTTGGCCTTGCTCGGAAAGTGGCGGTAAAGCGCTGCCTCGGAGACACCGACGCTGCGCGCCAGGGCGGCCGTAGTGATATGTTCGCCCTGCAGTTCCACGAGCATATGCGCCAGTGTTTGCAGGATATCCTGGCGCCGTTCGCCACTTCGGGCTCTGGCCATATCGGGGCTCCCTTGCTCGCAGTTCAGCCGCTCACGGCTGCGCGAAGCCGCGGGAGGCGCAATCCGCCGATGTCGACGGAGCGCATTACGCCCGCGTACCCGCCACCGCTTCCGCCCGGGCAATGTTTCCGGTGGCATCCAGCTCAACCCGGTACTTGCCCCAGCAGCCAATGCGCCCGGCGCAGCAACCGGAGCCTTCCATGATAACTTCCTCGAACGCTACCGCGCACAGAAGTTCGCCGGCCCGCTGTTCGAGGATCTCGACGTGCAGAGACTCCGGGTCAGGCCAGCCGTTCTGGGTGCAGACCGCCGTGAGGTCGGCGGTAAATACGAAGAAATTCAGCAACGAATCGCTGTCCACAGGTTCTCCATCAGGACCGGATGAGCGTTCCGACCCCTGCGTCGGTGAATATCTCGAGCAGTATCGCGTGATCCACGCGTCCGTCAATAATATGCGCGCTTCGGACACCGCTGCTGACGGCATCAAGAGCGTAGCGCACCTTCGGCAGCATGCCGCCATGTATCGTGCCGTCCTCGATGAGGGCATTGACCAGATTGACCGTCAGACCCGTCAGCAGCGCTCCATCCTTACCCATCACACCGGTCGTGTTCGTCAGCAGGATCAGCTTCTCGGCCCGCAGCGTGATAGCGAGCTTACCCGCCACCACATCGGCATTGATGTTATAGGCCTCGCCATCGGTACCGACACCCACCGGCGCAATGACCGGAATAAAATCGCGCGTATCGAGCAATGCCACCACCTCGGGGTCTATGCTCTCCACTTCTCCGACCTGGCCGATATCGATGATTTCACTCGGGAGTGACTCGTCGGCCTGGACCTTCTGCATCACCATCTTGCGCGCATGTATCAGGCCGCCATCCTTGCCGGTCAGACCAACCGCCTTGCCGCCATGCTTGTTGATCAGGCTGACGATTTCCTTGTTGACCAGCCCGCCCAGGACCATTTCAACGACATCCATGGTTTCGCGATCCGTGACGCGCATGCCCTGGATGAATTCGCTCTTCTTGCCGATCCTCTCCAACATCCGGCCGATCTGGGGTCCGCCACCGTGCACAACGACCGGATTCATGCCGACCAGTTTCATCAGCACGACATCGCGCGCAAAACTCTGCTTCAGCCGATCATCGACCATGGCATTGCCGCCATACTTGATGACCACGGTCTTTCCGTGAAAACGCTGGATATAGGGCAGGGCCTCGGTCAGAACCTGGGCACGCTCTGCGGCCGGCATCGGAGACAGCGACATAGGCAATTTCCCGTTGGACAGGCGCATCGGCGGAGCGGCTCGGCTCCCGCCGCAACCAGGTTCCGAAGACCTGACACTTGTTTGTGGCGCAAATTACCGCATTCACGCGCGAATGTCAGCATAGCTCATAGGGCCGTGTTACAGGCCATGTTCAGTGGCCGGCCCCGGGGCCAGTCTCACAGGCATCACGCCGTGTCCTTGGGCGCCACCACCTTGGAGAGAGACCCCTCCTTCCGGGTGGGGTCATGCCTCCTCCCTGGGGCACCGCAGCGGCTGCCGTCGCGTCAAACGGCAGCGGGGACAGCCCCCGGCTATCGCTGCACCACACGGAGCGGCCTGCAAGGCTCAGGCTGCCGGCATTGTCCGGGCAGGCCGCCACACGATCTCGCTTTCTCGGGACCCGTGACAGCGTTCGACACCGGATCATCGTCACTTCCCGGCACCTGCAGCCGGACACCCCACCCGTCAGGTTCAACCGGAACCGACCCGCCCATCCCCACTGTCCGCGGGACATCCGCCCGGCACTGCGGCACCGCCGGCGGGTTCCCGCAATGCAGGCCTGCCGGTATCGGTGCCCCGCCGCAGTGCGCCGCGCTATTGATGCACGTCGGACAACCCGATGGCGAACGCTCCTGCGTCTCAGCTAACCGCCATTTTCTGGGCCTAACGACCGAGCGCTTAAGCACCGAGCCTGGTCCGCTTCTGCCCGAACCCGGTACCGGCGCTCGCATAATGCGCCAAAAAAAGGGCCGCGTGAGCGACCCTTTTTTTGGCCAGGCGAATACCGCACGCTCAGCTCACATCGACATTGATCTTCTTCGGTTTAACTTCCTCCGCCTTGGGAAGCATAAGTTCCAGGATCCCGTCCTTGTAGTTGGCCTTCACCTTCTTCTCATCGATTTCCTTACCAAGACGCATGCTGCGGACATATTTCCCATAGCGCCGCTCCTGGCGCACAATGCGACTGCCTTCCTTCTCCTCGGTTTCACTCTTCGATTCGGCATCCAGAGTGAGCACGCCATCTTCGAGCGTAATATGGATGTCTTCCTTCTTCACCCCCGGCAGTTCCGCGTGAACGATGAACTCATTGTCGTTCTCGACCACATCCATGCGCGGGACCAGGCCCTCGCTCACCGGCTCCTCGAGCCACCGCATGGGGCGGAAAAAACCCTCAAAAAGATTGTCAAAATCGTCCCCGAAGCGCTGAGTCTGCCGCTCACGCGCGGGGTTGCGGATCAGGGTATTCATGGTGTCACCTCCTAATTCAGGTTCGATTTCCGAAATTCCCAATGTACGGCCGGCGGTTAGCGCCAGCCCACGTCTAGAATGGGGGTGCGATCGCTCTTTTCAAGCGCCAGAAAAGCCCGTCTTTCCGGAATCAACTCGGGGGAAACAACCCTGGGAGGTCAGAGAATATAGCGCGCGAGGTCTTCGTTCCCGGCCAGGCCGGCCAGGTGCTCCTCGACATAGGCGGCGTTGACAGACAGTGCCTGCCCGCTGCGGTCCGCAGCCTCAAACGAAATCGTCTCCAGCAGCCGCTCCATCACCGTATGCAGCCGGCGTGCGCCGATGTTCTCGGTCTTTTCGTTGACCTGCCATGCGACCTCGGCAATACGACGCACGCCGTCCTCGGTGAATGAAAGCTGAACGCCCTCAGTTGCCATGAGCGCTCCGTATTGTTCGGTCAGCGAAGCGTCCGTATCCGTGAGAATGCGCACGAAATCATCAACGGTCAGGGCGCTCAGTTCGACGCGGATCGGCAACCGGCCCTGCAGCTCGGGAATCAGATCCGACGGCTTGGCCAGATGGAACGCCCCGGAGGCAATAAACAGGATATGGTCGGTTTTGACCATGCCATACTTGGTAGTAACCGTTGAGCCCTCCACGAGCGGCAGCAGATCGCGCTGCACGCCCTCGCGCGATACATCCGGACCGTGACTCTCGGATCGGCCTACGATCTTGTCGAGCTCATCCAGAAACACGATGCCATTCTGTTCGGCACGTTCGAGGGCGCGCGCCTTGAGGTCTTCATCGTTGATCATGCGCGCTGCCTCCTCCTCGGTCAGCAGCTTGATCGCCTCACTGATCCGAACCTTGCGCGCGCGCGTGCGCCGACCACCCATGCCCTGGAACATGCCCTGCAGCTGACTGGTCAGTTCTTCCATTCCGGGCGGTGCGAGAATCTCGACACCCATGGTCTGAACGCTAAGCTCGACCTCTATCTCCTGGTCATCGAGCTCACCTTCGCGAAGCTTCTTGCGAAACGCCTGGCGCGCAGCACCGTCGGTCGTCGCGCGCGGGGAGCCGGCAGTGGCGAAACCTACCTCGCGCGCCGGCGGGAGAAGAATGTCGAGCACACGCTCTTCGGCTGCATCCTGGGCGCGGTTGCGCACCTTTTCCATCTCCTCGCCGCGCGTCATTTTGAGCGCCACGTCGACCAGGTCGCGGATGATGGAGTCGACATCACGCCCGACATAGCCCACCTCGGTGAATTTCGTGGCCTCGACTTTCACGAAAGGGGCGTGTGCGAGCTTTGCCAGTCGGCGCGCAATCTCCGTCTTGCCTACGCCGGTAGGCCCGATCATAAGGATATTTTTCGGTGTGATCTCGTTACGCATGTCCGCGTCCGCCACCTGCGCACGCCGCCAGCGGTTGCGCAATGCGATGGCCACGGAACGCTTGGCTGCAGCCTGGCCAATAATGTGCTTGTCCAGCTCCTGGACAATTTCACGGGGTGTCATTTCCGACATGGCGATTCAGATTTCCAGCTCTTCGACGGTCAGGTTGTGGTTCGTATAAATACAGATGTCGGCGGCAATATTCAGCGCTTTTTCGACAATGGCGCGCGCCGGGAGTTCGGAGTTATCGAGCAATGCACGCGCCGCAGCCTGCGCGAACGGTCCACCTGAGCCGATGGCCATCAGCCCGCCCTCCGGCTCGACCACATCACCGTTCCCGGTGATGATCAGCGACGCCGTACGGTCCGCTACCGCAAGCAGCGCCTCCAGCCTCCGCAGCACACGGTCGGTGCGCCAGTCCTTGGCCAGTTCCACCGCCGAACGCGTCAGGTTTCCCTGATGCTTCTCGAGTTTCGCCTCGAAACGCTCGAAGAGCGTAAAAGCGTCCGCAGTCCCCCCGGCAAATCCCGCGATCACCTGGTCCTTGTAAAGACGGCGCACCTTGCGCGCATTGCCTTTCATGATCGTGCTGCCCATCGATACCTGACCGTCGCCACCGATGACGACTTGGCTGCCACGCCGTACCGAAAGGACGGTGGTTCCGCGAAACTGATCCATGGGTGCTCCACTTCAGGACTGTGAGGGAATTGTACCCGCCTGACCGGCCGGTGGAAATCCGCGCCGCTTCTGCCCCACGCTCGATCTGCGATGGCGGAATGCGGACGACGGGTCAATCGCCGGCGCGATAAAAATCCAGCGGCTCGGGGGCACCGGCAGCCGTAAATGCTGCACGCCGCTTCCGGCACTGCGGGCACCGGCCACAGTGCCGGGGATGCCCGAGCAGGCAGCTGTAGGTTTGGGCATAATCGACGCCGAGTTCAAGCCCGTGCCTGATGATCCAGGTCTTGGGTTTCGCCACGAACGGGGCAACAACCGCAATATCGCCGAGGACCTTGGCCAGGCGCTGGAATTCCCTTATAAAGCGCGGCGCGCTGCCTGGATCAACCGTGGCGTCCTCGCGGCCAAGCCCGATTGCAAGACGCCGTGCCCGGACCTGGGCACAATAATTCAGACCGAGGCTCAGTATCGCCAGGTTGCGGTGCGGCAGCGGCACATGGCGGCTGAGGACCTGGCCGGCACGAAAACTCCTGCCGGCCGCACCCATATCGAGACACTGCAGGTGCGCACCTGCAGCACGGCACTGGGCATGCACAGCCGCCAGCTCGCGGCGCGCCGCGCGCTGGCCATAGTCGATGAAAACGCCGATCGGTGCCGAACCTCCAGAGAATTCGTACAGCAGCGTGGAACTCTCCACTCCCCCGCTCAGCAGTATCACGACCGCATCCGTGTTCCGGTCCGCGTTCACGCGGCGGCACTCACCGGAGTTGCGGCAGGACGCCCGCGGACAATCCGTCAATCATGAACTGCACGGCAAGCGCAGCGAGAATGACACCGGAAGTGCGCGTGAAGGTGTTAGCGCCGGTCTCCCCCATGAATCGCATGATGCGCGTGGTAAGCAGGAGCGATCCCAACGCAAGTACCAGTACCGCAAGCAGCACTAAGAGCCTTGCAATGGTCCCCATCAACGTCTGTCCGGAGCTTCCGGACATCAGAAGCACGGTGGTGATAGCCCCAGGCCCGGCGATTAGCGGTACGGCGAGCGGAAACACCGAAATGTCCGCACGCTGCTCCGCTTCCTGCTGTTCGCGCTCGGTCGTGGACCGCAGTCCCGACTGGCGCGCGAATACCATGTCGATGGCCAACAGAAACAGCAGCGCACCGCCGGCGATCTGGAACGCCGGTATCCCTATCCCCAGAGCGTGCAGCAGAGGCTTGCCCACAAACACGAAGATGACCAGAACGGTGCCCGCGAGCAGCGTACCCCTGACTGCCATGCGACGACGGTAGCTTTCCGTACCGCCATAGGTGAGTCCGGCAAACATCGGCGCGAGCCCGATGGGGTCTATGACCACAAACAGCATGACGAAGGTATTGAGGAGCGCGGCCATGATCGGATCCCTTCCGCATTTTCGGAATCGGTGCCGCGGCACCGGCCCGAATGTTACAGGAATTCCCGCAACCGCGAAGCACCCGCTTCGTCCCAGGGCGTGCGGCCGGTCGGGTTACCCTGCCCTGGGCGGAATCCGATGTAAATCTGATCCGGGACCCTGCAATCCGTCAGTGCTCTGGATGTACGCCCAATTCCGCGAATCCAAACCAGGCGGGGCTCGTGGCCGTCTGCCCAGCATGCGCAATCGCCTTGCCGATTGCATCGGTCATGTCCCGGGTCAAGGAACCGATGGCCCCGGTGACCTAAGCACATGGAGTCCACGGTGACGGCTTCCCTCCCGTGCCCATCGATCCAAGGCAATCGGCAGGTTTCCATGCTAGATCGGTCTGCCGCAGCTCCAGCAGATTTCAAACGCCCCCGGACTATCTTCGCCGCATGACCGGCAACGACGGCTGGCAAGCGAGGCCGGGCGTTCGTAGTCAGCCAGGATGCACTGCGCGCGCGCCGCATTGCTTTCGTCCTCGAGCCATATTTCGGGGTAGACTTCGGAAAACGGGATCTCTCCAAGTCCTCCCTGAAGGTGCTCGTTGAAAATACGCACCTCGATGCCTGCTGCCGATAGCATGCCCTTTATGAGGTGGGCCTCCTGCAGATTCGCCGCACTATAAAGTTTTTGCATGTCGACCACACGTTGCAGCCGGTGACACTGCGCCCACCCCGCAGCTTCAGCGCCGCCGGAAGTCCGTTTGCCTAGTCGTAGTGCTTATGTTCCGAGCGCCTCCGTCCGGCGCGCTGAATGACGACACCCCGAACCGTATAGGGTCCGGCCAGCTCGACGGGAGGATAGGACTCATTCAGGGGCTTGAGGTAGTGGCGGCCGGACTCGATTCGCAGCTGACGGAAGATATGCTCCCCCTCGTATTCAACGATCACGTATGCCCCGTCCCGGGCAGGTGAACCGGGGTCGATTATGACGATGCAGCCATCCCAGAACTCTGGCGCCATGCTGTCGCCCAGGACGCGCAGCGCGAAAGGCTCCAATTCGCTACAGCTGCCACTCATGACTTGTCACCTCCGAATGCCCGCCAGACGCACTCCTTGGCACCGGCGGTTTAAGTTATCACAAGGCCCGGCCCTGCCGCCAGTGAGTGAGTGTGTGTGCGCCTCGGTAAGCGGCCTGGACGGCCTCCATCAGTCGTCTTTTTTGCGCGTGCCTCGACCCCGGACGGAAACGCCACCCCTCCTGTGCGCACGGGGATGAGCGCCGTCGTAGACACGGGCGAGGTGCTGGAAATCGAGATGGGTGTAAATCTGGGTTGTCGAGATATGCGCGTGCCCAAGCAACTCCTGTACCGCACGCAGGTCCCCGCTGGACTCCAGCAGGTGGCTTGCAAACGAGTGACGCAGCATATGTGGATGAACCGGCGTCCCGAGCTGCTGCCGACGCGCCCAGTATCTCAGACGCAACTGCACGGAGCGCGGTCCGAGGCGCCGCCCCCCGCGCCCGATGAACAGGGCCTGCTCACCCGGTAGCGCGATGGCCACCCGCACCACGAGCCACAGCCTGATCGAATCGCGCGCAAAGCGTCCCGCTGGAACAATACGGGTCTTTCCACCCTTGCCCGTAACACGCACCACTCCGTCGCCCAGATCCACGTCCGCTACGTCCAGCGACACCAGCTCCGCCAGACGCAGGCCCGACGAATAAAGCAGCTCCATGATCGCCCGATCGCGTACCGTCATGGACTCGCTTCCGTCCACCCCCACCAGGCGCGCGGCCTGGTCCACGCTCAGGGATTTCGGCAACCGCTTGCGGGATTTCGGCGCCGGGACACCGACGAACGGGTTGCCGGACACCGTGCCGGAGCGCAGAAGGTGGCGATAAAAAGATCGCGCAGCCGAAAGCGCGCGCTGAATGCTCCTGCCGCCGAGGCCAGTCCGATGCAGGTGGGCGACGTACGCCAGGGCATGGCGCCCGGTAAGCACAGACCAGTCATTGATTGCCTCCTTGTCACAGTAAGCGCGAAGGCACCTCAGATCCCGAAGGTATCCGGATAAAGTGTGCGGCGACATGCGCCGCTCACTGCGCAGATACTCGATGAAGCTCCCGATCTGCGCCTGTTCCGGTGTGCGTGCGCTGGCCATGCGGACCGCCCCGGACAGACTCCGGCCTACAGCAGGCGCCCCAGGCCCGACGTCAGAATCTCGCCGAGGCGCGCCAGGTAGACCGTGCCCATCTGCGGATGAAAGCGCAGCGGGTCGGTACTCCCAAGGCACATGATTCCACGCATTTCCGCCCCCGAAAGCAGCACCATCGCCGTGGAGCGGATCGTCTGGGCCTGACCCGCAAACAGGTAGCTCATGATGTCGACTCCATGCATCGCGCCGCACAGCGGCTTTGGAAGGCCTGCCGCCAGCGTGCTGTCGCCGGCCCCGCCGAGCTGGCGCACCAGCTGCTCGAAACGCTGATCGAAGGCATCGACGAATTCGGGCCGTCCGGCCAGACGTTCGCTACCGGCCTTGAGCAAAATCACGACGGCATCAAGCTTGAACTGCTGGCGAAGCATGTCGCGCGCAGTGCCGAGCGCCTCGTCCAGTGAGCTGCTGTCGATCATTGCCAGTGCGAATCGATGCAGGCGGTCGGCCAAAACATCATTCTCGCGGGCGATGCTCAGCAGTTCGCGCAGCTGCTGTGACAGTTCCTGGTTGCGGTCGCGCAGTATCTGGACCTGGCGTTCTATCAGGGATACGGCGGTACCGGTTCCCGGGTGCGGTACGTTCAACCCTTCGAGCAGAGCGGGATAGCGCAGGAAATAATCCGGATTGCCCTCGAGGTAACGGGCAACGGCATCCTCCCACGACAATTCCTTGTTCTGTTCTCCACTCGACGGCTTGTTGCTCACTTGACCTCCCTCATTGAGAAAACACCTGCAGATCCACGCGCCCCTCGAAAACGCGGGTGGCGGGGCCGGTCATCCACACCGGCTCACCCTCGCCCTGCCAGACAACGCGCAGAGACCCTCCGCGCACCGCAACTTCCACCGTCGCATCAAGCAATCCGCGTAATCGTCCGGCGACCACCGCAGCACAGGCTCCGGTACCGCAAGCCAGCGTTTCGCCAGCGCCCCGCTCATAGACGCGCAGGCGAATATGGCCGCGGTCAACAACCTGCATGTACCCGGCATTTGTCCGACGCGGAAATCGCGGATGCGACTCTATCATGGGACCCTGACTGAGCACCGGTGCCCGGTCGACGTCCTCGACCACCTGCACCGCGTGCGGGTTACCCACGGACAATATGCTCACAGGCACAACCGCACCACCTATATCTAGATCATAGACGATGCCGCGGTGCGAAACCGTATCGGCGATGAACGGCACGTCCGAAGGCTGCCATCGCGGCACGCCCATGTTCACTGTGACCTGACCGTCGGCTTCGAGCCGCGGATAGATCATGCCGGCCAGGGTCTCCACGGCTATTTCATCCTTGCTGGTCAGGCCATGGTCGCGCACAAAGCGCACAAAGCAGCGGGCGCCATTGCCGCACTGTTCAACTTCGCCGCCGTCTGCATTGAGGATTCGATAGCGAAAATCGGCATCCGGACGCGCCGGGCGCTCCACGATCAGAATCTGATCACAGCCTATTCCCGTACGCCGATGCGCGAGTGCGCGCGCCTGCTCCGCGGTAAGATTGACGTTCTGATTGATGCCGTCGAAGACAATGAAATCATTACCCAAGCCGTGCATCTTGGTGAAGGTGAGGTACATATCCGGCTAGATTACCCTGCTCCGCGCAGCAAGGAAACCCGGGGGCCAGGCCGCCGGGCACCAGGGATGGCGGACCCTGCAGCCACCCCGCGGGAACGGGCCGGCGCCCACATCACCGGTGCAGAGGCATCAAAACGCCGGCAACGCGACCACCTGGCAGCGACTTGGACAGGCCGCAAGCACCAACGGCGTCGGATAGGACGACCAGGGGAACATGGCGACGCGCAATCCAGTTCCGCAAAAGTCCGCACGGTACGGTCGCACTGACTGGTTCCGTCGTTTGGCCAAGAGAACCGATGACGAACGCCTGAAAACGGTTCAGTACTCCGGCAAAACCGACTCGAGCGCCAGTAGCTCATCGAAGGTTTCCCGGCGGCGCGTCACGTGAAACCGCCTGCCGTCAACCATGACCTCCGGACAGCGTGGGCGGGTGTTGTAACTGGAACTCATGCTCGAACCGTAGGCCCCGGCCGAACGCAGCGCGATCAGGTCGCCCGGTTCGACGCACAGGGCGCGCTCGCGCGCCAGAAAGTCCCCGCTTTCGCAGACGGGACCGACCACGTTGTAGACCTGCGGCGTACCGGGGCGCCGCACCACCGGTGCGACGTCATGCCACGCATCGTAAAGCGCCGGTCTGAGCAAGTCATTCATGGCGGCATCAACGACGGCGAAGTTTCTGGTCTCACCGTGCTTGAGATATTCCACGCGGGCAAGCAGAACGCCTGCATTGCCGACGATCGCCCGCCCCGGCTCGATGAGAATGCGCAGCCTGCCACCGCCGGCGGCATCCACGCCGCGCACTAGCGCCGAGACGTATTCACGCGGCGAGGGCGGCGTCTCGTCACGGTAGCGGATACCCAGACCCCCGCCGAGATCCACATGCCGAAGCTCGATGCCAGCAGAGGCGAGATCCGTCACAAGAGACATGACCCGCCCGACAGCGTCACTGAAGGGCTCTAGCCGCGTCAGCTGGGAACCGATGTGGCAATCCACGCCGACGACCTGCAGGTGTTCCATCTGCAGAGCCAGCCGATAGGCCTGCGGCGCCTCGGCCATGGCGACACCGAACTTGTTTTCTTTTAGTCCGGTGGCGATATAGGGGTGGGTACGGGCATCAACGTCCGGATTGACGCGCAGCGACACCGGCGCGCGCTTGCCGAGTCGGCCGGCCACACGATCCAGACGCTCGAGCTCCGGCACGGACTCCACGTTGAAGCAATGAATTCCAAGCTGCAGTGCGCGGCGCATCTCGTCTTCCGTCTTGCCTACCCCGGAGAACACCACCCGACCCGGATCGCCGCCGGCACGCAGCACACGCTCAAGCTCTCCGGCCGACACGATATCGAATCCGGAACCAAGGCGCGCGAGCACGCCCAGAACCGCAAGATTCGAATTTGCCTTGACTGCATAGCAGACAAGATGGTCGCGGGCGCCGAAAGCTTCATCGAGACTGTGCCAAGCGGCTTCGATGCCCGCCCGCGAATATACGTAGCAGGGAGTGCCTACGCAGTCGGCGATTTCCGGCAGCGCGACGCCCTCTGCATGCAGCCGGCCGTCCCGGTATTCGAATGGGTCCATGGCGGCGGGCTTCAACGAGAGGGGGCCGGTTCTGGGGCGGCCTTGTGCGGCGCCGGCCGGCTCGGCAGATAAAGCGGGCCTTTAAGCCCACAACCCGTCAGACCGAACGCAGCCGCGAGAGCGGCCAGAAGCAATAAGCGTAGTGCAAAGCAGCGAAGATTCATCTCGGCATCCGATCTCGAACCAACCGCTAGTTTATCCCCGCCCCATGCAACGATAAACAGCGGCTTGCAGAGCTGTGCTTGTTGCTCCGCTGGCGACTCCGGTAACATCCGTTACACGAACCAATAAGTCCCGGACAGCAGACATGAACGAGGCCGATTTCAACCTGAAGGTCGAGAAAACGCTCAGCCTTATCGAGCAGGCCGTGGAGGCAAGCGGCGCAGACATAGAGTTCGAGAATGCCGGAGACATTCTGACGCTGGAGTTCACGGACGGCAGCAAAGTCATCGTCAACAAGCAGGGTGCAGCTGCCCAGATCTGGGTCGCCGCAAAGTCCGGCGGTTACCACTACGACTACCAGGAAGCCGACGATCAATGGGTGAATGATCAAAGCGGTACAGAGTTGTTTGCCGAGCTCTCGCGCATCATAAGTCAGCAGGCCCGCACGCCGGTGCGCATCGCCTGACCTACTCCCAGACCCCCTCGCCGCGGGTGATGATCGCCGGTTCGCCGCACTTGGGACAATCGACACGGCGCACATCGTCTGCAAGCAGCGTCACGCCTTCGTGGTAGCAGGCACCGCAGCGCGGTACCTTGTTTTCATCGACCCATGTGCTGCCGATGGATTTGCAGTTAGCGCAGGAGAACAGCGCAAGAAACGGAAACGGATGTTGTCCGCGGCCCACTCCGAGGCCAATCTCCTCATACCTGCAATACGGGCACTTGAAGTCGACGAACCAGCCCATCAATCACACCTTCTGCAGTAACAAAACCACGGGAACACCGCGCTTCCTGCCACTCGCCGGCAATTCTAGCTGCGGCATGTACGTCACGTCACCCCCTCGCGGAGCCAGACCCCGGATTCCGACGCTCATGTCCGCGGCCCGGGACAGACCGTCGCAACGACCGCAGCATGGCCGCCGGTGCGACCAGCCTCCGGCGCGCCGCGAAGGGTCCGGCACGGCCTGCCTTGCAGGTCTACCGTCGGGGAGCATGACGGAGTAATGTAGGATCCATGAAGCAGCTCAGTGTCATGCTTGGTCTGGCGCTGGTGCTGACCGGCTGCGCCGCCACGATTCCCAGGTCGATACGGGAACCGGCGCCCGGCAACATCACAATTGCCGAGGCACGTGCTGCGGGCGTGCGGCTCATTGGCAACCGGATACGCTGGGGTGGCACCATCGCCGGCGTCGAGAACCACGCGACCGATACCTGGATAGAGGTCGTCGAACGCCCCCTTGATGGCGACGGCAGACCACAGCAAACCGACCAGACAGGCGGACGTTTTCTCGTACAAGTACCGGGATTTCTCGACCCGTCGATCTATGCCAACGGCCGAGACATCACGGTCAGCGGCACCTTGCTGGCACCCCAGTCCCGCGACATCGGCGAATACCCCTACACATTTCCCGTGGTCAAGGCGCAGCGGGTTCACCTGTGGCCACGCCCGGAGCCAGTGCGGCGTTACTACTACAACCCATTCTGGCCAGACCCGTGGTATCCGTGGGGTTATCCCTTCCCCTATGGCCGCTACTATTGACGGGAGGCACCCATGCGACTCTCCGCGACCCTGGCTTTGGCCTGCATCGGCAGCACCCTGCTTGCGGCCTGCGCCACCGCCCCGCCATTTGACCTGACCAATGTCGATACGGCACTGACGCCGGCGCAGGCGGTGGTCGACATCGGCACAGCACGAGGCCATCGGGTCGAGTGGGGCGGAGTGATCGTCGCCGCGAAGAATCTGAGCGACCGGACCGACCTGGAGATACTGGCCTACCCGCTGAACCGCTCGGCAAGGCCTGAACTCGGAAAGAAGGATCTCGGCCGCTTTATTCTCCGCCAGCGGGGATATCTCGAGACGGTCGACTATGCACCCGGCCGCCTCGTTACCGCGGTCGGGACGGTCACGGAGATAAAGGCCGGATTCGTGGGCAAGGCTCCTTACCGCTTCGCGGTACTGGGCGCCGAGCAACTGCACCTGTGGCCCAGGCAGCCAGACACCGGCGCCGAACCCAGCTTCCGGATTGGCGTCGGAATCGGCTACTTCAACTGAGGCGGTGATTTCGCGGCACGCGGCCGGACCTTCGCTGCGCAGTCCTTGGCACGCCGGCGCGCGACATCAACGTTGTCGGCGGCGGCCAGCGCTACGCCCATGCGCCGGCGCTCATAGGATACCGGTTTGCCGAACAGACGCAGATTGGTCTCGGGTATGCGCAACGCTTCGTCCACACCTTCAAACACCACGCCCTCACCCGAGATTCCGCCGTAAATCACGGCGCTCGCACCAGCACGTCGCATGCGCGTTCCCACGGGAAGGCCGAGAATTGCGCGCACATGCAATGCGAACTCGTTCTGCGCCTGGGTGATCATCGTCACCATGCCGGTGTCATGTGGGCGCGGACTTACTTCGGAAAACCAAACCTCATCACCCTTTACGAACAGCTCCACGCCGAATACGCCGCGTCCGCCAAGTGCGCCGGTAACGCGTTCAGCAATGTCTTTGGACTTGGCCAGGGCACGCTCGCTCATTGGGTGCGGCTGCCAGCTCTCCACATAATCTCCATGAACCTGAAGATGTCCGATGGGATCGCAGAAATGGGTCTCGATCCGGCCATCGCCGTTGAAGGCACGCACGGTCAGGAGCGTGATCTCGTACTCGAATTCGACCAGCGATTCGACAATAACGCGCGTGTTGCGGACGCGCGCGCCGCTGCCCGCGTAGTTCCATGCCGCCGCCACCTGCTCAGGGCTGTCCACGCGCGACTGTCCTTTTCCGGACGATGACATCACTGGCTTGACCACGCACGGGTAGCCGATGCCCTGGTCGATCTCGGCCTTAAGTTCATCCAGGCTCGAGGCAAATGCGTAGCGTGAGGTCGGAAGTCCCAGTTCTTCATTGGCAAGCCGGCGAATGCCCTCGCGGTTCATGGTCAGGTGCGCGGCACGGGCGGTAGGAATCACCTCCGCGAGCCCGGCCCCCTCAATCTCAAGCAGTGCCCCGGTTGCAATGGCTTCGATCTCGGGCACGATGATTTGCGGCCGCTCCTGCTCCACCAGCCTGCGCAGGGCATCGCCGTCCGTCATATCGATCACGTGTGCCCGATGCGCGACCTGATGGGCCGGCGCATTGGGGTAGCGGTCGACTGCGACGACCTCAACCCCCAGACGCTGGGCGGCGATGGTAATTTCCTTGCCGAGTTCACCGCTGCCGAGCAGCAGGATGCGGGTGGCCGTGGGAGAGAGGGGCGTTCCGATGACAACCATGTATTTGTCCCGATTTCGATGATCGATGTGCCGCACGCATACCACGTTTGCGGACCGCGGTCGCTTCCCCAGGCTGACCTTGCGACACTTACTCGACGCAGAACCGTGGCGCCGAATCGCGATTTTTTGGTGTGACCGGGTCCCCGGAATCCGCCTGTCAGTTTCCCTGCCGGCAGGTAATGCCACACCGTCCCGCAGGATCGGTCCGGCCATGCCCACGTAAACCGCCCTGGCACGTGACCGACGCCACCATCCTCACTGGTGGCCACCACACTGACAGTGCTGCCAGATCTTGCCAGACATCATACCTATGCGCGCCTCCATCACAAAGCCTCACCCCCCGGTCAAGCCGGCCTGACACCGCGGGGGCACAACGTACTTCGGTTGCCAATGGTAACGAGACCGGGGGCGATACCGAACCCTATCGAAGTCGGCCACACGGCAGGACTTCCGGTCCGGTATCGGTCGCGCACACCGCCCCCGGCCATCGACCCCCCTGAGCCCGGGCAGTGTGCGGAGGCTGCAGAGACCGGGGCATCTCTGCGCAGCGCCGCCCGCTCTGGAGGAGGTATCGGCAACTGCCGAAGACAATGCCGGAACGCCGCCCCGCCAGATCCGAGGCTACCAGCGGCTGCCTGCAGAAAAGCACGCAGCGACTCCGAACCGCGGCAGAACTCAGAAACCGGCCCTTGCGGCTGCAGAAACCGGCTTCGGCGGGACCACGGAGACCGGCACCGTCCTTAAAATCTGGTGCTGTGACCCGCTTTCCCGTCTTGTTCTATAATTTCATTGAAGAGTCACCGCAGACAGCCAGCGTCCACGTTCATGGGCAGGGGGTTTGTGCATGTTAGTCCCGGGACTTTACCAGTTTTTCCATCGCCACGTTCAGCACGGTTTCGGGGTCCATGGCGTCGGCGAACCGGCCGCCGTGGACTATGTCAGCGACGTGCTGACACGCTTCAGTCACGTGCGCATGCTTGATGTCGTCAGAAACGACAGCGGCGAACCGGTGACCAGCATCGCCGGCATGCTCGCCGAATGGAGGCGTACGCAGGGCTGGGACAATGCGCCCGTAAACCGGCCGCGCGAGGCACTGATCGTACGCCACATCGGTGAATATTCGCTGTTCATGAGCGGGCTGTTCCGTGAGCGTCTGGCTGCGCGTGGCCAGCTCGGATATTATCTGGAGCAAGGCCGCAGCGCCTTCTGGCACAGCGCCTACTTCGAATCGGATCCGGCGCGCATCAGGCTGTTTCGCTACCTGTACGGCGCATTCGACCGTGTATCCGGAGCACTTGACCACATCCGGCACGTTGAACTTCCGCTTTCGGCAAACAGTGGTCCGGTTTCGCCACTGGCTGCCCTGTGGCGTATCAAGTAGATCACAGAAGCTGCGGCACTGGGCAGACCGGAGCAAGCGGTGCGACTGCAGAAATTGGCACGGTATTGCGGTACGGAATGACCAAGAGCCTGATGGAGGGGATGACCGGTTTGCGTTTCCGGTGCACCGGCTGCGGCGCCTGCTGCATCGGTGGTGCCGATCACTACGTCGAAATAGGACGGGCGGAGCAGGAGGCGTTACGGGATTATCTGGGTCTTTCGCGACCCTGGTTCCGGCGCCGTTACGTCGTGCCGGTAAATGATAAGGTCGAAGGAATTCGCCTTGGCGCCGATGGCCGCTGTCCGTTTCTCCTCGACGACCTCAGTTGCCGGGTGTATCCGGTACGCCCGCTGCAGTGCAAAACCTATCCGTGGTGGCCGGAACTTCTCCGACCTGCCGCGTGGAAAGCGGAGGCACGACGCTGCGAAGGGATCGGTCAGGGACCGGTGATTGCACTCACCACGATCAGGGGCAACCTGAATCTCCCGACCGCCCTGCCGCCTTCCGTGAAAGCTCCGGCAACGCGCGGAAAAGGATGAGCCGGCAGATCCACGGGACTAGAAGCTCGTTACCTGACATCCCGGGTAGGGATCTGTTGCGAGCCCAGAGCTTGGGTTGCCTGTGGCATCCACCCCAGCCTGCCCTGTGGGAGGCATCTGCCGGCCATCTCGCCAGCTGACGAGATAGGCACTTTACACCCTTCTGACGCCACGGCATTGACCAGGATCAAATCCGGGCGGCCCGTCCATCAGCAGCGATCCGGGTGACGCGGAATCAATTCGCCGTCAGATCGACCAGCCGCACCTGCGGCGAACCACCGATGCCGGCAAGACGCTCGGCGAGCGGCGGCAGACTGGCATGCAATGTTTCCATGAGCCGCCACGGCGGATTGATGACCAGCAGTCCGCTGCCATTGAGGCGGCGTTCCACATCTAGCGGTAACGTGATGAACTCCACCGCGTGCGCCGGCGCCTTGATGGCAGCCACTGCACGGTAGAAGGACTCGACCGGCCGGCGCGACTTGATCGGATACCATGCGAGATACATGCCGTTGCGCCAGTGCCGCATGCCATGGCGCAGAGCGGCGGCAACAGCCGTAAATTCGTCCGGCCGTTCGTAGGGCGGGTCGATCAGTACCAATCCACGATTTTCCTTCGGCGGGACGAACGCCCTGATCCCGTTCCAGGCATTGATGTGATGCACCCCGATGCCGCGGACGTCATGCATAGATTCCCTGAGGCAGGCATACTCCTGCGGGTGCAGCTCCAGCAGCGCTGCCCGGTCTCCGGTCCTCAGGAACTCACGTATGATCATCGGTGAACCCGGGTAGAACCTGAGTCTGCCGCCAGGGTTGAACCGCGCGATGATTTCAAGGTAGCCGGCCAGCGCTGTCCAGGCCCCGCGCTCCGGCCACAGCTGTCCTATTCCCTGCTCGTATTCTCCGCTTCGTCCGAGCTCGTAGAGTCCGGCACCGGCGTGGCTATCAATCACGCAGAATGGTGTGTCTTTGCGGTGTAGTGCCTCCAACACCAGGGTGAGAACATAGTGCTTGAATACATCGGCAATGTTGCCTGCGTGGTAACTGTGGCGGTAGTTCAAGGGCGGGTCGCGCCATCGGTCCGCAATGGCCGGTCACACGGACCCGTGCTGACGGAAAACGAGCGGGCAATCCTGTCAGGAATCATCGGGCTTTCCTGCCTTCCCGCGCACCTTGTCGGCCGGATACTTGCGCTCATTGATCTCGATCTTGCGCCATGCGGCCTCGACCAGGTTCACCCCCAGCCGGTCGGAGATACGAATGAGATAAATGAATATATCGGCGAGCTCCTGTTCCACTGCGGCAAGCGTGTTCGCGGGAAGCTGCAGGCTTTGCTGCTCGGTCAGCCACTGGAAGTGCTCGACCAGCTCCGCCGCTTCCACGATAAGCGCCATGGACAGGTTTTTGGGCGAGTGGAACTGTTCCCAGTCGCGCTCGCGGGCAAAACCGCGCAGGCGCTGAACCAGCAGGTCCAATGCGGTTGTCGATGCCTGCAAGTCCATGGATTCCCGCTTCATGCCGGATCCGGTTGCTGGCCGGCACACCGGATTCCACCGCGCCCATCCGCCAGCTTGCCCTGGTACATGGCGGAATCCACACGTCGCAGCACGCTCGCCAGATCGTGCCCATCCTGCGGAGCGACGCCGATGCCTACAGACATGCTGAGCGAAATATGGTCTTCCTGCGACCATCGCGCCACCGCCTCCTGGAGGCGACGCGCAACGCGTGCCGCATTATCGACATCCGTATCGGGCATGACAATCACGAATTCGTCGCCGCCATAGCGTGCGGCAACGTCGTATTCGCGCACCGCTGCCCTGATAATGCCTCCAATCTCCTTCAGCACCCTGTCGCCTGCATGATGGCCGAGTTCGTCGTTGATCGATTTGAACCGGTCCATGTCCGCGAACAAGACTGCCGCCTGTCTCCCGGTGCCGGTGAGCTCCCGGAACAGTGTGTCGGCCCGTTCCTGCAAACCGCGCCGGTTAAGAAGGCCGGTAAGCAGATCCACGTTGCTCTCGACCTCGAGCTGCAGTCGGCTCTTCTCGATCCTGGACATGAGCGAATAGGCATACACGATGATGATCGCGAAAAACGCAAGAAAGAACAGGGTTGTGGCCGAAACAACATGCAGATAGGAGGAGAAGCGCAGAACGGTGATGATCGCCACGAACGAAAACGTGCCGATCAGCGTCTCTGCGAACAGCCTCATGCCGTAGCGCATGCCATTGCCCAGTATCACCATGATATAAGCAAGGTACGCGGGCGACATCGGATTAGGATCCATCATCACCGCGAACGATACCATCAGCAGATCCGTCCACATCGCTAGGCGCCAGCGTACGACCGAACGTATATAACGGCGCGCGTGCAGCAGGTACGCGGTGGTCAGGATGAAATACACACCGCCCGCAATCACCACCGCGGTCCTTTCCGGCCCGGCATGCACGATCGGTCCGCCCAGCCTGAAGTAGAGCAGATAAAGGGCCCAAAACATGTAGCGCGTCACGTATTGGACGCGCTGATCCTCCCAGGACGCCGTACACACGCGGCCGCCATGGCGGCGATTCTCGCGGCGCCGCTCCTGCCGGATCCGTCTGTCGGATTCACGTCGACCCTGCGTCATCCCGTCCCGCTCCTGTTAGCTTGCCTGCCCGGCAGTTCACGGCGGCCGTGCCACCGGCAAGCCTATTTCCTTGCCGCAGACTCAAGGCGTTCGCGCGCACGCGCAATGGCCATGCGCACCTGTTCCGGCGCAGTACCGCCCAGATGATTCCTGGCAGCCACCGACCCAGTCACCGTCAATACTTCAAAGACATCCGGGCCGATTGCTGCGGAAAAGCCCCGCAGTTCCTCCAGCGTCATATCCGCCAGATCTTTGCCGCTTTCAACGCCGTGGCGGACTGCCCGTCCGACGACTTCGTGCGCGTCGCGAAATGCGACGCCCTTGCGCACCAGGTAATCCGCCAGGTCGGTGGCCGTAGAAAAACCACGTTGTGCGGCATGCAGCATGGATTCACGCTTGACCCTGATGTTCGGTACCAGATCGCCATATGCCCTGAGGCTGCCGAGCACCGTATCCACAGCATCGAACAGCGGCTCCTTGTCCTCCTGATTGTCCTTATTATATGCAAGCGGTTGGCCCTTGATCATGATAAGCAGGGAGACCAGATCTCCAACAACGCGGCCGCTCTTTCCGCGAACCAGCTCCGGAACATCCGGGTTCTTTTTCTGCGGCATGATCGACGAACCCGTGCAGAACGCATCGGGCAGCTCGACAAAATCGAACTGGCTGGATGACCACAGTACCAGCTCCTCCGAGAAGCGCGACAAATGGACCATCAGCAACGCGGCGGCGGCCGCGAATTCCACGGCGAAATCACGATCGGACACCGCGTCCAGGGAATTCTCGGCAACAGCATCGAAGCCGAGGAGGCGGGCGGCGAATGCGCGATCAATCGGATAACTCGTCCCGGCCAGGGCGGCGGCGCCAAGCGGCATGACGTTGATGCGCCGGCGGCAATCCGCGAAACGCCCGCGATCGCGCTGAAGCATTTCGAACCATGCCAGCATTTGGTGACCGAAGGTGACAGGCTGGGCTACCTGTAGGTGGGTGAACCCAGGCATGATCGAGTCCACCTCGCGCTCGGCGACCGAGACCAGCGCCTTCTGAAGCCGCTGAATTGCGAAATCGATCATGTCGGCGGCATCGCGCAGATACAGGCGCAGGTCAGTTGCAATCTGGTCATTGCGCGAGCGTCCGGTATGCAGCTTCTTGCCGGCCTCGCCGATGCGCGCGATCAGGCGCGACTCGATGTTCATGTGCACGTCCTCGAGCGCCACACTCCAGGTAAACGTGCCGGCATCAATCTCGGCTTCGATCTCGGACAGGCCCTTGACGATGGCATCTCGCTCCGCCGCGGTTAGCACACCGACATGCGCGAGCATCTTGGCATGGGCGACGGAGCCGGCGATGTCCTGTCGGTATAGCCGACGGTCGAACGACACCGAGGCGGTAAAGGCCTCCACGAAAGCATCTGTCGGCTCGGTGAACCGACCGTCCCAGGGTTTATCAATATTCATGTATGTGCCATCACTAATGTCTTGACTGTCACAGCTAAAAAACGCGACCACGCATCATCGCATGCACGAGCAGTTGCCGTCCCGCTCGTCCGTGCACCGAGCCCGGCCGTCGGTAGGGCATTGTTGCGGCCGTGCATTCTAGGCTAGTGTTAACCTATCTTTAAGCTTGTTGAACGAGTCGCGGATTAGTCGGTGCTTTCCCTGGTTCGGACTCTCCTTTGTGCACCCCCACCCCGAATGCCGAACCAGGTCTTCTAGCCCCCGTCCCAGACGGGGGCTTTTTTTTCCGTACCGGCACCGGTATGTCGCTCGGCCACCCTGGATCCACGCCGGGCCACGGTCTGAATATACTTATTTTTTATGCACAAAAACAGAACAACTTGGGGTACTATTCTTGCATTGCAAGCAAGCGTTGCGGTTAAATCGCGCCTGCATCGACGGCAACGCCGTGGTCATGGCGGAAATAACCCGTCGGCGGAAGACATGGCACAGGCGTCGGGTCGACTCCCGGCAGGGAAGGCCTGCGGATCCGCAAACATGGTCGTTTGTCACAAATCCCGGATGTTACACGAGCACGATATGCGGGACATTGCGGCACTGCCGGGCGTCGCTGACGCCGACCGCGGCCCACCCATTATCCATGCTGAAACAGCACTGCACACCCCCACGGTAGCTCGGACATGAACAAGCCCAAGTCTCCTACCCAGGACTTTTTGCCCGATTTTGGATCTTTGAGCAATGCGCTGCGGATCATCTTTCTCGCGCTGATCATCGCGGTGATCATCACGATCGGACGCAACGCCACGTTCGACGAAAGCGCGTGGCAGGATCTCAACCTGCTCACGGCTTTTGCTCTGATGATTTCGTTCGTAAGCGTCATCGTTCTCAAGCTGGCGCAACCGGTCATACGTCGCATGTCGCTTGCCAACGGTTCCATCGTGGCCTTTCTGCTGCTTCTCGGCGCAATCGCGCTCGGGACCGAGCTGGTGATCTTTGCGCTGTATGATCTCGGCCTGATCAACGTGCGCTGGCCTTCCTGGCACGTGGCACTGCTCGCCCGCAGTCTGCTCATCGGCGGGATCATTAGCGCGTTGGGTCTGCGCTATCTGATCGTGTCGCACCGCGCGGAGGCGGACGCCAAGTCCGAACAGGAAGCTCGCCTGCAGGCGCTGCAATCGCGCATACGCCCGCATTTTCTATTCAACAGCATGAACAGCATCGCGAGCCTCATGCGCAGCGACCCGGCGCGCGCCGAGACGGCCCTGCAGGATCTCGCAGACCTGTTTCGCGTGCTGCTCGCCGATGCCCGCAACCTGGTGCCCATCTCGGCGGAACGCGAAATATCACGGCAGTACCTGGAGATAGAGAAACTGCGCCTTGGCGACCGGCTGAAAGTGTCCTGGAACGTGAGCAATGTGCCACGCAGCGCGCTCATCCCGGCGCTTACGCTGCAACCGCTCCTGGAAAATGCGATCTACCATGGCATTGAGCCGCGGTTCAACGGCGGAACGCTGAAAATCGAACTGTGGGCGGAGGGCGACTATCTAAACGTGCTGATCAGCAACCCGCTGCCGGAAACCGAGAATCACCGCTCCTCTAAGGGCAACAAGATTGCCCAGGACAACATTCGCCAGCGGCTGAATACTCACTTCGGCAGCACTGCCACCATGCAGACATTCGAGGAAGGCAAGCAGTACCACGTAAAATTGAAGATGCCGATCGTCAGGGGCTAGTTACGAAGAAACTGTCTGCAACGGACGCTGGCTGGCTGCGCGCAGACCCGGCAACACACGTCCGGCACAGACAGAACAGGGTTGACTCAGAGGATGCCAGCGAACCGATGCCGCTGTGACAAAGCCATTAATGCGACAGCTGACCAGGGTTGGGGCCCGGTGTGCCGTGGTTTCGCCCTGGCGACATTCGGAGGGAATCTATGAAGGTTTTGATTGTTGACGACGAGAAGCTGGCGCGCGACCGCCTGCGTGAACTGCTGACCGAGATCGGAGGCCATACGATTGTCGGTGAAGCCATGAACGGTAATGAGGCAGTAGAGAGGGCCGCCGAAATGAGGCCGGACGTGCTGCTGATGGATATCCGCATGCCCGGCATGGACGGACTCGAGGCAGCAATGCATCTAATGGGTCTGGAGAATCCGCCGAGCGTCATTTTCACGACCGCCTACGACCAGCATGCGCTGCATGCATTCGAGGTCAACGCCGTGGACTACCTGCTCAAGCCGATCCGCAAGGAACGGCTCTCCATGGCGCTTGAAAAAGCACACAAGCTCACGCTCAAGCAGTTGCAGCAGATTAACCAGGCGCAGGAGCAACCGAGCGCACGCACGCACATCAGCGTGCACCTGCGCGGCAACATCCGGCTGGTACCGGTTCAGGATATTCTCTACTTCATGGCGGACAGCAAATATGTGACGGTGCGCACCCCCGCCGAGGAGCACCTGATCGAGGACTCCCTGGTCAATCTGGAGAAGGAATTCGGCGAAAAGGCATTTCTGCGGATTCACCGCAACGCGCTGGTCGCCACCGGCTACATCAAGGGGATTGAAAAAAGCCCTGGCGGTACCTGGCAGGTGAGTCTCAAGGGTCTGGAAAGGAAGCTAGATGTCAGCCGGCGTCATGCCGCATCGGTGCGACGCTGGGCACGCCATTAACCGGGCGCCGCACTCAGCGCAGGGGTGCGTTTGCGTGCACGAAGGCGGTCGGGCCCAGGGTCCTTCCTGTGCGCAGTTTGTGCCCGGCTGCGGCAACAGATGCGTCCAGATAACTGCCGTAGAAATCGGAATCGGCCACCCCGACCAGGGCCGGCACGAGTTCGCGGCCATGGGCATCGAGAAACTTGATCGTCGGAGTCAGGGATACTCCATAATGCTGCGCAAACGCCGCATCGTTGGTCATTCTGCCGGAAAAATCGCGCAGCGTACGCGCACTATCGATATTGACTTCGCGGATGATGACTTTCTTGCGGTAGCCCGTGTCCGCGTACCTTGGCTCGAGATAAAGCTCGTCAACTTCCTTGCAATAGGCACAAGAATTGGCATAGAAAAACACGAGTACCGGCAACCGGTCGCGCGCGGCTTCCCGGGCATCGGCCTGCAGATTCCTTGCCGCTGGAAGGCCGGAGGCCGCAGCCAGCGGTGCGACGAGCCACAGGAACAGCATCGACGCGCAGACGCGCCCGCTCAGGGACTGCCCCAGACGGGCAACCACGATGCCATAGAAATACCCGGGATGATTCCCGGCCCGATTTGATTTAGGATTACCGTCCCGCTCGAATTCCGGCTTCGCCGCTTTCATGCATTCTGTCCCCGCTTTGAAAACTGTACGTATCGGCACCCGCAAGAGCCAGCTTGCCCTGTGGCAGGCCGAATATGTCCGCGACCAACTGGTTGCGCACTGCCCCAGCCTCGAAGTTGAACTGGTCAAAATGACCACCCAGGGAGACAAGATACTCGATAGTCCCCTCGCCAAGGTGGGCGGAAAGGGTCTTTTCATCAAAGAGCTGGAACAGGGTCTGATGGATAGACGCATCGACTTGGCGGTTCATTCCCTGAAAGACGTGACGGCAACCCTGCCAGCCGGTCTGCACATCCCCGTGATCTGCGAACGCGAAGACCCGCGCGACGCCTTCGTCTCCAGTCGTTTTCCGGGAATCGACGCGCTGCCGGCCGGAAGTCGCGTGGGGACATCCAGCCTGCGCCGCCAATGCCAGCTGCGGGCGGCCCACCCGGAACTCCGGGTTCTGGACCTGCGCGGAAACGTCAATTCGCGCCTCGCCAAGCTCGACGGCGGTGACTACGACGCAATCATTCTTGCCGCCGCCGGACTCAAGCGGCTCGACTTCGCTGCGCGCATCCGCGCCCTCCTCGACCCCCAGGAAAGCCTGCCTGCGGTCGGTCAGGGCGCGATCTGCATCGAATGCCGCATTGACGATATCGGGCTCAACGAGCTGATCGCCACGCTCAACCACCCGCCCACGGCGTTGCGGGTGCGGGCCGAGCGTGCCATGAACGCGCGCCTGGAGGGCGGCTGCCAGGTCCCGATCGGCGGCTATGCCGAACTCGCTGACGGCATTCTGCATCTGCGCGGGCTGGTGGGGGCAACGGACGGCAGCCGCATCATCCGCGGTGAGATCCGCGGCCCGGCCGGAGACGCCGAGGAGCTGGGAATCGCGCTCGCTGACGAGTTGCTCGCGCGCGGCGCGCGCGAGCTGCTTGATCGAGTTTATGGTCGTGCCTGAAAAGGCGCCGCTCGAGCGGACGACCGTGCTGGTCACGCGTCCGGCGGCACAGGCTGACGCGCTCGCTGCGCTCATCGAGCGCAGCGGCGGACAGGCAGTGCGTTTTCCGGTGCTGGAGATTCTGGATCCAATCGATAGCGGTGCGCTGCTGCGCATCGTGGACCGGCTTGAGGACTTCGACCTGGCGGTTTTCATCAGCCCGAATGCCGTGAACAAGGCGATGAACGTCATTCGTTCGCGCCGCCCGCTGCCCGCACGCCTGAAACTGGCCTGTGTCGGACGCGGCTCGGCGCGCGAGCTTGCCCGCTTCGGCTGCGAAAACGTGATTGCCCCAGCCGGAAAATTCGACAGCGAGGCGCTGCTCGAGATGTCTGCTCTGGCACGGGTTGCCGGTTGGCATGTCATCATTTTCCGGGGCGACGGCGGCCGTGAAACACTCGGCGAAACCCTGCAGCGGCGCGGCGCGCACGTTGAATACGCGGAGTGCTACCGGCGCGGAAAACCGCATGTCGACACCGCTCCGCTCATGCGCCGCTGGGCACGCGGCGACATTGATATCGTATCCGTCACCAGCACCCAGGCGTTGCGCAATCTCTACGACCTGGTGGGCAAATTGGGTCAGCAGTGGCTGGTGAAGACCCCGATTGTCGTAGTAAGCGAACGTACGGCCGCTGCCTGCCGCGAACTGGGATTCAAGACCGAGCCTTTGGTCGCGGCGCAGGCAAGTGACGAAGCTATTGTCGAAACCATCAAGACATGGCGGGCGGCGCAAAAATCCCTATAATCCCGGATCAGACTCCAGGTACTGGCGTACTTGGAATACCCGGGAGCATCGGGCCGATGAAAAACAGCACAGCCGGTGAACAATGACGAACAAGGATCCCGACGCCCGGACACCCGGCGCGAGTGCCACTGAACCTCCGAGGCCGAATGCCGCCCAGCGCCGGCGCGCCGGGTCGATCTCCGGCCGCCTCGCCCTGATTCTCGCGACTGTGGCACTGCTCACCAGCGCCTATCTCGCTTACACATTGATCGCGAGGCGTGGTCTTTACAGCGCCAGCGTGTCGAGCAACCTGGAACATCTCGCGGAGCAGAGCGCAAAGTCGCAGGGCACAATCGCCACCATGACACAGCGACTGGACACGCTGGAAAAAAACCAGGATGCCCTCCAGGCCGCACTGCTCAAGGTTTCGAGCGAGTTCGGCAAAGGCCGCCGGGAATGGCTGCTTTCGGAATCCGACCAACTGCTGGTGATCGCCAATCATCGCCTGCAGCTGTCACGCAACGTCAAGCTGGCGCTTGCCGCATTGCGCGCAGCAGACCAGGATCTGAAGCAGCTCGCCGACCCGCGCTACCTGCCGGTACGACGGCTGCTGGCCGATGAAATCGGAGGACTTCAATCCCTCGGCAGTATTGACGTCTCGGGCATGGCACTTCGCCTTGGTGACATCGCCCAGCACGTCGATGGCCTTCCGCTTGCTCCGGTATCGCACCCCACCCCGCGGCCCGCACCGGCGCCGGCAGTGCAGCGCTCACAACTCGGGACCATGTGGCACGACCTCATCGGTCTGGTGCGCATCAGGCGCACCAGCCAGTTGCGCGTGCCGCTGCTGCCGCCGGACGAGGAATACTTCCTGCGCCAGAATCTCCGTCTCATGCTCTATGGCGCGCAGACGGCGCTGCTTCAGGGCAACGCCGCGGTATTCGGCCAGGATGTGGCAGCAGCCCACCAGTGGATCAAGGAATACTATGACGGCTCGGCGGCGTCGGTGCAGGCGGCGGAGAATGAGCTCGGTCACATGCTCAACTCGCCGTTCCGCAGCAAGCTGCCGGATATTTCCGGGTCGCTCGAGCTGCTGCGCCGAATCCGGCGGGCCGGGGCTTCCCCATGAAATTCCTGATCTTCGTACTGATAGTGCTGTTCGCCTCGGTGACGCTGGCGCTTGCGGTCATGCATGATCCGGGCTATGTGCTGATCGCGCGTACGCCGTGGAGCGTAGAAATGCCGCTCACGGTCTTCGCCATATCGCTTGTGTTCGGCTTTGGCGCGATGTACGCGGTGGTGCGCGCTGCAATCAGGCTGTGGAACACTCCCCGCGACGTGACTCAATGGCGCCGGCGACAGCGCGAGCGGCGGGCGCGCGAGGCCCTGGTGCAGGGCCTCATCAGCCTGAGCGAGGGAAACTGGGAAAAAGCGGAAAAGCAGCTGCTTGCCGACATCGGCCATAGCGAGACGTCGTCCATCAACTACCTCGCTGCCGCATTCGTAGCCCAAGCGCGCGGCAACACCGAGAAGCGCGATGAGTATCTGGCGCTCGCGCACAGCAGCGTGCCCGGACATGCCCTGGCCACCGGCATGGCGCAGGCGCAGCTGCAGATTCTGGCTCACCAGGACGAACGTGCACTCGCAACGCTTTCGCAACTGCGCACGATGGATCCCAAAGCTCCGCGGGTGCTCGGGCTGCTGGCTCAGACCTACCGCGAACTGCACGACTGGGAAAGCCTGGCCAACGTGATTCCGGAGCTGCGCAAGCACAAGGCGCTGCCGGCACCCGAGATCGACGCCCTGGAGCTCGAGGCCAGACGCGAGCTGCTCATGCTCGCCCTGCCCAGTGGGGCCACCGGCGTGCTCAAACAGGCCTGGAATGCGATACCCCACCACCTGCGCCGTCAGCCGGATCTGGTCGCCATTTACGCCCGGCACCTCATGGCCCAGGGCGCAATGGATGATGCGGAAAAACTACTGGCAACGGCTCTCGGCAATGGATGGAACGAGGACCTGGTGCGGCTTTACGGTCTCGTGCAAGCGACCGATCCGGCGGCACAGCTCGAAACCGCCGAGGGCTGGCTCGCCACCCAGAGCGACAGCCCCGTGCTGTTGCTGACGGTTGGTCGCCTGGCAGTCCGCAACAAGCTTCTCGACCAGGCACGCGAATACCTGGAAAAATCCATACTGCTGCACGGTCCGGCAGAAGCCTACCAGGAGCTGGCTGATCTGCTGGAGCAGCGCGGCGAGCACGAAAAGGCGCTGGGATACTACCGCCACGCCCTGGAACTGTACGGCGGTAACGTCCGGCCTGGTGGCGGGACCGCCGACAGGCCTTTCAGCGCAAGGCGTGGAGCCTCGGACAGCGTCGGCCATTACAGCCGCTGAGTGCATTCAGCGCCGGGTATTTTCGGGCTTTAGCGGATAAACCTTTGCGCCGTGTGGCAACGGGACTTCCACCAGATCAGCTGTTATCTCCGGCTGCAGCGTCACGTGCCCGATCTGGTAACGCCTGTCTAGCAGCTGACGCATGTCTGCCAGCACCTTCGGCCAGGCCTTCAGGTCGTCCATCACCACGTGCGCCGAAAGCGCCGGAATGCCTGGCGACAGCATCCAGATGTGCAGATCATGCACCGAAACTACACCCGGCACATGCGCCAGCGCCTGACCGACCCCGTTGAGATCGAGCTCCGGCGGCACGCCCTCCATCAGGACATGCAAAGCCTCTCGCAGAAGGCGCATCGTCGAATACAGGATCAGCGCACAGATCAGCAATGAAAGCAGCGGATCGATTGGCATCCACCCGGTAAAATAGATAACCGCTCCTGACAGCAGCGCACCCGCCGACCCCAGCAGGTCGCCGATCACGTGCACCAGCGCGCCGCGCACGTTGATGGTCCGCTCGCCCCGGCTCAGTATGAGCGCGGCCGCCACATTGAACAAAAGTCCGGCACCTGCGATCACCATCACCGGCACGCCCGCGACCGGCTGGGGTCCGCGGAAGCGCCGGATGGCCTCGACCACGATTGCGACGACCACTGCCAGCATCACAAGGCCATTCAGCAGGGCGGCCACCACTTCCGCCCGCGCCAACCCGTATGAGTGCCGCGCCGACGGAGGACGTCTCCCTACCCATGAAGCCGTGGCCGCCATACCCAGCGCAACGGAGTCGGAAAACATGTGCCCAGCATCGCCCAGCAGGGCGAGTGAATGCGCCCACAGGCCACCGAGCGCTTCCACCGCGGCGAATCCGAGCGTGAGCACCAGCACCCATCCGAGCTGACGATGACCACCCGTCGCGGGCGGGTGGTGCCCGCTCCGGTGAGCGTGACTACCGTCGTGATGGTGCAGCATGGATCGCCCCACTGCGCGGCGCGGCTTACTGCACGACGGGGTCCTGTGCCCGCTCGAACGAATCATAGAACAGGCGATCAGCCGGCAAGCCGTGTGCCGAAAAGGCCAGCCTGCCGGCCTCGATCATGGGCGGCGGGCCGCTGGCGTAGACCTCATGGCCACTCAGGTCCGGGTAGTCCTGCACCACGGCGTCATGCACCCATCCGCAACGGCCGTCCCAGTGGTCGTTCGGATCCGGTTCGGACAGCACCGGCGTATAGCGGAAATTGGCGTGGGCCTCGACCCAGGACCGAACGAGCGCGTGCAGGTAGAGATCGCGTCTGGCACGCGCCCCCCAGTACAAGTGCAGCGGTCGCTGCGTCCCCACGTAAAATGCATGTTCCAGAATGCCTTTGATGGGCGCAAAACCGGTGCCACCGGCCATCAGTATTACGGGGCGTTCGACCGTGGGCGAATCGGCCCCGGTCGGCGCATCCTCCTCGCGCAGGAAAAACGTTCCCAGCGGACCCTGGAAGCGCAGCAGGTCTTTTTCCTTCATGTGCGTGAAAACATGTCCGGAGAAATGGCCGCCCGGCAGATGCCGGATATGGAGCTGCAATGCCTCATCATCATGCGGGGCATTGGCGAGCGAGAAGCTGCGACGGCGTCCGTCGCGCAGCAGGATGTCGATATACTGGCCCGCAAGAAACTGGAGCCGCTCGCTCTGAGGCAATTTCAGATGAAGCGCCATCACATCGTGCGCGAGCCGCTCCATGCGGACCACTCGGCACGGAAGCGTCTTTATGGTGATGCCCCGGGCTGCCCCGATCTCGCGCACCTCAATGACCACATCGGAAAGTGGCCGGGCACGGCAGAACAGCGCCATGCCAGCAAGCTTCTCCGCCTCATTCAGCGCCTTGGCTTCGTATACGCCATAGTCGACGGAACCCGTAATCACCTTGCCCTTGCACGTAGCGCAGGCTCCATTGCGGCAGCTGTAGGGAAGATTGAAGCCGTGGCGCAGGGCAGCCTCGAGAATGGTTTCACTGCCCTCCGCGACGAACTCATGGCCGCTCGGCTCGATGCGAACTTTGAAAGTCATATCTGTTCCGGTCGCCCGGTCAATGGGCGCGACGTTCCGCATTGTCTCCAAAAACACGGTTGAGTCAAAGCCGGCGCTGGCAATGCCCGACGTTTCGAGAAAGGGAGCGCATCATCCCGTGTTTGCCGGCAGGTGCCCTTGCCCGCGCTGCACAGGACCGGAATTCCGCCCAGGCATCCGCTCGCTGCGCTGGGTGGCTTCCGGACCGGCGGTGGCACCCTCTGCTGTCCGATGCCCGCACAAGACACATTTATCATATAATCAGCGGCCGCTTGCCAGGATGGCAGCCGTTCCCCGGGCTTTAGGAATCCGGACGGCGGCGCCCGCGGGGCGCGGGACCCGTGACACCATGGGCGGCGGTCCGGAACCAAACTCAGCGAGCCACGTCAAAGAGTGCGGGGACCAGCCCAGCAGCCCAGGTGACCGAATGCTCGAAAAACGAACCGCCTCTACTGCATGACAAATCTCTGGCCATGCATTGACAACCCCTTTGCGCGTACATTTAATTGCGCACCATGTCGAACCGTTGATCACGTAACACTGGAAGATGCCGGTCATGAGTGACGAAGTACTGGTGGAAGTGGAAGATCTGTCGCGCTTCTATGGGGCGATCTTGGCGGTCAAGCATATCAACTTCAGCATCCGCCGCGGGCAGGTACTCGGATTTCTCGGTCCGAACGGTGCCGGCAAGACCACCACCATGCAGATCCTCAGCGGCAATCTTGCGCCCAGCACCGGACGGGTACGCATTGCGGGACACGACCTGCTGGAGGATCCGCACGGGGCGAAACAGGCGATCGGCTATCTGCCCGAGCAACCACCCGTGTACCGTGAACTTACCGTCGACGAGTACCTGGATTATTGCGCCGGACTGAACCGCATCGCGCGCAGTCAGCGGCGGGCGGCGCGGGAAGCGGCGAAGAAGAAATGTGGCCTGAGCGATGTCGGCAGGCGACTCATCGGCAATCTTTCGAAAGGCTACCAGCAGCGCGTCGGCCTGGCCCAGGCGATTATCCACCTGCCGCCGGTCATCATCCTGGACGAACCCACGGTGGGCCTGGATCCGATCCAGATACGCGAGATCCGGCACCTGATCCGTGAGCTGGGCAAGGAACACGGGGTGATCCTGTCCACCCATATCTTGCCGGAGGTGCAGGCGACCTGCGACCAGGTGCAGATCATCAACAAGGGTGAACTAGTCCTCAATGACAGCATCGAGGGCCTGTCGCGGCACATGCAGTCCTCGGCGCTGTCCGTGGGCCTGCGAAACACTCCCGATCTCGACCTGATACAGGGCATCACGGGGGTCAAGTCAGTACAGGACCAGGGAGACGGGCGGCTGCATGTGTTCTACGATCCCGCCATCGACCCCACCGAGGCGCTGGTAGAGCTGGCCGTGCAGAAGCGCTGGGGTCTCTACGAGCTGCAACCCCAGCGCGCATCGCTCGAGGACATTTTCGTGCACATCACCACCGAGGAGCACGAATCCTTGACGGGGGCAGTGGCATGATCTTCACGATAGCACGCAATGAACTGCGTCGCATGTTCCTTTCGCCGCTGGCCTGGACCATCCTGGCGGTGGTACTGCTGATACTGGCGTTCATGTTTCTCAGCAACCTGCAGTACTTCGTGATGATACAGTCGCGCCTGCTGAGCATGGGCAGCGATCAGGGACTCACCGCCGTCGTGGTCGCACCGCTGCTCGGGAACGCGGCAGTCGTGCTGCTGTTGGTCGTTCCACTGGTCAGCATGCGGCTGGTTGCCGACGAGCGCCGCAACAAGACGCTGAGTCTCCTGTTCAGCGCTCCGGTCTCGATGACCGAGATCGTCTTGGGCAAATATCTCAGCCTGGTGGGCTTTCTGTGGTTGATACTGGCGTTGGTGGCGCTGATGCCGCTGTCGCTGCTGGCGGGCGGCACGCTCGATTTCGGCATGTTCGGCGCCGGACTGCTCGGTCTGGCGCTGCTGCTTGCCGGCTTCGCCGCAGTCGGGCTTTTCATGTCCACGCTCACCCAGCACCAGACCGTAGCCGCAGTCAGCACGTTCGGCGTGTTGCTGCTGTTCTGGATCCTGGACTGGGCCGGACAGGGGTCGGGCGCCTCCGGAATCCTCGGCTATATGTCGATCCTGAATCACTATGAACCGTTCCTGCGGGGCATTTTCGACACGAGCGATGCCGCATATCTGGTGCTGTTCATCCTTACATTCCTGATGCTGAGCATACGGCGTCTGGACATGGACCGGCTGGGAGGCTGAGACCGATGCACACACCCCGCCAATCGCGCGTCCGCATGCGTCTTGCCAGCAGCAGCTCGGTCGTGCTGTTCCTGATCGTCGTAGGGCTGCTGATGGCATTGAGTCGGCAGTACCACAGGCAGTTCGACTGGACCGAATCGGGCCGCAACAGCCTCTCTCAGGCAAGCGTGACGCTCCTGAAGCGTCTGCCCAAGCCGATCACGATCACGGCATTTGCCACCGACAAGCGCAACCTGCGCATGCGCATATCGGAGCTCGTGGCGCGCTATCAGCGTCACGACAGCAACATTGCGCTGCACTTCGTCAATCCCGACAAGGATCCTGGACGCGCCCGCGCCGCAGGCATCCGTTTTGACGGAGAGCTTCTGGTCCAATACGGTGACCAGACGCAGACAGTCGACCAGGTCAATGAACAGTCCTTGACCAACGCGCTCGCACGCGCCGGTCGCAGTGGACAGCGCTCGGTGGTGTTTCTCAGCGGCCAGGGCGAGCGCAGTCCGGACGGCAATGCGAATTTCGACCTTTCGACCTGGGTCGCGCAGATGAACAAGCGCGGCCTGAAGACCCGCAGCCTGACGCTTGGCGCAACCGGACGGATCCCGAAGAAAACCTCGGTGCTGGTCATTGCCAGCCCGACCGCCCGATTTCTTCCGGGAGAGGTAAAAGAGGTTGAGCGCTACGTACGTCACGGCGGCAATCTGCTGTGGCTGAGCGATCCAGGTTCGCGCGAAGGGCTGACTCCGCTGGCTGAGATGCTTGGCGTCCAGTTCCAGCCGGGCGTGATCGTAGATCCGGTCTCCCAGCTTCTGACCGGAGGGCAGTCCGCCACCGACGTGGTCATCACCCGATACGGCGAGCAGCCGGTGGTGCGCGGCTTCAATCTGATGACCCTGTTTCCGCAGGCTGGCGGCCTTACGGTCAAACAGCCGAAGAACTGGCAGGCACAGGTGATAATCGACACCTCACCCACCGCCTGGTCGGCGACCGGACCACTCGGCAAGGTAACCAGTTTCAGGAAAGGCAAAGACATACCCGGTCCGCTCAACATCGGCGTGGCACTCACCCACGAACGCGCCAAACGGCAGCAGCGGGTGGCCATCATCGGGAACGGGAATTTCCTGTCGAACACCTTCATCGGCAACGGCGGTAACCTGGATCTCGGCATGAACCTGATAAACTGGCTGAGCAACGACGACGCTTACATCAACGTGCCTGCGCGGGTCGCGCCAGACCTGCGTCTGGACCTGTCGCGCACGGCCGAGGCCGTCATCGGCATCGGGTTCCTGGTGGTACTCCCCCTGGTACTTCTCGCAAGCGGAGTCGGGATATGGCTGCGCCGGCGCAAGCGCTGAACCGTCGGGAGCGCGCATGAGCGGTCGCTGGTGGCTCAACATCGGCCTGGCTGCCCTGATCATCGCCCTGGCTTTGGTCGTGGAATTCAAGCCTGGAATGCACAAGGCACCGGCCATCCCGCCGCTCACTGACCTATCCATCAATCGAATTGACCATATCCGTCTGCAGCGTCCCGGCAAACCCGAGATCGACCTCGCCAGGTCCGCTGGACAATGGGTGATGACGGCTCCGCGCAAGGCGCGCGCCAACAGGTTCCGCATCAACGAGCTGCTGCACCTGGCTGTGGCCAGGATTGCCACGCATTTCGCCGCTCCGGCGGCCGATCTCGGCAGGTATGGCCTTGACAAGCCGCGCGCCGAAGTCTGGCTGAACAACGAAAAGATCAGCTTTGGCGGACCGCATCCCTTGGACCCGGATCACTATGTTCTTTACCGCGGGCAGGTCTACCTGGTCCCCAACCATTACGCCAATGCCGCTACGGCACCGCTGTCGGGATTTTTCAGTACCCGCCTGATCAACATCCGCAGCAGGCTTATGGCTCTGCGGCTGCCCGGGCTGAGCCTCACGCGCAAACCGGATGGCAGCTGGCAGGTCACGCCGCCGAACAAGAAGCTGTCGACTGATCGCGTGAACACATTCGTCGATGACTGGCGCTACGCGGAAGCGCTGTCCGTCAGGCCATATTCCGGAAAACCTGTGATCGCCCACGTCCACATCGCCTTTGCGCTGCCTGCGGTGCGCACGCCGGCCAGCGCCGGCCACCCCCCCGGCACTCCAGGCAAACCGCCGAAATCGGGTCCGCGCAGCGTGCTGGATCTCGGCATCCTGGAGCGCAAACCAGAGTTTATTCTCTATCGCAAAGACGAGGGCCTCGAATATCATTTTCCTGCCGACATGGCCTCGCAGCTCCTGGAACTGAAACCTCACTGAGCCGCATTGCGCAAAGTTCATGCCGGAACTTCCGGAAGTCGAGACCACACGCCGCGGAATCGCGCCCCACCTGCTGGGCCAACGCGTCCAGGCGATAGTGATCCGCAATCCCAATCTGCGCTGGAAGGTACCGGCCGAGTTGGCCCGGGAACTGCCGGGGCAAACCCTGCATGCGGTGGAGCGGCGCGCCAAGTACCTGCTGCTGCGCGCTGACCGCGGCACCGTCATCGTCCATCTCGGCATGAGCGGCAGCCTGCGCATCGTGGCCTCTACCACCCCGGCGGAACGATACGACCACGTGGATTTCGTGCTTGCCGATGGCAAATGCCTGCGTTTGCGGGATCCGCGGCGTTTTGGTGCGGTGCTGTGGACCCACACAGATCCGGCGCTCCATGCCCTGCTCAGGGATATCGGCCCTGAACCATTTGCAGCCGGGTTCAACGGCGCGTTTTTGCATGCTCGCACGCGCCGGCGCACGATCGCGGTTCGGGACCTGTTGCTCAACACCCGCATCGTTGCCGGCATTGGCAACATCTACGCCAACGAGGCGCTGTTTCGCGCTCGAATCCGTCCAAGCCGGCGCGCGGGCCGGCTCAGCGGCGCCGAATGCGACCGCCTGGTCCGGGCCGTTCGCGCAACGCTCAGGAAGGCCATCGATGCGGGCGGCACAACGCTTCGCGATTTCCAGAATGCCGACGGCCGTCCCGGGTATTTCCAGCAGTCCCTCGCCGTCTACGGGCGGGTCGGCAAACCCTGCCGGCGCTGCACCACATTGATCCGAGCCCGCCGCCTTGGCCCGCGGCGGGCATTCTTCTGCCCACACTGCCAGAGCTGAACAAAACTTAATGTGGCACGTTACTTGCTTACGCAAGCATTTTGATTTCCCTGATTTTTTGGTTAGGATACTTGGTAGTAAATAGGCATGCCAACCGACCGACGGTCCGGAAGTCACGGCCGCCGGTCAGCAGCGCGCAGGTCGCGCAGCTACATTTTCATATGTGGTTGGACAAAACCTCTAGGACGGCCTGATGAACAACATAGAACAGCAATTTGAGGCCTACAGCTCCTGGCGTGCGGGGCTGTTCGGTGCAATCAGCGAATTCCGCGGCTGGCTGCGCACCCAGGAAATCGCAGACGCCCAGGTCGACCAGCGCCTGGAACAGGTGCTTTCTACGCTGCGCGACGACAAACTGTACGTAGCCTTCGTAGCCGAATTCTCCCGCGGCAAATCCGAGCTCATCAACGCCATTTTCTTCGCCGGATTCGGCCAGCGCGTACTGCCATCAAGTGCCGGGCGCACGACCATGTGCCCCACCGAGCTCGTCTGTGAGAACAGGGACACTCCGTTCATTCGCCTTCTGCCCATCGAAACCCGCAGCAGCGGCACTACGGTATCGGAACTCAAGGGGTTCCCGGATGAATGGACCACGATCCCGCTGGAGATACAGTCTCCGGACAAGGTCGCCCAGGCACTGCAGCATATTGCACAGATCAAGACAGTGTCTAAGGAAGTCGCACAATCGATGGGCCTGCACATCGCCGAGGAAGACACCCAGAATGGCATGCATGTCACCGATGAGGGGCTGGTGGAAATTCCCAGATGGCGGCACGCCGTCATCAATTTCCCGCATCCGCTTCTGGAACAGGGTCTGGTGATCCTGGACACACCGGGTCTCAACGCCCTCGGCACCGAACCAGAGTTGACGTTGAGCCTGCTGCCAAGCGCCCATGCGGTCCTTTTCATTCTTGCTGCTGATGCCGGCGTGACCAAATCCGATATCCAGGTCTGGCGTGACTTCATCAGCAACCCCAAAGGGGGTCCGGCAAAGGGCCGTTTGGTAGTGCTCAACAAGATCGACGGCCTGTGGGATGAACTTCGGGATTGGGAGGAAGTGCAGCACGAGATAGACCGCCAGATCCAGGAAACCGCGAAGCACCTGGGGATCAGCGAACAGAACATCTACCCGGTATCGGCACAGAAGGCGTTGCTCGGCAAGATCAGGGGCGACAGGGCAATCCTGGAGCGCAGCCGTATAGGCGCCCTCGAGAACGCGCTGGGAGAGGAAATGCTCCCCGCCAAGCGTGACATTGTGCGCGAAAACATCGGCGGCGAAATGGTCGACATCATCAAGTCCATGCGCGTCATCCTCACGCAACGGCTCAAGGGCGTCCAAGAGCACATGGAGGAGCTCGAGGGCCTGAGCGGTAAGAATCTGGACGTCATCGACCACATGATGGAAAAGGTCAGGGTGGACAAGGAGCACTTCGAGAAGAGCCTGCAGCGCTTCCAGGCAACCCGCAGCATCTTCTCGCAGCAGACCAACCTGCTGTACTCGCACCTCAATCTCAAGGCCATCGACAAGATGATTGCCGAGACCAAGCGCGATATGGAAATCAGCCTGACGACTTCCGGCCTGAAAACACGCATGCAGACCTTCTTCAGGCAGATGCACGCCATCATGGAAGACGTTGCCCGGCAGGCACAGGAAATCAAGGAACTCATGGAGGGCGTATACAGGAAGTTCCAGGAAGAACACGGCCTGTCCAATATCAAGCCACACGGCTTTTCGGTGATGAAATACCTGCGCGAGATCAAGCGTGTAGAGGACAAGCACATGCAGTTTTTTGGCGGCATGTCGCTGCTGATCACCGAACAGAAATCAGTTACGCGGAAATTCTATGAATCGGCGGTCGCCCGCATCCGAGCAATCTTCGCCACCGCCAACCGCGATGCCGACAACTGGCTCAGGACTATCATGTCGCCCATGGAATCGCAGGTACGCGAACACCAGATTCAACTGCGCCGGCGCCTCGAAAGCATCAAGCGCATCCACAAGGCGAGCGATACCCTGGACGACCGGCTGAACGAACTCAAGGACGTACGCGATGGCATTCGCGCCCAGGACAAGGCGCTCGAGACGCAGGCTGAAACCATTACCTCGATTCTCAACGCTCCTGCGGGACCAGCCGCTCGCGCCGAACCGGCACTTGATATCGACCTGTCTGCCTGAGGCTGCCGGGCCTTCTGCGCCGGGCATACCGCTTCCGAAGGGGAAATCCGGTACCGCGCAGACCCGAATTGCAACACCGTCAGCGCCACGGTACCGCCAACCGTGCAGTACGCGCGGAGCCGGCTGGCAAGCCCCTGCGGCTCAAGTAAAAGCCGAACCTCAGGGTTTCAAGACGTGTCGCCGGGGCGCTCCGCCGCCGGACACCAATCCTTCGGCGAGCAGTCAGTGCAGTACGGAATGGGAGTGCTGATACGCCTTGACGGCATTATCATCAGCTGCTGCTTCAAGCTCGTCTATCCCTTCATCCCGGTTTGCCGCGTGCCCGAAAATTATCGCGACAATAAACGCTGCCACGATCCAGCCAAGGATAATCCACCACATAACAGCACCTCCTGGGGAAAAACGGTTCTGCCACACCGCATCCGTCGCTGCACACCGCAGCAAGCCGTTACCAACACCACCCCATTCCCGCCTTTTCTGTGGTTATTTCTGCCTTTTGGGCATCTCTCCGAAAAAACACCCTACCATTGTTGGCCTCGGCAGCCAGAGGGAAAACGCTGAACGCTGCGAATCACCGGATTAATGGCCACCCCGCCCTCTTCATGATCTGCGGGCTTCCTCCGACAGGATCCCTACGACCGTGTGTCCGGGAACCGGCGTCCGGCGAAACGGGCGCAGAGGTGCGCGAAGCTGGCCAACCTCGGATCGCCACAGCCTGTTATCGACACAATGAATCCTGGTCGAAAGGCGGATTGCCCTGCGCGCGCAGACCGAGGCATGAAGGAGGAATATCGGGACACCGAGTTCCCGTCAGGAAATTGCCAGAAGCAGGCAATAGTGTGGACGACGGCGCGATCATGCTTGAATCTGGCCGGTTTGAAATTGCTGATGTTTTGGCACGGCCAGGGTGTCGCGCGTGCGCGATCTGGGCGTGAGTTGACCGGTGCTTCAGATCTCGACCTGA
>JAKASJ010000003.1 GCA_021819085.1 Pseudomonadota bacterium | reverse complement strand
ATATCTGCCACGCACCCCGGCACCGCAATACCCGGGGCAGCCCAGGATATCTTGTCAGCCATGACGGCCAGGTCGACTGCCACCGCAGTTTTGCTCTATGGTTACCCACACGGATTTCAACAGAGGCATTGACATGGGTGCGCACGGCTTGGTTTACCCGGATCGGAAAAGAAATTTTCCGGGATATTCATTCCCGACTTCAAACACTCTCTGCTCATCGTGCACCCGCTAACTATCAGCCACTACACCGTGGTCAATGCTCTGGGCCGCGGTGCAATGTTCACACTGGACGCGTTACGATCCGGCAAGTCGGGTCTGCGCTCCTGCAACTTCATGGATGCGGCAATCGACACCTACATAGGACGGGTAGACGGCATAGAAGAAGAGCCCGTTGTTGCGCACCTGAAAGATTTTGACTGCCGCAATAACCGGCTGGCCATGCTGGGGCTTGCGGCGGACGGCTTCGAGTCCGCCATCGCCGCCGCGCGCGCGCGTTACGGCGCACACCGGATCGGGGTAATCCTGGGCACAAGCACTTCGGGCATACTCGAGACAGAACTGGCTTATCGGCAACGAGACGCGGCAGGCAGGCTGCCTGCCCACTTCAACTACCAAACCACGCACGAAAATAATTCAGTCACCGATTTCGTGCGCCGCTATCTTAAACTGCAGGGTTGCGCATTCACCATTTCGACCGCGTGCTCGTCCAGCGCCAAGGTATTCGCCTCGGCCAGCAGAATGGTCGCGATCGGTCTGTGCGACGCGGTGGTTGTGGGCGGGGTGGACAGCCTGTGTATGACGACTCTGTACGGCTTCTCGTCGCTTGAGATAGTCTCCGCCACACCCTGCCGGCCGGCGGACGCCGAGCGTAGCGGTATCTCGATCGGTGAGGCCGCGGGCTTCGCATTGCTGGAAAGAACCGATGGCCGCGACGACGCGCCTTGTCTGCTGGGCTACGGGGAAAGCAGCGACGCCTACCATATGTCCTCGCCACATCCCGAAGGCGCAGGCGCCCGGCTGGCCATGATGCGGGCATTGCAGCGCAGCGGGCTTGATCCGGCACAAATCGACTACATCAATCTGCACGGCACCGCAACACGCGCCAACGACCGCGCGGAAGACATTGCCGTCTCCGGACTGTTCGGCGGCTACACTCCGTGCAGTTCGACCAAAGGCTGGACCGGACATACGCTCGGTGCTGCAGGCATTACCGAGGCCGTAATCTCCTGCCTATGTCTGCGCGAGAACCTGTTGCCCGCCAGCCTCAACACGGTGACTGTCGATCCGGACTTCAGCATGAACATATTGCTGGAAAACAGAAACCAGCCGGTCAAGCGGGTGCTGAGCAATTCCTTCGGTTTCGGGGGCAGCAACGTCAGCCTCATCGTCGGTTACCCGAAAGCATGATCGTTTACCTGAAAGGCATCGCCGCCACCGGTCCAGGATTCGAAAACTGGGACACGCTCTGCCGCCATTTTTCCAGCGGCGCAGCCCTCAACCCGGATTTCATACCCTGCCCCCAGGGAGCCATGCTGCAGAGCATCGAGCGGCGGCGTGCCAGCACCACGGTCAAACTGGCCGTAGATGTTGCACAGGGCGCATTGCAACAATCCGGCATGAAGGCGGAAGATCTGGCTCTCGTGTTCGCCTCCTCCAACGGCGACACCAACACCATACACTACATATGCGAGGCACTCGCCACACCCGAGCGCATCGTTTCGCCCACGCGCTTCCACAATTCGGTGCACAATGCTCCGGTCGGCTATTGGAGCATAGCTTCGGGCTCCATGCAGCCGTCGTCGAGCCTGTGTGCATTGAGTCACACTTTTGCCGCCGGCCTGGTCGAGGCCGCTAGTCAATGCCTTGCCGAAGACGTACCGGTATTGCTCGCAGTGTTCGACACACCCTTTCCCGAGCCGCTGTACCCGCTTACGCCGGGCCACCTGCCGTTCGGCGTGGCGATGGTGCTCGATGCAAACCCACGCACCAGTCTGGCCGGGATGACCATCACCATCGACAGCGATGCGGGACTGGCACCTACGCAAATGGACAATCCGCTGCTGGAAACCCTGCGCTGCGATTCCTCCGCATCCCGTTCACTTCCGCTGCTGGCGGCCCTCGCAGCGCCCGCCGCACAGCAAGTGGTGCTCGGCTATGCCGAGGACCTGCGGCTCAAGGTTTCAGTGGACCGTCCGCCATCCTGATTTTTCTCCACACCAGCAGCGGCAGACGCAATACGAACTCGGTCACCAAGCGGATGTGCATTAGGCTCAGCAGCACGTTGTCACGCAAATAATTGAAATGCGAGACGCCCCCCTCTTCGGGTCTGAAATACCTGACCGGCACCGCGATGTTGACCGCCCGCACGCCCCGCCAGCACAGTCGTACCACTGCTTCGGGATCGAAATCGAAGCGCCGCATCCAGCGCTGTTTGCGCATCACGGCACTCAGCGGCCCGACGGGATAGACCCGGAACCCGCACAGCGAATCGCCGATTCCGCCATGCAGCGTCTCGAAGTTCGCCCACCAGTTAGAAATTTTCCGTCCGTGCACCCGGACCAGCGGCGCGCTCGCATCGAACTTGGGGCAGCCAAGGATCATGGCATCGCGGTTGCGTTGCGATGCCAGCATGAACTCGGGGATTTTCCCAGCCGGGTGCTGACCGTCAGCATCCATAGTCAGCACGTGGGTGAAGCCTGCCCGCTCGGCTTCACCGAGCCCAAACAGCACCGCCGCGCCCTTACCCGCGTTGACGGGCAATACCCACACTTTAAGCCCAGCGTCGGCGGCAGCCATCTTTAGCAGGCCCTCCGGTGTACCGTCGCTGCTACCGTCGACCACCACCCATACCGGATTCCAGTAACGGCGCGCATCGCGCACCGTCGCATACACCATTTCTCCGGTATTGAAGCTCGGTATCAGCACAAGATGGGTCGGAGACGGATTCATCGCGGCACGCCCGGGTCGTTTCCCGCAAGCTGGTCGCGACAGTATTGCTCCATTCGGGAAACATACGGCCTGATTTCGACCGGCGGCAGAAAACGCTCGCCCAGCCGGGCCTGGAACACCAGCGGAAAATCGGGCTTTTTGAGCAAGGAGCAGCCCTTGCACAAAAACAGCTGATTGATTTCGATGAGCACTATCTGCACCGGCGCCTGCGCCCTTTTGGCGATCAGCGCAAAGCCGCCCTTGAACGGCTGGACGGCGTTACCAATCGTCCGCGTACCTTCCGGAAATACCAATAAATCGCTGCCAGCCTGCAATTCCTGCGTAGCATCGACAATCAGCCTCGCCTGTGAAATGTTGCGGATATAGCCCGCCAGTCTGGCACTGCCGCCGAAAATGAGCTGATTCCATAGATTGGCCTTGATGATGCAGACTGCATTCGGCAGGCGCGAGACAATCAACACGACGTCGATCAGCGAGGGATGGTTGGCGGCAATAATCAGCGAGCGCTCGCGGTCCAGCCCGTCCAGCGCGCTCAAATCGCATTTAATGATTCCACTCAGCTCCAGAAAATGCAGGTACGCCCTGAAGCCGAACATGATCGCCAACCTGCCTAGCTTGACACCGGTGCGTTTCGGCAGCAGCAATCCCAGCGGAACCGCCACAAGACTCCACGTCAGGCACATCGTTGCGAACAGCAGCAAGCCGCCATAGTACACCAGGCATTCGTAGGGCAGACTCAGCCACGAGGGCGGCCTCTGCGAAGCGCGCCTTTCAGTCAACATGCGGCCCCGCCGCCGAATCCGATCGCGCGCTGTCCTTAACCGGGGTTTGCGCTTGATCGAAGACCCTGGCGATGGCAGCTCCGCCACTGACATTCGTTTTCATTCCATTTCGCAGGCTGTGGGCAAAAGCGGCATGCTTCAGGTTACCGCAGTCAATACCGAACTCGGCTCTATTGCACTTCGGCAGCAGCCTCCGGATGTTCGCCCGTCCGGTTCGGTAAAATTTTTCGCAGCAGGCAGGACAGGATGTCGCCAGAACGTGGTACTGACGCCGGCCGACGCCGCAAAAGGCGGAACAACGGACCTGCGCAGCGCCGATGCCCGCGCCTCGCAGCGCCTGGCTGGCGAGCGTATTTGTGGTCCGCGGGCGGAACAATGCGACAGGTGGCTTGTGGCGGACAATCATGTTCAGGTCAGGGGATTGGCATCCAGAAGGCTTCGATCTCGACCAGCAGGTCGGTGCGACAAACATCCGCCTGCAAGAAGGCAATGCGGGCCCCGCCGAATTCGGCATCAAGCCGTCCACGCACCACGGGATAGTCCGTGGCATGGCGCAGATAGACGTTGAGACTGAGCCCGGCCGGATCCGAAGTGGCAAATCCGCGCGCGCGCGCCTGAGCGACCACCACACGCAGATTCTCGAGCGTCTCGTCCAGCTGCCGCAAGACATCCCCGGGGTGCATCGTCTTGGAACCGACGATGCTTGCTGTTCCTGAAACGAGCAGCGCATCTCCCACCAGCACGCCGCGCGAAAAAGTCGGGCTCCTTGGACCGAAATCGCTGGGATAGAGATAGGCATTCGTTTGGCGCGGATTTTCGATATAAATGCCAGGAGCCCTGCCTGCCAAAAAACAGACTACCAAGGTGCCCTGACGGGTTCCAAGCGCACAGGCTGCGGGCACCATTCCGTCGCCTATGGCACGGCCTTTTCTGCAAAAAGCTTCATAGCGCCCCACGTTGAACTCGCGGTAGCGCTCCATTCCGCGGTCCGCGCCGTTGATATCGGGAAAATAATTCCATACCCGGAGCAACTCGGGGTAGCCCATGCGGTCAAGCACGTCGAAAATTGCCGAATATGCGGCAAACGCCTTCCGATCGATCTGTCCAGCATCTGCATCACCCAGCACCAGGCTGCCAAAGAGCAGGCCGCCATCATGAGAGAAGCTCAGTCCTGAATCGCGGCTCACCGCCACGGCACGTGTCGAAACCCACACTTCGTACCAGGCTTCCCCCGTGAGCACAGGTAGCGTCACCCAGGTGCATGGCACTTCGCCCGCCGGCCACTCGGGCCTGGTGGCAGCATAGGCAAGTACCCCCAGAATCCTTCCTGTGAATTTGGCCAGCACGGCTTCAAGTTGCGCGGGAGAAGCACATACCAGCCGTGGCGAGGCAACGGCGATCTCTTCCGTCATGACATTGCTCATTGCAGCACGGGGCTCGTCCGGCTGTCGGAAAAAGTAAAACTGAACACTATCGGAACCCGCCTGCGGCTATTTAGATCGATGCGACTGGACGTGCCGATTTAGGCTGCGAAGCGAGCGGAAAATCAGCATATTATCCCCACCTTCGGAACGAAGCGGGAAGCCGTAAATTCGCGAAATTGCCAGCGCGACTTCCAGTATATCGATCGAATCCAGCCCCAAGCCCGCACCATAAAGCGGTGCTTCTGGATCAATGTCTTCCGGCAAAATATCCAGATTAAGTGCAGAAACTACTGCTCTTGCCAGTTCTAGCTCGTCGCTGGATACCGTAGCACCCTGCGGGTCTCCCATCCGCCCCCCTTCACATAATCCTGATCAGATATTCCAGGTGCGACTGCGGTCCCGCCCGGGCCGGGCGGGACTGACAACAGCATGGCGCACCCAGCTTGCGACGAACAATCAGAATATCGCGAGCTGCGGCGCCACTGCCGTAACGAATATACGCATCAAGACCATTCAGCAAACCCGATTCTGTTCGACGTGCCGCGACAGCGTACGCAGCGACCTGAAGATATCCGTATTGTTCCTGTCGTCGGACTGCAGCTTGAAACCATATTTCTTGGAAATGGCCAGAGCCAGCTCCAAGGCATCAATGGAATCCAGCCCCAGCCCCTCCCTGAACAGCGGCGCCTCCGGATCGATTCTGTCTGGATCGACATCTTCCAGATTGAGTGACTCTACGATTACCCGCGCAACTTCTCTTTCGAAACCCGAGGTATCAGACATCTGTACTCACCTAATTTCGTACTGGCACTGCATATTGTTGGTCAGGGGTAGCGGCCCCGCACGGAACCGCTGTTTCCACCGCAATCCGGTTGTTTACCCCCGAACCAATTATAACCCGTATCCGGGGACAAGTTGGAAATTAGCGGGCGTCTCTGCGACCGCAAGCCGCCAAGGACCGGGACGCGCCGTCATCCCTGGCCCGCGGCAGCCAGGGATGGCCGGAAAGCGGTAGTGCAATTCCTTCCGATTCCGGCGTTAGTCGGCGCGGACGCCGGCCAAAGGAGGATGATAGATAATCTGCACGCTGTTCCCGTCCGGATCGAGACAATAGAAACTGCGCGCTCCGTCGCGATGCGTGCGCGGGTCGCGCGTCACCGTTACACCATGCGCGCGCAGGAAATCGCACCACGCATCCACATGCTCCGGAGCCGCCAGGATGAACCCGATATGATCAAGCCTTTGATCCGAGCCCGCCACGAAATCGGGCTGAGCCCGGTGCAACGCCAGGTTGTCGTGCCCGGTCGTAAGGTAGACGTTGTCCACGTCCGGGCGCCATTCTACCCTCATGCCCAGCAACGCAGTATAGAATTGTTCGCATTCCTCGAACCTGCGGACCTGCAGCGCGACATGCCGCAAGCCGAGCGTGGAAGCGGGCTGTCTCATGAACCCCTCCGCGGGCTTGCGCCACCGTCAACCCGCAACCCGAGCGAAACGCATCCGCCGTCGCCGAACCAGACACCCGCCGGCAGGGGCCGGACAGCCCTACGCCGGGTGTGGACCAGACCGGCTGCAGCACCCGGGACCCTCATGCGACCCCCACAATCTCGAAATCATGGGTGATTACTGCGGTCTTGGCGAGCATGATCGATGCCGAACAGTATTTTTCCGCGGACAGCTTGACCGCGCGCTCCACCACCTCCGGCTTGAGCTGCCTTCCGCTTACCACAAAGTGCACGTGAATGCGGGTAAACACCTTGGGGTCGGTTTCCGCGCGCTGGGCATCGAGATAGGCAGCACAATCCGTGACATCGTGGCGTCCCTTGCGCAGGATGTGTACCACGTCAAATGCGGTGCACCCGCCCATCCCGATCAAAACCATCTCCATCGGACGCGCACCGAGGTTTCGGCCGCCACTGTCAGGCGCGCCATCCATGACGACACTGTGTCCGGATTCCGACTCACCGACGAAGCTCGCGCCTCCAGCCCACTTGATCGTTGCTTTCATGAAACACTCCACCTGTGTGATGCCGATACAAAACCACGCATCCGGACAGAGCCGGATCGGGTGCTATGAGGCGCCATGCTTCGCGGCATCTGGCCCCTCGACCCTGGTTCCGAACAGCTCGGCAAGCTTGGCGCCCGGATCCGGCGCCCGCATGAAGGCTTCGCCAACCAGAAAGGCATTTACCCGTTCGCGGCGCATACGCGCCACGTCCGCCCGGGTATGAATGCCACTTTCCGTCACGACGATGCGATCCTGCGGGATGCGCGGCAGAAGCGCAACAGTCACATCCAGGCTGGTCGAAAAAGTGCGCAAGTCACGGTTGTTGATGCCAATCAGGGGGGTATCCAGACGCAGTGCACGCTCTACTTCGTGCGCGTCGTGGGCCTCTACCAGCACATCCATACCCAAGCTCATGGCCAGCCCGGAAAGTTCAGACAGCTGTGCGTCTTCCAGGGCCGAGACAATCAACAGCACGCAATCGGCTCCGATCGCACGCGCTTCGAAAACCTGATAGGGGTCAATGATGAAGTCCTTGCGCAGAACCGGCAGGGAGCAGGAGCTTCGCGCTTCCCGCAGATGCTCATCCGCGCCGCGGAAGAACTCCGAATCGGTCAGTACCGAAAGGCAGGTGGCGCCACCGCGCTCATAGGACGCCGCGATCTCCGCGGCCCGGAAATCGGGACGCAGCAGCCCCCTGCTCGGTGATGCACGCTTTATCTCGGCAATGATCGCCGGATGACCTGCCGCGATCTGCGCCCGGATGGCTGCCGCAAACGGACGCGTTGCGCCCGCCAAGCGCGCACGTTCGCTGACCTCGTACAGACTCAGGCGCGCGGCGCGTGCGGCCACCTCGCACACTTTGTGCGCCAGGATGCGTTTCAGAACATCGGGGGTGTCGGCCATGAAACTATTTCGCTCAGTGCTGTTGCGACGGAAAATCGCATGATCGGGCAATGGTCTCAGCCGGCAGAAGCAAACTGGCGAGTGAACGCCACCAGCGCATCCAGCTTGGCGCGCGCCGCGCCGCTGGCAATAAGCACAGCAGCCGTGCGCACTCCTGCCGCGAGATCGGGGGCCAGTCCGGCCACGTGGATCGCAGCGCCGGCATTGAGTACGACGATATCGCGCGCCGCCCCGGGCGTGTCGTCCAGTGCCCGCTGCATCATCGCAAGGCTCTCGGCCGCTCCGCCGACCACCAGCGACCGCACATCGCCGCGGCGAATGCCGAATTCCTCCGGCCAGATGGAGAAGCGGCGTACCACACCATCCCGCAGCTCGGCAACCTGGGTCGTCGCGCCCACACTGATCTCGTCAAGACCGTCTTCGGCGTGCACAACCAGCACATGCCGGCTGCCGAGGCGCCCCAGAACAAGCGCCAGGGGCTCCAGCCAGCTATCGCTGAAGACACCGATCAGCTGGGCCGGCGCGGCGGCGGGATTGGTCAATGGGCCAAGCAGGTTGAAGATGGTCCGCACGCCCATCTCGCGGCGCGGTCCGATGGCGTACTGCATGGCGCCATGGTGGCGCGGCGCGAACAGAAATCCGACCCCGATCTCCTCGATACAACGGCTTACCTGGGTCGGCGTAAGATCGATTTTCACACCTGCGGCCTCGAGCACATCGGCGCTGCCGGAGCGGCTGGAGACCGATCGATTGCCGTGCTTGGCCACACGCCCGCCGGCAGCGGCCACTACGAACGCGCTGGCGGTGGAGATATTGAAGGTACAGGCCCCGTCCCCACCGGTGCCGCAGGTGTCGACGAGATGGCTGGTATCGGCCACCTGCACCGCGGTAGCGAGTTCACGCATGACGCGCGCAGCCGCCGCGATTTCCTCAACGGTCTCCCCTTTCATGCGCAAGCCGACCAGCAGGCCGCCGATCTGGGCGGGCGTGGCTGCCCCGGTCATGATGGCATGCATGACTTCGTACATTTCCTCCGAATCGAGGTCGCGCCGCTCGACAACGGTCCGGATTGCAGATGATAGGTCCATGGTCAGCTCTTCATTTGACGGGGTGATGGCCCCACCGGGCACTTGCCGGCGGGCGGCATTCTGCTAAGCGCTCGAATCAAGGAAATTTTTCAGCAACTCATGGCCGCACTGGGTCAGGATGGACTCGGGATGAAACTGTACGCCTTCGACCGCAAATTCCCGGTGCCGCACCCCCATGATCTCGTCGTCGTCCGCGCTCCATGCAGTGATTTCCAGGCAATCCGGCAGACTGGCGCGCTCGATCACCAGTGAATGATAGCGTGTGGCCTCAAACGGATTGGGCAACCCCCGGAACACGCCCTGGCTGTCGTGATGGATCCAGGAGGTCTTTCCGTGCATAAGCCGTTGGGCAGGCACGATGCGCCCCCCGTAAGCCTGGCCGATGCTCTGGTGGCCCAGACACACGCCGAGTATCGGAATGCGCCCGCCGAAACAGCGGATGGTCTCAATGGACACCCCGGCCTCATTGGGCGTGCACGGCCCGGGCGAAATGACGATGCGCTGCGGCGCCAATTCCCCGATCGCTTCGACGGTGATCTCGTCGTTTCGCACCACATGCACATCCTCGCCCAGCTCGCCCAGGTACTGGACCAGGTTATAGGTAAAAGAGTCGTAATTGTCGATCATCAGTAACATGCGAGACTCCTCTCACTTCCGCGCCGACCGGGCGCCCGCGTCAGACCTTGCGGACATCGCTTCCGCGATGCACCTAACTGCGCCCGTCGCGTTGATCGAGACCCGTAGCCGCCAAGGCAGCGGCCCGGAAAATCGCACGCGCCTTGTTCATGGTTTCGTGCCATTCATTGCGCGCCACTGAATCGGCGACAATTCCGGCTCCGGCCTGGATATGGAGCTTGCCGTTGGCGATCACAGCGGTGCGGATCGCAATGGCTGTGTCCATGGCTCCATTCCAGCCGATATAGCCGATGGCTCCGGAATAGATACCACGCTTGACCGGCTCGAGCTCATCGATGATCTCCATCGCGCGCACCTTGGGGGCACCGCTCACCGTGCCTGCGGGAAACGTCGCCCGCAGTACATCGATGGCATCAAGGCCGTGCCTGAGCTCTCCGGTAATGTTGGATACGATGTGCATGACGTGCGAATAGCGTTCGATCATCATCTTGTCGGTGACCTTCACGCTGCCGATGCGTGCCACGCGCCCGACATCGTTGCGCCCGAGATCGATAAGCATGAGATGCTCGGCGAGCTCCTTGGGATCGGACAGCAGCTCGTGCTCGAGCGCCCGATCCTCCTGTTCGTCTCGACCGCGCGGTCGCGTACCGGCGATGGGCCGCAGCGTCACACTGCCGTCTTCCAGGCGCACCAGGATCTCCGGCGATGACCCCACCACGTGGATGTCGCCCAGGTCCATGTAGTACATGTACGGCGAAGGATTGAGAGTGCGCAGCGCCCGGTAGAGATCCAGTGGCGGATGTTCGAACGGAACCGACAGCCGCTGGGACAGAACCACCTGCATGATGTCTCCGGCGCGGATGTAATCCTTCGACTTTTCCACCGCTGCCTCGAACCCCGACTGGGTGAATCCCGAAACAAAATCCTCTTCCCGCAAAGGTACGTCCGACATCCCACGACGCGGCAGCGGCAGACCGTCGTGCAGACGGCCTACGAGCTCGTCCAGACGGCGCGCCCCCATGTCGTATGCATGTTCGACCGCGGGATCGACGTGGATCACGGCATACAGCTTGCCGGCAAGGTTGTCGAACACGACCACTTCGTCGGAGACCATCAGAAGGATATCCGGCCCCCCGATCTCGTCAGGCTTTCCACCGCTTCCCAGCACCGGCTCGATCAGGCGCACCGTGTCGTAGCCGAAACAGCCGACCAGCCCGCCGGTGAACCGGGGAAGACCCGGTAGCGGCGGCACTGAATAGCGCGTGCGAATGCCGCGAATATGGTCAAGCGGGTCAACGACGGTCTTGCGCTCGACGATCTCGCCGCCGCTCTCGATGCTGACATCGTTGCCGAAGGCGCGTATCACCGTGCGGCACGGCAGTCCGATGATCGAGTATCGTCCCCATTTCTCGCCGCCATGAACCGACTCGAACAGATAGCTGTAGCGGCCGCGGGCAAGCTTGAGGTAGGTACTCAGAGGAGTGTCGAGGTCCGCCAGGACCTCGCGCATCAGCGGGATGCGGTTCGCACCCCGGACAGCGTAACGGTCAAACTCGGATTTGCTGAGCAGCATGGTTCACCACCGGATCACAGGAACAAAGACGACGCGCTGGCACAACGGAACGTCTGTACCATCGTTCCGGCAGCTGCATCCACTTCTCTGTCATGCGTGATATGGCCAAATCCGGTGGTCGCGCACCCTTCACGGGCACCGCCTCAGGTAGTGGGGTAACTCTGCTAGCGAGTCGATCACTGCGTCCGGCCCGGACTCGCGTATGTCATGCCCGTGATTATACCCATACGCAACGCAAATAACAGACATCTGCGCAGCACGAGCCGCCTGCACGTCGCTTTGCGAATCGCCTACCAGAACGCCTTGCTCAGGGCGAATGCCGAAGTGAGCGCAGGCGTGCTGCAGAGGCAACGGGTCGGGTTTCTTGCGCAACAGGCTGTCTCCGCTGAGAACGAGCCCGAAGTAATCCCGCAACCGCAGATCGCGCAGCAGCGGATCGGTAAACGCCTGCGCCTTGTTGGTGATGCAGGCGAGTTCGAACCCCATTTCCTTAAGCTGTTCGAGCCCTTCAACCACACCCGGAAATGGTCGGCTCTGCTGTGAAAGGCAGGCGGCGTAATGCTTCTGGTAAAGCGCGTAGGCCTTCTCGAACAGAACCGGATCCGGCTCGGCTTCCATTTCCCCGGTCAGCGCCCGTTTCACTAAACGCGGCACGCCGTTCCCGATCCAGGACGCCACGGCAGCCATGTCGTGCACGGGCAGGCCGAGTTCGGCAAGCATACGGTTCGCCGCCGTTGCCAGATCCGGCGCGGTATGAACCAGGGTCCCGTCGAGGTCGATCATCACCATGCTGACTTCGAGCGGGAACTGTGCGCCTTCAGGACGCGGGTACGTAGAGCTCATTTCGCCTTGGCCAGTTCTGCGCGCATCTTTGCGATGGTCGCCTTGTAGTCGGGGGTACTGAATATGGCCGAACCGGCAACAAAGGTGTCGGCGCCGGCTGCGGCGATTTCGCGGATATTGTCGACCTTCACCCCTCCGTCTATTTCTAGACGGATGCTGCGGCCGCTGTCGTCAATGATGCGCCGCGCTTCCCGCAGTTTGCCCAGGCTGGAATGGATGAAGCTCTGGCCGCCGAATCCCGGATTGACCGACATCAGCAGGACCATGTCGATTTTGTCGAGGACATACCTGAGGTAATCGAGCGGTGTCGCCGGGTTGAATACGAGGCCGGACTTGCAGCCCGAATCCCGCACCAGCTGCAGCGAGCGGTCAATATGTTCGGTTCCTTCCGGATGGAAGGTGATGTAGGTGGCGCCGGCCTTGGCAAAATCCGGGATGATACGATCGACCGGCTTGACCATCAGATGAACATCGATGTCGGCCTTGACCCCGTGCTTGCGCAGTGCCTCGCATACCAGCGGCCCGATCGTCAGATTGGGCACATAGTGGTTGTCCATGACGTCGAAATGGACAATATCGGCACCGGCTGCCAGCACCGTGGTAACTTCTTCGCCGAGCCGGGCAAAGTCCGCCGACAGGATCGACGGGGCAATCTTGTAATCAAGCATGGGGTTTCCTCAGTCCTGCTGCCAATGGACGACCGCAAGCGGGTCGTGTGCTGCCCAAAAACGGCGACTTTACCGGATCGCGCGAAAGTTTTCAGCCTGTCGACACCCTCGGCGCCCCCTACCTCCTACACATAGCCAGCCGAAATGCGGCGGGTTTCCCGGATCCCCGGCATGGTTATTGCAATGATGTCGGCAAAACCCCTGTGTTGTTGGGGAAGAGTCGATAACAAGGCATCGGCGACAACCTTAGGCAATCGCTGCAACTGCCGCGCCTGGGCCCTACGCCAAATCGGCGCGGCGTCCTGCCGGGATAGAGTTTTCATGACCGAACGCACTTTTCGTATCGTCTTCGCATCGGTTTTGCTGATCGCACTGTATTGCGACTTGCATTATGTCGTTTACGGTCTGATCGCACTGTCCGTTTTCCAGGGCGTGACGCCATGGCGCATCTCCCGCCTCACGATGCATCTGCGGCCCGGCCCGCGGCCACATTCGGAAAGCGTACGCCCCGACGCCGCGCCGGGGACGGCCAGGGTTGATTTCGAGGCGGAACGGGCATTGTCCCTGCTTACCGCAGCAGTCCTCGCCTTGGGTAGCGTCTTGTTTGCCAGGCAGCTGTGGTTCCTGCCGTGGTTCATTGGCTTCGCGTTTTTCGGAGCTGGGCTGAGTGGAATCTGCCCCCTGGTCATGTGTTTCAGGTGGGTCGGGCTGAAATGACGGATTTCGACTACCCGGCCGCCATCTCCCGCGGTATCCGGGGCTCCACGCTGCCTATGAAGATCATGGGCATCGTTTTCTGGGGCATGATCCTCGTGGGCATCTCGGTCGCGCTAGTCCTGCTGCACGGCCAGGAACGGAACATCGTCTTCCGTGAACAAGCGCGTGCGGACCACTTTGCCTATGCCCTGCAGCAATATTTGATTCATCAACCCCGCCCTCCAGCGGCACAACTGCAGATCGTGGCGCGGCAGCTGCGGCGTGAGACCGGCATTGCCGGTGCCCGCATCCACATCGCCACCGAATCGGTGCAAACCGGGGATACCGGTACTGGACTGACTATGCTGCCGCGCTTGATCCGATACGCTGCCGGACACGGCGCGAGCCGGACGGAAAACGCCTTTGCCACAATATACGAACCGGCGATCACCGGCGCGGTGGCGGCCGCGCGGCGGCGCATACTGATTTTCATGGGAGCGATCATTCTGGCATTCGGTCTGGTATTGCAGTCGGTACTGAGGCGCTTCCTGTCACTGCCGTTCGAGCGCATGGTCGCAGCCGCCCGCGCTTTCGTAAGCGGCGAAACCTCGACTCGGTTCGACGAAATGCGCGATGACGAGTTCGGATTCCTGGCGGGATTCATAAACCGGGCGCTCGACTTCAGCGCATCCCAGCAACAGGCATTGCGCGAAGCACTGGCAGACGTCCAGCAGTCCGAGTCGGCGCTTTTCGCAGAAAAGGAACGTGCCGAGGTGACCCTGCATTCCATCGGCGATGCGGTCATTACGACCGACGGACACGCGGTGGTGGAGTACATGAACCCGGTGGCGGAATCCTTGACCGGTCTCAACCTGTCGGACGCGACCGGGCAGCCACTCGGCGAACTGCTGAGGCTGATCGACGAGGAGACGCGTAAACCCATTGAGGGGCCGGTGGAACGATGTCTGCGCGAAGGCGCTGTAGTCGGTCTCATAGATCACGTGATCATGCTGTGCCCCGACGGGCGGGAGATCGACGTCGCTCCGTCGGCGGCACCCATCCACAACCGCAATGGCGACCGGGTTGGCGCGATCATGGTGTTTCACGACGTCGGGCACGTACGCCGTATGGCGCGCCAGCTGTCCTACCAAGCAACCCACGATGCGCTTACCGGGCTGTTCAATCGCCGCGAATTCGAAAGGCAACTGCAACTCGCCCTGGACGAAGTAAAGGTTGAAGAACGGGGGCACGCCCTGTGCTTTCTCGATATGGATCAGTTCAAGGTTGTCAACGACACCTGCGGACACGCCGCAGGCGACGAGCTGCTGCGCCGGGTCAGTACGACTCTGCGCGAAGGTACGCGCGATTCCGACGTGATCGCGCGGCTCGGCGGCGACGAGTTCGGAATACTGCTCAGGCACTGCGATCTGGATCTTGCAATGCGCATCGCCGAAGATCTGTTGCACAGCGCGCATGACCTGCGCTTCACCTGGCAGGACCACAGTTTCGATGTCGGAGTCAGCATCGGAGTGGTGCCGGTATCGGCGGATGCCTCCACGATCGCCGAGATCATGAGCGCCGCCGATGTTGCCTGCTACGCCGCCAAGGACGCCGGGCGCAACCGGGTACACGCCTATCGTTCCGGAGACAACGCGCTGCGCCAGCGCCATTCCGAAATGCGCTGGGTATCACGACTGCAGCGCGCCATGGAACAGAACCGGTTCCGGCTGTTCTGTCAGCCGGTGGTCGCGGTGGCACAGGAGAGCGGGCCGGTTGAGTACTATGAGGTGCTGCTCAGACTGGAGGATGACAGCGGCGGCCTCATTCCGCCCGTTGTCTTCGTTCCGGCAGCCGAACGCTATAATCTCATGCCACAAATCGACCGCTGGGTTGTGCGCGCTACGCTCAACGCCCTGCGGTCCGGCAATTGTGGCGACGACTGGAAATTCGCCGTCAACATCTCCGGGCAGTCGCTGTGCGATGACCGCTTTTTCAATTTCGTTACTAACGAATTCCAATCGAGCGGCGTTGCGCCCGGCTGCGTATGCTTTGAAATAAGCGAAGCGGCAGTCATGTCAAATCCCGACCAAATCATGCACATGATTACGGCACTGCATGACCTGGGCTGCAGCTTCGTCCTGGACAACTTCGGAAGCACCCTCAATTCTTTTGCTTTCCTCAAAGGACTGAAATTGGATTACCTCAAGCTGAACCGCAGCCTCGTCAAGGACATCGCACACGACGCATTTGGCCGTTCGATGGTCGAGGCGACCAACCACATAGTCCACGCGGCCGGGGTCCGCACGATCGCGGAATTCGTCGAAAACCACAATGTCGTGGCTGCGCTGCAGCGGATAGGCATCGACTACATCCAGGGCAGCGAGATCGCCAATCCGCGCCCGCTGGAGGAGGTGCTGACCGGCGGCGTCAGCCGCACCACCGCACCGCGTCGCGGCACATCCTGAACATGACACCCGGGACGTCGCGGCGTGCGGCGTCAGGAAATGGCCTGGTAATACAGGTTCTGCGGGTGATTCGCCTGCGCAAAAAAGAACCAGCGCTCCACCACCAGACCCGCGTACTGCACAACAAATGCCGCCAGCGCCAGCGCCGGGCTCCGCGACAGCAGGCCTTCCCACAGCAGCAGCATGGGAACCGGGAAGACCAGCAGCAGGAACACCCATTTCAGTGAGCGCAGCAGCATCGGGCTCGCGCCGTGAAAGAATTCGCGGGTATTGAACGATCCGCCCATGAATCCCTGTGCTGTCTGCACGATTCTGCCATGGCGCACGCCGATGGCGGTCTGCAGCGAGGACTTGTGGCGAATGCGGGCATTGCGGATGAGCGAGACCGAACGCGTGACGAGCGCCGCAGTCGTGATCACGGTCGCCCAGGTCACGAGAAACGCCTCCAACTGCGGCGACTCGTAAGCGCTGTAGGCGCTGGCCAGAACAAGCCCCGATGCCGTCCCGAAGAGCATGTAGTTCACCACCGTGAGCCATGTCGCCCACTCCTGGAGAAACCGGATACAGGCGTAAATCATGCCGGTGCATAAAAACAGTGCCAGAGTCGCCGCGACTGCCCCGGCTCCGACAATGAGCGACAGTCCGTCGGGGAGCGGGCTGTGGCTGCCAGGCAGGACAATGGCCCAGCGCAGGTAATGCGTCATTCCGTAGACCATGATGGCCCCGGTCGCGACCGGCAGCGCAATCACCTCGCGCGCCAGCCACGATGTGCGCCACTTCGTGGCTGCGCGCCAGGCACGTTCCGGATGACCCAGATGGAAGAACGATGCGATCAGTCCGGCGACAAGAAAGCCCACGGCAATCATGCTGCCACGGCCGAAGAAGGCCGCACTCTGGGCCGGCAGCAGGCCGATGCTGGCGCTGACCTCGGTCGCAAACAACGCGAAAAACAGGCCCTGGCCCACTCCGATAAGAGTTGTCAGAAATACCACTGAAAATGCCGGACGCATAGCGACTCCGATGGCAGACGACGGGCTGGACCCGTCACTTGCGATTTCCTTGGGTTATCACCAGCTGGTAACGTCGTCCAGCGATGGATCGGTAAGCGCAGGCTTGGGCAGCTTGGCTTCCTTTTTGAGCGGATTGGCAGCGCGAACCAGCTCGTCGTCGTGAATTTTCATGCGTGTCTTGCGCCTCGGGAGATAGTGGTTGGCCGGCTTTGTGCCCCATTCAGGCATCAGCGCATAACCCCCGGACTCCCGGATCGCGACCGAGACCTGCGAGTCAGGGTTGTGCACGTCACCGAACAGCCGCGCACCGGTCGGACAGGCAAGCACGCACGCCGGCTTGCGCTCAGTCTCCGGCAGGGTCTGGTCATAAATGCGATCGACGCACAGGGTGCACTTCTTCATAACCTTCTGGTGCTCGTCGATTTCGCGCGCACCGTACGGGCAGGCCCAGGAGCAGTACTTGCAGCCGATGCACTTGTTGTAGTCCACGAGCACGATTCCGTCCTCGGGCCGCTTGTAGCTTGCACCGGTAGGGCATACCGGCACACACGGCGGATCTTCGCAATGCAGGCAGGATTTCGGGAAATGGACAGTCTCGGTGCGCGGAAACTCTCCTACCTCGAATGTCTGTACGCGGTTGAAGAACGTGCCCGTGGGATCGGGGCCGTAGGGCCGGTCATCGGACATGAAGCCAGCTGCCCCGGAAGTGTTCCATTCCTTGCAGCTGGTGACACAGGCATGGCAGCCCACGCATACGTTGAGGTCGATAACCAGCGCCAGTTGCGTCATGACCGCTTTCCTTTGCCTGCGAAATAGCCAAGCCACGGCCGCCGCTGCGCGAGGCCGGGCAGAGGCACAACGGGTGCAAACTGCGGGTAGCTCTGCTGCGGCTCCCCGGGCGCAGCCTTGTACACACGTACCCGCACGTCGTACCAGCCAGCCTGGCCGGTGACCGGGTCGGAGTTGGAAAAATGTGTCCCGTCCGCGGAAGCCGGCAACTCCTCAGAGATCAGATGATTGAGCAGAAAGCCCTTTTGCGCCTCGTTCGCCGTGGGCTCGAGGTTCCATGCCCCGGCCTGCTTGCCGACGGCGTTCCAGGTCCAGACCGTTCCGGGATCCACCGCCTCGCTAAAGCGGCACATGCAGCGCACGCGTCCCCACATCGACTCCACCCATACCCAGTCCCCGTCCTGCAAGCCTTCCTGCGCTCCGAGTCGGGGGCTCAGATAGAGATAGTTGTGGGTGTGTATCTGGCGCAGCCAAGCATTCTGCGAATCCCAGGAATGATACATGGCCATGGGCCTCTGGGTAACTGCATTCAGGGGATACCTGCGGCGATCAGTGAGCTGGGCCTCAAGCGGCTCGTGATAAAACGGAAGCGGATCGAAGTACGTTGCTATGCGCGACCGCAAGCGTTCCGGCGGCTGTTTGCCAGGTCTTTTTCCGAGCGCTGCGAGGCGGAACTTCTGCAACACCTCCGAATAGAGCTGGATTAGTATCGGTTCGGCGTAGCGCGTCAGGCGATGGCGCTGCGCCCACTCGAGGTAGCCCTTGTTCCAGTTGCGCAGGTACTGGTACGACCGCGGCAGCCTGTAGTGGTAGACGCAGTTGTTCTTCTCGTACATCTCCCATTGACGCGGGTTTGGCTCACCCTTCATGAACTTTTCGCCCCCTGCTCCGCGCCAACCCGCGAGGAAGCCGATGCCGGATCCGGGTTCAGTCTCGTAATTCACGATGAAATCGGGATAGCCACTGAATTTGCGGGTGCCATCGGGATTCACGAACGCGGGCAGGCGCAGACGCGACGCAAGTTCAATCAGAACCTCCTGGAACGGACGGCACTGGCCGGTTGGCGGTACCACCGGGACGCGCACGGAGTCAACCGGACCGTCAAACTCCGATATCGGCCGGTCGAGCATGCTCATCACATCGTGACGCTCGAGGTACGTAGTGTCCGGAAGCACCAGATCGGCAAATGACACCATCTCGGACTCGAAGGCGTCACAAACAACCAGGAACGGGATCCGGTATTCACCGTCCTCGCGCCGGTCATTGAGCATCTTGCGGATCTCGACCGTGTTCATGGCCGAGTTCCAGGCCATGTTCGACATGAAAATGAGCAGTGTGTCGATCGAGTAGGGGTCGCCGCGCCAGGCGTTGGTGATGACATTGTGCATCAGTCCATGAACCGAAAGCGGATATTCCCAGGAAAACGCCTTGTCGATGCGCACCGGCTCGCCCGCCTGATCCACGAACAGATCATCCGGATCAGCCGGCCAGCCGAGCGCCATGCCATCCATGACCGAGTTCGGCTGTACCGCCTCGGGCCCACGCGGAGTCTTGGCGCACGGTGGAATCGGCCTCGGAAACGGCGCCTTGTGACGAAAACCTCCGGGCCGATCAATCGTTCCGAGCAGGCTCATCAGCACCGAGAGTGCGCGGATCGCATGAAAACCGTTTGAATGCGCGGCAAGACCACGCATCGCGTGGAACGCTACCGGATTACCGGTAACCGTTTCATGTTCCACACCCCACGAATCGGTCCAGGCGATGGGCAGCTCGATCCTGTGATCACGCGCAGTCACACCCATCTCCTGGGCAAGGCGGCGGATTGTTTCCACCGGGACACCCGTGATGCTCGCGGCCCATTCGGGCGTATAGTCCTTGACGCGGTCGACCAGGAGCTGGAACGCGGGCTTGACCGGCGTGCCATCGGGCAGGCGGAACTCGCCGAGCAGAAATGGATCAGACCCTTCGGTATGGGTCTTGACGGGACGACCGCTGAGCCGGTCCCACCAAAGCTGATCCTGGGGGTCGAAACAGCCCTCCTGGTGCGGCTCACCAGTGCGCGCAAATAGTCCGGTCTCCGGGCCGTCAGCGGTCAGGTTCACGAGCTGCGGTCCATTGGTATAGCGCACCACGAAATCGCGGTCGTACAGGCCCTGACGGATTATTTCGTGGTTCAGCGCGAGCAGCAGCGCGCCATCGGTGCCTGGCCTGATCGGCACCCATTCGTCAGCGATCGCCGAATAGCCAGTGCGCACTGGATTGATCGAAACGAACCGCCCGCCGTTGCGCTTGAATTTCGATATGGCGATCTTGAGTGGATTGGAATGATGGTCTTCGGCCGTACCGATCATTACGAACAGCTTGGCGCGATCGAGATCGGGTCCGCCGAACTCCCAGAACGAGCCACCGATGGTATAGATCATGCCCGCGGCCATGTTGACCGAGCAGAACCCCCCGTGGGCCGCATAATTCGGAGTGCCGAACTGTCTGGCGAACAGGCTGGTCAGCGCCTGCATCTGGTCACGGCCGGTAAACAGGGCAAACTTCTTCGGGTCACTGGCGCGGATCCGGGCCAGCCGGTCGGCCATGAGCACAAACGCCTCTTCCCAGCTGATCTCCTCGAACGCATTGGCGCCGCGCTCAGTCCCCGCTTTACGCCGAAGCGGCTTGGTCAGACGCGCCGGGGAGTATTGCTTCATGATCCCGGATGCGCCCTTTGCGCAGATTACCCCTTTGTTGAGCGGGTGATCAGGATTACCCTCGATGTAGCGGATCTGGCCATCGCGCAGGTGGACACGTATGCCGCACCGGCAGGCACACATGTAGCAGGTGGTATTCTTGGTTTCTGTCCGTCCGCCAGAGTCGGGCGACGGGTCGGCTGCGATAGTCATTGAGGACATTGCTCCGTGAAATCGGCGTCGACTATATTTACACCGCAGATTTTACGCCAATCAGGATTATTAACAGCCATATAAGCGGCTTACGGAAATCATGCACGCTTTTATGATGAGGCAGCCCTGCCCGGTCCAGGCAAGTACGGGCTCAGGCGTGCGAGACACCCGCTCAGGTGCAATGCGGATGGCGCCCGGCGCGTGGCTCCTGCCGCTTATCTTCGTCGTACATGCGGCTTGGGCGGTAATATCGATAGGTGCTGGAGGCGATGTGGCATTCGGGGAGGGATCACGGGCGATTTTTTTCAGTTACCGACCAGCGGCCCAGCATTGGGCCTATTTCGCTGGGGGCTGGCGAGGGCAGTATCGCGATGAGGTCTATGGCGCCGGCTACCACTGCGGGTTCGGCAGGTTGTCAATCGAGCTGGGCGCGTCGTATCTTGCGGACGTGAACGACATCAATGGCACGCACTGGAATTTCGCCACACAGGTCGCATACCGGCTGGGACATCATTGGGCCCTGAGCTACCGGCACTTCTCCAACGCGAATTTCATATTCCACTGGAGCACGGGCCCCAACCGCGGCTGGAACTTCGTAAGCATCGATTACCTGTTCGACCGGGGAAAACGTTCGGCACAAAAGACATGCATCCCTTAGCCGCCACAAATCGGCATCTGCCCGCTGCTCCTGCGAGCAGCGGGCAAGAGCGCCAGCGCAACAGACAGCGTGCCGCATGACGCCCGATAAAGCGCAATCGCGCGCTGCACTCCGGCACGATGCCCTGCGGTTCCTGGACAGGCTCCGGGCCGCGTTTCCGCTAGAGCAGCGCATCGAGCGGGCGGAAATGGCGACCAGGGGCGCCTATGCGCGCGTGCTGACCCGCTGGATCGAGGGCAAAATTCCTTCCCTCGATCTCCTGTCTCCTGCAGAAATGCAATCGCTGCGTGAACTTGACGCCATTGTGCCGGGTCCCAGCGGTATCGGCTGCTATCCGTTCAGTGTCGATGATCGCGGAATCAGCGTACGGCTCGGGCATCGCCGCGTGAGTGCGATGTGCGCCATCGACGCGCTGGCCATGGCACGCCTGGCGCGCTCGACGGGCATCGTCGATGCACGCTGCGTGACCTGCCTGAACCCGGTCAGCTGCGAAGTGCAGGCCAACGGCAGTCTGCAGCATGATGCGTGCGAAAACGCGCGCGTCCTGTGGCGACATGCCGTGCGCAAAACCGGTTCCTGTAGCGACGGCCTGTGCCGCGATCTCGTCTTCCTCTGCCGGCAATGCGCCGCACCGGAGGATGGCTACTGTCTGACGCTGCCGCAGGCGACTGCCGTTGCAAATGCGTTTTTCAGTTTCCAACGGGGGCTGATCCTGCCCGGTCCCGTCTAAAGCCGGTGCCCTAGGCGGCGGTCGCGGTCAGGGCGACCGTGACGCGTGGACACCGCTTGTGCTAGCGTGCGCACGGCGCATCGCCGCTGCGCCGGTTCTTGTCCCATCAACGATCGGAGGTCGTCATGCCTGTCGCACTTGCCCTGCACCTGGTTGCCGCAGTCATCTGGGTTGGCGGGATGTTTTTTGCCTACATGGCCCTACGGCCCGCAGCGGCGTCCATGGAGCCGGCGCAACGGCTGCCGCTATGGTCACGCACCTTCGGACGCTTCTTTCCCTGGGTATGGGCAGCCGTAATCGCGCTGCCGGCAACCGGGTACTGGATGATTATCCAAGCCTTCGGAGGCATGGCCCACGCCGGACTGCGCATCAACATCATGCAAACCCTGGGGGTCATCATGATCCTGCTCTACCTGCATGTATTCTTTGCCCCGTACCGGCGATTGAACCGCGCGGTCACAGCCGGCGATTTCGCAGCCGCATCCAAGCAGCTCACGCAGATCCGAAGACTTATCGGGATCAACCTGCTTATCGGCCTGACGACAATCGTGGTCGCCGGCGCCGGACGCTACTGGCACTGAACCAGGACGCACGACCGGCCCGAACTTTTCAGCCGAGCTCATAACGGCGCAGCTTGCGGTACAAAGTGCGCTCGCTGATGCCGAGCGCATCCGCGACCGCACGGCGATGTCCGCTGAAACGCTCCAGAAGCTCGGCAATGTGGCCGCGCTCGATGGCGCGCATGCTGGTGGGCACCTTGTCCGTCGACCCGCCGGCACCGGCATTGTTCTCTTCATGGTGGGTCGCGCCGGAACGGACACTGTCCATCCGTATGGCAGCCGCGCCTATGGAACCGCTGCCCGAACCTGCGCTCAGCGCGGCGGCGCGCTGCAGGATGTTGCGTAGCTCACGCACATTGCCGGGGAAATCGTAGCCCATCAACCGGTCGAGCGCCTCGCCGGTCAGATACAGCCGGCTGCCGTTGGCCTGGTTGATGCGCACCAGAAGCGCCTCGGCCAGCGCTGGAATGTCGCTGCGCCGCGCACGCAGCGGCGGCAGCTCGATCGTGATGCAGGCCAGCCGGTAATAAAGATCCTCCCGGAAACCACCGGATTCGACCATGGTCATAAGGTTGCGGTTGGTCGCCCCAATGACCCGCACGTCGGCATGCAGAACCTCGCGTCCTCCGACGCGCCGAAATTCTCCGCTTTCCAGCACGCGCAGGAGCTTGGCCTGCATGGCAGCGGAAAGCTCGCCGACTTCATCAAGAAAAAGAGTACCCCCATCAGCAAGCTCGAACAGGCCCTGCTTGCGGCCCACGCAGCCGGTGAAGGCGCCACGCTCGTGACCGAAGATCTCGCTCTCGAAAAGGTTCTCGCTGATGGCGGCGCAATCGACTGCCAGAAACGGTCCGTTGCGCCGCGGACTGTGACGGTGCATGTAGTGGGCGGCCAGTTCCTTGCCAACCCCAGACTCCCCATGCAGCAGGATGTTGGCGTGGCTTGCAGCCGCTAGTGTCAGCTGCTCGATCGCGCGCAGAAACGCCGGAGAGCGCCCGATTAGACGCATCTCATCACAATTCAGTTCCTGCTGGGTGGCAAGGCGAAAAATGGATTCCCCCACCAGAAAGCCGCCGTCCGGATGCGGAATTGCGAATCCCCTGATCTGCACATGCTCGGCTGATCCCTGCTGGTCGTAATGGGTATGCAGCACCTGACATTCCCTGCCGGATGCGAGCACCTGCCGATGCGGGCAGTCCTCGCCATGCTGATGACACGGGGCAGTACGCCGATGCGACAGCTCATAGCAATATCGACCCACGATCTGCGTGGCCACGAGTCCGTAGGCCGCCTGGTATGCGCTGTTGGCGGCAACTACCCGGTATCCCGAATCTATCAGGACGAACGGGTTTTCCTGGGCATCGATCAGCGCCTGCAACGTCGGAGATAGATCGGTCATTGCGAAAAGCCTCCGTCTTCTAGCGATCAAGGAATCCAGGAACTTATGTCATGCCATTCTGACAGAATTTGCCTTGATCCATATCAACATCACCGCCGTTTCAATGGATTGATGCATGCCCGTGTTTAGGCACTCAATTTGCTTGGATGGGCAATTTGGCTTGTTTCATGTCAGGTCACCATGTCACGGTGACAGAACCTAGGAGAAGTGCATCATGGCAAATGTAGTGATACTGGGTGCAGGCATCGGCGGCATGCCGGCGGCCTACGAATTACGAGAGACCCTGGACCCGGAGCACCGGATTTCGGTAATAAATGCTTCCGAGAAATTCCAGTTCGTCCCCTCGAATCCCTGGATCGCGGTCGGATGGCGAACCCCGGATGAAATTACCATGCCCATACGCCCTGCCCTGGAAAAGCGCGGCATCGAGTTCATCGCCCAGGCTGTCACCCGGGTCGTGCCATCACAGAATCGGCTCATCCTGGGGGACGGCAGCCAGGTGTCTTACGATTATCTGGTCATTGCCACAGGGCCAAAACTTGCCTTCGATGAAGTCCCCGGATCGGGCCCACACGGCGGATACACACACTCCATCTGTACCGTCGAACATGCGCAAATGGCCCATGAAGGCTGGGAGGAATTCCTGAAGCAACCCGGGCCAATAGTCATCGGCGCCATGGCTGGAGCCAGCTGCTTTGGTCCGGCATACGAGTTTGCATTCATCGTGGACGCCGAACTGCGCAAGCGCCGGCTGCGGCACAAGGTACCCATGACCTTCGTGACCAGCGAGCCGTATATTGGTCATCTCGGTCTGGGCGGAGTGGGCAACTCCCAGGCACTGATGGAAGATGAGATGCGCGCGCATCACATCAAGTGGATCACCAACGCCAGGGTCGACGCGGTCGAACCGGGAAAGATGTTCGTGGCTGAACACGACGGCAGAGGCGAAGCCACCAAGCGGCACGAGCTTCCGTTCAATTTCTCGATGATGCTACCTGCATTCAAGGGAGTCGACGCCGTCGCGACGGTGGAAGGACTCACCAACCCACGCGGATTCGTCCTGGTCGATGAATATCAGCGCAGCAGAAAATACCCGAACATCTATTCGGCCGGCGTGTGCATTGCGATTCCGCCTGTGGAAGTGACCCCGGTGCCTACCGGTGCCCCGAAGACAGGCTACATGATAGAAACCATGGTCACAGCCATCGTGCACAACATCAAGGGCGCAATCGAAGGCCGGCAGCCTGTCGCCACTGGCACGTGGAACGCGATATGCCTGGCGGATATGGGGGACAAAGGTGTGGCGTTCGTGGCCATCCCGCAAATCCCCCCGCGCAATGTCAGCTGGATGAAAAAGGGGCGCTGGGTGCACTGGTCAAAGATCGCATTCGAGAAGTATTTCCTGCGCAAGATGCGCAAAGGCCAGTCTGAGCCGCTTTACGAAAAGTACTTTCTCAAGGCCCTGGGTATCGCGCGCCTGACCTAGCTATCGTCCCGGGGCGGACGGCGGCCGGCACCAGCTTGGGTGGAAGCCGGCCGCCCTATCCGCTGCGCTTTGCCGTTCGGAAACGCTTGCAAGAATCTCATGGACCATTCCACCCGGAATACCGGAAGCCGGTGAGGGAACCGGTGGTTGTTCGGCCGCCTTGGCAGCACGCCCATCGCGCAGCGCAATGTCGGTCGACTCGGATTGCTGTCGTCGCGCGGGCACGGGATGAAATCGCAAGAGACGCCTTCGCTATAGCGCTGCGTGCTGGAAATCTTCGGACGATCTGCGGTCCGGATACATGCCTTGCCTGACTTTCGCGAGACTGCTAATATCCCCGACTGACCGATCGGTCAGTCGGTTCCGGATTTCCACCGAGATCACATCCGATACGCTGCTGAAATGGAGCGGCATTGGCCCATATGCCCAGATCCACAACGATCCGAACGCCGGCCATGAGCATGGGCGATGCCCGCGGGCGCATTCTGTTTGCAGCCGAAGAGCTTTTTTCCGAGCATGGTTTCGATGCCGTTTCCATGAACGCCATCGCCTTGCGTGCTGGCGCGAGCAAAGCCAACGTCTTTCACCATTTCAGCACCAAGAACGCGCTTTACCTGGCAGTGCTGCTGAGGGCCCGCCAGGAGGCGGCCAGCCACCTGCGCAGTCTGGAGCACGGCAACGGCCCCTTCGCCAGGCGCCTTGCCGATTTCGCCGGCAGCCATCTGGCGCGGCTGCTCGAGCAGAAACAGCTTTCGCGTCTGATTCTGCGGGAGCTGCTGACCATCGGCCCGCACCGCGCTCAAGAGCTCGCAGAGCATGTTTTCGAAGAGAATTTCAGGCGTTTCGTGCTGATTTTGCGCGCCGGCCAGGGGTCTGGCGAGCTGCGGCCGGATCTCGATGCTGCTATGGTGGCCACGATTCTGCTCGGCGCTAACGTGTTTTTCTTTGAGGCACGGACCTTGCTGCGCCATTTCCGCGACGTTGAATTCATGGAAAAACCGGAGCAGTTTACGGAAATGCTGGTCGATATCCTGCTCCATGGCATCGGCCCGTCGCCGCATCCTGTCCGCAGCCGGCCCCTCCGTGGTTCGGGATCTCGGATAAACCGGGACACCGCCGCGGCGGCGCGGCGGAACCGGAAATAGCCAACATGCTCCCGGCAGCCGCAATGCACACAGCGCTGGTACTACGCGCCGTCCGGGGCGTTAACGTTGGCTCGGATACCTGCTGTTTCCATACCGCCAGCCCAGGCGCAGCCGGGGCCCGTGGCACGGCAGATTCGGCATCGAGAACTCGATTCGAAAAAGGAGCATCACGATGAGACAGGCCCCCTTGGTCAGTCTAATCGCCGGCGTGTGCATGTGCGTCGCAGCAGCCGGCATCCCGGTACGGGCGCAGAATCTCCTGGACATCTACCGCCTGGCGCGGGAGAACGATCCAGCCTGGGCCGCAGCTGAGGCAAGTTATCGGGCGAATATCGAGAAGGGCCCACAAGGTCGAGCACTGCTGCTGCCGGCGGTGATATTCACCGCCAACGCCTTTCAGAACAGCCTGAACGAATCGCAGCCCGGTCCATTCAGCAGTAGTTACCTAAGCCACGGCTACACGTTGCAGCTTACGCAGCCGCTTTACCAGAAATCGAGCTTTGCTGCCTACGCGGCAGGCAAGCTGGCGGTGACCCAGGCGCAGGCGCAGCTCGCCATTGCACGTCAGGACCTGATCATGCGCACGGCCCGGGCATATTTCAACGTGCTCGCGGCACAGGACACGCTCAGGTTCGCCAAGGCCAAGGAGAAGGCCATCGACGGACAGCTCCAGCTCGCCAAGCGCAACTTCGAGGTCGGCAACAGCACGATCGTCGACGTAAACGCGGCGCGGGCACAATTCGATTCTGCCGTCGCCGCCGAGGTCGTCGCTGACAACAACCTGAGAGTAAGGCAAGCAACGCTGTCCACCCTCACCGGCACGCCGGTCGGGACACTCGCCACGGTAACGAAGACATTGCCGCTACAGATGCCGGTCCCGGAGAATATAAACACCTGGACACGCGCTGCCGAAGACCAGAGCCCGCAGATCAAGGTCCAGCAGCAGGCCGTCGCGATAGCCAGGGAGGATGTCCAGAATAGCCGCGGCGGCCACTACCCGTCGCTCGATCTCGTAGCCTCCCACAGTTACAGCAACGGCAATAGCCCGGGTTTCCCAGGCACCATTGTCTACCATTCGAATCTGGTGGGAATAGAGCTGCAGTGGCCCATATTTTCCGGCGGGGCGGTCTCCTCCCGGGTGCGCCAGTCGCTGGCGCTGGAGGACGAAGCACGTCAGACCCTGACGCTGACCGAGCGAAAAACCGTTTTGAATACACGCCAGTACTACCTGGCGGTAACCAGCGGCGTCGCGCAGGTGACGGCGCTCGAGCAAGCCCTGGCTGCGAGCAGGAAAGCGCTGGAGTCGACCGAGCTCGGCTACCGGACCGGCGTAAACACCGGTCTTGACGTGCTCAATGCGCAGCAGAACCTGTTTAGCGTCGAAAGCGACCTGTCGCAGGCCAAGTACAGCTACCTGATGAGCAGACTCGAGCTCAAAGACGCCGTCGGCACCCTGAGCGAGAGCGACTTGGTCTCGATCAACAACTTGCTCACTGGCCAATAGCAGCGGGTTGCCTTAAACTCTTGCGCCCGAAACAGTTCGCGCCCCGTGGTGGACGCAGTGCGATGTCAAACGATCCCCCCAAGGTCGGTTTTGTAAGTCTCGGTTGCCCGAAGGCGCTGGTTGATTCCGAGCGGATCCTCACGCAGCTTCGCGTGGAAGGCTACGTCGTCTCGCCGAGTTACGATGCTGCGGATCTTGTAATCGTCAATACTTGCGGCTTCATTGATTCCGCCGTGGAGGAGTCGCTCGAAGCCATCGGCGAGGCGGTGACGGAAAACGGCCGCGTGATCGTCACCGGCTGCCTGGGCGCAAAATCCCAGGTCATAAAGCAGGCCTACCCGCAGGTGCTGGCTGTGACCGGGCCGCAGGAGCTCGCGGAAGTCATGGAAGCCGTACACCGGCACCTGCCGCGCCCGCACGATCCGTTTCTGGACCTGGTTCCGCCGCAGGGCATCAAACTGACTCCCAGGCATTATGCCTATCTCAAGATCTCAGAGGGCTGCAACCACCGTTGTAGCTTCTGCATCATTCCGTCGATGCGCGGGCGGCTCGTCAGCCGTCCCGTAGGACTGGTCATGCAGGAGGCGGAAAGTCTGGTACGCGCCGGTGTCAAGGAACTGCTCGTCATCTCTCAGGACACCAGCGCCTACGGGATCGACGTAAAATACCGTACCGGCTTCTGGCAGGGCCGCCCGCTCCGGACCCGCATGGGCGATCTGGCAGGGGCACTCGGCGGGCTTGGTGTCTGGGTACGTCTGCATTACGTCTACCCCTATCCGCACGTGGATGAAACGATTCCACTCATGCAGGAAGGAAAGATACTGCCGTATCTTGACGTCCCGTTCCAGCATGCCAGTGCACGCATCCTCAAAGCCATGAAGCGCCCGGCCGACAGCGAGGACAATCTTGCGCGCATTCGCGCTTGGCGTCAGATCTGCCCCAGCTTGACGCTGCGCTCAACATTCATCGTCGGCTTTCCCGGTGAAACGGAAGACGACTTCGCGATGCTTCTGGATTTTGTGTCGGAAGCCCAACTCGACCGTGTCGGCTGCTTTACCTACTCCGCAGTCGATGGTGCATCCGCAAACTCGCTTCCGGATCCGGTTGCCGAAGAGGTGAAACAGGAGCGTTACGCGCGCCTCATGGCACTGCAGGCTGGCATCAGCGCCGCCAAGCTCAAGGCGAAGATCGGCTGTACTATGACGGTGCTGGTCGACGAGATCGCCGCGGACGGTACTGCCATAGCCCGCTCGGCCGCCGATGCGCCGGACGTCGATGGTGTCGTGACGGTCAGGGGCAATAGAAAGCTTTCTGCCGGAGAGTTCGTCCGTGTACGCATTACCGGCGCCGGTGAACACGACCTGTGGGCGGACACGCTCTGAGGCTGACGGCGAATGAATTCCGGTACAGTGGGCGATATCGTGCGATACGGTCTTTTTCCGCATCGACGGCCGAGGCCTTTCTGCGACACCGGTGGGCCGCTCCCGTGGTCTTTTTGGATGGACAAGAAAAGGGGACGGAATGACTGCCGCCCGACCTCCGACACCTCATCGAGGCGATTCCGTCAGTCAGCTTCCCGCTCGAGCGAGCAACAGTGTATGGCCGGACTGTCTTCCTCCTTTTCCACCAGCACCGCACCGGTCACGGGATTAGGACGGAACGTGGTGCAACCCTTGAGTCCCTTGTCGTAGGCATAGTCGTACAGGGAACGGAACTGCTCAAACCCGTACTCCGCGGGGACATTTATCGTCTTGGATATCGCATTGTCAACGTACGGCTGAAGCGCCGCCTGCATGTCCAGATGCGCATTTGGCGCGATCCGCTCCGCGGTAATGAAGGCCGGCGGAAGCGGCACGTTGCCATAGCGCTCGCGAAACAGATTATAGGCATAGTCGACGACCGCATGAGCCGTCATAGAACCGTCGGCTTCACGTAAGCGGCGACTGTATTCAAGCGCGTACACCGGCTCCAGTCCGCTGGACACATTGTTCGCAAGTAGACTGATCGTACCGGTCGGCGCGATCGCCGTGAGATGACTGTTGCGGATACCATGACGGCGGATACCCTCTCGAATGTCCTCGGGCAGCGTCCGGATGAATGGTCCATCCAGATAGCGGTCGGGCTCAAACCACGGAAACGGCCCCTTCTCGCGCGCAAGCTCGATCGAGGCACGATAGGCCCGATGACAGATTGTACGCATCACTTCGCCGGCAAGCGTCAGCGACTGGGCACTGCCATAGGGAATATCCAGCATGATCAGCGCATCTGCCAGTCCGGTGAACCCGAGCCCGATGCGCCGCTCGCTGCGTTCGGTGTGTTCCTGCTTCTGCAAAGGAAAGTGCGAGATGTCGGCAACATTGTCGAGCATGCGCGTTGCCACCTCTGCCGTATCACCGATGGCGTGCAAGTCCAGTTTTGACCGGTCGGTAAATGCGCCTGTGATGAACTTCGTAAGATTGATCGAACCGAGATCGCAAGCACCGTACGGCGGCAGAGGAATCTCCCCGCATGGGTTCGTGGCACTGATCCGCTCGCGATACCACAGATTGTTCATGCGGTTCACGCGGTCGATGAAGATCACGCCCGGCTCGGCATAATCGTAGGTTGCGCGCATGATCTTGTTCCACAACTCGCGCGCGGAGATCCGGCGGTACACGCGACAGGGTTGCGGCGCGCCAGCACCCGACCACAGGCGCTCGACGGTCTCGGCACCGGTGGCTTCCTCACCACGGCGGACCGGAAAAACCAGCGGCCACGGCTCGTCAGACCGAGCAGCGCGCACAAAATCGTCGCTGACCAGGACCGAGAGATTAAAATGGCGCAGCTGCGCCGGATCACGCTTGGCGGAAACGAACTCCTCGATGTCCGGATGGTCGCATCGCAGTGTCGCCATCATTGCGCCACGGCGTGCACCTGTAGACAGAATCGTGCTGCACATGCTGTCCCATATCTGCATGAACGAAACCGGGCCGGATGCGATCATGCCTACGCTTTGGGCGATGTCGCCGCGCGGGCGCAGCGTTGAGAAGTCGTATCCTATGCCGCCGCCCTGCTGCATGGTGAGCGCCCCTTCCTTGAGCGCATCGAAAATGCCGTCGAGCGAATCCTCGATCTCCCCCATGACGAAACAATTGAACAGGGTGACCCGGTGCCCGGTACCGGCGCCGGCCTGGATCCTCCCTCCCGGCAAAAAGCGAAAGCCCCTGAGCACCCCGTAGAATTTATGCAGCCACTGCTCCGAATCGGTTTTTTCGGCCACCGACAGGGCGTGCGCGATGCGCCGCCAGCTATCTTCAATCGTGACGTCGCGAATTTCGCCGCGTTCACGGTATCGATACTTGCTGTCCCAGATGTCGCGCGATATGCGCGCCTGGAAATAATCCGTGACCATAGCCGCCACCCGATCAGGCCCGATGAAACGTCACGATAGCGGTATCGCACTAGGCGTTTCTGACGACCAGTGTTCCCCGGTACATCTTCATTTGACAGGTAAACTCATATTCTCCGGGCCGCTCCGGAACGATGGTCAGATCCACAGGCTGGCCCAGTGGCAGATCCCGAACCGTATTGAACCCGTCGAATACCACCTTTTCTGCGCAGGGGCTAGGGTCCTTGCGCAGAAAGCGTAGGGTGACAGGACGCCCGGCCGGCACTTCGATGCGTGCGGGTGTATAGACGCCGTCGGCCACGACGATGTCTATCGGTGTGTCGGCGCTGGCTTGCCGAGCCCGTGGCCGCGAGAGCCAGAACCACCACACGATCAGGCCGATGACTGCTGCGCCGCCTAGGTTGACGGCGAGATGGTTCATGGTCGCCTTTCCCCGGACACAAACCACCGCAGGCGGTTTGCATTGGATACGACGGTGAATGAGGACATCGCCATCGCGCCGCCCGCTATCATGGGATTGAGCAGCAGGTGGAACAAAGGATACAGCGCTCCAGCAGCTATGGGTATCCCGAGACTGTTGTAGACGAAAGATCCGAAAAGGTTCTGTTTGATGTTGCGGACCGTTGCCTTCGATATCGCGATGGCGTCAGCAACACCATGCAGCGAACCCCGCATGAGAGTAACGTCTGCGCTTTCAATCGCCACGTCGGTGCCGGTGCCTATGGCAAAACCCACGTCGGCACGCGCCAGGGCGGGTGCGTCGTTAATGCCGTCGCCAACCATCCCCACAATCTCGCCGCGCGCCTGTAATGCCGCAACCTGCTCCGACTTTTCCGCCGGCAGTACCTCCGCAAGCACTTCGTCGATACCAACCTGCCCGGCAACCGCCTGAGCCGTAACCCTGTTGTCGCCGGTAAGCATCACCACTCTTAGGCCGGCGGCATGCAGACGGGAGATCGCGTCGCGCGAATCAGGCTTTACCGGGTCGGAAACCGACACGATCCCCGCGATCGTTCCGTCTAGAGCAAGATACATTGGCGTTTCGGCGCGCGCCGCCATGGTTGCCGCGTCGCGCCCAAGGCTCCCCAGATCGATTCCATTGCCACGCATGAGCCCTTCGTTGCCAAGCAGCACCTGGTGGCCGGCAGCTCCTCCGGGTGCTTGGACTTGCCGTAATCCGGCTGCCTCCTGAATCTGCTGCACCCCGCCCGGCAATAGGGCACGTACACCTTTCCCGGGGATCGCTTCGAACCCGGTCAGACCCAGGAGCACGATTCCGCGCGCGGCGGCCGCCTCGATCAAAGCTTCCGCCAGAGGATGCTCGGACCCGGCCTCGAGGCTTGCCGCAAGCTGCAACAGGCGGGTCTCGTCCCACCCGGGCGCGGGAAGCAGGGAGGCTACCGCGGGACGACCGGCAGTGACCGTACCGGTTTTGTCCAATACCACTGTCGTTAGCCGCCCCGCCTGCTGCAGGGCATCTCCTTTGCGGATCAGAATGCCGTACTCGGCGGCCTTTCCGACACCGACCATTATCGAGATCGGCGTAGCAAGGCCGAGCGCGCACGGACATGCGATGATCAGAACGGTCATGGTCGCTACCAGCGCGTAGCTCAGCACCGGGCTGGGGCCCAGGTTGAACCAAACCAGGAAGGTGACGACCGCGACGATCAGCACGCTCGGCACAAATACTGAAGAGACCCGGTCGGCCAGCCGGCCGATCGCCGGCTTAGAATTTTGCGCTTGACGCACCATCTCGATGATGTGCGCAAGTACCGTATCCTTGCCGATGCGCTTAGCTTGGAAAAGGAAGGTGCCGGACTTGTTGAGTGTCCCGCCCACGACCTCATCCCCCGCCTTCTTTGCCGCCGGCAGCGGCTCGCCGGTCAGCATCGACTCATCAACTGTGGAGTGGCCGTCGATGATGATTCCGTCCACCGCGATCTTCTCTCCGGGGCGCACCCGCAGTGTCTCCTGCAGGCCGACCTCTCCGATCGGAATATCGATCTCCCGTCCGTCCCGTACCACGCGTGCCGTCTTGGGCTGCAGACCGATCAGTCGCTTGATCGCCTCCGAGGTTTTTCCACGCGCGCGCATCTCCAGGGCCGAACCGAGATTTATGAGCGCGATTATGATCGCCGCTGCCTCGAAGTAGGCATGTTGAGCGAGTACGGGAACCAGCCCGGGAAATACGGTAACCGCAATTGAGTATACCCACGCCGCGCCCGTGCCAAGGGCGACGAGCGTATCCATATTGGCGTTGTGCGTCCAGAACGCCTTCCACGCACCCTTGAAGAAATGGCCGCCGGAATAGAACAGGACGAACAGCGTTGCACCACCCGCGAGCAGCCAGAACACCTGCCCCGATGGCGTCGAAAGCGCCGGCAACCAGCCAAGCGGCCCGCCCAGCATGAGCGGCACTCCGACCACGGCGGCCACGGCGGTCTTGCGTAACAGGCGGCGGTAATGGGCCATTTCCGCAGCCTCCTTCTGCGCCTCGTCCTCGGCACCACGCAGCTCGGCCGCCTCGTAACCCGCCTGCGTCACCGCCGCAATCAGCGCCTCAGCTGGTGCACTGCCGGTCACGGAAGCGGTGTGTTCAGCGAAGTTGACCGTTGCTTCTGACACGCCCGGCACCGCCCGCAGCGTGTTTTCGACGGTCGCCACACAGCCGGCGCAACTCATGCCCCCGATGGACAACCGCAGCGACGTCGCCGTTTCACTCATGCACCAAACTCCGATCCACGCCGATGGCCCGAAAACCCCGCATCCGCATCTCGGCGATTATTATCGCCGCATGGCGGGTACGATGACAAACCGCGCGGCCGGGGATGTTTGTTGAGACCGACTCAAGCTAATCCTTCCTAACCTGTCAGGATGAATGGACACAATTTCCGTATATCATCGGCTGCCGCACATACAACTGTTGGAATTGGGGGCGCTCGTCCGCAAAACCAAGTCATGCCAATGCGATGCCGCGCCAGGCGGCTCCCCGGCCCTGGCGGCTGGGCGGAAGTTGACCCGGGTCATGGCAAGCCGCCTGGGCAATTTCTAACCTGTATGCCTTGCAGCCGTGGCCAATGCGGGAAGCGAACATGAACCGTCAGTCTCGCGACCGTGAACATATGCTGGCCGCCTTGAGCAATGCGGGAGCCTATCCGCATCCGGCGGACGAGCTTGTGCATCTGCACACCCATATTTCCGATGTATTTCTCGCCGGCGCCTATGCGTACAAGGTCAAGAAGCCGGTCGAACTAGGATTTCTCGACTTCACAGCGCTGTCCAGTCGCCGACAGGCCTGTGAGGACGAGGTGCGCTTGAACAGGCGGCTCGCACCCCAGATCTATCTGGGCGTAGTGCCCATACAAGCCGTCGGCGGCAACTTCAAGGTGGGCAGCGGGTCGGACAACGGTGGCGCCGAGGTTGCTGACTACGCGGTAAAGATGGTGCGAATGCCCCAAGAGGGAATGCTCGATCGGCTTGCCGCGGCCGGCAAGCTTGACCGTGATCAGATGCGCGACGTCGCTCGTCAGCTGGCACGCTTCCATGGCCTGGCCGAACACGGACCCCATATCGACCTCTACGGCAGCCTGGACAACATCGCCGATCACGTACGGCAGAACTTTTCACAGACCGAGCCGTACATCGGTCGCAGCATCACGCGTTCGCAGTTTGAACGCATCCGAAGCTACACACAGGACTTCATGCACACCAACGCCGCATTGTTCTCTGCGCGAGTCTCTGCCGGCCGCATTGTTGACGGGCATGGTGATCTGCACCTCAGAAATATGTGCCTTTACGGTGATGCGGTCGTTATCTTCGACTGTATTGAATTCAGCCAGCGGTTCCGGGCCGGCGACGTCATCGGAGATATCGCGTTTCTCACAATGGACCTGGACGCGCGCAACCTTCCGCGTCTTGGAAACTGCTTTTTGAACGAGTATTTGCAGCGAACGGACGACTATGCCGGTCTGGCCGCGCTCGATTTCTATCAGACATACCGCGCCTGTGTGCGCGGAAAAGTCGCGTCGTTTCTTCTGGACAGCGCCAGCAGCGAGGCGCAGCGACTTGCGGCTGCAAACGAGGCCTCGCACTATTTCAATCTGGCCCGTGAATACACCACCGGACGTGCAGGCGGCCTGCTCATCACTTGCGGCCCGAGCGCCAGCGGAAAGACCACCATCGCACGCCAGACGGCCGAAGCCGTCGGAGGAATCACGGTTCGTTCGGACGCCGTACGCAAGCACCTGGCGGGCCTACAGCTGGAGCAACACCAGGCCACATCCTATGCGCGTGGGATATACAGCACCGAGATGACCGAGCAGACCTACAAGACGCTTCTGAAGAATGCGCGCGAGATCGTCAGCTCCGGACGCTGGGCAATCCTGGATGCAACCTTCCTGCGACGCGCGTACCGTCTGCACGCCGCGGCGCTCGCGCGCTCGCTCGGAACCGCGTTCGGGATCATCTTTTGCTGCACACCGCGTTCCGAACTGGAGCGGCGCCTGGACCTGCGCTCGCGCACGCAGGAGGACATCTCGGATGCCACACATGCCGTATTACACCAACAGCTGCAGGACTTCGAGGCACCGCAACGCGATGAAGCGGAAATGTTCTGCTGGACCGGAACCGAGGATCCGGCCCCATGGATCAGGCAGCTGGCGCGTGCCAGCTGAACGCTATCGTCGGTTGACCGACGCGGGATAGCCCACCTGCTTCAGTGCCTGGATAACAGCTCCCGGATCAGCATCACCCTTCACGACGGCCGATTTTCCGGAAAGATCTACCTTGACATCCGTCACGCCTGCAACAGACCGGATAGCCGCCGTAGCCCTGGCAGTACAACCATCGCATTTCATGCCATTGACGTCGAATCGCGTTTCGCGGTCACTCATAGCCTGAAAAATCCTCCATCGCTCTTCCACCACCCGGTTCGTACAGAACGTCACTACGTCAAATCACGCCTTTTCTGTTCAAACTCCTCGCGTTCGATCTCCCCCCGGGCATAACGCTCCCTAAGAATGTCAAGCGCATCCTTCTGCCGTGGCACCTCGCTACGAGGCGAGGCACCGATGAGCCATTTCATCAGCCCCACGACCGCCAGGATGATCGCCAGCCAGAACAGAATCATGAATAACCAGCCCATACCCCACCAGGCGCCGTACCCCATCATGTTTCCCCAGCCCCAGTTGTACATTGTGATCCTCCCTCAGTCTCGACACTGCCGCCCCGTCACGCTGCATCGGTTCCACAGGCCAATGCAGGACCACCGACAGCGCACGGTCCGCTACGGCCGGACTCCTCCCGGACCACCGCCAAGGTAGCCTGGATGCGGGCCCCAGCCCGGAGCCCATGCGCCTCGACGCCACTGCTGCAGCTGCTCGCGCTGTTTGGCGGTAAGAACGTCCTGTACCTCGTTCCTGGCCTGCACATGGGCCACGATTATCTGCTGGCGCAGGACGGAGATCTGGCCATAGAGGGCACCGACTTTCTTGGGATCGGGCCGTTCCTCGGCCAACATTTCCCGGAGCTTGTCCGCGTCGTCCATCATTTTACCCATGACCGCCCAGTGCTGCTGGCGATTGGCTTCGAGAATCTTGGTGATTCGCTCGCGCTGCGCGTCCGACAAGTTCAGGGCGCCAAGCGGCCCAAGCCCGCCGTAGCCGCCCATCATTCCCGGTCCCATGCCGTAGCCGCCGTAGCCGCCCATCATTCCCGGTCCCATGCCGTAGCCGCCGTAGCCGCCCATCATTCCCGGTCCCATGCCGTAGCCGCCGTAGCCGCCCATCATCCCCGGTCCCATGCCGTAGCGCCCGTAGCCGCCCATCATTCCATAGCCATATCCGCTGTCCTGTGCCACTGCCACGGCCGCTATCAGTGCGCTCAGCAGAACAATGCCTGCGAGGTATTTCCAAATCCCTTTCCTGTCCATCGACCAGCCTCCTTAGCACGTCAGTGCTCTACCGATTCGCTGAAATACCAGATCTTGCGAAAGCTACTTAGCAAGTACATCCCGCACCCGCTCCAGGCGGGTGCGGACTTCATTCGCCAATTTTTCGATACCCGGCTTGTCGACCAGACCCAGCACGGAAACCGGATCCATGAAGCCGACTATCACCCTGCCATCAGCCTCTTGGCGCACGATCACATTGCACGGGAGCAGAAGGCCGATATCCGGATCGGCAGTAATCGCCTGGTGTGCAAGCGGAGGATTGCAAGCACCAAGTATGCGGTAAGGACGGCCTTCCACGCCAAGCTTCTCCTTCATCGTCTTCTTGACGTCGATGTCAGTCAGCACACCGAAGCCCTCAGTCTTGAGCGCCTCCACAGTCCGGGCAACAGCGGCATCAAAGCTGCCCGTCACCTGAACACTGAATCCATACATATCCGTTTCTCCACAGCGGTGGCACAACCAAAAATTCGGCGAACAATACCCCCCGCGCTGGACCCTGCGGTCAGGTATGCCATCAACAAAGTTCAATTAGGGTAAACAAGAACAATGCGCGGCGTTTTGACTCAAATCAAAATGCCGACAAATCCATGACGGATTGCCATTACGGCCGATTGATAACCGCCCTGATTCCAGGATCCGCACCATTCTCGCTGGCGGGGTGTGTGCTTGCGGCCGGATCAACTCTTGGGTGGCTGGCTCGCCTGAATCCTGGCCCAATTCCGATAGACCTGCGGCGGCCACAGGGACTGGAACCATGCCACGATGTAACGGATCTGGGTCCTGCTCAGTCTATCCTTCCAGGCTGGCATCACCACGGTGCCGTCCGGCAGTCGTGCCCCATGCTCAATGGTGTCGACGAACTGCTGGCGACTGCGCTTCCACGCGTCCCCCGTACCATTCAGCGGGGGAGCCGCCGCCGTAAACAGGCCGCTACGTGGCACCCGCCACCCGGCATGGCCTTGAGCCTGCGCCCCATGACATGGAGCGCAGTCAGCCTGAAAAAGCCGCTCCCCGAGGGCAATCTGTCCCGCTGAGAAACCGGAGGACGATGCCGAAACCGGAGTCGACTGGGTCGAACGCAGTGCTGGCCGAGCAGCCTCGCGCTTGCATGCCACCGTAAACAGGGCGGCTGCGGCAATGACGATCCAAACCTTCTTCATTCTTCTCTCATGAACTGTCGAGCATGACAGGGCCGCGATGGCTCGAAAGCCGGCACGCGGAATCTACCGGTAATCAACCATTTTTCCCAGCCGCACGATCTGGCGCTGTGAGCCGGCGCAAGGCTTCGTGGTACTTCTCCGCCGTGCGCGCCACCACCTCCGCAGGTAGCTTCGGCGCTGGCGGCCGTTTGTTCCAGTCGATCGACTCGAGATAGTCGCGCACATACTGCTTGTCGAAACTGGGCGGGTTGCTTCCGGGCCTGTATTCATCCGCCGGCCAGAACCGCGATGAATCCGGCGTCAGCACCTCGTCTATGAGTGTCAGCGTCCCGGCCTCATCCAGGCCGAACTCGAATTTCGTATCAGCGATGATGATACCGCGCGTGAGCGCATAAGCGGCGGCTTCCGTGTACAGCGCGATGCTCACATCTCTGACTCGTTGCGCGAGGTCCTTACCGAGCGTCGCAGCCGTCTGATCGAAATTTATGTTTTCGTCGTGAGCACCGGCCTCGGCCTTCGTGGAGGGAGTAAACAGCGTTTGTGGCAGACGCTCCGCTTCGCGCAGACCCTGGGGCAGCGAGATGCCGCAAACGGTACCCAATTTCCGGTATTCCTTCCAACCGGATCCAACGAGGTAGCCGCGGACAATCGCCTCCACTGGCAGTGCCTTAAGCTTGCGCACAACCATCGTACGCCCGGAAAGCGGCTCGCGTTCAGCCGCATCCGGCAGTGCCTGCTCCAGGGAAAGATCCGCCAAATGGTTGGGAACGATGTGCCGCAGCCGCCGGAACCAGAAATTCGACATGGTCGTCAGTACCGCACCCTTGTTCGGTATCGGCGTAGGCAGCACGACATCGAACGCCGAAAGCCGGTCAGTGGCGACAATTAGCATGTGACGGTCATCTACAGAATAGATATCCCGCACCTTGCCACGATGCAGAAGCGGCAGGCTTTTCAACTCGGAATTGAAGAGGGTTTCAGACATTGGATACGCTTCCTGTGGTCGTATGACACCCGCCCATTTTAAACGGCGATGCGCTCAAAACCTATCCTGTTTGACGCGATCCGCCTTCCCCCGCCAGCTGCCTGAACATGCGGTGGTCTTGAACCGGGCCGCCCCGTCGGCCGTAATGCGCCGGGGCACTTTTGGGCGGCAGGGCCGGCGGGGCAATATAGCGGCCGCGCACAACTACGCGTCGTCGTTTGGAAGTTTTACATCTTCGTAGCGAATCACGAGCGTGGTCAGTGCCAGCACCAGGATGGCACAGGTTAGGGCGACAACGGTCCAGCCGGTCATCTCTTTCATTCCGAGAATGATGTAGCGCGCAACGGCTACCATAGCAATATAGAGGGTGTAGCGCAGGGGCAATTTGCCACTGGAGAAGTACAGACCGACCATGGTGATGACCTCCAGGTAGATGAACAGAAGTAGAATATCCTTCAAAGAGACCGTACCGTCTGCCATCACCCGCCTTATTTCGAAGCCGATTGCGACCAGCGTCCCGATGACTATGAGCAACAGCCCCAGCCATTCGATCAGGCGCAAGGTTATCATTACCGACCTGTCCAATTTTCCTTCCGTATGTCTCATCCGTTCTCCTCCCACGAAATCTAACTTCTGCGTCACGGCCGGCATGCGGGCCGTTCCTGCGACACGCTACAACCTTCCCCGGCGCGCACATCAATCCATGAACTCCGACGCGCGCCTGCGGTACCGGAAGAGCAGCTCGCTGTCGCATGCAAGAATCTGAAACACGGCCAGCAGCCCCGTGCGTGCGGCATGACAGCCGCGGTCGCGGCGCAGGATCTCGATCAGATCGTCCATGGCTCCGGCATAATCGTCCTCAACAAGCTTCAGCGCACTCAGCTTGAACCGGAGTTCGATGTCTTCCGGGTGCGCACGAAGATCCTGCTCCAGCACTTCCCGTGCCGGCGCCTCGGCGGCGGCACGCAGAAACCCGATATGTGCACGCAACGTGGCGATCTGCGGATCCTTCCCGGCCGCTTCCGGCAACGCGTGCAGCACCGCTTCGGCCTGAGCCGGCCGGTTCTCAAGGATCAGAAGCTTGGCAAGGTCGGCCGCGATACGCGCGTTCTGCGGGTCGGTCATCGCCGCCTGGGTCAGCAGAGTCAGCGCGCGATCCACGTTGCCTGCGCTATGCTCGGCGACCGCCGAAACATGCAAGGCACCGGATTCGCGGACAAGGTGGCGTTCGATAACGGTTCGGAACTCGCCTTCCGCCAAGGCACCGTGAATGGTGTCGACAATCTTCCCGTGGCGAAACATCTTGACGGTTGGCACGCTAAAGATACCGTGCCCGCGAGCAAAAGACCCATGCTCGTCGGTGTTGACGGTGACCAGCAAAAATCGGCCACCGTACGCGGTCGCAAGACCGACAAGCCGGGGCATGAGGATCATGCACGGACCAGCCCGGGGCGACCAGTAATTTACCATCACCGGGCCCCGGTCGGAATTTTCCAGCACCAGCGCCCCAAAATTGTCGGGCGTGGCCCTGAAGACGTGATCGAATCCAGCCATGGCAGGGGCGCCTCGACGCCTCGCACAACTTACATCTGTACTATATGCACGTTTTCCAGCGCGCGGCCCAGAAAACGTCCCCCTACTTCCTGAAATCGCTGTGGCACATCAGTGACGAAGAAATGGTAATCCGGCACACCGGTCTGCGGATTCGCGAGTTGCTCCGCCTCGAGCAGCTCTGCGGTTTGTCTGGCGATCGCTTCGGCCGAATCGACAAGGCGTACGTCCGCACCCACGACTTCACGCAGCAAGGGTTTGAGCAGGGGGTAGTGCGTGCAGCCCAGCACGAGGGTGTCAATAGCCTCGCGACATAGCGGCCGGAGGTACTCCTCGGCGGTGATGCGCGTGACGACGTGATCCAGCCAGCCCTCTTCCACAAGCGGCACGAACAACGGACAGGCACGGGACCGTATCTGGATCGACGCATCGTAACGCCGGATCGCCTGATCATAGGCTCCGCTCGCGACCGTCGCCAGGGTGCCGATCACGCCAACGCGCCGGCTGCGCGTTTCCAGGGCCGCGCCACGCGCGCCCGATTCGATAACGTCCAGTACCGGTACCGAAGAAAGCCCACGGATAACTTGAGAGGCGACTGCCGCCATCGTGTTGCAGGCGACAATCAGGATTTTCACTCGCTTTTCCAGCAGGAATTCCACGATCTGGGTGGCGAACCGGGCGATAGTCTCTTCCGACTTGACGCCATATGGAACCCGTGCCGTATCGCCGAAGTAGTAAATGTTCTCGCGCGGCAGCTGCCGGCGCAGCGCATGCACGACGGTCAGCCCCCCGACGCCGGAATCGAAAACACCGATGGGGTATTCGGGAAGAGATGCCACGGTTGCCTTGTCGGGCTGTGGGGTTACTTGTATTTTATCTTAAACACGAGAATCGTCACTGCCAGGACGAACGTGATCGTGTTGGCGATAATCACCGGAACCGAACCGATCCCGATTCCGTAGACAATCCACAAAAACACACCGGCGGCAAAGAGCGTGAACATGCCGAGCGATATGTCCCCGGCAGACCTTGTCTTCCAGGTCTTGATTGCCTGCGGAAGAAAGGCGACGGTAGTCAGGGTGCCGGCCAAGGACCCGAAAACATTGGCAAATTCCATGCGGTTTCGTCGAATCGGCAAGGTCGGGAAAGGTCTTATACGCCGAAAGCCGGCTCAGTAACAGGGGCCTGTTCCGATCGGCGGCCGAATCTGCCAAAACGGCCCGGTAGACGACAGGCTCCGGCATCGCCAGGGACCGATTCCGCTTCCGGCAAACGGGGCGACGCGAATTCCCTCTCGGTTACGCCGACACCACGAGCCCTGTCCGCCGACCACAGCTGAAAAATCGGGCAGGTCCGCAGGCCGGACACCCGGTCAACCCGCCCGGTAACTGACCTGAGGGCCCGGCCGGATCCGCAGGACCCAACAACGTCCACCGCCAGCGCCGTGATCGGCCCTGTCCGTCAGCATGAACAGCTTGATCGCAATGCCAGTCCGGACCAAATGCCGCCGGCTGAAGGCTGGTCGCCGCTCGCTACCAACGTGCATGCACTCCGGCCGCCGGTCGTCCGCGTACCGGTGGCCGGCGTATCCGTCCCGAGGCAGGCGGCCCATGCCACTCGACCTCGGGGCAGAAAGACCGCTATTTTTGGACAGCAATATCGCCGCAGGAAACGTAGTGCTTGATTTCTTTGAAGCTCCTGTGAACATTGATCGCATACTTTCCGTGCAGAAGGCTGTCCAGCGAAACAGGAACTACCGTAACGGATCTGCCCCCCTTGACCGGTTTCAGTTTCCAGGCCGGCATTGGATTGAGCTTGTTGCACGTGCCTTCGTGGATATGTGCGGGCTGTGCAATTCCTTTGGGCGCATGCCCAACCTCAACGAACACTCTCGTCTTGGCGCCTTCGGCCGTGAGAATCGCCTTGCCGTTTTCGCGCGACCCGTTCTGCGCGTGCAACGCAATCGTTATGCGATGCACAGCGCCGAACGCCACCACCGGCGCGCCAATCAATCCGACAATTAGAGTCCCGATAATCAATGAACGCATATTGTTGTTCCTTTGCTTAAAGTGGAAAGGGGAGTCCAGATTCTTGAATCGAAGAGAAAGACCTACCGCCGCAGTAAACTATCATCATTCAATCTGGTGACGCAAGCAGGGAAGCTGCCAGTTTAGGTCTATCCAGATCCTGAAGTGGCGCCACTTCAGGATCTGCCTTTTTCTCATGTGCATCCGCCACGGTCTGGCCCCGGACCGCAGCCGCAGGCCAGATGTGATAACCGTTCCTGTCCGGCAGGAACGGGTCCATCGTTGCGCCGACACCGCATGTCCAAGGGACGACCGAGATTCCGGGCACCGCCACAGCAGACAATTCATCCCGATCTTTCCATAAACCTCTACCGGCTACGACGGTTCACGATCGAACACATGGCTGGATGGGCGGTCAGTGAAATCTGCTTGTGCAAAAACAGGTGCCAAAAAAAACACCGGGATCGTTCTGCACCACGCACCGGGGGTTGAGACCACCTCTGATGGTCGCATCCGGTGTGACGCGATCCAGCACCAGCAGACCGAATCTTCTGCGCAGACGTATCCGGGGCTTCACGCATACCCGCGCGGGCTTCGTGTCGGACGCCGAAAACCGCTCGTCGGAAATGGCGCCTGGGCGAACGCCAAGAACCGATAGGGTTCTCACACGCCGGTGGTTGCGTTCATCACAAAGACACATCGGCGATATAATCTTGGCCTGCTGGAACTCTACGACAGCAAAGCAATCTCAGGTAACAGCTATGACAACACTGCAACAGACCATCCTCGAAAAAAAGGCCGCGCTTGCGGAGATCGTCAGCGCCCCATTCGCGCGCGTGGCGGAACAGGTTGCCGAGATCTGGCCAGACGCGGATATGATCGACGAACGGTTGCGCGAAGGCTTGCCGTCATTGCCCAATTGTCATTTGTTGTATGCCTGGGACGTGCATGGCATCGAACTTTCCTCCATGGTGCGGGCATCCGGACCAGATCCTTCGTGGCGCGGCCGCGATCTGTCGGACCGCCCCTATCTGAAGAATCATCTGCCTTTCAAGGGAGTAATGCTTTCGTCCGTCTATCTATCCAAATACACCTTCGAATACTGTCTCACGGTGTTGCAGGCGGTGCGCCGTGACAACCAGCTGCTCGGTTTCATCGCCGCTGACTTTTCGGTCAACGATCTGCTTCGCAATACCAAGCTCTCCGTGCCAAACAAGGTGCACTGGCAGCAGTTTCGGGGGGATCCGTCGGTGCGCGGGACGGTTTTCATGCAGACACGCACGCCCAGCGTTTTCGACAAGTACGCCAACGAGACGATCGAAGGTATCGTCGTACTGATGCGGGAATACGGCGTATTCCACAGCAAGATCCACTTCTCGAGCGGACGTTGCTCTCTGTGGTTTCTGGACGATCCCTATAGCTATCGCCTGCACAGCGTCGACGAGATCATCGATCCGGAGATGCGTCTCGCCTATCCGAAACGTCGCTATGCGGAGAATGCCAAGACTCGGGAAGGAGATATCATCCGGGTTCTGGAGCAATTCAAGGCGCTGCGGTTTCTGGATGAAACGATTTACCTGCGCTCCGGGTCACTCAATGTAATGAACGACATAGTGGGCCTGACCTTCTCCTGCGACGGTTCGCACTACATGGCGGTCGAGGAATTTCTCGACCGCGAACTTAACTTCTGGATCGATGGAAGGACACCCACGGGGCAGGCCGTGGCCACCTGACATCGGGGGCCGAATAGCAGAGCGTCGATTGGCAACGGTCGTTGGGTGCGCCGCCAAAGAGTGTCGTCGCTACAGATGCGCCACGGTCACTTCGAACGCATTGGTGGCTGAAGAATGGCACAGCAGCTCCCCGCGTTCCAGGTCGAAATACCACCCATGCAGCGTCAGCCTCCCGGCAGAGACCGCTTCGCGCACGAATGGAAACCCCATCAGATTATGAAGGGAAATCCGAATCGCAGCCTGCTCGCAGGCACGATCGCGCGCCTCGGTGGCCACATCGGGAAATGCCGCCCGCACTTCGTTCCGGGCTTCCTCCACGATTGACATCCAGGGTGCGATGAACCCGGACGGAATGGACTGTTCCGGGACCTCTTCGAGAAGCGCGCGAATCCCGCCGCAGCGTGCATGCCCCATCACGATCAACTGGCTCACACGCAGCACGCTTACGGCGAACTCAAGCGCCGCACTCGTACCGTGATAGCCACCGCCCACCTCGCATGGCGGCACTAGGTTCGCGACATTTCGCACCACGAACAAGTCCCCCGGGTCGCTGTCGGTGATGATCACCGGGTCGACCCGGGAATCGCAGCAGGCCACGATCATGACTTTGGGCGACTGGCCCTGGCGGGTGAGGCGTTCATATAGTGCGCGGTCTTCCGAAAAATAGCGTTTCTGGAAGCGCCGGAATCCGCTGATCAGCTCGTTGACTTCTTTCATGTGCAGGCTCTCTCGCGTTTCATTCAGTTCTTGATGCCGCGCACGCATCGCGGGCCGGCCCTTCAGGCTGGTTCGTGGCAGCCTGGGTACAGTCGGCCGACCCAACCCGGTGCCACAACCCCGTCGGGAGAATCCGGTTACCTCAGCCATCCCCCGTACGCGATGATTGATGCTGCCGTTCTGGGCGGCTAGTCCAGGCAGCTGCGTACAACCTGCCCGAGTATTCGGATCCCGTGCTCGATTGCCTCATCATCGGCATGACTGAAATTCAGCCGCAGAAACCCGCGCGGCCGGTCATCATCCGGGAAGAACGGCTCACCAGGCATAAAGGCGACGTTGCGATCCAGAGCCTTCTTGAGCAGCACGCGCGAGTCGAGCGGGCGGTTGAGCTGTACCCAGAAGAACAGGCCGCCGGCCGGCACCTCCCATCGGGCGAAGTCGCGGAAGTGGCGGTCCAGGGCTGCCGCCATGGCATCACGCCGGGCGCGGTAGCTGGCACGCAGCCGCTCCAAGTGCGCCGGATAATCGGGGTTGCGAAGAAAGCGGTCGGCCCACCATTGGCCGAGCCGGTTGGTATGCAGATCGGCGGACTGCTTCAGGCGCACCAGCAGCGGAACCAGGTCGGGCGATGCCGCCGCATAGCCGATACGGAGCCCCGGCATGCCTGTCTTGGACAGACTGCCGAGGTAAATCCACGGGGCCGCCTTCAGGTGGGCACAGATCGGTACATGATCAACGTGCTTATAATTTAACTCACGATAGGGTTCATCTTCGATCAGCGGCACGCGGGCATTGTCCAGCACGCGCGCGACCTCAAGCCGCGTCGCTTCCGAATAGCAGTAACCCGATGGGTTCTGGAATGTCGGGATCAGATAGGCGAAGGCGGGACGCTGGCGCGCAATCTCGGCGCGCAGCGCCGCCGGATCGATTCCCTGCGGCGACAGCGGCAATGCAATGAAGCGCGCGCCGAACAGACGGAATGACTGGATGGCGGCGAGATAGCTCGGCGCCTCGATCAATACCGGCGTACCGGGATCTACAAACAGCTTCGATGCGAGGTCAATACCCTGTTGCGATCCGGCAGTAACCAGCACCTGATCCGCCGCACAGCTGCGGCCCAACCGGCTCAGGTCGGTGGCGATGCGTGCACGCAATGACGGCTCACCTTCCGTGGTGCCGTACTGACGCAGTTCCTGCGGCGCCTGCGCCAAATCCAGCTCGGGCATGGCCTCCATCGCCGGCAGGCCGCCGGCGAACGATATGACGCCCTCCCGCTGCGTCAGCGCGAGAATCTCGCGTATCAATGACCCGGTCAGCCGCTCGATGCGTTCTGAAAACATGTTGCCCCCGCCATGTGCGGCCAGTCTTTCCAGATTCCGGCACGCACCTGCATGTCCGGTCTATTTTACCGCAACCGGAACCTGCCTGGGACGGAAACGAACGCAGGCACAAGCCGCCAGGCCTAAGCGGCAAGGTGCACAGCGGATCTGGCGACGCTGGTTTATCTCGTCAAGCCTGCATAAAGCTGCGGCAAACGTTCTGGCAGCCGATCGACCTGGTCTATCACCATATAGCTCCTCGATCCGAAAATACGCGCGACATAATCGTCGGCATTCGGATCGAGCGTCATGCAGAACGTGCGTACGCCGCGCGCAGCAAGCTCTTCGACCGCCTTCTTCGTATCGTGCCGCAAATATTGCGGGTCACGTACGTCAATGTCGGCCGGTTCGCCGTCGGTAAGCAGCAGGATCAGCTTCTTCTGCTCGGGCTGCTTCAGCAGAAAAGTTGCCGCATGTCGCAGCGCTGCGCCCATGCGCGTTGAGAACCCGCCGCGCATGCCGGCAAGCCGTGCCTTTATTTCGTCGCTGTATGGCTCCCTGAAATCCTTGAAACGATAATACTTCACCTCATGCCGGCCATTCGACGAAAATCCGTGAATCGCAAACGGATCGCCAACGCGATCAATCGCCCATGACAGCAGTGATGTCGCCTCCCGCGCGAGCTGAATCACCGGCTTCACTGATGCGCCCAGTTTTTCGTTGGTGGATTCGGAAAGATCGAGCAGGACAAGCACGGCGAGATCGCGTACTTTACGCACGATGCGGATGTTGATCCGCTGGTCCGGGATTTGACCCATGCGGATATCAATCATTGCGCGGATCGCGGCATTTAGATCGATCTCTTCCCCATCTTCCTGACGACGGAAGCGCTGTACCCCTTCGGGCTGCATCGCGTCGATTATATGCCGCAAGCGCGAGGCCACTGATTTGTTATCCGTCAGGATATTGTCGATCTCCGCCGGATCACCCCGAAGCTGGCGCTTTTCGAGAACGGTTGTCCAGCTTGGCCGATGGAGCTGCACGGTATAGTCCCATTCCTGATAGTGATGGGGTTCCGACACCGGCTCCCTGCCTTCCAGATCGTTGATCGTGCATCCTTCCTGGTCAAGGTAGAACGGCTCCTTGAGCACCCAGATCTCCTGGGCATCATCGCCGGCAAGCTCGCAATCGAGTTCATTTACCATTTCCATGGTTGTGACGTACTTTCGCGTCTGCTTCGGTGCCGGCAGGTAGTCGGCTTCCTGCCAGGCAATTTCGTCCGAAGCCCAGCAGTAGCGATTGTCGTCACGGTACGGGATAGCCATCGTCTCGAGCACGCGCAGCGACGGCACGGACCGGGATTCACGTAATGAGTTGTAAAGGCCTACTCCCAGGTCCCACGAAAGGTGATTGTCTGTGGCCCGCTGCCCGCACTCTGCGCGGAAACGCTCGGTCATGTCCCGGATCAGCCTGTCATCGTCGTGATAACTATCATCGATCAGAGAATATGCAAGACGTTCGAGAAGACCGACTACCGGCTCGGTCGGACAGCTCACTTCGCGCACCCTGGCGTGGAACTGGGACCAAAGCTGCCTCATGCCCGGAAATTCACGTAACGCGAGATGCTCGATACGGGCATCCTCGAAAATGCCGATGAAGAACATCTGCACAGGATTCAGCTGTTCCATCGATATGGGTTCGCGCGTATAAACCAGATGCGCAGCTGCATGCGCGGCCGCAGCGCGATACAGCTCCCTGCCTGCGATGCCGGCATAGTCATCATAGGCATCGGGCAGATGAATCACCCGTTTCTCGATGAACGGCCTGTAGCCTTCGCGTGTTTCGTAATCCCCGGAGGTTGGGCGCAGAAAGAAATCGCGCCCCCAGAATGCCCTAAGGTAGAAATTGAGCTTTCTCTGATTGTCGATGAACAGCGTGCCACGCCGTTCCTTTTGCAGCACGCTGAGGCTGTCGGCGCTCTTCAGATCGAAGTAGGCAATCTGCGCCTGGAAGTCACGCGCGTGCGCCTGTGCTCCCCACAGCGCCCAGCGCCGCAGGCCGCCAAGCGTAAGCTTGGCAAATAGCTCATCGAGGTGGGCTAGCATGGGGCGCAACCCGCGCGGCACTCGTGCCGAAAGCTGGTGAATGAGACCGAGGTACCCTCGCAGCAGCTCGGCATCGCCCAGCCGTCCGGCAGCTGCCGGAAGCGTGTCAAACAGAAGCTGGATCACCTCGCCACTCACCATGGACGCGAGCTTCATGGCACCGGTGATGCAGTCCGCTAGGACGTCTTCGCCCACCTCTTTGGCCACGGCCGGCATAGCCTGGAGATAGGTCACGACAAGCTCGCTGCCACGCCCAAGCTGGGTAAGACTCTTTGCGCCTTCGAGCCATCGTTGCAGGCCTTGCGGCGACATTACACGCGCCGCCTCAGCGAAGCTCTCAGCGAGAGAGTCGCGCACGTGCGGATCGAGGTGTCCGAGATATTCCTTGTATTCGTCGAGGTTGACGGTCATGTGATACCGGACGTTGGGACCGGGTCTGTCATTCGTCTTCGTCATCCAGGTCGGACGACCAGCCGAGTTCGCGGGCATGCCGTATCGCTTCGGCATATATGCGCTCGTGCCGTGCCCGCATCTCTGGTGGAAGGCGGCCAACAAGGTGGCCGTAAGGCTCCCAGGCTGCATGCACCCTGGCGTACAGCTCATCGAATTGGGCACGCCCCCAGCCCTGACAGGTTTCGCTTTCAGGCAGAAGGCCGAGAGCCCAGGCGTCACGGATGATGTGGCCCAGATCGGTCATGCCCCCGAAATGGTCGTTGTGGATGCCGGGGTACCTGAGCTCCTCGCCCATTGCGTCGCACCGCCTCTCAGAAGTAGGTACTGATCGCTGCATCCAGCGTATCACGCATGTCCGGGTCGTCGGTTATGGGCCGCACCAGGGTCATCTGGCAAGCTGCGCGCGGATCGATTCCGCGGGATATCAACTGACCGGCATAGGTCAGCAGTCGCGTGGAAATGCCCTCGTCCAGGCCGTGCCCCTTGAGATTGCGCGCGCGGTGCGCAATCTGTACAAGTTTCTCGGCAACGGCACGGTCTACCGAAGTCTCATGCTGAACAATTTCCGCCTCGATCTCGGCATCGGGATAATCGAAATCAATCGCACCAAAACGCTGTTTGGTCGACTGCTTCAGGTCCTTCATCAGGCTCTGGTAGCCGGGATTGTACGAAATAACCATCTGGAAATCGGGATGGCAGTCCACCAGTTCGCCCTTCTTTTCGAGGGGCAACTGGCGGCGATGATCGGTCAGGGGGTGGATCACTACGGTCGTGTCCTGACGCGCCTCGACCACTTCGTCGAGATAACATATCGCGCCGATCCGCGCGGCCACAGTCAACGGACCGTCGTGCCATTTCGTGCCGCTCGCATCAAGCAAAAAACGCCCAACGAGGTCCGAGGCCGTCATGTCTTCGTTACAGGCTACGGTGATCAGAGGCTTCTTCAGCTTCCATGCCATGTATTCGACAAACCGGCTCTTTCCGCAACCGGTAGGCCCTTTGAGCATGACCGGCATGCGTACGCTATAGGCAGCGTCGTACAAGGTGATCTCATTGGAAACCGGGCGGTAGTAGGGCTCCTCTTCCACGAGGTACTGCGACCAGAGCGCATCGTCCGTATTCATCTTGGGTTTGGCATTGCTCATATTTCCTTACCTCGATACCTCTAAACGGCCGGCAACCGTCCACTGGCCGGCAGCCCCGGATCCCGCCACACAACGGGGCACCGCACCGGACAAGATGCCCCCGAAGCACGCAAGACCGAGTGCGCCTTCTGCACCCGGGGAAGGTACCATCGCCTGCTGCGGTCAGAACGGCACTGCATGCAGGCGATGCTCAGGCCTTGATCCTGCCGCGGAAAATGACCATCGCAGCGCCCTGCGACTGCTTGTAATTGTCGTAGCCTACCAACCGCACATGGTTGCCGGGATGCGCCTTGTGGCAGGCGTCCGCTTCGGCCAGAATCCGATCAACATCCGTCTCGCCGAACATCGGCAGTTTCCACATGTACCAGTAATGGCCAAAGGAATTTTCCGGCTCGGTATGCTCGATAGCCGGGTTCCATCCGCGCTTGACGATATATTCAACCTGCTTGCGGATCTCTTCGGCGCTCATCGCCGGCAGATACGAGAAAGTCTCGAACTTGCGGCTAGAGACATCGTTCAGGCTCGACTTGTAGTCTTGCATTTCGCTCACGTTGCTTGCTCCAATTCAGTGTTCAGTCAGGTTTCGTAGCTTCGCCGGTTGCGCACCAAACCGGCGGGCGGGGCCTTGCCGCGGAATCGTTCCGCGTTTACTGCTCCGGTCCCGCCCGCGGGCCTTATTTGTGCACTACATCCAGCTTGTCGACGGTGTCAAACTCAAACTTGATCTCCTTCCATGTTTCCATCGCGACTTTGAGCTCGGGGCTCGATTGCGCGGCCTTGGTGAGAACGGCCTTGCCTTCCTTCTCGATGGGAATGCCCTGGTTGCGTGCCTCCACACAGGCCTCAAGCGCAACCCGGTTGGCTGCCGCTCCGGCAGCATTGCCCCACGGGTGGCCAAGCGTGCCGCCACCGAACTGCAGCACTGCATCATCGCCGAAGATAGTTACCAACGCCGGCATGTGCCAAACATGAATTCCGCCGGATGCGACGGCAAAGGCGCCGGGCATGGATCCCCAGTCCTGATCGAAAAATATGCCGCGGCTGCGGTCTTCCTTGATGAACTTCTCCCGCAGCATGTCGATCCAGCCGAGCGTCGAAGCGCGATCACCTTCGAGTTTGCCCACCACGGTACCCGTGTGCAGATGGTCACCTCCGGAAAGACGCAGGATCTTGGTCAACACGCGGAAGTGGATTCCATGGTGGGGATTACGGTCAAGCACCGCATGCATGGCGCGATGGATATGCAACAGCATGCCATTGTCGCGACACCAGTTGGCCAGACCGGTATTGGCACAGAAGCCGCCAGTGATGTAATCGTGCATGATAATAGGCGCACCGATCTCCTTGGCATGTTCGGCTCGCTTGTACATTTCTTCCGGGGTCGGAGCAGTGACGTTCAGATAATGACCCTTGCGCTCACCGGTCTCCACTTCGGCCTTGTGAATCGCCTCCATGACGAAGTCGAAGCGCTGCCGCCAGCGCATGAACGGCTGGCTATTGACGTTCTCGTCATCTTTGGTGAAGTCCAGACCGCCTCGCAGACACTCGTAGACCGCACGGCCATAGTTCTTGGCCGACAGTCCGAGCTTGGGCTTGATGGTACAGCCCAGCAGCGGACGGCCGTACTTGTTCATGATATCGCGTTCGACCTGGATACCCTGCGGCGGGCCACCACAGGTCTTTACATAGGCGATCGGGAAACGGACGTCCTCGAGACGCAGCGCGCGGATGGCCTTGAAACCGAAGACATTGCCCACCAGCGAGGTGAACACATTGACGACCGAGCCTTCCTCGAACAGGTCGATGGGGTAGGCAACGAACGCATAAAAGCAGGTGTCGTCGCCCGGAACGTCCTCAATGCGATACGCCCGGCCCTTGTAGTAGTCGAGGTCCGTCAGAAGATCCGTCCAAACCGTTGTCCAGGTGCCGGTGGAAGACTCCGCGGCCACCGCGGCGGCGGCCTCCTCACGGGGCACGCCTGACTGCGGGGTAATCTTGAAGCAAGCCAGCAGATCGGTGTCGTTCGGCTTGTATTCCGGCATCCAGTACGTTTCGCGGTATTCCTTGACTCCCGCTTTGTAACTTTTCACTTTGCCTGACATCGTCTCATTACTCCTGTGATTCTGTTTGGGGTCCGGGATCTGGCCCGGCGCCGTGCGTACAGTCCACCAAGCTCTGTTCCCATTCTACTGCCATGCCCGGCGGTATACCCGTACTGGAAATCCTATCTTTTGCCGGGTCCTGCGGTTGAGGGCAGAACTGCTATGCAATGTAAGGATATCGAAAGACTTGCATAAGTAATATTAAATATTTATGATTGTAACGATAAGGTTTTACTTATGAATATTACCCTGCGCCAAATGAAGGTTTTCGAATCGGTTGCGCGCAACCTCAGTTACACGCGTGCGGCCGCTGAATTGTTTCTCAGCCAGCCGGCGGTATCCATGCAGGTGCGACAGCTCGAGCGACAGCTCGGCGTGCCATTGTTCGAACGACTTGGCAAGCGCGTCCATCTCACCGAGGCGGGGCGCGAGGTTTACCAGTACAGCCGGTCGGTCGCCCAACAGCTGGACGAAATGGAGACCCTGCTCGCTGACTTAAAGGGCCTGAACAGCGGCAGGCTGCGGATATCCGTTGCTTCCACTGCCAACTACTTCGTGCCCAATCTGCTCGCCACGTTCCACAAGCGTTATCCGGGCGTCACCGTGAGCCTCGACGTAACCAATCGCGAAACCCTGATCGGCCAGCTCAGCGACAACACCGTGGATCTCGTAATCATGGGACAGCCGCCTGCCAGCCTCGATGTCGACGCGCAGGCGTTCATGGAAAACCCTCTGGTCGTAGTGGCGCCGCCGGGCCATTCACTTGCACGCGGCAAAAGTGTGCCACTCAAGCGGCTTCAAGAGGAAACCTTTCTCGTTCGCGAGCCGGGGTCCGGGACCCGGATCGCAATGGAGCGGTTCTTCAGCGAAAGAGGGATTCGCCTGAAAACCGGAATGGAGGTCGGCAGCAACGAGGCGATCAAACAGAGCGTGCAGGCCGGTCTCGGTCTTGGCCTGCTGTCGCGTGCCACGATCGAACAGGAACTAACCCTGAAGCGTCTGATCATTCTCCAGGTTGCTGAATTTCCGATCATGCGGCACTGGTATATCGTACACCGTCATGGCAAACGGCTCCCGGCGGCAGCCGAGGCATTCAAGCGCTTTCTGCTGACTGACACCTAAAAAAGCTTAACGACGACGCACTCGGACAGCCGCAGAGAACGTCCCGGACTGGGGCACGTGGCGGATTTTGCGCTGTGCACCGGAGAAAACGGAAACTCTCCGCTCGTTCCGCATCACCGCGGGCGTCATCAGCTCGCCAAGCGCCGCCAATAGGTCGAACGCCAGTAATAAAGCACTGTGGTGTCGGCTAGCGGATAGGAATCCGCGTAATTCACGCCATGCCGCGGCTCTTCCACGTTGTCGCGTGATGGATCGATCGGGCGCCAAGACTCATCGCGCGCTTCTCCTTCCAACGGACCTCGCGCACCGCCGATATTGCGGCGCTCGGCCGTGCCGAAGGACGCGTAATTGTGCTGGGCCTGCTCAAGAGAAACCCTGTTGGAACTGCCCGGCATGCGCGGAAAACGCAGCTGCGCGAGGTCGTCTTCCCACAGGCAAATCGGACATTTTTCGTGATTGCCCGGCTGCTGGCGGAAAACCTGATAGCCACAGCACGGACAGGGATATTTCCAGTAGTCCATAAACGTAAAAATAGGCCTGCGCACGGTGTGATGCAAATTCCGGAACCAAGCACCTGCTCCGCTAACCGGGTCTCCTCGAGGAACGAACAAAATAAAAAAGGGGCGGCCCTTCGCCGCCCCTCTTTCCGGAGACCTCGTTTCCCGGGTTTACAGCCGGACCTGCTGTCGGCCCGACCCAAACCGGGGCCCGGTCGTCAATTCACGCGCGGGTCGAGCTCGCCCTTGTCGTAGCGCTTGGTCATGGCTTCTAGGCTGATCACCTTGATTTTCGAAGCCTGACCGGCACAGCCGAAAGCCTCGTAGCGAAGTCTGCAGATCTCCTTCATGCCCTTGGTTGCCGCTGCGAGCCACTTGCGTGGATCGAATTCCTTCTTGTTTTCCGCCAGAAATTTGCGCACAGCCCCGGTGGACGCCATACGCAGATCCGTGTCGATATTGACCTTGCGCACGCCATGTTTGATGCCCTGCTGAATCTCCTCGACCGGAACGCCGTAGGTCTGCCCCATATCGCCGCCGTAGCTGTTGATCATCTTGAGCCAATCCTGCGGCACGGAGCTCGATCCATGCATCACCAGGTGCGTAGTAGGGATACGCTTGTGGATCTGCTTGATGCGTTCAATGGCGAGAATCTCGCCGGTAGGAGGACGCGTGAACTTATAGGCACCATGGCTGGTTCCGATCGCAATCGCCAGCGCATCCACCTTCGTCTTCTTCACGAAATCCGCTGCCTGGTCAGGGTCGGTCAGGAGCTGGCTATGGTCAAGCTTGCCCTCGGCACCGGAACCATCCTCCTCCCCCGCCATGCCGGTTTCAAGACTGCCGAGACAGCCGAGCTCGCCCTCTACGGAAACACCGCAGGCATGGGCCATGTCTACCACCCGCTTGGTCACGTCGACGTTATATTCGTAAGTCGCCGGCGTCTTCATGTCTTCCTTGAGCGATCCGTCCATCATCACCGAGGAAAAGCCGAGCTGGATCGAGCGCTGACAGACGGCCGGGCTGGCACCATGATCCTGATGCATCACCACGGGTATTTGGGGCCACTCTTCGATGGCAGCCAGAATCAGATGGCGCAGGAACGGTGCTCCGGCATACTTGCGGGCACCGGCTGATGCCTGCACGATCACGGGGCTGTCGGTCTCGGCCGCAGCTTCCATGATGGCACGCATCTGCTCGAGGTTATTTACGTTGAATGCAGGCACGCCATATGTGTGCTCAGCGGCGTGGTCCAGCAGTTGGCGCAGAGAAACTAAAGCCATGACGATCTCCTACGTAAGAAATTTAATAATGTCACCGAACCCAGGATTTCAACTGCTTGGAACAGCGAGCCCTCTCGGCGCCTCGGCGATTATTGTTTTTGCACATCGGCCGCCGCTGGGCGGTCAAGGTGATCAAGGCGTGATTTCCGAGGTCAAAAAAAGAGAGCGCCTAGCCTATCATTACGGCCGTGTGTTTGACATCCTCCCCTGCCGCGCATCGTCCATGCACTAATTCGCTTCGGTGGGTTTCCGTCCGGCCCGGGATTGCGGCCCGTCGTCCGCCAACGGACATCTCCGCCGTGGAATCACTGGCGGGGATTATAATCCGCCTGCGGCGTCCACGCTATCTGCCCGAGGCCCCGCCATTCCTGTCATGTCAATAGCAGTGCGAAATCCGGACCGGGTGCGGCTTGGCTGCGGCGGAGCTCGGCCGATGCACCAATTCATTCGGGGAAAGTGTGGTTAATCTGGGCCGGCCCTGGCATGGCTGAACCCACCGGGACACAGGCAGGCGGACAACGCCATCCCGTCCGGGGTTCACCTCGCAGTAAACCGGAACGTACCCATGGGGTTTCCGCCACCAATGTAATAAGTCCGCCGGCGAGATGGTCCGGAAGCTGGCACCGGGATGCTTGCGACGACTTCGGCAAAAACCAAATGCGGGGCCGAAACGCACGCTGTTCCGGTTGAGGCACCGCTGACAGCCCGGGTCCCGCAAATATTCCGACAAAGTAGCGGAAAATGATAATTCATCGGGCAAACCGCCAACGGGTCGGGATAGCAATTGCCGCTCGCGAATTACGGTATCGTTTCCCGGGCGACACCGCATGACAAATACTAGTCTTTATGCAGTTCCCCGACGCGCACGATCTTCATGGTGTTCGTCCCCCCGGGTTTTGCCAGCGGCTCACCGATAGTGAGTATCGTAAGATCACCGTCGCGTACCGCCCCACGACGGCGTAATTCGTCGACCGCCTCGTGCATCACAACTGCGGGGTCCTTGGAGGTGAGGACAAAACCGACGGGATACACGCCGCGGTAAAGTGTGACCTTACGGCGCGTCTCGACGTGCGGCGTCAGGGCATAAATCGGGACCGAAGAGTTAATGCGCGACATCCACAGCGCGGTGGACCCGGATTCGGTCAAGGCTGCAATGGCTCTTACCGTCAGGTGGTTGGCCACGTACATTGTGGCGCGTGCAATCGCTTCGTCCATGCGGCTGAAGTGCTGATCCATGCGCTGATCCAATACAATGGTATCTTCGTGCTTTTCAGCCTCCCGGCAGACGCGATCCATCGCGGCCACAGCCTCTACCGGGTGCTTGCCCATAGCGGTCTCGGCTGAAAGCATGACAGCATCGGTGCCGTCCAACACGGCATTTGCCACGTCCGATACCTCGGCACGCGTGGGAATCGCATTCTCGATCATTGATTCCATCATCTGAGTCGCGGTAATTACAACGCGATTCATCTTGCGCGCGAGCTTTATTATGCGTTTCTGGACCGGCGGAAGCGCGGCATCTCCGATCTCCACCCCCAGATCGCCACGCGCAATCATGACCGCATCGGACGCGCGGATGATTTCCTCTATCGCCTTCACCGCCTCGGCGCGCTCGATCTTGGCGACGATGCCGCCGAGCCCGCCCGCAGCCCGCAGCAGCTCCCGTGCCTCATCGACGTCCTTGGCAGTGCGGGGAAAGGAAATCGCCACATAGTCCGCATGCATGGCGGCTGCAGCCTTGATGTCCTCCCGGTCCTTGTCGGTCAGCGCCGCAGCCGACAGGCCTCCGCCCTGGCGGTTGATTCCCTTGTTGTTGGACAGTTCACCGCCGGCCACCACCCGACAGACCACCTCGCTACCCGACACTCGGTCTACCCAAAGCACAATGCGGCCGTCGTCCAGCAGCAAGGTCGAGCCGCGCGACACGTCGTCAGGCAACAATTTGTAGGTCGTACCGACCCGCTCCCGGTCTCCCTGATCGAGCGGACAATCGACATCGATAGTGAAGGTATCACCCTCTGCCAGGCGGATCGACCCATCCTTGAACCGTCCTATGCGGATCTTCGGACCCTGCAAGTCCACAAGCACACCAACCTGGCGATCATGGGCCTGGGCACGTTCGCGCGCGGCTTCCGCGCGGCGCATGTGCGTTTCCGCCATCCCGTGGGAAAAGTTTAACCGAACAACATCGACACCGGCCTCAATAAGCTTATCCAGCACCTTCGGGTCGTCAGTGGCAGGCCCCAGGGTCGCAACAATCTTCGTTCGTCTAAACATATATTCCTTGGCCAGCCCGGAAAGAGGCGACCGATGAGTCGAAAGGCAAGCCGCAGGTGCGGCTTGCCTTCACGACGTGTGCGTCAATTCTTAGCCCTTTCTTCAAGTATAGCGACCGCCGGGAGCTTTTTGCCCTCGAGAAACTCGAGAAAGGCGCCGCCTGCGGTTGAAATGTATGAAACCTTGTCATAGATGCCGTACTTCTGGATGGCCGCGATCGTATCGCCACCGCCCGCCAGCGTGAATGCCTTGGTACTGGCAATGGCTTCAGCAATCTTCTTCGTGCCGGCGCCGAACTGATCGAACTCGAAGACGCCTACAGGCCCGTTCCACACCACCGTGCCCGCCTTCATGATGATATCTACCAGTTCTTGCGCGCTCCTCGGACCGATATCGAAAATCATGTCGTCAGCGGCAACCTCGTTGACGTCCTTCAGCACCGCCGGTTCGCCTGCGTCAAATTTTTTGCCGACGACCACGTCGACCGCGATCGGGATCCTCGCGCCACGCCTGGACATCATCTCCATCAGACTTTTCGCCGTCGGAATGAGATCGGTCTCGGCGAGCGACTTGCCTATCACCTTTCCAGAGGCGGCCAGAAACGTATTGGCAATACCGCCACCGACTACCAGCTGATCTACTTTTTGGGATAGCGATTCCAGCACAGTGAGCTTTGTGGAAACCTTGGACCCACCGACAATCGCGACCATGGGCCGCTTGGGATCGGCAAGCGCCTTGTTGAGCGCATCCAGCTCCTCCACCAGCAGCAATCCGGCACAGGCGATCGGTGCGAACTTTGCCACCCCGTGCGTCGAACCCTCGGCCCGGTGCGCGGTACCGAACGCATCCATCACGAACACGTCACAAAGCGCCGCATACTTTCGCGCGGTTTCGTCGACGTTTTTCTTCTCGCCCTTGTTGAAACGAACGTTCTCCAGCAACACCAATTCTCCGGGCGCAACGTCGAACCCGCCGTTGATCCAGTCCTTGAGAAGCCGTACCGGCTGGCCGAGTTTCTTCGATAGATCCTGTGCCACGGGCTTCAGCGAGTTTTCCTCGCTGTATTCGCCCTCGGTTGGACGCCCCAGATGCGACATCACCATGACCCTGGCTCCGGCCTTGAGGCAATGTCGGAAAGTTGGTAGCGACGCCGCGATGCGCGCATCGGACGTCACCTTGCCATCCTTCACCGGCACGTTGAGGTCTGAGCGGATCAGCACGCGCTTACCCTTGAGATCGAGATCGGTAAGTTTGATCACGGACATGACGAAATATCCCCTGGCGTCGATAACAATTTGGCGCAGGCGACGATTGCCGCCTGCGCCGGCTGTCACACCTTACTTCGCGCCCATCAGGGCAACCGTGGTGTCCAGCATGCGGTTGCTGAAACCCCATTCGTTATCGTACCAGGAGAGAACCTTGACCAGATTGCCGATGACCTTGGTCTGCGTTGAGTCGAAAGTTGATGAAACCGTCGTATGGTTGAAATCGCTCGACACAAGCGGCTCGGTATTATATGCCAGAACGCCCTTCAGATCCGTTTCGCTTGCGCTCTTGAGGATCGCATTGACTTCGTCCTTGCTGGTATCACGCTTCGCCATGAACGTCAGATCGACGACCGACACATTGATAGTCGGAACGCGGATCGCAAACCCCGAGAGCTTTCCGTCGAGGTCCGGCAAAACCAGGCCCACTGCCTGCGCCGCACCGGTCTTGGTCGGAATCATGTTATGCGCGGCGGCACGGGCCCGATAAAGGTCGCTGTGGTATACGTCGGTCAGCACCTGGTCATTGGTGTATGAATGGACCGTGGTCATCAGGCCGGTGACTATTCCGAGCTTGTCGTGCAGCGGCTTGACCAGCGGTGCCAGGCAGTTGGTGGTGCATGAAGCATTCGAAATTACGGTCATTTCACGCTTCAGCACATTATGGTTCACGCCGTATACGATGGTGGCATCGCATTCGTTCTTGTCGGCCGGGGCGGAAATGATGACCTTCTTGGCACCGGCGGCGATGTGCGGCTGGCACTTGCTGCGGTTGCGGAAAATTCCAGTGCACTCGAGCACCACGTCAACGCCAAGGTCTTTCCACGGGAGCTTTGCCGGATCACGTTCGGCACAAACCCGGATCTTGTCGCCGTTGACGATCATGTGGTCACCCTCGACCTTCACCGTACCGGCAAACTTTCCATGCACCGTGTCATGACGAGTCAGGTGGGCATTCGTCTCGGCATTGCCGAGATCATTGATGGCAACTATTTTGATATCCTTGCGGCCGGACTCGTACAGTGCACGCAGCACGTTTCGTCCGATTCGGCCATAGCCATTGATAGCGACTTTGATTGACATTGCCTTTAAGTCTCCCAGAAGTTGAGTGGAAATCTCAAATCGTTAGCCCAGCGCTTCCACCGCTTTAGCAACATTCTCGCCAGTGAATCCGAAGTGCTTGAACAGGACTCCAGCAGGCGCTGACTCGCCAAACCGGTCAAGCCCCACGACATGCCCGTCGAGCCCCACGTATTTGCGCCAGCAGTCGGTAACACCGGCCTCGACTGCCACACGACGTGTAATGCTCTTCGGGAGCACCGACTCACGATAGGCCGCATCTTGCGCGTCAAATACATCAGTCGACGGCATGGACACTACGCGAACATTGTGTCCTTTTGCTGCCAGCAGCTTCTGCGCCTCCATTGCGAGCGCGACTTCCGAACCAGTTGCGATAATGATTGCATCCGGCTTGCCGGCGGCGTCGCTCAGAACGTAGCCGCCACGCTTGATATTGGCGATCTGTTGCGCATCGCGCTTCTGGTGCGGCAGGTTCTGCCGCGAAAAGATCAGCGAAGAGGGTCCAGTGGTGCGATCGATCGCGTATTTCCAGGCAACTGCCGATTCCACCGCATCGCATGGCCGCCACACCGACATATTAGGAATCAGCCGCAGGGTCGCAGTCTGCTCTACCGCCTGGTGGGTGGGTCCGTCTTCACCAAGTCCAATCGAATCATGGGTGTAAACGAATACCACGCGCTGTTTCATCAGCGCAGCCATGCGCAGAGCATTGCGTGCATATTCGGAGAACATCAGAAATGTGCCGCCGTATGGAATGAACCCGCCATGCAAGGCTATGCCGTTCATGATTGCAGACATGCCAAACTCACGCACGCCGAAATATATGTAGTTTGCTTCCGAATTCGTGCGGCTGAAGCCCTTCGAACCCTTCCACATGGTGAGATTGGATCCGGCCAGGTCCGCAGAACCGCCCAAGAGTTCGGGCAGAACCGGTCCGTAACCGTTGAGGGCATTCTGCGAAGCCTTGCGCGAAGCGATCGTCTCGGCCTTGGCATCCACTGCCTTGATGAACTCTTCGGACTTGGTTGACCAGTTCTTGGGCAGATCGCCTTTCATGCGGCGCTCGAACTCGGCAGCCAGATCCGGGTAGGCCTTTCTGTAGTCGGCAAACTTTCTGGTCCATGCCTCTTCGGCCGATTTTCCTTTGGAACGCGCATCCCAGCCGGCATAGATGTTGTCGGGAATGACGAACGGATCATACTTCCAGCCGAGGTTCTCGCGCGTTGCGGCCACCTCCGCTTCGCCCAGGGCCGTACCGTGGACATCGTGGCTACCGCAGAGATTGGGAGCACCGAAACCGATCACCGTCTTGCAGCAGATAATGGAAGGCTTGTCGCGGACAGTGCGCGCCTCTACGATCGCCTTCTTGACTGCTTCAGGGTTGTGACCATCGACCTCGCGCACTACGTGCCAGCCGTAGGCTTCGAAACGCTTCGGTGTGTCGTCTGCGAACCAACCCTCGACATGACCGTCTATGGAAATTCCGTTGTCGTCGTAGAATGCAATGAGCTTGCCCAAACCGAGCGTGCCGGCAAGCGAACAGGCTTCGTGAGAAATGCCCTCCATCAGGCAGCCGTCGCCGAGAAATACATACGTGTGATGGTCGACGATGTCGTGGCCATCGCGATTGAACTGGCCTGCCAGCAGCCTTTCCGCGATCGCCATGCCCACGGCGTTGGTAATGCCCTGACCGAGCGGACCGGTGGTGGTTTCCACGCCTGGCGTGTAGCCGTATTCCGGATGCCCCGGAGTCTTGGAATGGAGCTGGCGGAAGTTCTTGATCTCTTCCATGGGCAGTTCATACCCGCTGAGGTGCAGGAGGCTGTAAAGCAGCATCGACCCATGGCCGTTGGATAACACAAAGCGGTCGCGATCCAACCACTTCGGATTCGCTGGATTGTGCTTCAGAAAATCATTCCACAATACCTCCGCAATATCGGCCATGCCCATGGGTGCGCCGGGATGGCCGGAATTCGCCTTCTGCACCGCGTCCATCGACAAGACGCGGATGGCGTTGGCCAGATCGCGGCGGCTGGGTAATGCCTGTTGGGGTTTCGCTGACATGGGCTAAATCCTCTTCAAAAAATGAATTCTTGCACTCTAATTCGGTTACATTGTCTCGACGCGCGCCAAACGCCGCCCCCGGCTTTCCCCTTAGCAACGGAACTCAAATGGAATCATCCCCTGCTCACCCGCAGGAGGCGGCCGTCACCGCAAGATAAACCGTAACAACAAAAATCCCCTTGGCGCTGGAACTTGGCTACGCCAGCCATGGCTCATGCCCGCCAAAGGGATCGCTATAATTCGTATGATGCTTCTTTACAAATTGCCGCCGGAGCATCCGCCGGCTGCTCGATGCACAAACTCAGGTCAAAAATCGGCCCGGTATTCTCCCTCAGCGCCTGAGTTTGGGCAATAGCTGCCCTGCAAGTACGTTTATACCCATATTCAGAAAATATATATATGAGCGCCGTGTAGTCATTCCGCCCAGGCAAAGGCTCAAACTAAACAAAGCGCCAAACAGATCCCGTCGAGCGGATCAGGTTCGGCCGGGGACCGTACGCGGACGCGCGCCGGAAACAGGGCCCTCCTCGTTCACCCTAACCAGCCACTGCCTGCAGCACCAATTGCTGCCATACCGCGCGCCGGAATTTGTGGTCGGAACGGATCTAAAATGAATGCAGGTCACCGACCAGCCTGAGCCAACCACTTCGACCAGGCCTCGAACAGCGCGACATCCTGCGCCGCGACCACCGAGCGAGCCTCGGCAGTCAATGCAAAAACCGGTTCCCCATCGAGCGTCGAAAAACAACCCCCAGCCTCCTCGAACACGAGGCTGCCAGCCGCGTAGTCCCACAGCTTCTGGCCACCATGCAGATAGAGATGAAAACGCCGATGCGCAAGCCAGCACCACTCCAGGGCACTCGATCCGAAATTGCGCTGCGATCCGTAAGGTGGATGCGATCCAAGCTCCGCCGCCAGCCGTCCTGCCAGTCGCTTGAAGTCGACAACGGCTATACAACGGCTCATGGGGGTCGGCAACGAGGATTGCCCGCCCATGGCAACCCCGTTGAGCCAGGCACCGGCGCCGCGCGCCGCGCTGAAGCACTCGTCGCGCGACGGGTCATATACGACCGCCATGTACGGACTGTCATCCACCAGCAATGCCAGCGACACGGAAAAAAACGGAAGCCCGCAGGCGTAGTTGCTGGTTCCATCCAGCGGATCCAGACACCACAGGGCGCGATCTCGCTTACCTATCAACCGCTGGTGTTCTGTTCCGGTCATTTCTTCGCTGAAAAAGTCGATGTCCGGCCAGTGTCTGGCAAGCGCTTCCTGCAGCCGGTCCTGCATTACCAGGTCGGCTTCGGTTACAGTGCTGCCATCGCTCTTGGTCCGCCGGCGTACGCCGGCAAAGCGCGGAAGAAGTTCCGAGCGCGCAATCTCGCGCACCAGGCGTTGGAGAAAAGTCAGATCCGGATCCACGCGGATGCGCCTAATGGGGCATTTTGACAATCCGTGCACCGGAAGGCGGTGCGGCTATGCACTTGCGTTCCAGCTCAATCAACGCTCGGTGGAACTCGCTCTGCAGACGAAGCATCGTCCGCGGCGCACCAGTCGCGTAGTAGACCGCCTCATAAGGGACCGAATCGGTCAATGCGCTGCGTGCCTGCGGACGGAAATTCTGCCATGCAAGCTCTATCGACCGGTCGCCCGCGCCGTCAGAAAAAATTACTTCTTCTTTGTCCACGACCGCCAGATATTGCATGTTCCGGATCGGCACAAACAGACAATCAGCGGCTGCACGCCGGAACAGCCGGTAAATGAGGTTGTAGTTGGCTCCGGGCAGGCAGCGCGATGTGCGCTCAAGCTCCTGCGGCCGGAAGAATACCTCCTCAGCCATGACGAAGAATCAGGCCGGTTCCTTGATCCACTTAATGGAACAGCCAATGCTCGGAATCTGGTCTAACGGTCCCTTGCCGGTCTTGGCGACCTGCTTCATCGCTTCAAAGAGCTCGCGACGCGCCCCCGGCACGGGGTCCTTGCGCGACTCATCCAGGCGTCCCCGAAACTGAAGTTTCAATTCCTTGTTGTACCCAAAGAAGTCCGGAGTGCAGACAGCGCCGTACGCTTTGGCAACCTCCTGCGTCTCGTCGTAGACATAGGGAAACGGAAAGTCGAACTCCCGTGCAATGCGCTGCATATTTTCAAACGAATCCTCGGGATAGTCCGTGGGATCATTGGACATGATCGCGATGCTGTTGATCCCGATACCCCGGAGCTCCCGGGTATCGCGAATTATTCGATCACGTACCGCCTTGACGTACGGGCAATGGTTACAGATGAACATGACAAGCAGGCCGTTCTCACCGCGGCTTGCTGCCAGGGTCCAGATCTTCCCGTCGACTCCCCGCAGGGCGAATTCCGGCGCCGGCCGGCCGAAATCGCAAACGGGCGTTTCAGTGCGCACCATGGTAATAACCTCCTTGCATTGCCTACCCGCGATCAGTGGCTTACAGCACCATCACAGCAGAGGTGCGCCCCAAACGCAACGGGTGCCGGTACTCCAAGTCAGGATATGCACACGGATTCCGCCGCTTCGGCGGTGAAAGATGCCTGACCGTCTGTCCGACCGGGCTCGGTCATTGCCTCCCCATTTCAATATATGCCGGAACCGGCCCCAGATGCTGAAGCGGCGGGCTACGGTGTTGAGTGAAGAGTCAGCACTTGTATGCAATATCGGGGATCTTGTATCTTGAACCGATGCGTAACGCGTCCCTGGTCAAGCGAGATCTTGCGGTGCTCTGGCATCCCTGCACCCAGATGAAGGATCACGAAGACCTGCCGCCGGTCCCGATAAGGTCCGGATACGGTGTCTGGCTGGAAGATTTCGACGGGCGACGTTACATTGACGCCATCAGTTCCTGGTGGGTCAATCTCTTTGGTCACGCCAACCCACGCATTAACACCGCAATATCGTCGCAACTCGCATCTCTGGAGCAGGTCATTCTGGCAGGATTCACCCACCAGCCCATCATAGAGCTTTCCGAGCGCCTAACGGCGATTGCACCAGCTGGCCTCGGCCATTGCTTTTACGCCGACAGCGGTTCGGCTGCGGTTGAAATAGCCCTGAAAATGAGCTTCCACTACTGGCGCAATTGCGGCCACCCGCAACGGACGCGGTTCATCGGCTTGAGCAACGGCTACCATGGCGAAACCCTGGGCGCATTGTCGGTGGGAGATGTCGCGCTGTACTGCGAAACCTACGAGCCATTGCTCCAAAAAAATATCACGGTACCGTCGCCCGACTGCTACCTGCGCGAAGCAGGTGAGTCTTGCGCGGATTTTTCACGACGCATGATTGAACCTATGCGTCAGGCGCTGGAACAGCACGCAAATCAGGTCTGTGCAGTGATCGTCGAACCGCTGGTGCAATGCGCCGGAGGAATGCGCATGTACGACCCGGTCTACCTCCAACTTCTGCGACAGGCCTGCAATGAACATGGGGTTCACCTCATCGCCGACGAGATTGCCGTCGGTTTTGGGCGTACCGGAACGATGTTTGCCTGCGAACAGGCCGGCATACGCCCGGATATTCTGTGCATTGGCAAGGGATTGACCGGAGGCTATCTTCCGCTTTCCGCGTGCCTGACAAGCGATGACATATATGCGGCCTTCTATGCTGAATACACCACACAGCGGGCGTTTCTCCATTCCCACAGCTACACCGGCAACCCGCTTGCTTGTGCGGCGGCGCTTGCCACGCTCGACATTTTTCGTGATGACGACGTCCTGAACCGGAATCGGACGCTTGCCGCACACATGGCACGCGCCGTCGCGCCCCTCGCCGGGCACCCGCATGTGGGCGAGGTGCGTCAGACCGGCATGATCGCCGCTGTTGAAATGGCGAAGAACGGCAAGACCCGGGAACCCTACCCTTGGCAGGAGAGGCGCGGTCGACTGGTGTACCGCCACGCCCTTGAGCGTGGTGCCATCCTGCGCCCTCTGGGAGACGTCATTTACTTCATGCCACCGTATGTAATCACCCCGGAAGAGATTGAGCGCCTGGGCGTAATTGCGCTGGAAGGAATAGAGATGGCAACGGAAAACTGAAGCGGTGGCATTCTGCACGGACGGGATTGCAAGGCCTCACCGTCGTACGGCCGGGTCGCGCTGCACAGGGTCAGGGATACAATACCGCCGCGAGCGCACCCATATCAGGAATGGCCATCACGGAATTGCCGAGCTGAACGGTCATGGCAATGATTCCGCTGTTCGGGGTGTCGACAGCGCCGGCGAGGGCGGCACTATCGACCACGTGCGATTGCGGCTCGGCACAGGTGACAATCCCGAAGAATTCCCACGGCTTTCGACCCGGCAAAGGATAGAATACAACGATCTTGCGGGTGCCGCGCCGTCGCGGCCCGGTGTCTGGATCCGACAAGCGGTCAGGAAGACCTGCAACCCTGCCCATCACGGTCTCCAGGGAAATCACGGAGACTGGCTTCGAGCGCCATCCCATGACACCCAGGACCCACTCCGGGCCGAGCGGAAGCGCCGCGAGTGCGCAATGCGATACCACCTCAGCGACGCAAGCGCTCGGAACAAGCAGCGACAGGGCCTGGGTCGGTATCTCGAGAGCGTGCAGCGGCTGTACAGTTGGGCTGCTCATTGCGGGGCCTCTAACCGGTACAGGAAGGCAGCCAGGACATTGGGGTCGAACTCAAACAGGACCTGCCCACCGCCGACCGAAGCACCGGAAAACAGGTGTCCCTTGCGCGTTGGGGCAATCCCGGGCGGAGTAAAGGGTTCCACCCGCACCTCGGACCGCGGCAGCAGCTGCACTTCATCGGCAACCAGACCGACAGGATACGGGTCAAGCTGGAGAAACACGGCACACTGCCAGCCACCTCCGGAAACCAGCCGCAGATTCCGGTCCAGACAAAACGCCGGCCAGCGATCCTTGCCTGCAGCCCGCCATGCGCTGACAGCACCGCCACCTTCGTTAACCAAAAGATTCTCACGCTGCTCTACAGCAAGGCTTGCACGGCGCAGGAGCAGAAAGGCGGCGCCCCCAAAATCTATGCGCAGGTACTCGTTCTCGCCAGCCACTCAGCGTTCTCCGTGACGCGATGGCTGCAGTACATAGCTGCATCGCCACTGATGCAGACAGCCGCACTCACGCCACGTCATAGGAACGGGCGCGCGGAAGAAGCAATCGGATATTGGCAAGCAGTTCGTCTTCCTGATAAGGCTTGGTCATATAGAGATTAACCCCGAGTTGCAACGCCCGGTCGCGGTGCTTGGACCCGGCACGCGAGGTAATCATGATGATCGGTACGTGCTTGAGCAATGGATCTGAACGGACGTTGGAAGTAAGCTCATACCCATCCATGCGCGGCATTTCGATATCGACCAGCATCAGATCCGGAACCTGCTCACGCAGCTTCTCCAGGGCCTCGATGCCGTCCTTCGCAGCCAAGACATCCATGTTGTGCTTCTGCAGATGACGGCTAGTCACCTTGCGCACGGTAATTGAATCGTCAACGACCATTATAAGCGGCGGGCGCTCCACGAACGCCGGTTCCTGAGGTTCACTGCGCGCCACTACGTGCAGGCGCTCTTCCGTCAACCACAAACCGGGAACATCCAGGATAAGAATCACCCGCCCGTCTCCAAGTATGGTGGCACCTGACAGGCCGGCAATTCGGCTCAGTTGCGGGCCGACCGATTTGATTACCACCTCCTGGGTACCCGCAAGCGCATCGACCTGCATGGCCATCTGCCGCGATCCGCTGCGCGTAAGCAATACGGGCACCTTCCTGGTCGAACGCGGCTGTGCCTGAATCCCGAGACGTGCGGCGAGGTGCATGAATGGATAAGCCTGATCCTGGTGGTTCAGGAGCGGCTTTGCCGCTTCCGAGATCCTGTTGATCTCCTCGACTGGCACTTCGAGAATATTCACGACCGAAGCGAGAGGCACGGCAAACAAATGCTCGCCGACATGCACCATCAGGGCCTGGGCAATGGAAAGCGTCAGTGGCAGGCGGATGATGAAGGTCGTTCCCTGCCCTTTCACGGTGTCCACGGTTATGCTGCCGCCAAGCTGCTTGATCTCGTTGTGCACCACATCCATTCCCACGCCACGACCGGAAAGATGGGTAATCTTGCTGGCCGTCGAAAATCCTGAGACCAGTATGAACTGCATCAGCTCCTCGTCCGACAGGACTGCGTCCGGGGCCATCAAGCCACGCTCGACAGCCTTCTTCCGAATGGCCGCAATGTTCAGACCTGCGCCGTCATCCACGAACCGAATCGCGATTTCACTTCCTTCGTGGCGCGTATCGATGCTGATCTTGGCGATCGCCGGCTTGCCGATACGCCTGCGTGTCGTCTCGTCCTCAATACCATGGTCAATGGCGTTGCGGATCATGTGCTCGAACGGACCGATCATGCGCTCGAGCACCGTGCGGTCCACCTCGACCTCCGCTCCGCTGAGCTGCAGCTCGACACGTTTGCCGAGCTCGCGTGCTGTCTGCCGAACGATATGGCGCAACCGGGCAGCCTGGGTGGAAAAACTGATCATGCGTGTCCGCATGAGTCCTTCCTGCAGTTCGGTATTGACACGCGCCTGCTGCTGCAACACGGTTTCGGCCTCGCCGACAAACGTGTCCATGCTGGACTGGATGGTGTAAAGATCGTGCAGACTCTCCGCCAGACCGCGCGAAAGATGCTGCAGGCGGGAGAAACGGTCGAACTCGAGCGGATCGAACTCGGATCCAGCACTCGAAAGGCTCTGTTCCGCACGATAAAGGATCTGCGATTCCGAATGGATCTCCAGCTCGCGGATCTGGTCCCGAAACCTGGTTACATTGCGATTCAACTCCGCCAGGTTCTCACGGAATCCGTAGATCTGCTGCTGCATGCGCGAACGCGATATGCTCACTTCACCCGCGTAGTTCACCAACCTGCTGAGCAGGCTGGTCCGCACCTTAATCTGACCGCGGCGGTCGGCAGATTCGGAGCCGGTATCGAACGATTCAGAGACCTCAGTACGCCGCTCCAAAATGTCTGCGCCTGTTGAAACGGCCATTGCATCGGCCGAGGCCATCGCCGGCTCCGCCACAAGTTCTTCTGGTGCTTCGAATTCCGGTTCCGCCTCCGGTTCCGGCTGCGGCACTACAAGCGGTTCCGGTATCATTAACGGCTTCGGTGCCACGACCTGCTCCGCTACCGATAGCCGCTCCGGCTCCGGTTCCACGACAGACTGTGCCCCTGCGACCCCCGCGGAGATCATGGTCAGCTCGTCATCTGCACGTCCGGGCACCGGCCCCGCTTCGATGATCGCAGGCGGCGGAGCCGCAATTGTCTGCTGCGGCCGTACCACAGCTTCACCCTTGAGCATCGCCATGATTTTGGCTGTCAGCTGGGCAACGCCGGAAACGGGTCGACGGCTCTGCATCTGATCGACCATCGTAATCAATGCATCGTGGACTTCGTCCAGGAGGTCAAGAAGATCCGTCCCTGACTCAATACGCCGGTCTTCGACTTCCGTGAGCAGACTTTCAGTATTGTGACTCAGCGTACCCATGGTCATGGCCCCTGCCATGCGCGCCCCGCCCTTCAACGTATGCAGCGAACGTTTAAGATCCTGCACGGCAGCGGCATTGCCACGGTCCTGGCGCCAGCGCGTCAACGCATCCCCAATGGCAGACAGGATGTCGGCCGCTTCTTCAAGGAAGATCTCGAGCAGCTCCGGATCGGTCTGCTCCACGACTGCTTCCTCCTCAGCCACCGGCGGCATGGATTCAGCGGATTTCCCGGGCGTTTCGGCCTTGCCTAGGTCCGAAGTCTTCGGTTCGGCATGCTCTGCTGCGGGCACATAATGCGCCGGTGCACTGCTTTCATGCGCAGCAGCGTCAAGTGAAGCAAGGTGCTGGATTTCCGCACTGATGGCGCGCGTCAGATCGATGAACCGTTGCTGCAGTGCATCCGCAGGCGCACCGTTGTTCAGGGCTTCGACGAGCGCCGAAACAACGCCTGCCGATTCCGTCAACAACCCGAGCGTCGTGGCACTTAACGGATGCTGGTGGTTTTCGTATGCCTTCAGCAGCTTTTCCAGTTCTGCGCAGCAGTCGGACATGAATCGCAGACCTACCGCGCGCGCGCTGCCTGAAAGCGTGTGTGCCGCTCGCAGCAGCGGCTCTGAAACCATGACCGAAGCGGACGTGCGTGATGCGTCGACAACGCCCACAATTGTCGCCAGATGGCCGCGGGTCTCTGTGGCGAAAATCTGGACGAGCACCGGGTCGAGCACCACACGGGCTCCGGCATCAGCGGCCCCCTGAGTCACGGCTACCGGTGGCGAAATCTCCTCCGGCTCCTCGGTGACCTCGATTCCAGCCAACGGCGCCGGAGGGGCGGTAACCGTCACGCCAGCGACACTGTTGCTTGCCAGCGCATCCGCGCGATTACGCAGGGAATCGATATCGGCTTGCGGCGCGGGCCCGCCTTCAAGATGCGCCACCATGACCGGTAGCGTTTTCTGAACCTCGAACAGAAGCTCGAAAATCTGATCCGAATGCCGGATCTTGTCTTCGCGGACCCGGTTGAGCATATTCTCCACGGCCCATGCGAGCTCCGCGATCACCGATGCGCCGACCATGCGACCGCTGCCCTTGAGCGTATGGAAGGCACGGCGCAGCTCCAGCAGCACGTCCCGGTTGTCCGGGTTGGCACGCCACTCAGGCAGCGTTCTGTCGATCACCTGAATGATTTCGCGCGCATCCTCGACGAAGATTTGCATAATCTCTTCGTCCAGATCTTCCAGGCCAGGAGGCAATTGCGGCGTGGACCGCCCAGGTGCCGGTACCTGCACAGGTACCTGTCCGGAGTGTTCGGGCGCAATATCTCTCTGGCCTGTGCGGGCTCCCGTTCCGGACTCGGATTCGGTCTTGGAATCGGCCCCCAGGTGCTGGCGCACGAGGCCGGAAAGCATTTGTGCCGACTGCTCGAGCGTCTTTCTGATCTCGGCGGAAAACCGCCCCGGATCTGCGCCGACGATTCCAAGCAGGCTGTCCATCTCAGTGCACAGACGCTCAATTCTGTCTTGCGAACGACGCCCAGCCATATGGGCAATCTGACGCAGGTTATCCTGCAAGACGGCCCGGACCCTGGGTTCCGCCGGATCCGCGAGCCAAGATCCAAGGGCTTTCTCCACCTCCGCAACCAGTGTTCCGGCGCTCCCCGCCTGCAACCGTTTGCCTGTTCGTGCCGCATCGAGGTCGCGCCACGCCACGTCCAGCAACGCTTCAAGATTCGGACGCCCACGTTCCAGTCCTTCAACGTAGGCGCCGATCGTGCCGACCGCTACGGCCAGCGCATCCAGCATGGCATTTTCTGCCACTGCGCCAGCGTGCATCTCCTGGACATATTGGCCGGCGGCTGCGGTCAACTGGGCAGCTCGATCCTGACCGAGAATCTGCAAAGCTCCCTGGATCTGGCTGAGGTGCTGCGGAACTGGATGCAGCAATTCCAGACGCTCCGGCGTTGCCGCGAAGGTCTCGAGCATCTCCTCGACTTTGCCGAGGTTAACGCGTATCTCGCCAGAGACGACATGCAGGAGCTGCCTGAACTCGGCATCAGTCAGGCCCGCATCTGAAATCTCGATCCCGTCGACCGGCAGCTCCTGCCCGGGCGTGTGCAGATTGCGCAGGCGGCTGATCGCCTCCTCCACATGTTCCGTCCATACCGGTCCGAGCCTGTGGAAGTCACGGGCACTGCTTTCGACGAGCAACAGCGCTCCTGCCATTGGCATTGCCGTCGCTTCGGAGCGTTTGATCCGGCCGGCATCGAGCGCCCGCGCTGCTTTTGTCAGTTCGTCGACCAGAACCCTGAGAACCCCGACACCTAGCATACCGAGCGTACCGGACATCCGCTGCAACAGCTCTATCAGCGGGCCGAGCGAGTTTGCCTTTCCCTCCCCGGAATCGAAATACGCTGACAGCATTTCCTGGGCTGACTGTATCTCTTTGCCGATCGCTTCGGAAATGGCCTGCAGTGCCTCGGGCGTCGGCAGGTCATAAAGTTCGGACGATGGAGTAGACGCGCCTGCGGTTGCGCCGAACAGCACATCAAGATCGAAAGCGCGCTTAATTTCGGCCGTGCGGCCTTCATTTGACTTCGCAGCGCCAAGTTCGAACAGCATGGCTTTGGTGAGCGCTTCCGCGCTGGCGCGCTGCAGTGTCTTGTCGGTACCGTCTATGAGCTTCCTAAGCTGCTGGTCGAGTCGGCCGAAAAGTTTTTTACGATCGTTCGTGATGTCCAGGGCACCCGAACCAAGCGCCTCTGCAAATCCCCCGGCGACCCAGAACAATTGTTCGATAAAACCAAGATGGGCTTTGTGCCAGAGACTTTCCAGGACTTCGGACATTTTTGAGAGATGTGTCCCGGCGTCGCTCCCCCGCAGCCAGCTAAGCATTGACGCTTGAAACGCGGCCCGTTGCGCTCGCGCATACGCGCGAAAATCCTCCTCGCTTGCCCGTACGCGTTCGCCGGGCTGCGCCGGCGGGCGTACTGTCATGTCTGGAGAAAACAGATCGAGCTCGGCAAGCGGCCCTTCGCCACGAGCCGTACGCAGCTCGTTGATCATCGGCAGAAGGCGCAGTGGCACATCCGGCTGGTCGTGCTGGACCCTGGCGAGGTAATCCGGCAAGGAAAGGACTCCGCGCACGAGAACCTCGAAAATCGATGCGCTTGCCTCGACCTTGCCGTCGAGGATCGACTGAGCCAGAGCCTCATTCTCGCGCGCCAGCATAGCCGCGCCATCGAGTTCCACCATCTGCAGGGTGCCGACAACCTGGTGCAGATAGGTGTTGCAGAACCGAAGGCTTGTGGCGTCCGAGGTATTCTCGGCGAAAGTCTCCAAGGCAAGCCGAGCCTGCTTCAGGGTTTCGTCAATTTCGGTCTTGACCCAACCGAGAGTACCCGGGTCGATTCTGCTCATAGGATCAGAAAGTCATGCTCAAACGCTGCGGTCCCCGGGGTTGGCATACAGCCGGCGACGCATTCGCGGTTGCACTCCTCACGCGGCCGGCAGCTTGAAGCCGGCCACCGAGGCCTGCAACTCACGCGCCAGGTCCGACAGTTTACCGATGGATTCTGCCGTCTGACGCGTGCCCGTTGAGGTAAGCGTAGTGGCTTCCTGAATCTGGCCCATGTTCTGGGACACGGCAGTGGCTGTCTCGGACTGTTGGTAAGCGACGCGTGAAATACCGACAATCAGTCCCGAGAGCTGCTCCGACACGGACTCGATCTCGCTAAGCGCCTGCCCTGCGGCGTCCGCCAGACGCGTACCCTCGACCACCCCCTTAGTCGCCTGTTCCATGGACGCAACAGCTTCGTTCGTGTCAGCCTGAATGGTCTTCACGAGATCGGCGATCTGCTTGGTCGCCTCTCCAGAGCGCTCCGCAAGCCGTTGCACTTCGTCAGCGACCACCGCGAAACCGCGTCCGGCCTCCCCGGCCATCGCTGCCTGAATCGCAGCATTAAGCGACAGGATGTTCGTTTGCTCGGCGATGTCATTGATCAGCTCCACGATTTCGCCGATCTGCTGCGAGGACTCGCCGAGGCGCTTGATGCGCTTTGCTGTTTCCTGGATCTGCTCGCGCATTTCGTCCATACCGTGGATGGTGTTTTGCACGGCCTCGGCACCGCGTTTGGCGGTATTCACCGAACCCTGCGCCACCTCCGCCGACTTCTCGGCGCTGAGCGACATTTCCTGCATCGACTTCGCCATCGATTTCACGCGTTCCGTCGTTTCGGCGATCTGGGCCGCCTGGCGCGTTGCCGCCTGCGTAAGTTCGTTTGCGGTCTGGCGGCTGCGCTCGCTCGCCACCGCCACCTGCTGTGCGGCCGCCTTGATGCGCATGACCAGGCTGCGCATCTCCTTGACCGCGAAATTGATGGAGTCGGCGATCGCTCCGGTGATCTGCTCGGTGACCTCCGGCTGGATCGTCAGGTCACCGTCAGCCAGATTGCCCATCTCGTCAAGCAGCTTGAGAATGGCGTCCTGGGTAGTACGGTTCTGTTCGGAGCTCACCCGTGCACGATCGCGCTGATCGTTGACAAGCTTGCGGCCCACCAGCAGCAGGAACAGGAACGATACGCCGGCCATGACATAGCTCAGGATCCTGCTAGCCTTGCGCTCCTGGGACAAGGCCGTATAGCTGGCAACCAGTTCCTTGGCCGAATTTAGGAGCGGATCGCTCTGCTCGAACACTTCCTGGCTCGCGCGTTGCGAAACAAACAGTTCGGCGGCAATGCCGAGAATGCCGGTGACGTGTGCGTTGAGCGCCTGGTAGACACCATCCACTTCCTGCAGCTTGGTATCCACGTTGGCCGGAAGCTCCGTGTGCAGTTTTGCTTCGGTATCGCGAAACAGCTTGGTGTCTCTCCCGAATTGTGCAGCGGCGACAGCCGCTTCGGACCCGCCCTGGGCAAACAGATTCACGTCCTTGGCAATACGTTCGCTCAGCATCCCCTGCCGCGTTGCAAGGTAGACCACTCTGTCCTTGACGTGGTCCTTGATTGCCTGGGACGCCACCTCGTCGGTGAGCGCCAGAAGCATCGGGACCGCCTGGTTGATTCCGACAACGTGATCGCGCAGAGTCAGCACCGCGTCCTCCTGGCTGAGAATCTGGTCGACATTTCTGCGTGTTTTGGCCCACTTCACCGTGAGTGCTCTCAAAGCTGGCGCCACCTGCGGCGGGCTAGGAGGTATACCGAGCTTCGAATTGCCCTTGGTCAGGTTGTTGATGATGTTCGCAAACGTATCACGTGACGACTTGAGCGTCGGGAACGCATCTTCCTGGCCGTACACAGACTCGCGTGCATCTTTTGCGATGCGTTGCGATAGCATGAGCAGCTCGCTGGATTGGGCGACATACTTGGAGTCGCGGTCCGCCTCCTGAGCGCTGGATGCGAACAGCCAAGCCACGGCGATGAATGACAGCACCATGCCGATCAGAAGAAACGGCAGGCCAGTGACCAGTCTGCCAAAATCCCTGACCCCTGCGCCCGAACGTCCCCCGGACTGAACCTCGATGTACTCCTCGCCTACATCCGGGGCATCCTGGCCTTGCGGCCCTCCGGCGTTGCCCTGGTCGACCTGCCCGGCATTGGCCCTGCCTACTTTGGGCAATTTCACGATAGCCATACTATGCACCTCATCTCGACAGAGACTCCCGTACAGTTGAATTCCGCCATGTCAAATCCCGCCCCAATTCGATGCGACGCAGTTCCGGCCGCGCACCGCTTTCCTCTATACCCTGTCTGCGGCAGCCTGACACCGGCCGCAGTCCCTCACCTGCCGGCTAGGCCGCCACATTATTGAAGGTTTCGCTCCCGGCAAGCGAATGCATATCGAATACGCCCCAAAGTGTGCCATCCCGCAGAAATGCTCCACGCACATGCGCAAGCACCGGATCATCCAGGCCGGAAACGTCGTGGCGCTCCTGCTCCTCGTCGAAATGCCTCAACCCGAGCACCTCGTTAACGAGCAGCGCAGTATTGAGATTTGCAACGTTCATGATCAGCAACCTGGCACGCTCCCCCATCACCACCGGATCCTTGCCGAAATACTCGGGCAGATCGACGACCGTAAACAGGTTGCCGCGGACATTGGCAATGCCCTTCACCCACCGGCACGTACCAGGCACCAGCGTGATGGCCGGACAAGGCAGCACTTCCGACACCTGATCGAGCGGTGTAACTAGCGTCATCTCGGCCACCCTGAAACCAAGACCCGACCACAGCTCCACGGTCTGCGCCTGTTCCGGCAGACCTGGTGCACTCATGCGGCTCGCGAGCTGCATCTTGTGCAGCAGGCTCAGCGGATCTTGGATGGGTGATGCCATTTAAAGCGCCTTGATCTTTTCCATCAGCACCGCCTCGGTGACTGGTTTGACAATGTAGTCCTTTGCCCCCTGACGCAATCCCCACGCCTTGTCAGTTTCCTGACCCTTGGTCGTACAGATGATCACTGGAATACCAGTGGTTTGCGGATCCCTGGTAATGCTGCGCGTGGTCTCGAATCCGCTCATGCCGGGCATGACAACATCCATCAGAATCAAATCCGGTTTCTCGGCCCTGGCCTTGACTATCGCTTCCTCTCCGCTTGATGCGGAGGAGACCGCAAAACCGTTTTTCGACAGCATTTGGCGCAACAGATGCACCTCAGTAGGCGAATCATCCACCACCAGAACTTTCTTAATCGCCATTTCCCAGTTACCTCTTTCGCGTATGTCGTTTCCCAGATTCCCGCCGGCCTGCTAGTGAACGTACTTGTTGATCACCTCAATAAGCTCTTCCTGCGTGAACGGCTTGTTGATGTGCTCCTGCGAACCCGCTATCCGCCCGCGCGCACGATCGAAAAGTCCGTCACGGCTCGATAGCATGATGACCGGCGTGTCCTTGAATTTCTTGTTGTTCTTGATCAGCTGACAGGTCTGATACCCGTCCAGCCGCGGCATCATGATGTCGACAAAAATGATGTCGGGCCGGTGATCGGTAATCATTGACATCGCCTCAAAGCCATCCGACGCGGTATACACCTCATAGCCAGCCTTTTTCAGCAACGCCTCGGCGGTACGACGTATGGTGTTGCTGTCGTCTATGATCATCACCTTAATGTTCAAGATCCTACTCCGCCCTGACCTTTATCTGTGCGTATCAACTTCGTATTCTAGATGGCAGCTGCCGCTCCTGCCCGTTTTTAAAGGTGTTTTCTCTGGTTTTTTTTGTAGGATAATGATTTAGTAGCACAAAAGATTGTCAAAATCCATCGCGCATAAGGCACGATAACGTCCCGGCCGGAGTCTTCCGGGATCCTATGGCCCCCGGCCGCCCCAATAAGCCCCGGGATGCTATACAGAGTCTGCCGCAGCGGGCTCAGCATGCGCCTTGCGGCTTAACTGATATATGGACTCCCCCTGCATTGCAAGATCGTCTCGGTCTTTGGAATCAGGGTTGGACTGCTCAAATATATCCGGCCTCTGATGCACCCGTCGGTGCGGGCCCTGATGACATTCGCTCGCAGGAGCCTCACTAAGTTGCCGGTGTTGGCCACCGTTCAGTTTATCAGGCTCTTCCTGCGCTGGTCTGACCTGTTTCCATCAACGTCCTCGCTCTCGCAATCCTGGTGGTAAGTACCTCCTCTCTGCTACGGCCTGTGAACGATTTCCCGCGGACCTCGGCCTGCGTCAGGCCGCCCTATCCTCGGGTTGCACCGGCCGATACTCCCTGCCCTTGGCCAAGAGTGCCCAGGCAATGCGGGCATGCTTTGCCGCCAGCGCCACGGCGGCGACATTCACGTGTCGCCGCTCCTTCAGGCGCCGCACCCAGGCGCTCTTGGCGTCGGTCTTCTTGTCGACGACCCGCAGGTAGGCGCGCGCCCCGTGCACGAGCAGCGTGCGCACATACCGATCGCCCTGTTTGGTGATCGCGCCCAGCCGCGCCTTGCCGCCGCTTGAATGCTGCCGTGGAGTGAGACCCAGAGAGGCGGCATAATTGCGTCCGCTCTGGAAGACGCCCGGATCCCCCATGCTCGCCACGATCGCCGTGGCGGTCTGCGGCCCGATCGCCGCGATCTGCATGAGCCGGCGCGCTGGCTCGCTCTCCTGCGCCAGTGTGCGGATCTTCAGATCGTAGCGCGCCACATGCCGATCGAGCTCGCGAAGCTGTTCCCGGAGGCCGGAGAGGACCTCGCGCGCCAGATCCGGCAGGCCGTTTTCGGCGTCCTCGAGAATCCGCGGCAACTGCCGCCGCAGGCTCGCCACCCCCGTAGGCACGACCAGGCCGAATTCGCTCAAGAGCCCGCGGATCTGGTTCACCTGGGCGGTGCGGTTGGCCACGACGAGCGTCCGGGCCCGGTGGACCATGAGCATGGCCTGCTGCTCAGGGCTCTTTGCGGCCACGAAGTGCATGTTCGGCCTGCCCACGGCCTCGCAGATGGCTTCCGCGTCGTTCGCGTCGTTCTTGCCGCGCTTGCGGTACGGGATCACAAACTGGGCCGCCATGAGCCGCACGGTGTGCCCGAGTGCAGCCAGCTCGCGGGCCCAGTAATGCGCCCCGCCGCAGGCCTCCATGCCAACGAGACACGGCGGCAGCTGCGCGAAGTACTCCAGCACCTTCGCTCGCGGCAAGGTCTTATGCAGCCTGGCGACCCCGTGCTCGTTCACGCCGTGCACCTCAAAAATCTGCTTGGCAATATCCAGTCCGACTCGTGTAATCTTCATGGCGACTCCCCCTGCTCTGTGATTGAACGAACTACACAGTCTTCAATCTGGCACATCCGATGCCGTAAGGGCAGGGGGAGTCCATGTCATTAAGATGCCGGGGCCCGTTGCATGCGGGTTGGGCTACGAGCCACCCCGGCCGGTGCTGCAAGAAAATTGAAGCATGAAACATGCCAAAAAGGGTGTCCTGCAGGGTTTGTTTTTACCGCCGCACCAGATGCGCTACCATCGGCCAGAATCAACCGGGAACTGACCATCATGGCCATTGAACACCTGCATGCCGTGCCCCATCTGACCACCGCCCTGACTGGTCCGCTTCAGCAGCTGGAGGAACACCTGCTCAGCCATCAGGGCGACATCGAGCAGTGGCTGCGCGGGCAATGGCAGGAAACGAAGGCCCCGTTTTATGCCTCGGTCGACCTGCGCAATGCAGGCTTCAAGCTCGCCCCGGTCGACACCAATCTGTTTCCGGCGGGATTCAACAACCTGAATCCCGCATTTTTGCCCCTTTGTGTCCAGGCGACACAATCCGCAATGGAACACTATTGCCCCAAGGCCCGCCGCATTTTGCTCGTGCCCGAGAGCCACACCCGCAACCTGTTCTATCTCGAGAGCCTCGCCGCCTTGAAGAAAATCCTGGAAATGGCCGGAATCCAGGTACGCGTTGGTTCCCTAATTGCTGATCTAAAGGAACCGCTGCCAATAACGCTCCCCTCCGGAAGCAGCGTTGTTCTTGAACCGCTGGTGCGCGAAGACAATCAACTGCGCGTCGGCGACTTTAGCCCCTGCTTCGTCCTGCTCAACAACGATATGTCCGGTGGGCGGCCAGCGATCCTGGAGAACCTGGATCAGGCTGTGGTTCCGCCGCTCGCACTGGGGTGGTCCAACCGCCTGAAATCAAGCCATTTCACCCATTACCGGCGCGTGGCCGGGGAATTTGCCCGGCTTGTCGCCATTGACCCTTGGCTGGTTGACCCGATATTCCGGAATTGCGGGCAGATCGACTTCCAGCAGCGCCTGGGAGAAGAGTGTCTGGTGACCAACGTAGCCGCGGTGCTTGAGCAGGTCACCCAGAAATACCACGAATATGGAATCGACCAGCAACCGTTCGTCATCGTGAAGGCCGACGCCGGTACCTATGGAATGAACATCATGACGGTGCACAGCATCGACCAGTTGCGCGAACTCAACCGCAAACAGCGCACTAAAATGGCGCGCGGCAAGGAAGGCCATCTGGTCAATGATGTCATTGTCCAAGAGGGCGTCTACACCTTCGAAACCTGGGGCGAGAGGCAGGCAACCGCCGAACCTGTGGTCTACATGATCGACCGTTACGTCGTCGGCGGTTTCTACCGGGTGCATCCCGGCCGCGGGCGCGATGAAAACCTGAATATGCCCGGAATGAGCTTTGAGGCGCTCGCATTCGAGGACTCGTGCACCCATCCCGATCATAGCCGTGCGCCGGATGCGCAGCCAAACCGGTTTTATGCCTATGGCGTCATCGCGCGCCTGGCGCTTCTCGCCGCCGCGCGCGAACTGCACGAGGTGTCGCTTGGCGGCTGATCGCGCACCATTCCCACGCTGACATGTAACGCGCACGGAGTTCAAGCATGAGACTGGGAATCGTGATGGACGCGGTTGAATCCATCAACATCAAGAAAGACAGCACCTACGCCATGATGCTCGAAGCGCAGGCTCGCGGCTGGGAGATCGCATACCTCGAACAGGCCGACCTCTTTCTGCGCGACGGCCGCGCGCTGGGACACAGCCGGCGCATCGTGCTGCACCGTGACCACACTCCGTGGTACCAATGCGACGCGAAGCAGATACGGCCGCTGGATGAGTTCGACGTCATCCTGATGCGCAAGGATCCGCCGTTCAACATGGAATATATCTACAGCACGTACCTGCTCGAGCTGGCTGAATCGCACGGGGTGCTGGTGGTAAACAAACCGCAGAGCCTGCGTGACGCCAACGAGAAGCTGTTCACGGCATGGTTTCCACAGTGCACGCCGCCGACCCTAGTAACACGCAATGCGGTGGATCTGCGAGCCTTCCTGCGTGAGCAGGAAGATATCGTGCTGAAACCCCTCGACCAGATGGGCGGAGCATCCGTATTCCGCCTGCGCTGCGACGATCCCAATGTCAGCGTGGTCATCGAAACCCTCACCGCGCTGGGATCGCGCATGACGATGGCACAGCGCTACATTCCAGAAATCCGCGAGGGAGACAAACGCATACTGATGATCAACGGCGAGCCCGTCCCCTATGCGCTTGCCCGGATACCGCTCGAGGGCGAGAGCCGCGGGAATCTCGCCGCAGGCGCGCGCCCGGAGGGGCGCGCGTTGAGCGGACGTGATCGCTGGATCTGCGAACAGGTAGGACCCGTGCTTAGCGCAAAGGGAATCCTGTTCGCCGGACTGGACGTTATCGGGAATTACCTGACCGAGATCAACGTTACCAGCCCCACGTGCATACGCGAGCTGGACGCCATCTACGGGCTGAATATCAGCGCGCAACTGCTAGATGCTGTCTCGCACCATGCGCGCTGCGGCTGAAATGGAATCAGTGGCCTCCGCACGTGTTCCGGATCCGGTTGCCGGCGACCCCTTCGATGACGCAGTGCAGGCTGCCTCCGGCTTTTCCGACTCCGACCGCTTCGGACTCGCCATTTTCGTATCGATTCTGGTGCACATGGTTGTCATTCTTGGCATTACCTTCTCTGCGGCAAAGGTCCGTATGCCGGGTCTCGACACCCTTGAAATCACCTTGGTCCAGACCCGCAGCGATCATGCGCCTGACCACCCCGATTTTCTGGCGCAGGCAAACCAGGACGGCGGCGGCAATAGCAGGCGGCCGGACATCGCCCACACACCGCTGCCCGCTATGGAGCTGAGCGACAGGAACAACCGCATTCCGGTCGCCCACGCCAGCGCCCAAACCCCGGTGCGAAGCGTGAGCAGGCTCGCCGCGCTCCTAACCGATGACGCAGCCGGGTTTGCCTTAACCAGCCCACGACCGCGACCGTCACGGCGGCAAAGACGGACCAGTCATGCTTCCCCAGGCCTTTCACAGCTCGCGAAGCTCGAACGCGAACGTGCCCACCTGAGCGCGGAAATCAGCCGTTCCTGGCAGCAATACGAAAAACTTCCGCGCCAGAAGTACATCGATGCACGCACACTAAAATACAAATATGCGGCCTATATGGATGCGTGGGTCGCAAAGGTCGAGCGCGTCGGCAATCTGAACTACCCGGCGCAGGCGCTACATCGCCATATTTCGGGAGACCTGGTGCTGGACGTTGCAATCCGGGCCAACGGCAGCGTTTACCGGGTCAGAGTGCTGCGCAGTTCGGGACACAAGGTGCTGGATGATGCCGCGATCCGGATCGTCGGCCTGGCAGCGCCATTCGCCCCGCTGCCGCCCAATATCCGGGCCGACACCGATATTTTGCATATTATCCGCACCTGGAAGTTTTCCGACGCAACCGTAACAAGCGCCAGACCCTAATCCCGTCCCGCGTGCGACTTGCGCCGGTGCCGCACCCTGCCCGATACTATGCCCATGGGCGAAATGGCCTGCTTGACAAATCATTTCCTGATCGCGATGCCGAACCTCGCGGATCCGAATTTCTCGCGCACGGTTACGTTAATCTGTGAACATTCCAGTGAAGGGGCCATGGGCCTGATCATTAACCGTCCCACCGATCTGCGGCTGCGCGAGATCCTCCAGCAGCTGGACATCGAGGGCACCGAGGTGGCTTCGCTGGATCTTCCCGTACATCTAGGCGGGCCTGTGCAGGGCAGTCGTGGTTTCGTCGTCCACGAGCCACTCGGAAACTGGGAATCCACCCTTCCCGTGTCCGACACGCTGGGGGTGTCAACTTCGCGCGACATACTCGTGGCCATTGCCCAGAACCGCGGGCCGCAACGTTCATTTCTCGCCCTCGGCTACGCCGGCTGGGCACCAGGCCAGCTGGAGCGCGAAATCGCGGAAAATGCCTGGCTCAGCGGACCTGCCGACCGGTCGATTCTTTTCGAAATGCCCGCAGAACAGCGCTGGGGCGCTGCAGCAAACCTGCTGGGCATAGACCTTGCGGCCCTGTCCGAAGAAGCGGGACACGCTTGAGGGTCGACACCTACCTCGGCTTCGATTTCGGCAAGAAACATATTGGCGTGGCGGTCGGCCGGTCTGCATCGCGCCTCGCCCAGGCCCTGGATACCGTTACTGCGCGCAACGAATTGCCGGACTGGGACCACATTACGCGCTTGATCGACGAGTGGCGGCCATGTGCCCTGGTGGTTGGGCTGCCGCTGAACATGGACGACAGCGAGAACGACATGACGCGCGCTGCGAAGAAGTTTGGTAATCGGTTGCGGGCCCGATACAATCTGCCGGTGCATTTGGTCGACGAACGGCTCACCTCGGTGGCGGCAAAAAACACCCTTGTGGAAGCTGGTGTGCCCGCGAAGCGACACAAATCGAAGCTTGACAGACTGGCGGCACAGACGATTCTGCAGGCGTTTCTCGATGAACAGAGAGATGCAAGACATGCTTCAAACGATTGATATCGAGGCTACGCTGGCGTACATGGTGGATGAGCTGAAGCCTCTGCTTGCGCTCAATCCCATCATGATCGGAGTCCATACCGGCGGCGTCTGGGTTGCGACCCGTCTGCACCGGGCCCTGGAGCTGACCGAGATGCTCGGAACCCTGGACATTTCCTTCTATCGGGATGACTTCACGCGGGTGGGCGTCAATCCACAGGTCAAAACCTCGAATTTGCCGGTAAATCTGGAGGACCGCCACGTAATACTGGTGGACGATGTTTTACACACCGGGCGGACTGTACGCGCGGCATTGAACGAAATTTTCGACTATGGTCGCCCTGCGTCGGTGAGCCTGGCGGTGCTGATATGCCGCGACGGACGCGAGCTGCCGATCGCGGCCCAGGTAATTGGACACACGCTTAAGCTCGAAAAGGGCGAACATATCAAGCTCGTCGGTCCCGATCCCCTGGCGCTTACGCTTCAGCAGGTGGCCGATTGACGCGCTGTGACCTGCAATTCGACGGCCAGGGCCGCCTGCGCCATCTGCTTACTATTGAAGGACTGCCGCGACAGACAATACTCGAGATACTCAATACCGCCGAATCGTTCATCTCGGTTGGCGAGCGTGAGATCAAGAAGCTGCCGCTGCTGCGCGGCAAGACCGTGGTAAATCTTTTCTTCGAGTCCAGTACGCGAACACGCACGACCTTCGAAATAGCCGGCAAGCGCCTGTCGGCTGACGTAATCAACCTCAATCCTGCTGCCTCGTCCGCCACCAAAGGGGAAACCCTGCTCGATACGGTGCGCAATCTGGAGGCGATGCATACTGATCTTTTCGTGGTGCGGCACCGGGAATCTGGGGCCGCACACCTGATTGCCCAACACGTTCCCGCGCACGTGCACATCATCAACGCCGGAGATGGTCGCCATGCCCATCCGACCCAGGGCCTGCTCGACATGTTTACCATCCGGCGCTACAAGGGGCCATTTGAAAACCTGCGGGTTGCGATCGTGGGCGACATCCTGCACTCGCGTGTGGCGCGTTCCCAGATTCACGCCCTCACCACGCTTGGCGCCGCGGAAGTGCGGGTGGTGGCTCCCATGACGCTGTTGCCGACCGCGATCGAAAGACTGGGCGTGCGGGTGTTCACTGACATGAAGACCGGCCTGGATGGCGCTGACGTCATCATCATGCTCCGGCTTCAGCGCGAACGGATGAATGGCGCCCTGATCCCGAGCGAGCAGGAATATTTCAACCTGTTCGGCCTCACAGAGGAAAAACTTGCATATGCCAAACCGGATGCAATCGTCATGCATCCGGGACCGATGAACCGGGGACTGGAGATTGACTCCGCCGTCGCAGACGGCCCTCAATCGGTCATTCTTCCCCAGGTAACGAACGGCATCGCAGTGCGCATGGCAATCATGGCCATCATCATGGGAGGGTCCGCGGCCGGACCAGCACCCTCGGAAGCGAGGCGCGCGGAATGAAAATCGCAATCACAGGCGGGCATGTCATCGACCCTGCCAACAACGTCGATGGGCAGCATGATCTTTTTATCGACGAAAAGGGCTTTATCATAGGCATTGGTACCGCGCCCGCCGGATTCCGGGCCGAGCAAACCCTGGACGCCAGCGGCAAGCTGGTATTTCCGGGCCTCATCGATTTGCGCGCACGCCTGCGGGAGCCGGGCCTTGAGTACAAGGCTACGATGGAAAGCGAGACACGCGCTGCGGTGTGCGCCGGCATCACTACCCTGTGCTGCCCACCCGATACCTATCCGGTAATCGATACTCCGGCCATGGCCCAGATGATCCAGCAGCGTGCCTGGCGTTTCGGCCTTGCATTCGTGCATCCGCTCGGCGCCCTCACGCAGGGGTTGCAGGGCAGGCTTCTCACGGACATGGCGGCGCTCGATGAAGCCGGATGCGTCGGCTTCAGCAACGCACTCGAGCCGGTCACGGATACCCTCGTCATGCGACGTGCCATGGAGTATGCCGCCAGCTTCGACCTGACGGTGTTCCTCCATCCGGAGGATCCGTGGTTGCGCAACGGCGGTTGCATGCATGAAGGAGAGGTGAGCACGCGTCTGGGCCTGCCCGGGATACCCGAGGCGGCAGAAACTGCTGGGGTGGCACGCGACCTGGCTCTGGTCGAACAGACCGGAGTGCGTGCCCACTTCTGCCAGCTGTCCAGCGCCCGTGCGGTTACGATGGTCGCGGCGGCCCAGGAACAGGGTTTGGCAGTCAGCGCTGACGTAACCGCCCACCACCTCCATCTGACGGAACATGACATCGGATTCTTCAATACACAGTGCCATGTGCTTCCGCCGCTGCGCGCAAGCCGTGACCGGGACGGGCTGAGGCAGGCATTGAAGAACGGAACCATATCGGCTATCTGCTCGGATCATCAGCCGCATGAGCCGGATGCCAAGCTGGCACCTTTTGCCGAGTCGGAACCCGGCATTTCCGGCCTGGAGACGCTGCTGCCGCTCACCCTCAGGCTGGTGGATCAGGGACTGCTGAATCTTGTCGAGGCGATTGCCCTGCTCACAAGCAAACCTGCCCAGATTCTGGGCATTGACTCGGGCCATCTCGGAATTGGTGCCACGGCGGACCTGTGCATTCTGGACCCGGAGGCCAGATGGGTCCAGTCGCTCGACCGGTTCACGAGCCGCGGGCACAACAGCCCCTTTCTGGGCTGGGATTTCCGCGGCGCGGTGACCCATACCATGGTCGGCGGCAGGCTCGTTTTTGAAGGCCGATGACGGCCGGTTCCGGTACCGCAATCTGATCCGGAAGGGCAGGTTCCGGTTTTAGCGCCCTGATCTGTCAGCGGCTACCGTCCGCAGCCAGCGGTGCCGTGCCGGATGGCTTCCCCAACAACCCCTCTGCCACCCCAGAAACAGGCCGGCAACCACTCCGGCGCGCTGACGCACACGTGCCGCGTCCCCGGCGTTCAGTAGGTCACATTGCGCATGGAGTCGCCCAACTCCTGACCCTTGGCGTCCTTGCCCTCGAGCTTTATGCGCAGCCGCAGATCGTTGACCGAGTCGGCGTTGCGGAGGGCGTCGTCATAGGTGATAAGACCGCTTTCGTAAAGATTAAACAGCGACTGATCGAAAGTCTGCATCCCGGTTTCGGTCGACCGCGCCATAAGCTCCTTGATGCCATGGATCTCGCCCTTCAGCATCAGGTCCGAAATAAGTGGCGAATTGATCATGACCTCAACTGCCGGAACGCGTCCTTTCCCCACCTTCATGGGGATGAGTCGCTGCGAGACTACCGCCTTGAGATTTAGCGACAGGTCCATCAGAAGCTGGTTACGCCGGTCTTCGGGGAAGAAGTTGATGATACGATCGAGCGCCTGGTTCGCGCTGTTGGCATGCAGCGTCGCCAGGCAAAGGTGTCCGGTCTCGGCAAAAACTATGGCGTAGTCCATGGTCTCGCGCGAGCGGATCTCACCGATCAGTATCACGTCGGGCGCCTGACGCAGGGTGTTCTTGAGTGCCGCGTCGAACGATTCGGTATCTACACCCACCTCGCGCTGCGTAATGATGCAATTGCGGGGCTCATGCACGAACTCGATCGGATCCTCAATGGTTATGATGTGGCCGTAGCTGTATTCATTGCGATAGCCGATCATGGCCGCGAGCGACGTGGTTTTTCCGGACCCTGTCGCACCCACGAAGATCACCAGCCCACGCTTGGTGAGTGCGATGTCGGCGAGCACCTTTGGCAGGTTTAGCTCGTCGAAGCGGGGTATCTTACTCTCGATGGTCCGCAGCACCATGCCGACGCAACTCTGCTGCAAGAACACGTTGACGCGAAAGCGTCCGATTTCCTTCGGGTTGATCGAAAAGTTACATTCGCTGGTCGACTCGAACTGGCGACGCTGCTCTTCGGTCATGACCCCATAGGTGAAGGCGCGCGCCTGCTCCGGAGTCAATGCCTGTTTCGTAACAGGGGTGACTTTTCCGTCGATCTTCAGCGACGGGGGGACGCCAGCGGTTATGAACAGGTCCGATGCCTTCTTGTGGACCATGAGTTTCAGGAGGTCGCTGAAGATCATCTATCGTTTACCTCCGGTGACTGCACTGTTTCCGCCTGCCGAGGCGCCCCCGAAATTGTCCTTGTTCGCCGCGTACGAACGGGCTTCTTCGAGACTCACCATGCGGTTGCGAACCATTTCCATGAGGCACTGATCCAGCGTCTGCATACCCAGCGCCTGACTGGTCTGCATAGCCGAATACATCTGCGCGATCTTGTTTTCCCGGATCAGATTACGGATCGCTGGCGTGCCGATCATTATCTCGTGAGCCGCAATGCGCCCACCGCTCAGCTTCTTCAGCAGGCTTTGCGCTATAACCGCGCGCAGACTCTCGGAGAGCATGGCCCGAACCATGTCTTTTTCCGCTGCCGGAAAGACGTCGACGATTCGGTCCACAGTCTTGGCGGCCGAACTGGTATGCAGTGTGCCGAATACCAGATGCCCGGTCTCGGCGGCTGTCAGGGCAAGGCGTATGGTTTCGAGGTCGCGAAGTTCCCCGACCAGAACCACATCCGGGTCCTCGCGCAGCGCCGACCGCAACGCATTGTTGAAACCAAGGGTATCGCGCCCGACCTCGCGCTGGTTGATCAGACAGTTCTTGCTTGTGTGCACGAACTCGATCGGATCCTCGATGGTGAGGATGTGCTCATGGCGGCTGTCGTTGATGTAGTTGATCATCGCCGCCAGCGTCGTGGATTTTCCGGATCCCGTCGGGCCGGTCACCAGAACGATGCCACGCGGCTGGTCGCAAATCTCCTTGAAGCTGGGAGGAGCCCCCAGCTGCTCCAGCGTCAAAACTTTCGACGGAATGGTACGAAATACGGCGCCCGGACCACGTTGCTGATTGAACGCATTGACACGGAATCGCGAGATGTTGGGCAGGTCGAACGAGAAATCGGTTTCCAGGAATTCCTCGTAATCCTTCTGCTGCTTGTCCGTCATGATATCGTAGATCATGTTGTGGACGGTGCGATCGTCCAGCGGGTCCACGTTTATGCGCTTGACGTCGCCATCAATGCGTATGAGGGGCGGCAGGCCTGCGGATAAATGCAGATCCGAGGCGTTCTGTTTGTAGGCAAACGCCAGTAATTCGGCGATGTCCATGCATCATCTCCTGTCGGCGGAGTATTCGGAAAGTGGAGTCTTTTTTAGTATAACGGGCACCGGCCCACAAACAAGGCTGCCCGCAGCCCCATGCTGTCCGCCTATCGGTCTGTGGGCACCCCTGCGACCGAAATCTGTTCGGCCAGTGGCCCCCCGGGACCGGCCGGGTTATGCCGGGTTCCATCCGGAGCGGCGTGGCGACTACGCTGCACAAACATCGAATTATGGGCTTTCGCTCGGCCCTCATGTCGTTCTACACTGGGAAAGCGGGGGGAGGCGACGTTTCGGATAGCGATGAACCATCATGTAATCGGATTTATCGGTGCCGGCAACATGGCCCGCAGCCTTGCGGGCGGGCTGGTTGCCAACGGCTGGCGGAAACAGGACCTGATTCTGTCGGATCCGGACCTGCAGCAGCGGAAGGCGGTAACTGAGACGCTGGGCCTTGTCTCCTACGAGAACAATGACGAAGTCGCCACCCGCGCGGATGTAATCGTTCTGGCAATCAAGCCACAGCTGCTCAGAGGCATCGCAGCCGGAATCGCGGCCCGCGTGCAGAAGACCAGACCCCTTGTCGTTTCCATAGCCGCGGGGGTACGGGTTGACGATCTTCAGCGCTGGCTCGGTGGGGGGCTGGCGATTGTACGGGTGATGCCCAATACCGCGGCGCTCATCGGCTCGGGTGCCGCCGGTCTTTTTGCCAACGAATTTGCAACCCAGTCGCAGCGCGATGAGGCCGAATCAATCCTGCGTGCGGTCGGGGTGACCGTGTGGCTTGAGGCCGAAAGCCTGATGGATGTCGTTACGGCCGTTTCCGGCAGCGGACCGGCGTATTTTTTCCTTGTGATGGAAGAGCTTGAGCGGGCGGCGCTGAAGCACGGGCTTGACCCGGCAACCGCACGGCTTCTGACCCTTGAAACTGCCTATGGCGCCGCCAAGATGGCGCTTGAGGGAGGTGAAGAGCCGGTCCAATTGCGTCGCCGTGTCACTTCGCCGGGTGGCACCACTGAGCGCGCGGTTCAGGTCCTGGAGGAAGGGCATATTGGACGCCTGTTCAATGATGCCGTGACTGCCGCAGTCGAGCGGGCGCGCGAACTGGCCGAGATCCTGGGAAAGCAATGATGGATGGTTTTTTTTCACAAGCGGGTATGCTGATCGTAAATACCCTCTTCGGAATGTACATCCTTGCCGTATTGGTGAGGTTTCTACTGCAAAGAGTGCGCGCCGACTTCTACAATCCACTGGCGCAGTTCCTGGTTGCGGTCACAAATCCGCCGCTGCTCCCGCTGCGGCGGCTGATTCCGGGCTTGTGGGGCATCGACTGGGCATCGGTCGTGCTGCTGGTTGCGCTCGCGGCCATCGAACAGTATCTCATCGCCCTGCTGCGCGGCTACCGGGTCACGGCATTGATGCTTGCGGTGCTGTCGCTGTCCCAGATTGCGGATCTCACGCTCTACGTTTTTCTGTTCACGATACTGGCCCGGGCAATTCTCAGCTGGGTCGCACCCTACCCGCGCAGTCCTGTCATGCACTTGCTTATAAGCCTGACGGAACCGCTGCTGCGTCCGGCACGGCGCATCATCCCGCCCATCGGCGGACTCGATCTGTCTCCGGTCGTGGTACTCATTCTGCTCGAGCTTGCGGTAATGTTTGTTGATCATCTGGCCCTGAGCATTGTGCAATTGGCTTTCGGGTCGGCATCTGCATGGCTGAACGCCTAGCCGTGGCGGCAACCTGGGATGGGCCGGACCTGCTCTTGAGATTGCGGGTCCAGCCGCGCGCGCGTCACAACGAGATGCTCGGAGCCCAGGGCGACTGCGTGAAGGTGCGCATCAAGGCCGCACCGGTCGATGGCCTCGCGAATGCGCAGCTCATTGCCTTTCTGGCCGAATGTTTCGGAGTGGCCAAAAGCCGTGTCATGCTGGTGCGGGGGCATAGCGCCAAAATCAAACTTGCCCGCATTCTGTCGCCGGCGCGGCTGCCACCGGAACTCGGCCACGTCTGCGCGAAGTGAAGGCCCGAACCGCTACCCAGCTCCACCGGGCAGCAGCGGCATGCAGGCTGCGGCGCGCGCAAATCTGGACGGTGGCAGAAGGATGCTTCGAGGCAATCCGCCAATCCATGCTGCGGAGCAGCCGGATCGGGAGGAGACAGTTCATTTCATGGCTGTGACCAATACCCTTTCCCGACACCTTTCACACTACCGAAAGTGGCGCGACGATCTGATCGCCTCCATCGGTGAATATCAGAACTGGGCGGAGCAGCAGGGGCTGGGCAGCGGCGAGGACGACTTGCGGATTTATGAGCTAATTGACAGCCTCAAGTCGGACAAACTCACAGTGGCAATGGTGGCAGAGCTTTCGCGGGGCAAAACCGCACTCATCAATGCCATATTTTTCGCGGACAGCAAGCGCCAGCTGCTTCCGTCGGATGCTGGTCGCACAACCATGTGCCCGACGGAACTCCTGTATGACGAGCGCATGCCTTCTTGCCTCAGGCTTCTACCCATAGAAACGCGCGGTTCCGCGCTTACCATTGCCGAATTGAAGCGCACGCCAATCCAGTGGACGACACTACCCCTGGATCTCGATTCCCCGCGAAAAATGGCTGAGACATTCCGGGAAATCATGAAAACCAAGGCCGTGAGCCTTTCCGAAGCGCGTGAACTGGGCTTCTGCCGTCCCCAGGACGATAGCAAGTCGGCACATGTAGGTACCGGCGGAAAGGTGGAGATTCCGGTATGGCGCCATGCCATCGTGAATTATCCGCACCCGCTGCTCAGGCAGGGCCTGGTCATCCTTGACACACCCGGGCTCAACTCGATGGGAAATGAACCGGAACTGACCCTCAGCATGCTGCCGAATGCACAGGCGGTAATGTTCGTCGTGGCGGCGGACGCCGGCGTCACAAAATCGGACCTGGCCCTGTGGAACAACCATGTGCGTGCTGTCAGAGGAGCAGACAAAAACGGATGTTTTGCGCTGCTCAACAAGATTGACATCCTGTGGGACGAGTTGCGCGGCGAGGATGCGGTTGCGGACACCATATCGCGCCAGGCGGTGGAGACCGCCCGCGCCCTGGGCATCAGCAGAAGCCGGGTGTTTCCGGTATCAGCACAAAAAGGCCTGCTCGCCAAGATCAAGGCCGACCATGCCCTGGTTGAGCGAAGCGGCCTGCTGGCACTGGAGACCAGCCTCGCCGAGGATCTCGTTCCTTCCAGGGAAACCTACCTGCGCGAAAAGGTTGCGCGCGAGATCGGCGACATGGTCCGCAACACCGAAGCGCTCATTGCCGCACGCCTGGCCGACACCGACAGCCAGCTAGGCGAGCTCAGGAGCCTCGGCGGAAAGAGTCGCGACGTCATCCAGCTGCTGGTGACGCGCCTGAAGACCGAGAAAGAGGCATACGACAGCAAATTTGAAAACTTCCAGTCGGTGCGTGCCGTCCTGTCAGACCAGATCCGTATTCTGCTGGAATACCTCAGCATGGAGAACTTTGACCGGCTTATCGCCCGCACACGCCGCGAAATGCAAGACAGCTGGACAACGCATGGCATCAAGGTCGGAATGGCTGGCTTCTTTCGTGGCACTGCCGAATCGATGGAAAAGGTCAACAAGCAGGTTCATCAGATCAGAGGCCTGGTGGATGCAATATACAGAAAGCTGGATGCTGACCAGGGCATTACACGGCTGAAGCCAGTCGGATTCTCGCTTCTGGCATACCGCAGCGAGCTGCAAAGGCTTCAGGACGAAGCCGAAGCGTTCCGCAGCAGCCCTGCCATGCTGATGACCGAACAGCACTTCGTAATCAAGAAATTCTTCATCACGCTTGTCAGTCGTGCACGGGGCATCTATGAGCAATGCAACGGGGGCGCAAAAGCCTGGGGCAAGGCCATCATGACACCACTGATGACACGCATCCGAGAACACAGGATGCAGATGGAACAGCGTCTTCAGAACCTCAACAGGATCCGTGACAATCTCGAAAATCTCGGCGAACGAATCGCCGAGCTGGAGGCCGCACGCGAGGCCTTGCAAAAGCAGCAGTGCATAACCCAGACAATGCTCGGGAAGATCGACCCGGCAATCCCCGGCATGGAAGGCAGCATGCCCGACAGCCAAAAAAAAGGGCCGGAGCAGATCTCCGGCCCGCGTATCACCGTACCCTGATCAGTTCGCGTTAATTGCTCGCGACGGTCGCAGTCAGTGCGTGCTTGATCGATCCATAGATGGTGCTGGGTATCAGCGTGTTTGTTGCAAATGCCAGGTATCCGGAATCCCAGAAGTACAGCTGCATGCGCCACATCTCGCCGTACTGCGCCACCTGTACGTGGTCCCCATTGTTGATCACCAAGACCTCAAGCGGCAGTGCCGGCGCATGGTCTACGCCAGGGAAGGGTGCATCCTTGGTTTTGCCGCGGCTGCGGAACTGCGAGTTGATCCGGATGCACTTGTTCTGGGTATAGGCATTATCGATGCCGAACCAAACGGCGTTGGGCCCAACGGGAATCTCTGCCACAACGTGCCACGCGGACGAATTATCCGCATTATCCGCACCCTTGGAACTGGCGCGCAACGCGGCGGAAACCTTGGCAACAGTAGCCGCGAAATTTTCCGGTTTGGCCTTGAAGACGGTATCCTGGCTCTCGCGCCAGTTGTCCCAACCGGCCATCATCTTGGCCGGGCCGTCACCGTCGAAGCTGTTGAGGTCGCTTTCAGAACGCCGCGGAGCGAGCTGGACCGAAACCGGCGTTCCCGGCACCTTGGCCACCACGTCCTTGATCTCCTGGGACACCGCTTTCGCCGCCGCGATCATCTGCGGATACTCCTTCGACTTGGCGTAATACACCATCGCCAAAGCAACAGGATTGGCCATGTCGATCTGGGTCTTCTTGCCGGGGCCATAGGTGTAGACAGCAATCCGCAAAATCTGGGCGGAAATCGTATTGGGTGGCATGTCCTTGGCAGCGTTTTCGTAGGCCGGCGAGGTCAGGATATAAACCCGCGCCTGCTGGATGTTGTGGGGTACCGCGATGTTGTCCGTCGCATGCAGCACCAGGTGCGATGCCGCGATACTCTTCTCCAGCGCCTGATTGGTCTGGGCAAAGCTTCCCGAGGCATCAAGGATGCGCTCAAAGACCCCGTACTTCTGCGACGCCAAGGCGTTCGCACACCACCCCATGATGGCGAGTGCAAGACCGAGCACTACGCCGCTTCGTGTGATAGATTTTATTGTCATGTCCTTCTCCTCTCTTTTAAGTTTTCCAAGTGGAAAGATTTATGGCGCTCGCGCAAGGCATCCTAAACTTGCGCCTCGTGTAGCGCGATCCATTTTGCTGCGAACTGCGCTGGACCGCAACATGGAAAAAGGTGCAGCGAACGCTGCCTTCGCGCAACGGTCTCGAGGGGTGGGGCTGATACCCGGAATGGACTATGTAAAGACTTGTGTTTTAATGATTTTTTTGCCAGTATCTAGAATTCATCAAGGCATTATCAACGCGGTTTCAGGACTTTCAGGGCATGAATGGCCTGGCCGAAGCCCTGTCTGGCAGACAACTGCCAGAGGCGCAGTGCCTGGCTGCGGCTTTCTTTCACGCCTTCTCCCATGATGTACATGAGCCCCAGATTGAATTGGGCGGGCGCGTAACCATGTTCTGCGGCCATGCCCCACCACCGGACCGCCTCAGCCGGGTTCGGCTCGACGCCCGTCCCCTGGGCATACAGCAGGCCGAGGTTGAATTGCGCCTGGATATGGCCCTGAAGTGCGGCAAGCCGCCACCAGCGTGCCGCTTCGCGCAAGTCGTGCGGTACACCGACGCCGCTGGCATAAAATACCCCAAGATTATACTGTGCGCTGACATGCCCCTGTTTCGCTGCGCGCCGGTACCATTTGGCGGCCTTGGCCAGGTTTCGGTCTATGCCCGCCTGAACATCGCCGCTTGCGTACAGTTCGCCAAGCGCGAACTGGGCATCACGATTTCCATCTTCTGCCAGCAATCGCCACAATTGCGCTGCCTGGTCGTGATGACCTTGATTGAACTGCATCAACCCCTGCCGATACAGACGCTCCCCATACCCGGAATCGTGACTGAATATCGGCAAACGGATGGTTGCGCCTCCAAGAGGTGCATCGGCAGCGCAGACAGGGGCGACCGAGAGGGCCAGCGCAATTAACCCAAGACAAAGTGCCATCTTGCCAGCCTTTGCCCAGGCTACGATTTTATGATAGTAAGTGACTACATACTTTATAACACGCGGAAATCTCATCGAAGACCTCCACTGGCTTGATGCCATCAAATTCATGCAATCCTTCCCCATGAACATAAGCAAAGGTCATGCCAGCACATTTTGCAAACTGGCTAGGGGGGTGCACCCGGAATGGACTGGATTGGGCCGGAATGGCCACAGGCCGATCATTCAGATACCGGATTCCCTTGTGCACGTCAGGCCCGGGAACCGGCGCTGACCGGGATCCCGGCGGCAAGATGGTAACGAAGGAATTCTGGTTCAATTTGGTAGACGTGCGGCGTATCGAGCACCGGCACCCGGAAAATCCCGGCCCCGGACGACCAGAGAATCGGCGCCATTCCTGTGCCGAGGTCATTGGCGCGGACGTCGCGGACAGAACACCGGCGTCCATCGCGTGGGGGACGGCACCGATCCAATTCAAAAGCTCAGTGATCCGCACCATCGTGCTTCATGGCATGCCGGTCGAACTCCGTCGCTAGCGTAACGGGTCCACCCTGGCCGCATTTACTTGACCGGATTCGAATGGTACAAGACGTCCTGCCCATCCTGCTGATACATATGACGCACGAGGATCCACGGTGCGGAGCCGCCGGCAGTCGCGCCGCTGATGACTGGCCGGAACCCAGCAACGGCCATGTCTGACCGGCCTCGTACCTGGCAAGCACTGTGGCTGGCGACACGCAGCCGACGCACGGTCGCGGTGAGCCTGCTGTCTTTCGCCTCGGGTCTGCCGCTCGGTCTGGTCTGGATCGCCATTCCCACCTGGCTTGCCCGCGAAGGCGTGGACATCAGGGTCATCGGGCTCTTCACCCTCGCCCAGGCACCGTGGAGCTTCAAGTTCCTGTGGTCGCCCCTGATCGACCGCTACACACTGCCCATCCCCAGACTCAGTCGCAAACTAGGCTGGACCCTTCTGTGGCAGGTCTTGCTGCTGCTCACCACCCTGCTGCTCGGCGGCGTCGCTGCGCGCCCCGACGCAATCTGGATCACGGGCGTCCTGACGCTTGCCATCGCCTTCGCGTCGGCTAGCCAGGATATTGCGATCGACGCCTATGCGGTCGAGATCCTGCGCCCCGAAGAGCAGGGGATTGCAGTAGGTGCGCGCATCGCAATCTATCGTGCGGCCATGTTCGTCGCCGGCGGACTTACCATTACCCTGGCTGGACTTTGGTCCTGGCCGGTCATGTTCTGGGTCATCGCGGCACTTTATTTGCCGATGATGGTCGTAACGTGGTTTTCACCAAGTAACGGTACCGACAGAATCCACGCACCGCAGTCGCTGCGGGCCGCGGTGTGGGAGCCACTGGTCGGGTTTCTGGCAAAGCAGCAGGCGCTGGAACTGCTGGCCTTCCTGATCCTCTACAAGCTGGCCGACAATCTCGCCGGCGCACTGGTGCGGCCGTTCCTGGTGCATGTGGGGTTCAATGATCTCGACGTCGGCGTGGCAACTGCCACGATCGGCTTGGCCGCGACCCTGGCAGGAACCTTCCTGGGAGGAGCCCTGACCACAGCGATGGGTCTTGGCAATGCATTGTGGACGTTCGGCGTACTACAGCTGCTGTCGAATTTCGGCTATGTGCTAATCGCCATAATCGGCATCAACCGCTGGGTCATGTACGGTTCGATAGGTTTCGAAAGCCTCGCCACCGGCATGGGTACAGGTGCATTCAGCGTGCTGTTGCTGCGCATGACGCAAAAGGAATTTTCAGCAACGCAGTATGCGCTGTTCTCAAGCATCTTCGCGCTGCCGCGCATTTTTGCCGGGCCCGTGACCGGGGTAATGGTAGCAGCGATCGGGTGGCGGGATTTCTTCCTGTTCACGATGGCAGTCGGAATACCGGGGCTGGTCATGCTGCAGCGCTTTTCGCCTCTGGGCGCACGCGAACCGCACATCGACTTGCTGGCAACCGCGCGGGCGCGCGCCCTGGGCTCCAGGGAACTCGTAGCACGCGGCCTCGGTAGCGGTCTGGCAGCCTTCGTTCTGGCAGCGCTTTCGTTTGCGACGATCCAGGCCCTGGGGGCGATGCACCGAACTCCGGCCGGCGGATTCAACCTCGCCGCTCCGTTGGCCGCCCTGTTCCGCCCCCGGAGCGTCGGAAGCTGGATCGGGCTTTTCGCGGTAACGATCTTCTCGGTCCTTTCCGGGCTCGTCGTGGCAGCTATCTCGGTGGCACGTGCACATGCCGGGAAAAAGCAAGGAGCCGCATCCCGTGGAACTCCGAACTGATCACCCCGCGAGCCATGCATCGCACCCGGGAGGCTGACGCCCTCGGCGTCAGCGCGAAGCACCGTCCCGCGCCTGCTCCATGAGCGCATCGAGCGCGCCCTCCATATGCAGTTCCGTCAATTCCGTGAAACCGCCAATACAACGGCCATCAATTACGATCTGCGGAACGGTGCGTGCGCCATTGGTAACTTGGGAATATTCCCGCATGGCTGCCCGGTCGAGATCGATACGCACCTCAGTGAAGGGGATACTCCATTTTTCGAGCAGTCCCTTGGCTTTCTGGCAGAAGGGGCAAATACCGGTACTGTATATTTTCACGCGGGTCATCGGGATACCTTCAGGTTCTTGCAACGCGCGCCAAAACCCGTCTTTCCGGAAATCGCGCACGCATGCAGGGGCCAACGCCTAAAGCTTGTCACAGCTTCTGGTCATAGTCGATGATCAACGGAGCGTGATCGGAAAAGCGCTTTTCCTTGTATATGCGCTCCTTCGTCGCCTTTGCCGAAATTCCCGGCGTAGCAATCTGGTAGTCGATGCGCCAACCGACGTTTTTGGCCCACGCCTGGCCACGGTTGGACCACCAGGTATACTGGTCCGGCTTAGGATTGAGCGTGCGGAAGACGTCCACCCACGCAAGCTCGTCGAACACCGTTGAAAGCCAGGCCCGTTCATCAGGCAGGAACCCGGAGTTCTTCCGGTTGCTGCGCCAGTTCTTCAGGTCTATTTCCTTGTGCGCGATGTTCCAGTCCCCGCACAGAATGTACTCGCGACCGTCAGCCCGCAATTTTTTCAGATGCGGCAGGAACCGCTCCATGAATCGGTACTTGGATTCCTGCCTATGAGGGCCAGCGGAGCCCGATGGCAGGTACAGCGAAACGATACTGAGCGGACCAAAATCCGCCTGCAGATAGCGTCCTTCTCCGTCGTGCTCGCCGGAACCGAACCCGTAGTGGACACAGTCCGGCGGCTTCTTGCTGTAAAGTCCCACCCCGGAGTAGCCTTTCGTCTGAGCAAAACTGAAGAAACCGCGGTAGTTGCCGGGCGAGCGCATCTGGGGCGTGAGCTGTTCCTCCTGGATCTTGATTTCCTGAATGCAAACAGCGTCCGCCTTCTGACGCGCGAGCCAAGCAAAAAATCCTTTGGACGCTGCAGAACGGATGCCGTTTACATTGAGAGTGACGATTCTCATCGCTATCTGCCGCAACTCATTGTCCGGAACGGGATACAAAAATTTCTGGCGCCCGTAGTCTACGCCGTATGTACCTTTGGGTGGCATCGGCCGATGCCCGGCCCATCTGGCGGGCCATTACGCACAACGCCCGGCATCCTGCGGTCGGCACTGCCCGGGGCGATATTAAAAGATGCCAAGATGCAGCATCCAGTCGTGCGGTGCTACCGTCATGCCTGAACGTCCTGCGGCAGTCTAGAGGCAGCGCGCATTCCAGTCGAATCCGGAGCGTCTCCTGCCTCGTTGTACGGTAACACCCGCTGGGCACCGCGGCGGCCACCCATACAGCAGGGTGGCCACACTGCCCGGTGGGGCATACCACCGGCGCTTACGCATCAGCCCGGCATGCCGCTATAATCGTACGCCAAGATACCGGCGGCGTTGGGGCTCACAATGATGCGCAGCTACCAGAATGAATTCCTCGACTTTGCCGTCAGCGCGGGCGCCCTTCGCTTCGGCGAGTTCAAGCTCAAATCCGGACGCTCCAGCCCCTATTTTTTCAATACCGGCCTGTTCAATACAGGTGGCCGGCTTGCGCAGCTCGGCCGCTTCTATGCACAGGCAATCCTGGATTCAGGATTGCAATTCGACATGGTCTACGGACCTGCCTACAAAGGCATTCCGCTGGCAGCCTCGGTCACTATCGCACTCGCCGATCACCATGGGCGCGACGTTCCTTACTCCTTCAACCGCAAGGAGGCGAAAGACCACGCCGAAGGCGGGATGATCGTGGGGTCGCCGTTGCAGGGGCGGGTGTTAATCATCGATGACGTCATTTCTGCCGGCCTTTCCATCGGGGAGTCGGTGGAAATCATCCGGGGTGCCGGCGCTTCCGCTGCCGGAGCGGTCATAGCGCTCGACCGGCAGGAACGCGGGTCCGGAACCGCCTCGGCCGTGGCGGAAGCGGAGACCCGTTACGGTCTACGGATCGCAAGCATCGTCACACTCGATACGCTGGTGCACTATCTCGCCTCGCACCCGGAGCAGCGCCAGCACTTGGAGGCAATCCGCGCCTACCGCGCACGCTACGGGGCGTGAACCCGGCTGACGCGAGCCCGCCACACTGTCCGTCCGGACACGTGCGACAAAACCTCGCGGGCAGCACCTCCTTTCACCGACACATCATCCGGTCGCATTGCGGCGCTCACTGAAATGTGTGGTCGCAGCATCCTGCAACGCATGAACCATGCCTTCACAGACAGCGCCCTCGGCGATGGCAATCCTGCGACTCGTCAGATTGCCGACAACATGCGCGCTGGGCGTAAGCTCCAGCTTTTCGTGCGCGACCACGTCTCCGTCAACGCGTCCGGCAACGAGCACATGCGTCGCCGTGACCACGCCCTTCCAGCGCGACCCTGGCGCCAGCACCAGGCTGCCCTGGATCTCGCCGTCTCCCTCCACGGTACCGTAGACGATGCTGTTTTCAGAACCCGTCAGGCCGCCACGGAATACCGCGCCGACGCCCAGAACATTGTGGAACGCTCCGGCACGATCAAGCGTGCGTCTACGCCGTCGCCAGCGAAATAGCCAACCAAGCATTGAAGTCCCTCACTCTGACCGGGCGCAGCGGGAACCGCGCAAAGAGGCAAAGAGTAAGAGGAAAGCGCCATGAACGCAACGCATGCCGCACCTGCCCCGCAGGTTTACGTCAACAGCTTGATGCCGACCACAATCGTGATCGCTTCAAAGGCATGCTTGATCCAGCGGTTGCCCCTGACGATCGACCAATGCGCACCAAGATAGCCACCCAGCAGCGACCCGGCGAGCAACGCCGGCACCCAGGACCAGCGCACCTGCCCGAGCACACCCAGGGTAAAGGCACCGGTTCCATTCCAGAATACGCCGACCAGAACCAGCGTGTAGGCAACGGCCCTTCGGTAGTCCAGCCCGAACCATCGGATCAGCCACAACGTGCAGAAAAGTCCCGTGCCGGATGTGAGTGAACCGTTCAAAAGTCCGATTACGAACAAACCGACACCACCGGCAACATAGCCGCGAATGTGGCGATTACGCGGGGCATATGCCTGTCCGAGGCGCCGATTGAACAGCGAATAGGCTCCCAGGCCAATGGTCAACACACCCAGCAGCGTTTCGGCGGCACCCGCCGGAACGTTCAGGATCGCAATGGCACCCAATGCGACCCCGGGCATGCCGCAAGCCAGAATAAACAGCGAGAAGCGTCGTTCGAGGGAACGCTCGCGCAGGTGGCGCAGTGTCGCGCCGATGCCCAGCGCCACGGTCGCTACTTTGTGGGTAGCGAGCGCGACGGCAAACGGCAGTCCCAGGAATATCAGCGCCGGAAACTGCAGTAGGCCAGCGCCGCCTCCGGCAAACGCGGCAAAACTGTTCGCGGCCAGCGCTACAAGGAACAGCAGTACCTGCTGGGGCCATGCGCCCATTCAGCTGACTGCCGGTCTGCCGGCACCCCCGGACGGCGGCTGCCACGACGCGGCCGACAGATGGAAGGCTGCAGCGGTTGACTTTTCGGGCAGCGGCCCTAGTCTTGAGTAGCGGGCTACCGAGCGAGTGATCCTGTTCATGAGATTCAAACATACCATAGCTGCGGTTTGTTTCCTGTCGATAGCAATGGGGCTGAAACCCGGTTTCGCCGGCCCCACCTTCGTCATCAAAAAATGCCGTGATGCCAATGGTGAGTGGCATTACGGCGACAACGCCGGTCGAGCGTGTGCGAACTCCAAGGTGATCGAGATCACCGACTCCGGGGTGAGAACCAAGGAGCTGGCGGCACCACTGACGGCAGCGCAACTCAAGGAACGCACCGCCGCGCTCGCAAAGTCCGCGAAAGCGCAGCAGCAGGCCAGGTCCCGGGCGCGAAGGGATCGCATTCTGCTGTCGATGTATGCCAGCGCGAGCGACATCACCTACGTGCGTAACCGCAAGATCGCTGACATCAAGAGTCTGATCGAAGGCGAAAAGGACACCCTCAAGTCGCTGCAGGCGACCCTTCCGCGGCTGCGGGCGCAGGAAACCGCGGAGAAATCGACCAACAAGCCTGAGGCCGCTGACACAGCCCGGGTTATCGCCAACACCGAGGCACAGATCGCCACGCACAACGAAAACATCAAGAAAGAACAGCAGGAAATTGTGTCGGTCCGCCAGCAGGCTGCCGCCGATCTGGTGCGTTACCGCAAGCTCAAGGCAGCTCCGAGCCTGACGTCCGCCACGGCCGTGGCGGCACCCTGAGGCAAACGCAGATTCGCCCAGTGCTATTCCGGGGCCACCCAACGTCGCCCGGCGTCTGTTTCTTCACGCTTCCAGAAAGGAGCACGGGTCTTGAGTTCATCGATGATATAGCGGCAGGCCAGGAACGCCGCATCGCGATGGGCGGACCATACCGCCACCAGCACAATAGGTTCAGTGGGCGTAAGTCGCCCGTATCGGTGGATTATTAGAGGGTCCAGGATAGTCCACCGGCTCATTGCTTCGCAGCGCACCTTCTCAAGGTGCCGTTCGGTCATGCCGGCATAGTGCTCGAGCGTCATCTCGGCGACCTGGTGCCCCTGATTGAAGTCCCTCAGACTTCCAACAAAAACTGCGGTCGCACCGAATTTTCCGGACCATTCCGGATGGTGACGTTCATGGACGGAAATTTCCACCCATGGATCAAAGGGGTGCGGTTGGACCCGAACCATCCTCAGCCTCCCGTCACCGGAGGAAAGAAGGCCACCTCATCGCCGGTAACCACCGGGTGATCCATCGCTGCATATTCCTGGTTGACCGCGACCAAGATTTTGGTCGAAGTCGCAGTACCCGATACACGGCGCCAGACATCGGCAGCACACCGGATCCCCTCTGAGTCGATCAGTTCCTGGCCTTTCCCGAGCTGTTCGCGGATCCTTGCAAAATAACGAACGCGGATGGTGCCCATAAGTCAACACCAGTCGGCAGGTCTGTCCTGGCCGGCAGGACTGATTCGCTGCACTCCGATGCCCCCGGAAAATAAGGAGTATGGACGGAACGTGCCCGAACAGTCACCGATTCGCTCACCCATTTTCTGCGTCCTGATCTGCATACAGCCACCCGCCGGAAAGAAAATTGACCGATTACACATTGGACAGGGATTCTCTTTCAGACTTCCCTGTTCCGGGAGCTTCCATCCTCCCGCATTCTGGCTATTTATGCAAAATACCACCTATTACACCAGCCAACATGGCAGTCGTGCAAAGTCACGGACCGACCGCATCGCCATTAATCCGCTGCGGGAATGCCGACAGAAACTGCGCGATCATCGTAATTCCGACCGACCCTGACGGGCATACCCAGCCAATCAGCACAGGCAGCCTGCCTGTGACCTTGATCAATAGCCCGCGGGGCGGCAACGCCCGCAATATCTCGTAGACAGCCGTACTTGCCGGACAACCCCGCCGAGACCGCCGCGCTCCGATCGACACATCGCGGCAGACCGCTGCCGCTTTCTTGCCATGGATTAAATCGAACACTGTCGGCGTCTCACTTACAAGTCCGAGACCCAGCCACGACCAAGCACGAACGGGATAGCTCGCTTACGTCATGAGACCTCAATTCACGCGCAATTTTTCTGGCAGCGCCTTTCTGTTTGCCGGCCTGATACTTCTCGCCAGCATCGCTGGCATCGGACAGGCGCTGGCGAGCAACCCGAGCTTTTCGCTGCCGCTGAATGAGGGTCCCGACCAAACGGTGATCAACGGCATGCTCGCCGCCGCCAGCCATACCACCTGGATCGGCGAGGGCCGAGGGAACAATATCGTCTATGTGTTTTTCGATCCTAACTGCCCTTACTGCCACAGGCTGTTCCTGGCGACCCGGCTCATGGTCAAGCAGGGGCAGTTGCAGCTGCGCTGGATCCCGGTTGGTATCCTGACTCGGACCAGCATGGGCAAGGCGGCGGCCATGCTGCAGGCAGCAAATCCGCGGACAGCGTTCTACACGAATGAAGCCCAATACCATCGAACCCGCAAGCATGGCGGTTTAGGTCCGCTCGTTGATCCGGAGCCAGCTACCATCGCGCATCTGAAGGCGAACGCTGACGTGCTTGCGCGCAGCAAAATGATGATGGTCCCCACCCTGTTATTCCGGAACAAAGCAGGCAGGGCGGAACTACTGGAAGGTGCGCCCGCCTCCGGTCTGAGGCAGCTCTTAGGCGTTGCGCGCGCACGATAAGGACCGGCACGCCTGCGGCAAGAATCAGCCGTGGAGCATCTGCCTGCGACTGCCGGGAAACGGCGGCCGGAAGCCCCAGGAAATTCCGGCGATGGGTGATCTGCTCCCGGGGCAGCGTGGTGGCAGATTTCGGTTCGACGCCGATATCGGTCGTTGAACCGATGGTTTGGAAGTATTAAAGATGCACTGTTCAAGCGGATGTGCTGTTTTTCGGGTTCTGGGTGAAGACACCGGTATCCAAACCCAGTCCCTCTACCGCCGGCAGCTGTCTGCTGGCACGAGACCTTGCGCGTGAGTTCACGGCAGGATGGTGGTCGTTCCATACAATATTACAAGGAAAAATCTATGCACAATATCGGCAAGTTGGTTAAAGGCGTACTTTGTGGCGTGATGCTGGCGGCGGCCTGCGGGTCTGCAGCCTACGCGGGTGGGGTGATCCCGTTTCCGGGAGTGCCCAACATTCCGCAGAACCCGAAACTTTCTTACGGCGGTTTTTTCAAGCATCACCAGCCGGTTAAGATCGTGTTTGTTGTCGGCCAGCCCGGGCCGCAGCTGAAGGAATCGCTTATCAACAGCGCCTTGGTGATCCGGTACCTGAAGTCCAAAGGGTACCGTTACAAGATCCACGTCGTGCTTTATTCCAAGGCTGTCGAGGTCGCCGATCAATTCAACGTGAAATACAGCTCGTGGGCCCCGCTCTTGAAGGCACTGCACAAGCAAGGCGAGACCTTCACTGTTTGCCATAACGCCATGGAACTGTTTCATGTGAAGATCGCTGATCTCTATCCGTTCATGAAGCCGATCCCCGCCGGAATCCTGTCTGTCGTGCAGTACGAGCGGGAAGGATATATGCCCATCTTCAATCCCAACTCCGAGACACCATAAGCGCGTCGATGTAACGTTTACCCCCTGCCCCGGTCCGGGGCAGGGGCCTGTTGGGTTCGTCCAAACTTGCCGCCCGGCACAGGCTGTGTGGCCAATTCGATCTTCGGTACTCCGTCAAACCTGGGGGCCAGATCTTCCTGCCTGCAGTCACTGCAGGATCGCGGCCCTCAGGCGCTGCTGACTTCGTGCAGATCAGACACCGGCTGTTGGCGAAGGACTTCCTTGCCAATACCGGGAATTCACGCGCCTTCGCTACCTTGCAGAGCCGTTCTGGCAGAAGAGATCTCTTCGTGCATGAACGGTCTGTCAGCGAATTTCTTGCTCAAGGTTGGCCTTTCGGCCGGCCCCGAACGATCGATTTTGGGCGCCACCCCGTCCCCCGCCCTTAGGGATCATCGCGACAGCCACCGCGCTGGGCGCCTCAGCATGTAACGTTCTGTGCCGACCCATAATTATTACTTTTTTTGTGTGTGTATAGACGGGCGCAATGTGCGCTAAACTGCTCCACGTTCCGACCTTGCCTTGGAGGTCAGGCGACCTGAGTGCCCGGCAGAAAAAAGTCGCCTTAAGTTTATACTGGCTATAAATAAATGAGTCTTATGGACGACCGCAGTAATACTAATTAGTTTTGCACCCCCTAAGGCTTTAAAGTCGCCTGTTATTTCGCCTCCGGTCTCGGTTCTGTGCCAGGGTGCGGTTAGATCCCGGCAGAGGGCATTTGTCCCTGTTTTCGGGGACGGCGGTGAGTTCATCCGTGTAACTGGCGTCGTAACGAGGAAATAAATAGATGGCAAAACTTGTAAAACCGCACGGCAGCGATGCCCTCAAGCCCCTGCTGCTTGAGGGTGCCGCACTCAAGGCCGGACTGGAGCACGCGAAATCTTTGCCGAAAGTGAAGATTTCCTCCCGCGAAAGCGGCGACCTGATCATGATGGGCATCGGCGGCTTCACTCCTCTCGATGGATTCATGACCCGCGCCGACTGGGAAGGCGTCTGCGACGGCATGAAGATGGCCAACGGCCTGTTCTGGCCGATACCGATTACCCTGTCTACGGACAAGGTAACGGCTGACAGCATCAAGACCGGCTCGGAAATCGCCCTCGTCGACAAGGAAACGGGCGAAACGATGGCCACAATGCGGGTCGCAGAAAAATACACCATCGACAAAGCCCATGAATGCATGATGGTGTACAAGACTACCGATCTAGAACACCCTGGCGTCAAGATGGTCATGGAGCAGGGCGAGGTAAACCTGGCAGGACCGGTCAAGGTCCTTTCCGAGGGCGAGTTCCCCAAGAAATACTCCAACTACATGACCCCCGCCCAGACCCGCAAGCTGTTTGAGGAAAAAGGCTGGTCGACCGTTGCGGCGTTCCAGACACGCAACCCCATGCACCGCTCCCACGAATACCTTGCCAAGATCGCCGTGGAAACCCTGGACGGCGTGCTGATCCATTCTCTGCTGGGCAAGCTCAAGCCCGGCGACATCCCGGCGGAAGTCCGTTCCGACGCCATTTCCACGCTGATTGACAAGTACTTCGTCAAAAACACGGTGGTGCAGTCCGGCTATCCGCTCGACATGCGTTATGCCGGCCCGCGTGAGGCGCTGCTGCATGCGCTGTTCCGGCAGAACTACGGCTGCTCGCATCTGATAGTCGGCCGCGACCACGCCGGCGTTGGCGATTACTACGGGCCATTCGACGCCCATAAGATCTTCGATGAGATCCCGAAGGACGCGCTGCAGACCAAACCCCTGAAGATCGACTGGACCTTCTGGTGCTTCAAGTGCGGCGGCATGGCAAGCGCCCGCACCTGCCCGCACGAAGCTGGTGACCGCCTGCTGCTGTCCGGTACCAAGCTGCGCAAGGCACTTTCGGAAGGCGCGGCCGTTCCGGCCGAGTTCAGCCGTCCCGAAGTGCTGGAAATCCTGCGCAAATACTACGCAGGCCTCCAGGATCACGAACGCGTAGAAGTGAAACTGAGCGGCCATTCGGCGAAGTAGCCCGGACCCTGCCAGTCTGGAAGGCGGGCTGCCCGTGAGGCGCGAACCCGAAAAAGATACAGGTCAGTACTTTTTAAGTTCAACCTAAGATGGAGAGTAACCATGCCAACATTCGTACGTACCGACAAGTGTGATGGCTGCAAGGGTCAGGACAAGACCGCTTGCATGTACATCTGCCCGCATGACCTGATGCTGCTGGACAAGGACGGTTCCATGACCGGCCATGCCATGAAGGCTTTCAACCAGGAGCCGGAGCAGTGCTGGGAATGCTATTCCTGCGTCAAGATCTGCCCGCAGAACGCCATCGAGGCACGTCATTATGCCGACGTCGTCCCGCTTGGCGGTTCGGTGCAGCCTTTGCGCGGCACGGATTCGATCATGTGGACGATCAAATTCCGCAACGGCAACATGAAGCGTTTCAAGTTCCCGATCCGCACCACTGCCGAGGGTTCGATCAACCCGTACGCGAACAAGCCCAAGCCGGAAATCAAGGATGTCGGCAGTCCTGTCCTGTTCACCGAAGGGGCTCCGTACAAGTGTGACCGCAGCCAGCTGCTGCTCGCGAAGTAATGTTTTTCAACCCGTGACCGGCCGAGAGGGACCGTAGTTGTCCCTGCCGGGACACGAAAAAATTGGAAGGTGGAAATATGGCTACAGAAGCAACTTTTGGAAATCCGCAGGTAGTCGAGGAAGAAGTTGATATCCTCATTATCGGCGGCGGCATGGCCGCGTGCGGCTGCGCCTTTGAAATGATGCGCTGGGTTGAAGGCACTGGCCTCAAGGTCAAGCTGGTCGACAAGGCCGCCATGGACCGTTCCGGCGCAGTGGCTCAGGGTCTGTCGGCGATCAATACCTACATGGGCGGCCAGGACCCGGCCGACTATGCACGCATGGTCGCCAACGACCTCATGGGCATCACCCGTGACGATCTGGCGTACGACGTGGGTCGCCATGTCGACGACTCCGTGCACCTGTTCGAGGAATGGGGCCTGCCGATCTGGAAACAGCCCGGCGACGAAGGCAAGTCGCTCAAGGACGGTGGCAAGCCCGTGCGCTCCGGCAAGTGGCAGATCATGATCAATGGCGAGTCCTATAAGGTGATCGTCGCCGAGGCCGCGAAGAAGGCCCTGGGGATGGACAACATCCAGGAACGTGTTTTCATCGTCAAGCTTGTCAACGACAAGAACGATCCAAAGCGCGTCTCCGGAGCCGTGGGATTCTCCGTACGCGAGCATAAGGTGTATGTGTACAAGTTCAAGGCCTGCCTGCTTGCCGCCGGTGGCGCCGTGAACATCTTCCGTCCGCGCTCCGTGGGCGAAGGCACGGGCCGCGCCTGGTACCCGGTGTGGAACGCCGGCTCGACCTATGCAATGGCCGCCGAAGCCGGTGCGGAACTTACCATGATGGAAAATCGCTTCGTACCCGCCCGTTTCAAGGACGGCTACGGTCCGGTGGGCGCCTGGTTCCTGCTGTTCAAAGCCAAGGCCGTCAACGCCTTCGGCGAAGTCTACATGGACAAGAACAAGGAGATGCTCAAGCAGTATCCGCCCTACGGATTGGCCGCAGTGCCGGCATCCTGCCTGCGCAACCACCTGATGATGCACGAGATGAAGGAAGGTCGCGGTCCGATTTACATGGATACCCCGACCGCACTTGCCAAGCTCGCCGAGACCATGACTCCGAAGGAGATCAAGCATCTCGAGGCCGAAGCCTGGGAAGATTTCCTCGACATGTGCATCGGCCAGGCTGGCGTATGGGCGGGCGAAAACATCGAACCCGAGAAAAAGCCCTCGGAGCTCATGCCTACCGAACCGTACCTACTGGGATCCCACTCCGGATGCTGTGGAATCTGGGTTTCCGGACCGGAAGACCTGGGAGCACCGAAGGAGTGGAGCTGGGGCTACCGCTCCATGACGACCGTCAAGGGCCTGTTCACCGCTGGCGACGGCGTAGGCGCCTCCGGTCACAAGTTCTCCTCCGGCTCGCACGCGGAGGGTCGTATCGCGGCCAAGGGCATGATCAAGTTCGCGCTCGACAACAAGAGCTGGAAGCCGGAGCTCGATACCCCGGTCAATGAACTTGTAGAAGACATCTACCGCCCGGTACGCACCTTCCTCCAGCACAAGGACTACACTACCGCTATCGACATCAACCCGCATTACATCACGCCTAAGATGCTGCAGTTCCGTCTGCAGAAGATCATGGACGAGTATTGCGCCGGTGTGGCGACCTGGTACCAGACCAACGCCAAGATGCTCAGCGTGTGCGAGGACAAGCTTGAGATGCTGAAGGAAGATGCTCTCAAGATGCGCGCCAAGGACTTGCATGAGCTGCTGCGTGCATGGGAGAACTACCACCGTGTTCTTACCGCCGAAGCGCACATGAAGCATATCCAGTTCCGCGAGGAGTCGCGCTATCCGGGGTTCTACTATCGCATGGACTACAACTTCATCGATGAGAAGAACTGGAAGTGCTTCGTGAACTCCACCTACGACAGGAAGACCAAGAAGTGGACGGTCTTTAAGAAGCCGCACGTGGATCTCGTATCGAAGCCTACCGCTGGTCACTGAGACTTCGGGTAGTCAAAGCAGCACAAGGGGGTCCGGGCAGCGATGCCCGGACCCTTTTTTTCCCTGAGTCAAGCTGGACGTTTTGCCTTTCCATCCCCGGGCGCGCCATGCCCACCGGCGTGTGAAGTCAAGCCGTTCGCAGGCCAATGAGCCCCAACTGAGGTTTCGTCATGCAAGACAAATTCGATTTTTCCGAACTTCTGCCCAAAAGCCCTGTAACCCCGGTCAGGCTCGAACTCGACGACACGTTCGAATTCAGCTGCCACAAGGGCATCGCCTGTTTCAACAAGTGCTGCCAGAGCATCGACATCACGCTTACCCCCTACGATGTGCTGCGCCTGAAGAATCATCTGGGTCTCAAATCATTCGAGTTTCTCCATCAATACACCGTTCCGTTTGAAATGGACGGCCACGGGATGCCTGGATTGAAACTCAAAACCCGCGATGAAACTACGGCATGCCAGTTCGTTACCGACGAAGGTTGCAGTGTCTACGGAGACCGTCCGACCGCCTGTCGCTATTACGCTCTGGGCATGATGTCTATGCGTGCCAAGGACTCTCCGAACGATGAGGATCATTACTTTGTCGTCAGAGAGGATCATTGCCTGGGACACCTCGAACCCAGGCAACAGACCATACGGACCTATCGCACTGAGCAGGGCGTCGATATGTACGATGAGATGAACCGTGACTGGCGGCAGATCATCCTCAAAAAGCGTTCCTGCGGACCAACGATCGGGAAGCCCTCCGACCGCAGCTTCCAGCTGTTTTTCATGTGCAGCTACGATCTCGACAGTTTTCGCGAGTTCCTCAACAGCCCGAGCTTCGGAACGGTCTACGACGTTAGCCAGAACCTGATGGATGCCCTGATGGCCGACGAAGTCGAACTGATGAAGTTCGGATTCCGCTTTCTGAAGCAGGCACTGTTCGGGGAGAACACGATTCCCGTCAGGCCAGATGCTCTGGAAAAACGCGCCGAGCGCCGGCGCATGCTCTCTGAACAACAGCGGCTGGAAAGGCACCGGGAGACAGAAACCGGATTGCCACCGGATTCCCACGGAAAGTAGCGGTCCGGTCTACGCGCGCGGTCACGCCGAGGGGGGCGTCGGCCCCAGCCCGACCGCAGGCCTGTACTGCCGGGCCGGCCTGGACTGAACTCACGGGGCGACTGGCGCGTTGCTCAAGTACCTGATACGGCTGCCGGTAGTCGGGCTGCAGAGTATACAGAAAACCCTTTGCCGCCCCACGAAGCCCGGGTACCCGGCCCGCAGAAGCAGTCTGGTCAGTTCGCAGACGGACAGGCGCGCGGAATATTCGAGTAGCTGGAGATGCGTCTCAGCGCCGTCAGGTCGTGGATCCGCACGTTCCGGCGCTGCACGGTGAGGACCTTCTCGTCCTGGAAGCGTGTGAACACGCGGCTCACCGTTTCCACCGCCAGCCCCAGATAGTTACCGATATCGTTCCGAGACATGCTCAGATTGAACTCGTGCGAGGAAAATCCCCGCTGGCCCAGCCGGGTTGACAGACTCAGCAGGTAGGAGGCCAGGCGCTCTTCGGCGGATTTCTTGCCGAGCAGCGTCATGAGGGTCTGATCGTGCAGAACCTCTTTGCTCATGATACGCACTAGCTGGCGCGGCAGGCTTGGAATCCGCGACCACAGTTCTTCAAGTTGATTGTAAGGAAGCTCGCACACACTTGTCGTTTCCAGTGCCTTAGCGGTACAGGCATGTCGGCCGCCACCAATCGCGTCGAGCCCGACCAGTTCTCCCGGCAAATGGAAGCCCGTGACCTGTTCGCGTCCGTCTTCGGTTAACGTGTAGGTCTTTACGGAACCGGACCGCACTGCAAAGATGGATTCGAACGGTTCGCCCATCTGAAAAAGGTATTCGCCGCGTTGCACCGGGCGGCGGCGCTTGATGATATTTTCGAGAAGATCGAGGTCCGCTTCCGATACACCAACAGGCAGACACAACTGGAAGAGCGTGCATTCCCGACAGGCAATCCGGAGTCTAGGGAGATCAAATTGCGGTATCGCTGGGTCTTTTTGCATAGGCCGCCTGGACCATGGACTACTGACTTTGACGCTACAAAGTACGTTCCACTTGTTTCATAGTATGCCACAGACTGGCCTGCGGGGCAGCCTCTGCTTCCGGCCCACGCCTGCCGGAAGCGTGGGCTACCGGAAAGGACGCCTGTGCGCACCGAGGCACACTACCGCCCTGTCGAGGCACTGATCCCGGATTGTGCGATTTTTTAGTCTCGGTGCGGTGAAAGTCGCCCGGGGAACCCGGCAGGACTCGCTGAGCGGGCCTTGCCGGGTGATCAGAGTCAGCCAGGAGGTTCCGCCAGCCTTTCTGAAGAAGCCGGTACGCCCCTGCCTCAAATGGGCGCTGGCATGCTGCATGGAGGCTTCGCCCGTTGCCAAGAATCAGTCTGCCCCGTTGCACGTCGTATCCCATTGCCGTGAATAGGCTTTGGCCCCCGATGACGGGAAGATATGGGTAATTGCGTCGGCTGGAAATACTGAAGAAAGCCATCCTGTTGAAAAACCGACTACTTCCTGGCTCATCGGGACGCTGTTCACTTTGACATCGCCCTCGGGCCTTGACAAATAGTTACTTAGTGGTTACAAAGTTAGTTATGACTAAGCATAGGCGTCAAAAACTTTCCGCAGTCGAGCGTCGCAGTCTGATTGTGCACAAGGCAATCGAGCTTTTCGCGCAACAGGGCTTTCGCGCAACACGCGTCAAGGACATCGCCGAGCGCGTAGGAACGAGCGATGCCCTGGTATTTCAACATTTCCCCACGAAGCGAGACCTATACGATGCAATTCTCGACGAACTGTGTGCACGCAGACACTTCACTGAAGTCGAGCAGCTTCTGTACTACACACCGGAATACGATGTTGAGGACGTTCTGCAGCGTCTTTCGGCCTGGTTGCTGGAACAGACGGACACCGAACCGGCATGGCTGCGTCTGATTCTCTACGCGGCATTGGAGCAGGACGACGGCGCCGCGGGCCTGATCGAGGAACATTTCCAGCGCATCATCGATTACGTCGCCTATGAGGTCGCCGAAGGACAGCGCTCGGGCAAATTCAAGCCAGGGGACGCCGGAGTCTATGCGCGCGATTTTTTTTCCGGACTTCTGGGCCTGAGCGTGATGCGTACGGTCGCGCGCGACCAGCGCTACCGCCTAGACTCACCTCGCACTGCCGCAGCCGTGCATGTTGCAACTTTTCTACGCGGTATCGCTGCATCCGGAGGAGAGCGGAATTGAGTCCAGAGCAGACAAGGCGGACTGGCGAGAGGCAAGCCCAAGACCGGCTTCCGTTCGGCATGTTCTGGCTGGCCGATTCAGCTTCGATCACTGCACGCCAGCAGCGGACAACGGCCAGGCTGCAGACCGGCGATGCCGCCTATCTGCGAGTACTCCACCGGAATATTCGGCAGCTGCGCCGAATGGATTTGGCGCAGCCTTCTGATCACCGGCAGATGGTGCATCGTCATGCGTACATCAAGGACCAGGTGCTGCTCGACCGCCATCGGCACGCGGTGGGCGGCGAAACCAGGTGAAGGCGGCATCACTCGCCTTCCATAACGTCAACACAGTCAGCAAGGAGAAAAGCCATGAACACTACGAGTCTTGACTGTAGCGGTTTGAATTGTCCGCTCCCGATACTCCGGCTTTCGAAGGCAATCGGCTCCGTGAAAACCGGTGATCGCATCGAATTGATCGCCACCGATCCGGGCGCAATCAAAGATGTGCAGGCATGGGCCAATCAAACCGGAAATACCCTGATCGAAAGCCGCCAGGATGCGCAACGCTATACTTTCGTGGTCGCCAAGGGACACCAATAGTCATGACCGTCCCTCCCTCCCGCCATGAGGCGGGAGGGTCATCTGGCTGGACGCATGTCCGGCAGAGGCGAGCTATTTGCGCGCGTCGCCACCCATAGCGACGGGATTATCAAGATTTATCTTGAAATCCTCGCCCGGATGCTCGACCTCGATATCGAGATATGCCCGCCGGCTTTCTTCCGATTCGAAATAGATCTTCAGTGCCCCGTCGCCGGCACCTTCGATAACAAAGGGATGCCCCTCCGGATCCTTGATCGTATTGCCCGTGATCGGGTCAGTGGTCTCAATCCGCATGACGCCCTCCTCGTTCCACGATGGATGCTGGAATCAACGCAAAGGACCTACTCCGGACCGGCCCTCTTGTCAACCTTACCTGGCAGTCCTTGGGAAAATAGCGAATACCAAACCACATCCGCGACTAAGCCTTGCGAACGCCAACGCTAAAAAGCTCCGCATCTTTGCGACATGTCGAAAGCAAGTACTTACTTTCATGGAACGATAATCCTGCGGGTTGCAACGATTTCCAGCCGCGTGCGATGAATGAACCGGCTTGCGTACCCACCGCATTGCGCCGGCAGCAATGCGCTTCGTCGGGTACCGACAGAAGATGTTCATCCATAAAACGGTAGTTTGCGACCAAATCCCCGACCGGCCAGCCGAGAACCCACGCAAGCGACCGCCCTCCGGCGCACCTTCGCCGGGATTCCTGCTCCTCGAATTCGTGAGAAGGATTTTTTATAGAGAGGTGGGACCGGCAACCGAGACGCGGTACACGTCTATGACGTCCGCCCCGGGGCGTGGGGAAGCCGGATCTTCCTTTTGGCCTGGACATGGCCATGCCGCGTGGCACGCCCGGCGGAAAGTCGCCACCGTGAAAATGGCGTCCACAGCTCCACCGAGGTCCGGGACGGTGGTGCCAGCCTCTCCATTCCAGGTAATGACCTCCCTGCACGGGGCGGCGTGGAGCCTCGCAGCCCCAGCGCCGGCGTCATCTGGACACAGGTGCAGACGGCCAGATTCAGATTAGGCGCCTGAAATCGCTACTTTAGCGACCCGCCGACGGAAGTGGATCGCCTGCCTAGAACCAATTCGCTGCTGGCTGCGCAGGATTACGACGCCAGGCGCAGCTTGCTACGCTACTTTTTTGCCGGTTTTGCGGCAATTTCCTCAAGCCTGGTCGCACGGATGACGTTACCGTCGAGCCCCGCTTCCTTGGCGCTGCTGCCATAGGCAACTGCCATGAGCTGGCTGTAATAGGTCACCGGAATATGGAACTTGGTGCCATATTTCTTGTTGATCTGATCCTGGTAGACCTCGACGTTCATCTGGCACACGGGGCAGGGAGTCACAATCATTTCTGCTCCGAAGTCGTAGGCCGATTCGATGATCTTCTTGATTTGCGCCTGGCTTTTCTCCGGTTCGCTGAACGCGAGTGCCCCACCACAGCAGGTGACTTTCTGGTCGTACTTCTCGACCGGCTCGGCACCCATGATCTCTGTCAGCTTGTCGAGATACTTCGGATTCTCGAACGACTCACCGGCGACCCCGAAGGGGCGGTTGGTCTGACATCCGACATAACCCGCTATTTTGATACCTTCGAGCGGCTTGACCACCGGCTTGGCAAGCTGATCATACCCAAAGTCCTCGATCAGCACTTCGACCATGTGGCGTATCTCAACCTCACCCTTATAATCCATGTCCAGTCCGGCTTCCTTCAGTGCCTCCTTGGTATCAGCCAGCAGCTGCTCGGACGCAGACAGACGCTCATGGGTCTCTTTCGCTCCGAGCCAGCACGCGGCGCAGGTGGCGACGATATTCTGGCCTGGATTGTGTTTCTCCGACAATGCGATGTTGCGTGCATTCATCGCGTGGCGCGGGAGTTCGCCGCCCTCGGCATAGCCGATAGACGCTCCGCAGCAGTTCCAGTCCGGGATCTCATTGAGCTTGATGTCCAGCGTCTTGCACATGGATTCGACAGAAACCATGTAATTGGATGCGGAAGACTTGCGCTCCGAGGAGCAGCCGGGATAAAAGGAATATTCTTTTTTCGCCATGATACGCTCCTTACGACGCAAAACCCTTGCGCCGGTTCTCAATCTCTTGGGCCTTCTTCAACATCTTGTGGATGTCGCCGGCGCCCTTGCACTTACCGCCACCCAACAGGCCAAAGGGGTTCAACCGGCCGGTCTTGAGCAACCCGAGCCCAACGGGCAACATTTCGAGGCCCTTCTTCACGCCATTCGAGAACCCATCCATGAAATAAAGGCCGATCGACAGCTTGAGCTCGTTTACTCGCCCGCCCTTGACGATGTTCTGCCAGAACAGCTTGGCGAAGCGGCGTGTCGGATTCATCTTCGGCGCAATTCCGAGGCGGTGGGCGTAGTTCGCCAGCCCGTGCATGATGTGGGTAATGGGAAGCTCGCGCGGACAGCGGACGATGCAGTTGTAGCAGGAGGTACACATCCACATGGACTCACTCGTCAGCACTTCCTCACGCTTGCCGGCACGGACCATCATGAAAATCTCCTGGGGTGGGTGCTCCCAGTACGGCCCGAATGGACAGGAGCCTGAGCACACACCGCACTGCATGCACATCTTGACCCAGTTTCCTTCCTCCACGTTGGCCTCGACCTCCCTGAGGAAGTCGTTGCGATACTTCTCCACCATCACCTTGTTAAGCTCGCTCATGGTCAGCTCCTAGAACTTCATGGGGCTCAGGCCGATCTTCTGGATCGTTTCAGCCATTTCATTGATGATCTTCGGTGCCCGCTGAATATCGGTAATCGCAACCTCGCAGGTCCGCACGCGCTCGACTTCGAGTGACATTCCCTTCAGGGTGTCATCGATCTTGCTCATGCGGTAATAGGCCATTTCTGAGCCCTTCACGAAGTGGCACTGATAGTTATCTCCTTTCTGGCAGCCCATAAGCACGACGCCGTCATAGCCGCTGGTCAATGCGTCGTTGATCCAGATGGTGTTGACGCTACCCAGACAGCGGACCGGAACGATGCGCGCGAATGCGCTGTACTGGATCTTGTTCATCGCAGCCATATCGAGCGCCGGATACGCATCGTTCTCGCAGGCCAGCACCAGGATGCGCGGCTTCTCCGAAAACTGGTCTGGGATATCCACCGACTTGATCTGGTAGCCCACGGTATCGACAGAATAGTTTTCGAACGAAATGACACGCACCGGGCAAGCTCCCATGCAGGTACCGCAGCGGCGACAGCGTGATTCGTTGAACTGCGGGTAGCGCTGTTCATCCTCGTCGATTGCGCCGAACGGACACTCCACCGTGCAGCGCTTGCACTGGGTGCAGCCCTCGCGCCGGAACGTGGGAAAGCTGAGATCGCCGGAGCGCGGATGGGCCGCACGGCCAAGGGCCGCATTTTCCGCCGCCTGAATCGCTTTGAGCGCGGCGCCGGTCGCATCTTCGATCGCCTGCTGGGCGTCCATCGGGCGACGCACCGGTCCGCAGGAATAGATTCCGGTACGACGGGTTTCATACGGAAAACAGATGAAATGCGAGTCGTTGAAACCGTGCTTGAGCAAGGGCAGATCCTTGCCCTGGCGGTAGGTCAGATTGAGAATCGATACCACCTTAGACTCGCCACCCTCCGTCTTCCCTTCGACGTTGGGCGCTCCGCCGGCGGTATCAATGTCGACCCCGGAGTTAGCGACCATGCCGGTGGCAAGGACGACGAGATCGGCCTTGGCGACAGCGTCGTCATTCAGGATGAGGTCCTTGAACTTCACCTGCAGCTCGGCGCCCGGGACGACTTCGCTCACTGTGCCCTTGGTGAAAATCACACCCTTGCGCTGGGCACTGCGGTAGAAGTCCTCACCATTTCCCGGCGTACGCAGATCCGTATAGACCACGACCGTGTCCACGTTCGGGTTTGAATCCTTGAAGTACATGGCCTGCTTAATGCTGGTATTGCAGCAATGGCCGGAACAGTACGCCAGATGCTTGCCACTTTCGTCGCGCTGGCCGGCACATTGCACGAACACCACGCTCTTTATTTCCTTTCCATCGGACGGACGCTTGATGGCCGCGCCATTGGCCGCACGTGCAAGCTGCTCGAGTCCTGCCTGATCTACGACATCCGGACTCTTTCCGCCGCCGAGCTCTGGCAGCTTCTTGAGATCATAAGGCTCGAAGCCGCTCGCCATGATGACGGCGCCGACGTTTTCGGTGCTAGTTCCACCCGATTCCTTGGAGATGTCGACACTGAACTGACCGGGTGCGCCGCTCGTGCGGCTGATCGTGGAATTCAGGTACACCGTGATTCGCTTGTCTGCCTCGATCTGCCTGACCAGCGCCGGCACGCCGGTTTCCATCGGGTCGGAGTAGGGTTCGTGCGACGGGATGCGCCGGTACAGCTTTGCCACCCAGCCTCCGAGTTCCCCGGTCTTCTCGACCAGCAACACCTCGTAACCAGCCTTGGCTGCCTCGATCGCCGAGGTCATGCCGCTGATGCCGCCGCCCACAATCAGAATGCGCTTGTTGTTACCGTGGCTTGGGTTGATCTGCGGGATCTGCATCTTCGCGACCTCGGCGCAGCCCATGCGAACATAGTCGGCCGCCATCTCCTGGGTGATCTCCTTTGCCTCATCAGTATCGGGTTGCACCCAGATCACGCCTTCGCGCAGGTTGGCACGGGAGACCGCGACGTTGTCGAATCCGAAGGCATCCGTCTTGGCACGCCGCGAGCAGGCGGCAATAACCACATGGTTGACCCCTTCCTTTTCGATGTCCTGCTTGATCATGGAGACCCCTGCGCTGTTGCACAGGAATTCATGTTCGCGTACCACCTGGGCCTTGCCCTCGCGCTGGGCCACGGTCATGAGCTGTGCCGTGTTCAGGCGTTCACCCAAACCGCACCCCTTGCACACGTAGGCACCAATCTTGATGTCTGCCATGTCTAAACCTCCGCCCCCGATACCTTATTGATCACCTGAATGGCCCGCAGCGATGCAGCCGTGGCACTCTGAACCGCGCGGTTCACGTCCAGCGCATTGGTGGCGCAGCCAGCTCCGAAAATGGCTCCGTTAGCCGCATCGGCCTCGAGAAAACCGCTCGCATCGGCATGTACACCGCCGGGAATGCTGCGCGCGTCGATGCTCGGCTCCATGCCGATCGCCAGAACACACAGATCGTGGCGGTTGTCGTAACGGTGATATCCCTCGGTATCCACACCGTGCAGTATTACGTCGCTGCTCTCACGGTCTTCAGTGATGTTCGCCACTTTCGACTTGACAAACTTAACCGTCGGATTGGCCCGGACCTTCTGGTAGAAGTCCTCAAGGCGGTCGATGGCACGGATATCGATGTAATAGATCGTCGACTGTGCCTGATCGCCGAACTGCTCGTTCACATAAGTGGACTGTTTGAGTGAAGCCATGCAGCAAATGCGCGAACAGTGCTTGAGATGATTGCGATCGCGCGAGCCGGCGCACTGGATGAAAGCCACATTCTTCGCTTCCTTGCCATCGGACGGTCGCAGCAGCTTGCCGGATGTTGGTCCGAAGGGATCCATCATGCGTTCGAACTCGACGCTGGTAATGACGTTGTCATAACGGTCGTAGCCGTACGGCTGGATCTTCGCGGCATCGTAAGGCCGCCAGCCCGTGGCCCATATGATGGCGCCGGCCTTGAGCGTCATCGTCTGCTCCTTCATGCCCAAATCAATGGCGTCGTATCTGCATGCGGCCTTAGCCTTTTCCGCATCGGGCGTGCCGATGATGCTGGAGTCGATCACATAGCGCTGCGGGTAGGCCATACCAAAAGGAAGATACGCCGCCTTCATCTTGTTGAGTTTGTAATTGAAGGGGTTGTCGATCTCGGTGCTGACCGCATCGGCACACGCGCCACAGGCCGTGCAGTTTTCGTTCACATAGCGCGGACTGAGCCGGATGGTCACGGTGTAGTCGCCGGCACGGCCCTCGACTTTTTCGACTTGGGCCAAGGTCAGCACGCGCAGATGCTTGTTCGCCTTGATGCGCCGGAGATTGATCTCCATACCGCAGGTCGGGTGACACAGCTTCGGAAAGTACTTGTAGAGCTGGCTGACGCGTCCGCCCAGCGACGGATTTTTCTCCACCAGCACAACGTCCTTGCCGCATTCAGCGGCTTCGAGGGCGGCGGTCATTCCGCTGATGCCCCCGCCTACGACCAGGATGGTCTCGTTTGTCGCGACTGCACCGGACATTGACTAACCTCCATCACCTTCGGATCTTCAGGGAACCTGGGCAAGACGCTGAAAAGAACCAGCATTGAATTGGGAGGCTAAACATACTGTGCTGTCCCGCTCGACGCTACCGTCTGATGCCCATTATCGGATTCAAGTTTTGTATGCCCGGATAGACTGACTATATCAATCATTGGCCGGACACAGCGGCAAAATCGCACTATTCTCCGAGAAGCGGCAGAGGGGCGTCAATCGTTTTTTTCATGCGCTCAGTTTTTTGGCATACTGGCTCCGACGCGCAATACGCCGAATGTTGGAATACCTCGCAAACGCGGCGCAATACCTGCTCTAATTCTAGGGGAAATCGTGGACGCACACGCAGTGAGCATCAAGGAATACCTGGTCAAGAAAGAACCCTACTATGAACCGCAGGGCGACGAAATTGCCTTGTTCGAAGCGGCGTATCGCAACCAGATTCCGGTGTTGCTGAAGGGTCCCACGGGGTGTGGCAAAACGCGCTTCATGGAGCATATGGCATGGCGCCTCAGCCGACCGCTTGTCACGGTTTCCTGCCACGACGACCTTACCGCTTCGGATCTGATCGGCCGCTACCTCATCACCGCGGCCGAAACCGCGTGGGTAGATGGCCCGCTGGCACGCGCTGTCCGAATAGGCGCAATCTGCTATCTGGATGAAATCGTCGAGGCACGCAAGGACACCACTGTCGTGATCCATCCACTGGCGGATGATCGTCGCATTCTGCCAGTGGAAAAGACCGGCGAACTGCTTGAGGCAACTCCGGAATTCTGTCTCGCCATCTCCTACAACCCTGGATACCAAAGCATCCTCAAGGATCTGAAACAGAGCACCCGCCAGCGCTTCATCGGAATAGAATTCGGTTACCCCACCTCGGACCTGGAGCAGCGCATCATCGTGCACGAATCCGGCATCGGTCCGGAGATCGCGGAAAAGCTGGTGAAGTTCGCCGGCATGACGCGCAACCTCAAAGGCAATGGCCTGGACGAAGGGGCCAGCACCCGTCTGCTGGTGCATGCCGCCAAGCTGATGGTAACCGGAATCGAACCGCGCCGCGCCTGTCGCGGCGCAATTTCCGAGACGCTCACCGATGACGCCGAGATGCTCGCGGCTATCAACGAGCTGAGCGCATCGCTGTTCTAATCGGGGTCGGCCAGAAAGCCCCGACATCACGCCCAGCCAAAATGACCCTGTCCCCACCGCTCTCCGCGATCGAGCTCGAGGAAAAACTCGACGAGTATCTCGATCCGGTGTTGTCATCACGTCGCACCGCCACGGGCCTGGCGGCAATGCTCGCGGAATTCAGCCGCAGCCAGCAGGAATTCGTGCTGCGTTGGATCGGGATCATCGCCAAGACCAACGCCGAGCTTGCCTATCAGTTTGCTGCACAGGCGCCCGAGGGTCTGCGCCTGATGGACCCGGATGACATCGAATCATGGATCATCCAGGCCATGGATACTTATGACAGAATGGGTCTTTACCCGGCCAGCGCCGTATTTCACGAGGGAGAGGCCTATGCGGCACGGGTACGTACCCGGGTCAGCGGCATGTCGTTCGACGATGTATCGGGAATCCTGGAAATCTTTGTGCGCGGATTGTCCGGACGACCGCTCAAACTCGAGCCGGGCGAAGAGGTCTATACCGACACCAGCACCCTGTTTCTTCCGTCCAGCCTGGCCCGCATGCCTAACAAGGATGAGAATTTTCGCCTGTACAAGGCGATGGCCGCTCATCTGTGGGCACAAACCTGGTATGGAACCTTCCGGTCAGATCTGTGCGGGCTGTTCGCAGGCTTTCCAGACCAGGACAGAGCGAAGCAGATTTTTCATGCGCTCGAGACCGTGCGCCTGGACGCGCGCCTTGCGGCCGATCTGCCGGGGCTGCATCGGGACATGCAGCGGCTGCGGGAAGATCTCGATGAAACCGCCTATCCCGATACATGGCAGAAACAGTTGTGCGCGCTACGCGCACCGCAAGCTTCGGTTCAAACGACCATCGACGCCCTGAACGCCCTGTACGGCGACGTTCTGCCGCCTTCTATATGTTACCAGGGAACACTCCAGGCGGGTCGCGCCGAACAGGTCATGGCCCAGCGCCTGTCACGCGAGAAGGATCAGTTCCATGCCGCGCTGGCACGCCTGCTCGATGACAAGGGCCGGCGCACGGAACTCGCCGGACTCGAAGGCGACCCGAAAGATGACACCGAACGGTTCCGCGTGGAGCGCACACCCGACCCAGATCAACCTGGAAAATGGCGCTATGAACTCACCATCGACGGTCAGCCTGTGACTCCGCCGCAGGACGTCAAGGCAATGATGGACTCCATTGTTCAGGACCTCGGCGATATCCCCGACGATTACCTGGTCGCGGCAGGAGATGGCAGTTATCGGCGTGACGGCGAGGAAAAGAATCCCGATGACGTCTGGAAAGGGACTTATCACGAGGAAGGGGCCTTTCTCTACAACGAGTGGGACTACCGGCGCCAACATTATCGCAAGCACTGGTGCGTTCTGCGGGAGATCGATGTCCATCCGCTTGACGACGACTTCGTCGCCCGCACCCGGCAGAAATACGCCGCGCCCATCGCCAGTTTGCGCAAGTCCTTTGAAGCGCTCCGGGGCGAGGAAAAGCTCCTTAAGAGGCAGAAAAACGGGGACAATATCGATTTCGACGCATTGGTCGAAGCCTATGCGGATATGCGTCACGGCATGGAGATGAGCGAGCGCGTGCTCACCAAACTGCACAAGCAGGAACGCAATATCGCCGTTATGTTCATGGTCGACATGAGCGGTTCCACCAAAGGGTGGATCAACGACGCCGAACGTGAGGCACTTGTGCTGCTGTGCGAGGCGCTCGAGGTGCTGGGCGACCGCTATGCCATATACGGATTTTCCGGCATCACCCGGAAGCGCTGCGAACTCTATCGCGTCAAACGCTTTGATGAACCGTATTCGGATCTCGTACGGGCACGCATCGCGGGAATCAAGCCGGAAGACTACACGCGCATGGGCGTTACCATCCGCCACCTGACCCGATTATTGAACGAGGTAGAGGCACGCACCAAGCTTCTGATCACGCTGTCGGACGGTAAACCCGATGACTACGATGGCTATCGCGGCGACTACGGAATCGAGGACACGCGTCAGGCACTGATCGAGGCAAAGCGTGACGGGATTCACCCATTCTGCGTCACCATAGACACGGAGGCGAGAGACTACCTTCCGCACATGTATGGCGCCGTGAACTGGACGCTTATCGACGACGTGCGCAGGCTACCGCTGAAAGTCTCGGAAATCTATCGTCGGCTCACTACCTGAACGTATCCCGCGCAACAGTAGGAGACCGCGCCACCTGCCGCACAGCCCTGCACTTCCAAGACAGGCCGATTCTGTCGGAAGTCGAGGGAACACCTTTGCCTCCGGACCGTCCCTTTCTCCGTCTGAATACGTGCATCGAGCCGGAACGAGTCCAAACCTTGCCAGCCCGGCCTGTATGCGACTGTAACCCTTCCCCTTCCAGGCAGCCGGCCCGGCGAGAGGCTTCGTTTTCCACGCCTGCTGGAAAACCGCAGGGTGTCGGCTGGCCGGGGACCGCCGGCGGCGGGGATCGGATTCGTGGTTTTTGCGCCATATGCATACGGACGCGGATATTGCCGCTTTCCGCCTTGATCGGTTACGCCTGCGGGCGCAAGATGGATCCATGGAACAAGGGCATACGGAAGCCCGTTGGGAACATTTCCCGCACGGAGCGGACATCGGAATACGGGGCATCGGGCGTTCGAAGAATGAAGCCTTCGAACAGGCGGCGCTGGCCATGACTCAGGTCATCACGAACGCGAAGCAGGTAGCTGTGCGGGAGGCAGTAGCTATCGCCTGCCAGGCGCCTGACGACGAGATTTTGCTCGTGGACTGGCTCAACGCCCTGGTGTATGAAATGGCAACGCGCCACATGCTGTTCAGTCGATTTAACGTGCATGTCGACGATCACCGTCTTGACGGCACCGCTTTCGGTGAGCACATCGATCGCCAACGCCATCAGCCGGCGGTCGAAGTCAAAGCCGCTACTTACACCGGCCTTTCTGTAGGACTGAACCCCGACGGGCTATGGGTGGCCCAATGCGTCGTGGACGTGTAGCCGCGATTTTCCCAATCTACCGGCGCGACCTTCCGGCCGGCTGCGCGATTGCAGGTCCACCCGGCGATTCGGGAACCGGCTGAAGCCCAGCCGGACCTGGAACCTTCGACAGGCGACAACCGGGGGCTCAACGCTCAGTACCGGCAAGCGCAGGTGAGATCATGGACCTCTCATTGCTTACCCAACACGAGGGCTGCCGGTGGGAAATCGCTCCGCGGGGCAACATGCGGGTCCCGGCGGTGATATTCGCAAGCAGACAGCTCATCAGCGACATGGACAACAAGGTGTATGACCAGGTTACCAATGTCGCAATGCTGCCCGGCATTGTGAAGGCGTCTTATGCCATGCCCGACGCGCACTGGGGTTACGGCTTTCCCATCGGCGGCGTGGCCGCCTTCGACCCGGACGAGGGTGGAGTCGTATCGGCCGGTGGCGTGGGTTTCGATATATCTTGTGGGGTACGCACCCTGCACACGGGGCTCGATCTGGCGGACATTGAAGGATTGAAAAATGATCTCGCGGATGTGCTCTTTTTCAGGATTCCCGCCGGGCTCGGCAGTACCGGGCGCGTACATCTGGAACACGACGAAATGGACGCCATGCTCGCCGGCGGTGCGCGCTGGGCAGTGTCGCAAGGCTATGGCATCAGCGAAGACCTCTTGTACATTGAGGAGGAGGGCTGCATGCCCGGTGCGGTCCCGGACGCCGTTTCCGACCACGCCAAAAAGCGCCAGCGTGATGAGATGGGTACGCTGGGCTCCGGCAACCACTACCTGGAAGTCCAGCGCGTAGCCGAGGTATACGATTCCGTGGCGAGCACCGTATTCGGCCTGCACGAGAATGAGATAGTGGTTAGCATTCACTGCGGCTCACGCGGCCTCGGCCACCAGATCGGCACCGAATTCCTGAAAAAAATGGCAGTGGCGACCCGCGAATACGGCATTGATCTGCCTGACCGTGAGCTTGCCTGCGCGCCGATATCCTCGCCGCTGGGACAGGAATACCTGGGCGCAATGCGCGCTGGAATCAACTGCGCGCTTGCCAACCGGCAGATCATCACGCACCTGACGCGCGAGGCGTTCGCCTCGGTGTTACCGCGCGCCGGACTGCGCGTCTTGTATGATGTCTCCCATAACACCTGCAAGGAAGAGCAGCACGTAGTCGATGGGATAGGTCGCCGGCTGTTCGTCCACCGCAAGGGGGCGACCCGCGCCCTCGGGCCCGGTAACCCGCTGATTCCCGAGGCACTGCGTGCGGCCGGACAGCCAGTGCTTATCGGCGGGAGCATGGGTACGGCCTCGTACATCATGACTGGAACCGCTCAGGGCATGACGCTTTCCTTTGGCTCGGCCTGCCACGGGGCGGGCCGAGCCATGAGCCGCCACCAGGCAAACCGCCGGTGGCGCGGACGCCAAGTGATCGACGACCTTGCACGGCAAGGAATCATCATCCGCAGCTTGTCTGCGCGTGGCGTGGCGGAGGAGGCCCCGGAAGCCTACAAGGACGTCACGGCGGTCGTGGATGCCGCGGACGCCGCCGGCATCGCGCGGAAGGTAGTTAAGCTCGTTCCGGTGGCATGCATCAAGGGATAAGGGTCCGGAACATGGCGGGCGAAAAGTCTTCATTGATGAAGATCGGGATCGGCGATGCGCTGACAGTCGTGGACGTGCGGAACGATTTTCTCCCCGGAGGCAGCCTGGCAGTGCCGGGGGGCGATGAGATCACCGAAGGGCTCAATCATTATGTTGCAGCCTTCTCGATTCGGAGTCTTCCGGTATTCGCTACCCGCGACTGGCACCCGCTGCGCCACTGTTCCTTCCGCGAACAGGGCGGGCCGTGGCCATCCCGTTGCGTGGCAGGTACCGTGGATGCAGCGTTCGCACCCGGTCTGCGATTACCTGCATCGGTACCGGTGGTTTCCAGGGACACGACCGTGGAAAAGGATGCCTATTCAGGTTTCGCGGGCACTGATCTTGACGCACAGCTGCATGCAGCTTCGGGGCGGCGGGTTTTCGTCGGTGGACTGGCCACGGACTATTGCGTCCTCAATACCGTCAACGCCGACCTGGCCAAGGGGTTCGAGACCTTTCTGCTCGAGGATGCCGTGCGCGCCGTCGACGTCTCGGACGGCGACGGGGCCAGAGCACTTGCACAGATGCGCGCGCGGGGCACCTGGCCCGTGACACGCGAAGTGATCGATGCATGACGGACCTTCGCGATATCGAATCGACCCCTCTGGTTACAGATCTCTACCAATTGACCATGCTGCAGGCGTATTTCGATCACGACATGCGGGATACCGCGGTGTTCGAGTTTTTCGTGCGTACGCTCCCCGCGCAACGCCGATTCCTCGTTGCAGCCGGTCTGGAGCAAGTTATCGGGTTCCTGGAGGACCTGGAATTTGGAGCACAGGAGCTGGACTGGATAGGCCGCCAGGGCTCATTCCGGCCGGAGTTCGTCGACTATCTCGGCAAGCTGCGATTCACCGGCGACGTTCATGCCATGGCCGAAGGTACGGTGTTTTTCGCGGACGAGCCGATTCTGCGCGTCACAGCACCACTGCCCGAGGCACAGCTTGTCGAAAGCCGCGTTATCAACTTGCTGCATTTCCAGACAATGATCGCCTCCAAGGCGATACGTTGCGTGCTTGCGGCACCTGGCAAGCTTCTGGTGGATTTCGGGCTGCGCCGGGCGCATGGCGCCGAGGCCGGTCTGCTTGCGGCGCGCGCAAGTTACCTGGCGGGTTTCGCCGGGACTGCGACCGTACTTGCGGCGCCGCGCTTCGGCATTCCATTGTTCGGTACCATGGCGCATTCGTTCATCGAGGCAAACGAGGTTGAGATCGACGCATTCGAACGCTTTGCACGCTCACTTCCCGAAAATGTCGTCCTGCTCATTGATACCTATGACACCGAAGCCGCAGCAGCCAAGGTGGTACAGCTCGCCCCACGTCTGGCGGCTGCAGGCATTACCATCAAGGGCGTACGTCTGGACAGCGGCGATCTGGGAGCGCATGCACGCAAGGTCCGTCGCATTCTGGATGATGGCGGTCTGCGGCACACAACGATATTTGCCAGTGGCAACCTCGACGAATTCAGCCTGGCCCGGCTGCTGGCGGAGGAGGCGCCAATTGATGGCTTCGGTGTCGGCACCCGCATGGATACCTCGTCCGACGCCCCTTTTCTCGATTGCGCCTACAAGCTTCAGGAGTATGCCAGTCGACCACGGCGCAAGCGCTCGGAAGGCAAGGCGACCTGGCCCGGAACGAAGCAGGTGCATCGCAGATTCGACGGCGAAGGAATCATGCGAGGGGATGTGCTAGGCCTGGAGGGCCAGGGCGGCGAAGGCATAACGCTGCTGGAACCGGTCATGCGCGCCGGTCGGCGCATTGCGCCACCCGCGACACTGGAGGCTGTGCGTGAACACGCGGCTGCCGAACTGGCACGCTTGCCACCCGAGCTTCAGAAGATCACGGGAAGTGGGCAATACCCGGTCACGATCTCCTCGGCGCTGCGCGAACTTGCGTACATGCTCGACGCTCGTCCGATCTGACTGAACCGGGGAGCACTGGATCCCATGCCTGTGCATAACGCCGACATCGCTGCGGTGTTCAATGAGATCGCCGACATCCTGGAGATCCAGGGAGAGAATCCGTTTCGCATACGCGCGTACCGAAATGCTGCACGCGTCGTGGGAGAGCTCGGCAAGGAAACCAGCGAACTGGCGAATGAGGGAATGGATCTCACCGAACTGCCGGGAATCGGCCGGGATCTTGCCGCCAAGATCCGGGAAATCCTGGACACCGGCAGCTGTGCTGTGCTCAAAAGGCTGCGCAAGCAGGTCCCGGTCTCCGTCACCCAGCTGATGCGTCTGCCCGGCCTCGGGCCCAAGCGCGTCAGTGCGCTGTGGCACGACCTGGGCATCCAGACTGTCGAACAGCTGGACCGGGCGGCACGGGACCGGCGCCTCGGTGAGCTTCCGGGATTCGGTCCGAAGACCGAGCAGCGAATTCTGGAAACCATCGCCGCACATCGTGACACGGCAGTACGTTTTAAGCTTGCGGTGGCGGCTCAGTACGCCAGCGCCCTGACACGCTACCTCCGCAAAACCCCGGGGGTCGAGAATGTCGTGGTAACAGGCAGTTTCCGGCGCATGAAGGAAACAGTGGGCGACCTCGACATCCTGGTCACCACCGGCAATCCTGCGGCCGTCATCGCCCGCTTCGCGAGCTATGACGAGGTGCGCGAGGTGCTTTCAAAAGGCAGGACCCGGTCGACGGTAGTTCTCAAATCGGGCATCCAGGTCGACCTGCGCGTTGTCGCGCCGGAATCTTTCGGGGCCGCCCTGCACTATTTCACTGGATCCAAGGCACACAACATAGCGATTCGCCGGCTAGGCCAGGAACGGGGCCTGAAAATCAACGAGTACGGAGTTTTCAGAGGTGCTGCCCGGATCGCCGGAGACACAGAGGAATCGGTATATCGGAGCGTAGGACTGCCGCTCATCCCGCCGGAGCTGCGTGAAGATCGCGGCGAGATCGAGGCAGCGTCCCGCGGCAAGCTGCCGATGCTGGTGGAAGCCCGCGACCTAAGAGGGGACCTGCACGCCCACACCAGCGCCACAGACGGACGCAACTCCCTCAGGGAGATGGCCGTGGCAGCCAAGACCTGGGGACTTGAATACCTCGCCATCACCGAACATTCGCGGCATCTCACGGTCGCCCGTGGGCTCGACGCAGCCCATCTGCTCAGGCAATGCGACGAGATTGACGGGCTCAACGCCGAACTTCCGGGCATCACTCTGCTGAAGGGCATCGAGGTGGATATCCTGGAGGACGGATCGCTCGATCTGCCGGATCCGGTACTTGCTCAACTTGATCTCGTCATCGGTGCGGTGCATGGCCAGTTCCATCTGTCACGGGCAAGACAGACCGACCGCATCGTAAAGGCTATGGAAAATCCCTATTTGAATGTGCTCGCCCACCCTAGCGGACGCCTGCTTGGCAGCCGCGAACCCTACGACGTGGACATGCTCAAGATTCTTAGTACAGCGCCTAGCCACGGCTGTTTTCTCGAGCTCAATGCCCACCCTGAGCGGCTTGACCTGCTCGACACCCAGTGCCAGATGGCACGTGAAGAGGGAGTTTTGGTCGCGGTCAACTCAGATGCACATTCGGTGCGTGACTTCGACAACCTCGTCTACGGTGTGGGACAGGCCCGGCGCGGTTGGCTGGAAAAGACCGACATCCTGAATACACGGAAACTGCACGCGCTCCGCGCCCTTTTGAAACGCCAGGATTAGGGCGGCCCCCCAAAGGGGGTCAGATCCAGTTGCGGCTCAAGACCCCCTATCCTGATTCCTGGTCCTTCTTATATATAGACGCAAACATTTATAGAGGCGAACGGGATGTGGTCCGGAATCGATAGCGATGACTAACATTGATGAATATGGGGATAAGAATTCTTGACATGCACAAACTGATGGGTCTACATTCGCGATCTAACACAATATATTGTATTGTGTGCTCGACACTAATAATAAGCGTGTTTCTGCCAGCAAGCGTGAAGGAGGTATCTACCCAATGAAGGCGGCGAAAATACAAGCTCAACAGGCTGACCCCTACGACATTCCCCTCCAGCCGGCTTCCTATGACATTTGGGACAAGAAGTATCGGCTCAAAACGAAGGCGGGCGAGCCTGTCGACCAGGATACGCTTGGAACCTTCACCCGCATAGCGCGGGCGCTCGCTGACGTCGAGGATACGCCGGAGAAACGCACGGAATGGTTCGACCAGTTTCTTTGGGCGCTGCTAAATGGCGCGATCCCGGCCGGTCGCATCACGTCCAATGCCGGAGCCCTGGATCACAAGCCCGCCACCAGCACCATCAACTGCACCGTTTCCGGTATTGTGTGCGACTCGATGGACGGGATTCTGAGTGCCGTGCATGAAGCCGGTCTGACCCTGAAGGCGGGCTGTGTCGCGCCGGAGACCAAGGTGGTAACAGAGTACGGCGTGGTCACGGCAGAACGGGCGGTCACCGAGCGCCATGAACGCATGCTCTGCTACGACCGCGAGACGGGATCCTTCGAAATGCGTCGCATTGACCGCCACATGACGACGCATGTGCCGCGCAATGAAAATATAGAAATTCGCTCTGGTGGCACAGCCCTGAAAACCTCCATCAGGCACCCGGTTCTGGTCTACCGCGACGACCAGCTCATCTACGTGCGCGCCGATGAAGTCTGCGCGAGCGATGCCATGGTTCACCATACCTTCGCCTGGCTGGCCGATGAGAACCAGGCGCTGCGTGCCTGGTTCGCCGGTACCTGTCTCGGAGACGGCGGCGCCCATGGGAAACGGTTCGAACGCGGGAATAATCATGCGACATGGGTCGAAGCGGTCCATGCGGCTGGCCGCCGGATTGTCTTCAGGGTCCGTGCCGCGGAGCGTGAGGTGGCCGAACGCTGCGCCGCATTCTTCCATGCTTTCTGCGGCTTCAAGACGCAGTTCGTAGCCACCGCCACAGAGCATGGCACGCCCGTTTGGGATTTCACGGTCACCGGCTTGGAGACCAGCCGGATGTCCGAACTGATCGATGGGCCGATCGGGGGGGAAAGCGTCGATCTTCGAGTTCCCACCTGGGTGGCGGCTCACCCGGACAGGTATTTCCTCCCGTTTCTTGCAGGGCTGATCGACGCCGACGGGACGGTGAATCCCGGGCACGGCGTAACCATTTCGATGCACAATCAGGAATTCGCCGAGCAGATCAAAGGATTGCTCGGCCTGTTCGGAGTGCACGGTGCGATCGTCGTCCGTGAGTCGCGCGAGCAGGATTGCCGAGCCCATGCCAGCTGCAACACCGTCGGGTCCATGCTGAGGATCATCGATTCAACGTTCCTTACCAAGGTAGCCGGATACATGGCACACAGCGGCAAGCGGCGGCAAATCGGCGAACTTTCCAGCCGGGAGGCAGGGCAACACGATCGCTACCACATGCCCAGCCAGCTTATGGAGGCACTCAGCGCCGAAATCGGCCCGCTCAACCATGAAGAGCGGCAAGCACTCGGTTTCTACCATGGTTACCATCGTAAGCGGACAGTAAGCCGCATCTGGCTTGATCGCTGGAGTGCGCGTTTCCCAAGGCTTCGTCCGCTCATCGATTTTGTCCGCACCTTGCGCCCTGTCGAGGCAGTGCGCCGCAACCTGAATATCGCTGAAACCTTCTACGACTTCACTGTCGAAAAGCACCACAACTATCTGGCGGGCGAAAACGGACTGATGGTCATCCACAACTGCGGCATCGGCTACGAGTTTTCCACCCTTCGCCCCAAAGGGGCGTTTGTGAACGGAGCCGGTGCCCATACCTCCGGTCCGCTGTCTTTCATGGATATTTTCAACGCCATGTGCTTCACGGTCTCCTCTGCCGGCGGACGCCGTGGCGCGCAAATGGGCACATTCGATATTTCGCACCCGGACGTTGCAGCCTTCATCCGCGCCAAGCGCGAAGACGGGCGTCTTCGCCAGTTCAACCTTTCGTGTCTTATCACCGACGAGTTCATGCAGGCGGTCAAGGATGACGCTACCTGGGATCTTGCGTTTCCGGCCAATCAGCTTGAGTGCGACCAGGCCACGACACGCATTGTCTGGCGACCCTGGCCGACAACCCAGGGCTATGTTACCAACGATCTGGGGCAGGTCGCCTGCAAGATCTATAAGACCCTGCCTGCACGCCGCCTCTGGGACCTGATCATGGCGTCGACCTACGATTATGCCGAACCAGGCTTCATCCTGATTGACCGGATCAACGAGATGAACAACAACTGGTTCTGCGAAAATATCCGGGCGACCAACCCCTGCGGAGAGCAGCCACTACCGCCCTACGGCTCATGCCTTCTGGGGTCCGTGAATCTTACGAAGTTCATCGAAAGCCCGTTTACCGCGGAGGCACGTTTCGACTGGGACCGCTACCGCCGGGTAGTGATGATCTTCACACGCATGCTGGATAACGTCGTGGAAATCAACGGCCTGCCTCTGGCGAAACAGCGCGAAGAAATTACCCGCAAGCGCCGTCATGGTATGGGTTTTCTGGGGCTGGGCTCAGCCATGACGATGCTTAGGATGACGTATGGCGATCCCGAATCACTTGCATTCACGGAGCGGGTTGCTCGGGAAATGGCCGAAGTCGGCTGGGAAACCGGCATCGCCCTAGCGGAAGAAAAGGGTCCAGCACCCATTCTTATCGAGGACTTTGCCGTCACCGCGGAGATGCTGGACAAGCGCCCGGAGATGAAACGCGACGGATACAAGATCGGTGACAAGGTGCCCGGAAAGGTGCTTCTTGCGAAGTACAGCCGCTACATGCAGAAGTTCAGCAAAGCGCTGACCGATCGCATCGCCGAAACCGGCGTGCGTTTCACCCACCATACGTCCATCGCTCCGACCGGGACCATATCGCTGTCCTTGGCCAATAACGCCAGCAACGGCATCGAGCCATCGTTTGCCCATCAGTACAGCCGCAACGTCATCCGCGAGGGGCGTAAAACCAAGGAGAAAATCGACGTATACTCCTACGAACTGCTGGCCTACCGCACCCTGGTGAACCCGAAAGCCGACCCCAACTCGCAGGACCCGGAAACACGGCTGCCGGATTACTTCGTCAGCGCTGACAACATCTCTCCGCGGCAGCATGTGGATGTACAGGCGGCAGCCCAGAAATGGGTGGATTCTTCTATCTCCAAGACCGCCAATGTGCCTACCGATTTTCCATATGAGGAGTTCAAGGACATCTACATGTACGCCTACGAGCAGGGTCTCAAGGGATGCACTACCTTCCGCTTCAATCCGCAGGCATTCCAGGGGGTATTGGTCAAGGAAAAAGACCTGGAGAAAACAACCTACCGCTTCCAGCTAGAAGGCGGAGAGGTCATTGAAGCGAAGGGCAACGAGGAGATCGAGTACGACGGCGAGATTCACACGGCTGCGAACCTCTATGACGCCCTCAAGGAGGGCTATTACGGGAAGTTCTGACCGCCGGTCGGCAAGCCCGGCCCTTTGTTTCGGGGCCGGACTGCCCGGCTTCCAAGGAGATTTCGACATGGCTACCAAGATTGACAAGAAAATCACCGGATACGAGGTTGTAAAGGACGAGGCAGGCGCTGGCGAGACCAACGTTGTGCACATGCATGAGAAGCTGGAACGTCCTGAAACACTGGTGGGGAATACCTACAAGATCAAAACCCCCCTTACCGAACATGCACTTTACGTGACCATCAATGACATTATCCTGAACCCGGGCACGCCGCATGAGAAGCGCCGTCCTTTCGAGATCTTCATAAACTCGAAGAGCATGGATCATTTTCAGTGGATCGTGGCACTAACCCGCATCATCTCCGCCGTATTTCGCAAGGGCGGAGATGCAACATTCCTGGTCGAAGAGCTGCGTAGCGTGTTCGACCCGCGCGGCGGATACTTCAAGAAGGGCAAATACACCCCATCGCTGGTTGCGGAGATCGGGGACGCCATTGAATGCCACATGAAGATGATCGGCATGATCCGCGCCGAAGAGCCAGATGTGGAAAGACAGAAATTTATCGCTGAAAAGCGGGCTGCCCATCAAGCGCGCTGCGGCAATGCGGACTCCGGCGACCACGGAGACTTTCCCGCAGAAGCTCAGCTTTGCGTGAAATGTTCGACCAAGGCAGTGATCAAGATGGATGGTTGCATGACTTGTCTGAACTGCGGCGACTCGAAGTGCGGGTGATTCACGCACATCAATCGGCAATGCACATGATGATTGATTGCTTATCGACATCGTCACCAGAAATTTTTTTGGCAAAAAGTGTTTGCAATTTTTGCAAACGCTCATTAAAGTAGAGCTTGACGTGTGGTGAAATCGTGCTACACCTGAACTTAAAGGATCGTATCATCCATCAGTCGCTGCAAAGTGGTATGAAGATGGTGGACGGTTCTCTGCAGGACAAGGCGATCGGATCGAACGATGCGCAGGTGTGACACAGACGGGGTTACAGGACACATTGGATCGATTGCGAAGTTCAAATGCAATAATTTCTTCCGGCATCCGATGGTTGTCGGCGCCGCGCAATTCCTCATTTGACATGAGTTTCCCGCTGACGGAAGTTGTAGAAAGACAGCCATGGGCTGTCTTTTCTTTTTTGCAGAGCAGCACCAGAAGGGACCGAAGGTCCCGTTTTTCTTGTTAGTCCCCTAACCACACAAACTGAAGGAGTAAATCATGGCAACAAAGAAGAAAGCTGCGAAGAAGAAAGGCACGAAGAAAGCCGCCAAGAAGAAGACCGCCAAGAAGAAGAAGTAGCTGAGCGGTCGGCAGGATGGTCCGGGTGGTCGCCCCAATCTTTCGCGGCGACCACCGTCTGTTTCGGACGGTTCGCAAACGGAGAATTACCTACCGGGAAGTGGAGACGTCCATGGCGAACCATGACCCTGCTTCATCAGCACCAAACCGGCAGCCCCGCTGCGGATGTCGATAACTCAAGCGCGGCGCTGCCGGTTTTTTACTGCTTCCGCGGGCACGTACTGCCGTCGTCGTCGCTAATCGACCCCTTCCTCGTCTTGCGTCACCTGGCTCAAACGTTCCAGGGCCACCGCCAGCTTGTTTTCACGCTCCGCCAGCGGGCCGGTAACTGCTTGGCCCATTTCTGCCAGGATTTGCGCGAATTCCGCATAGTCAGCACCTCCTTCAAGATCCTTTGCAGCCTTCTCGAGTGACAGCAGGCTGTCCCGCAGACTCAGGACTGAACCCAGGAAGTTCTTTGCGCGCTGCCTCACTTGCGGAATCCATGCCCGATCGTTGAAAACCGAGCGCCACTTTTCGCCCATTTCGAGCGTCCGCCGGCGAACCTTTCCGACCGACCCAGGGCTGCGGCTCCTGAGGTCTCCCCAGACAGCGATTTCCATAAGGCGCAACCAGCGTTTCCTGACATGCCCCATCCATTCCGGGTCGAGTTCAGTGAGGATATCGATCTCGTGCAGAGTCACGGAGGCGCTCGCTGTCAGAGGAACTGGAAGTTTACCGTCAGTGCCGGCTCAGCTCTTGATCGAGTTCGGCGAGGCGCTCGGGAGTGCCGATATCCCGCCATCGGCCGGCATAATGCTCCCCCGTCACTTCGCCGCGCTCCATCGCTGAACGCAGCAGCGGTGCCAAAGGAAATCTGGCCTGCGTACAACCTTCGAACATAGCGTGACGATAGACACCAATCCCGCTGAAGGTAAGCCGCGCCTCCTTGCCTCCAACGCCATCGGGCGGAGCAAATACGCGTCCCTGCTTCAGGATGAAATCTCCGGCAGAATGATGTGCCGGGTTGTTCACTAGCACCAAGTGGGCGAGACCTGTCAGGTGCCGCGGTAACCGATCGAAGGGATAGTCGGTCCAGATATCGGCATTCACGACGACAAAGGGATCGCTGTCGAGCTTGGGTAACGCCCGCAGAATTCCGCCTCCGGTCTCAAGAGCGCCCTCGGGTTCGGGCGAATAGGCAATTCTTACGCCCTGCGCCCGCCCGTCACCCAGCGCCGCGACGATCTGCCCGCCCAAATAGGCATGGTTCAAGACCAAATCGCGCAGATCCGCACGCGCCAGCGCCTCGATCATGTGCTGGATCAGGCTCTTTCCTCCGGCTTGCAGCAGCGCCTTCGGAGTGTGGTCGGTGAGCGGCCGCATGCGTTCGCCACGACCGGCGGCCAGTATCAACACCTTCATACAGACCCCGCAACGGACCCCAGCTTCCGCAGCAACTGATGCAGCGGATCGAGTTCCGGATAACGCGCGCTGACTTCCAGCACATATCCCAAGGTGCGCGGGATCTCCGGAAGATACCCGGACTTGCCGTCGCGGTGGTTCAACCGGGCGAAGATCCCGACGGCCTTCAGATGCCTTTGCACACCCATCCAGTCGAACCAGCGCAGAAACAGGACCTCATCCTCGCAGACAGGCAGGCCGGACTGCAGGGCGAGTGTCTGGTAGCCCAGCGCCCAGTCCTCGACCCTGGCCCTAGGCCATGCGATATAGCAGTCACGGAGCAGCGACACCAGATCGTAGGTGACAGGACCGCACACCGCGTCCTGGAAGTCTAGAATCCCGGGGTTGTTTTCCGACGTGACCATCAGATTCCGGGAGTGAAAGTCGCGGTGCACCCATACACGCGGCTGGTCCAGGGCGCAACGCGCCAGCTGTTCGAAGGTACTATCAAGCACCGCATGCTCACTGGAACTGAGCTTTGCACCCAGATGTCGCGACAGGTACCACTCGCGGAACAGTTCCATTTCCCGGGCCAGGAGTGCGTAATCATAGTCTGACAGAAACGCGCTGTCCGTAAAAATGCCCGCCTGCAGTACAACCAAAGCGCCCAACGCGTCGCCATAAAGGCGCTCGACACTCCGTTCGTTGAGATGCTGAAGGTACAGGCGGTCGCCAAGATCGCTCAGCAGCAGAAACCCCCTGTCCAGATCTTGGCGAAATACCTCTGGCACATGCAGCCCGAGAGCGCGAAAGCGTGCCGCAACGGCGATATATGGCCGCAGGTCTTCCTTGTCCGGCGGGGCATCCATAACGATGTAGCTGCCGCTGCCGACCGTCACCCGGAAATAGCGCCGGAAACTGGCATCCGCCGATGCCGCACGGATGTCACAATCGACTCTTCCGAGAGTCGAGACAACCCAGTCTTTGAGCACCTCTAATCTGTCGTCCAATTTTCACCTGTTCATGGCGCAAGATGCGCCCGGCATCTGCAGGAACCGGTGCCTGCTGAATTAAAGATGCCGTGCTGCTTGATGGGGCACCGATTCTATGCGATTTTATGGCCATACAAAAATCGCCTCCGAATGATGCCTCGTACCCCCCTGAAGTGGTGCATGGCGTGCGTGGCTTTATTGGCTGCTGAGCCTCTCTTCGGGGCACAGGCCGTGGATTCCATGCCCGGCTGTCCCCAGATCCGCCCGCAAAATGCCGGCATCCCCGGCGCTGTTCAGCCCGCGCCGAACGGCCCGAACGCGTTGATCTACATCGACGCCGACCGGGCAGTAGCCAGGCTCAACGACACAAGCACCTTTACCGGCAATGTCGCGCTGCGCCGCGGCAACATATGTATCGGCGCCGACCGGCTCACGTACGACCGGCGCAACAATCGGGTGCACGCCGAGGGCCACATCACCCTGAGAAGCGACGGAGGGGACATCATCCGCACCCCCATCCTGAATTACAATCTGGGTCACGAAACCGGATATACCAGTTCGGCACGCTTCCACATTGCCAGCAACGGGGCCCGCGGTACAGCCAAGACCATTCGTCTTTCCGGAAACAACAAGCTGCAGCTTGAGGACATGCGTTATACCACCTGCCCTCCAGGCAACGACGACTGGGTACTCAGCGGCACGCATCTCGAGCTCGACAAGGCAACCAGCGTGGGCACTGCCCATAACGTGACCCTGCGTTTCATGCACGTGCCCATCCTCTACGTGCCATATTTCAGCTTTCCACTCACCGACAAGCGTAAGTCCGGCTTTTTGCCGCCGAGCTTCGGCAATTCGACCACGCTCGGGACCTTCATTTCGGCGCCGTATTACTTCAACCTGGCGCCCAACTACGATTTGACCGTCACGCCGGTTCAGATGAGCAAACACGGCCTCCAGCTGCAGAACCAGTTCCGCTACCTTGGGGCCAGCTACTCAGGCACCGCCCAGTTTGAATATCTTCCGCATGATCAGACGACCGGAACGGACCGTTCGGCCGCCTTTCTGAATCATAATCAGACACTTTCCCCGTATTGGAGCGCATCGGCCAACCTTGGATGGGTGTCTGACCAGACTTATTTCACCGATCTGGACCAGGGCACTGCCTATGCGACACAGACCTACCTGCCGCGCCAGCTTCAGCTTACCTATGGCGGTCCCATCTGGCAGTTCGGCGGAGCCCTGACTGGGTACCAGAACTTGGATCCGACAATCCCGACCATCGACCAACCCTACAAACAATTGCCCCAGCTGTGGATTTCCGCCAACTCCCCGAGTTCTCCGAACTCGCTGCATCTGCAGTTGCGGGGCGAATGGGATTATTTTCAGCGCAGTGACAGCGTCGTCGGACAGCGGCTCGACGTACGCCCAGGAATCAGTCTGCCGTTACGAAACTCCTACGCCTTTCTCATCCCGAAGGTGGAAATGCGGTACACCGGCTACGTTCTGAGCGGGAACGGTGTCCCGGCTCCTGCCGATACCACGCCGCAACGCACCCTGCCCACTTTTAGCCTGGATACCGGACTGAAATTCGATCGACCGCTGAGCCTGGATCGCACAGCCTATACCCAGACACTTGAACCGCGGCTTTACTATCTCTACGTTCCTTACCGCAACCAGAGTGCCTTGCCACTGTTCGATACCGGTGCGCCCGATTTCAGCTTCGATAGTCTTTTCCGCAATAACCGCTTTGTGGGAGCGGATCGCGTCGGGGATGCAGATCGCTTTGTCTTTGCCCTCACCAGCAGGTTTCTCGAGACAGATACAGGAATCCAGCACCTGCGGCTCAGCATCGGGCGAATCGTCAATATTCGCCAACCGCTCATAACGCTGCCACCCCCGTTTGCTTCCAGCGCTGCAGCCGCTTCTGCCAACAGCGTCGGCGTGATACGGGCACGTCTGAGCCAGAACTGGTATCTTCGCAGCGGTCTCGAATGGGACAGCCACAGCGATACGAACCAGCAGGGCAATTTTCTTGTTCAGTACCATCCCGCACGCGACAGCATCGTCAACATCGGATACCGCTACTCCCGAGGGCAGGAATTGCAGAGCGACATTTCGGCCCAATGGCCGCTGTCATCGCGCTGGACCGGTCTGGCGCGCTGGAACTATTCCCAGTTCGACCACCGCACCCTGCAAGGCTACTTCGGGCTGCAGTACCGAAGCTGCTGCTGGGCCATCCGTATTGTCAAACAGCATCTCATCCTGGCGACAGGGGTCGCCGACAATGCGGTGATCTTCGAACTGGAACTTACCGGGCTCGGGAAGCTGGGCACCCCCATGCAAAGCCCGCTGCAACAGGGTCAGTTCATCTTCCAATAGCGACCAATCCCGGCATCCGGGGCAGGCAGCCGCCCGGGGGGACAATGGCGCTTTACACAAACCAAGGGAAATGGACGCTATCCACGTGCGGCGAGCGCCGTCAGATCATGATATCCTAGGGAATCATGTCAGCACGTTTGAGCAGAAGCCGCGCGTCCGCGGAGAATGCCGGACCGTAACCACCGATATGCACAGGCAGCGAAATCAATCCCCCCGCAGCTCCACATCCCGGTCGCTCGGCCGTCCGCTGAACCGTGCATGGCCGGCGCTGCTGGCACTGGTCCTCGCAATCCTGCCGGCCATGAGCTTCGGCAACACTCGGCCTCCTGCCTCACCGGCCGCCACCCCTGCGATAAAGGTGGTCGACCGCATACTCGTGGTCGTCAACAACGACGTCATTACCCGTAGCGAGCTTGACAGCCGCTTGAGGGACGTCGAACACAGGATCGCGGCGCAGCATATCGAGGCACCACCCGAGAACGTACTGCGCAAACAGGTGCTCAAGCACCTGATACTGGAACACCTACAGCTGCAGATCGCCAAGCGCGCGGGAATCAAGATCAGCCAGACTCGCCTCGACGGGGCGCTGCAAGACATCGCTGCCCGCAATCATCTCAGCCTTCCCGCCCTATATAAGGCTCTGGCAAAGGAGGGGATCGAGCCGAAGCGATTCCGCCAGCAGATCTACAACCAAATGATCATCCAGAGACTGATAAACCGGGAAATCAACGATCGCGTGACCGTTTCACAGGCCGAAATCGCAAATTTTCTGGCAAGCGAGGCCAAGCACAGCGGAACCACCGAATACAACATCTCCCATATTCTCATCGCCATACCGGACAGGGCGACACCGGCAGAGATCCAGAAGGCCCAACAGAAGGCGGATAACCTGCTCAAGCAGCTGCGGGCAGGCGCAAACTTCGAGCAGCTTGCCATCGCCAACTCGCAGGGACAGAGCGCGCTGAAGGGCGGTAACCTTGGATGGAAACAATCCGGCCAGTTGCCGCAGCTGTTCGTGAACGCTCTCAGGAAAATGCAGCCGGGGGACATCAGCGGGGTGCTGCGCAGTGCCAACGGCTTTCATATCCTGAAACTCAATGGGCGTCGTGGCGGGAACCAGACACATACCATTGTCCAGACCCACGTGCGCCATATTCTGATCCGGACCAATGCGCTCGTTTCGCCCGAGGAGGCACGCATGCGCCTGGAGCGGCTACGCTCCCGCATCGAGAACGGCGTACACTTTAGCGCCCTTGCCAAGGCAGACTCCCAGGACCCGATTTCCGCCCCGAATGGGGGCGATCTTGGCTGGGTCAGTCCGGGTCAGCTGGGCGCGCAGTTCCAGAAGGCCATGGATGCCCTGGCAGTGGACCAGATCAGCGAACCGGTGCGCGTCCCAGGCGGTTTCGATCTCATCGAGGTCCTGGGGCGCCGAGTCAAGGACGTAACCAACGAACTGAACGAAGCAAACGCGCGCGAACAGATTCATGCGCGCAAGGCGGCCGAACGCTATGAGCAGTGGGTGCGGCAGTTACGCGCCGAAGCCTATGTCGAATATCTCGACAAGAGTCTCAACTGAGCGGTGGCAGCGGGTGGACCGGCAGTGCCGACCTGCGTCCAGGATATATGGCTAGGCTGCCGGTACTTGCCATCACCCCCGGAGAGCCTGCAGGCATCGGCCCGAACCTGTGCGTAAAACTGGCGCAGACTCGTCCGCTGGTGCATGAAGTTCTGATCTGCGACCCACAGGTCCTTGAACAGCGGGCCGCACAGCTCGGCCTGGATCTGCGGCTCGATGCCTGGGGCGGACATGCCGGTACCGAGGCACGCCGTTTTATCCTGCCCGTGCCCGCCGCGCGTCAGGTCGAGCCGGGCCGCCTGGATATCGCCAACGCCGCCTACGTGCTCAAGACGCTTGAAACCGCCGTCGACGGCTGCCTGAGGGGCAAGTTCGATGCGCTGGTGACGGGTCCGGTTCACAAGGGCATCATCAACGATGCCGGAATCCCGTTCACCGGGCATACCGAGATGCTCGCCAAGCTCAGTGGTGCCGCACAGCCGGTGATGATGCTCGCATGTCCTGATCTGCGCGTGGCCTTGGTTACAATTCACGTCCCGCTCGTGCAGGTCAGTCCGCTGATTACCCGCGAGCGGCTGTCGGGCGTGCTGACAGTCCTGCACCACGACCTCAGGGAGCGCTTCGGCATACCGGATCCCATGATCCTGGTTTGTGGCCTGAACCCGCATGCGGGTGAAGGTGGGCACCTCGGCTCCGAAGAAGTGGAGGTCATCGGCCCCGTTGTCCGCGAACTCGCTCGCCTGGGGATGCGCCTGCGGGGCCCGGTCCCGGCGGATACGGCGTTCATTCCGTCACAACTGCAGGGCGTGGACGCCGTCCTCGCGATGTATCACGATCAGGGTCTTACGGTGGTGAAGCATCACGACTTCGCAAACACCGTCAACGTCACCCTGGGGCTACCGTTCGTGCGCACATCGGTCGATCACGGCACCGCGCTCGAACTGGCCGCCAGCGGAGGCGGAGACACCTCCAGCATGAGTGCCGCGCTGGCCATGGCCCGGACCCTGGCCGGACGCGGCATCAGACGATGACCAGGCTACGCCGGCTTCCCTTGTCCTTCCGCGAAAATCGATGACGCCAGACCACCGCCATCGCAAACGCTTCGGACAGCACTTTCTGCGTGACAGCGGCATAATCGCGCGCATTATCGATGAGCTTGATCCGGGACCGGATGACCAGATCGTTGAAATCGGACCAGGGAAAGGAGCGCTCACGCACGCATTGCTGGCGCGCGTTGAAGCCCTGCATGCCGTCGAGCTTGATCGTGACCTGGTGTCGTACCTGCAGGCAATGTTCCAACACCGCCTGGACGTCCACCAGGCTGACGCGCTGAAGTTCGATTTCTGTCGCCTGGCTTTGTCCGGAAAGCAGCTGCGACTCATCGGCAATCTTCCGTATAACGTCTCTACGCCTCTGCTGTTTCACCTGCTCGGTGCCTGCCCATGCATACAGGACATGCTGTTCATGCTGCAAAAGGAGGTTGTGGATCGTCTGGCTGCGGCACCGGGCGGCGGAGACTATGGACGTCTGAGTGTGATGGTCCAATGGCGCTGCCATGTCGAGCGGCTGTTCAGCGTACCGGCCAGCGCCTTCTCGCCCCCCCCGCAGGTCGAGTCGGCAGTAGTTCGCCTGACACCGTACCGGCAGGCTCCGGTGGTCGTAGATGATGCCAACCGCTTTCAGCAAATCGTGCTCGCGGCATTCGCCCAGCGACGCAAGGTTCTACGCAACAGCGTCGGCGGCCTGGTGCGTCCGGAACTGTTCGAGCGGGCGGGAATCGACCCGACCCGACGCGCAGAAACGCTGAGCCTGGCGGAGTTTGCGACACTGGCGAATCTGGCGGCCGGCCCGGAGCATTCCGGGGACGCGGACGGAGGATCCCGGGACAAAAACCAGCACCGAGACTAGGCGACTTCCTTTGGCCGGGACGGTTGTCGGCCGTGCCCGGGGTGGTTCTCCAGGCTGGTCATGGTTTGGCGCATCCATTGTTCCGCGATGTCCCGTATCTGCTGTGCTGACCTGCCATGACTGTCAATCACCGGCCCGATGACGACTCGGATCGTGCCGGGCCGTTTGATAAACCCCCGCCGTGGCCAGAATGAGCCGGCATTGTGCGCCACGGGCACAACCGGATAGCCGGTCTCGGCTGCAAGCACCGAGCCCCCGATCCCATGCCGCTTGTTCTGCCCTGGGCCGACGCGCGTGCCCTCCGGGAATACCACAACCCAGCGACCGCTATCCAGACGTTTGCGGCCTTGCTTGACGATCTGCTCGAGTGCGCGCGAACCGCCGCCGCGGTCGATGGCGATCGGCTGCGTCAGGGCGAGCCCCCAGCCGAAAAACGGAATCAGAAGCAACTCGCGCTTGAGCACCCAGACCTGGGGCGGGAAAATGATCTGGAAGGCCAGTGTTTCCCACGAAGACTGGTGTTTTGCCAGGATTATCGCCGGACCGCTCGGCAGGTTCTCTTCCCCTTCAACCCGATAGGTCAGATTGCAGACCACCTTTAACAGCCAGACTTGCAACCGTGCCCAGAGGCTTATGAACCGGTACCGTGTCAGCGCTGGAAAAGGCGCCGTGAACAGGCTGAGGATGGCGTAGACAACGACGGTGGAGAACATGAGAATGTTGAACAGTAACGAGCGCAGCGCAAGCATATCAATCCGCACCCCATCCGGCGATAAGAGAGTCGATGAAGGCGCCGAGACTGTCGAAATCCTCTGCCGGGCCGGCCTGCCTCCGGTCGGCGCTTCCCAGCAGCACCGGCTGCGCTCCAGCTGCTTTTGCCGCATTCGCTTCGTCCCCAGTTGCGCACACGGCAGGAACCGACGACAGATTGATCTTGAATCGCTCGGCAATCTCCTGATACAAACCAGGCAAAGGCGGCCGGCAGCGACAGCCCGCATCAGCGGAATGGGGGCACACAAAAACCGCATCGACCTGCCCGCCCTTGTTCCGGACCGACTCAAGCATGCGCACGTGAATGCGGTTGAGCATCTCCATCTGTGGCACCCCGCCTGCGACGCCTGGCTGAGCGGTCGCAACTACCACCCGGTAACCTTCGCGCTGCAGACGCGCCAGCGCCTCCAGGCTGCCCGGTAGCGGCGCCCAGTCATCCGGCTGCTGGACGCCGCCGGCAAGAGCCCTGTTGATAACACCATCACGGCTTAAAATGACTAGTTTCATTCGGTCGTACCCAGAGTGACCTCCGCACCGAGGCCAGCCGGCGAAATCACCGCCGGCAACGCACAAACGCAGTCACCGCCGACGGTCACAACACCCAACGGGAGAGAATTCGGTCCGACACGGCCATTCGCGCCTGCCGGACGAGCGTCGCACATCCGTATCATCGGTATTATCCCGGCAGGAAGCCGATCCGCGACCTAGTCACGGAATTCTGAAACACGTATACGTCCGTTGATCATGCGGCTTTGGCGCGACTCAAGTTTACCCATCTTGTCCCAGAACGCCTGACGCAGGTCGAACCCGGCACTGATTGCGGTTCCCAGCACCAAAATGAACAGGTCCGCCACCTCTTCCGCGAGCGCCTCGGTGCTCTTGCCCTTGGTGACGCAGGCGGAAATTTCGCCAAGCTCTTCTGCCATGAGTGCCACGCGGTAGACAAGGTCCTCCCCGCCGCTCTCGCGGAACCGGTGCTTGTCGTGAAAAGTCTGGACTGCCGCAAGCATGTCCTGGTAAGAATCCGGATTCATCGCATTGCACCTCGCACTTCGTCACGCCTCACACCTGTTGCCGGACCTGCAACTTCGAAATATCCGCGGCACCGAGAAACAGGCTGCTGAGTTCGTTCAGCAGCGCGAGGCGATTGTCGCGTACACGAACATCCTCGGCCATAACCATTACCTGATCGAAGAACTCGTCGACCACGGTACGCAGCCCCGCCAGCCGTTTGAGCGCTTCAGTGAAAGCACCATGCCCGATCAGATCCTCAACCTCCAAGCGCAGCGAGCCCATCTGCTGCGCCAGTCTTTGCTCCGCGCTTTCGGTCAGCAGCCCCGCCTCGACGCGGCCAGCGAGCCCGCCACCGGCCTGGCGAAGAATGTTGCGGATACGCTTGTTTGCGCTTGCAAGCGCCTCCGCCTCGGGCAGGCGCCGAAAAGCCTGGAGGGCCTCAAGGCGCGGCATTACCTGGTCGAGATGTGTCAAACCCAGACTGAGGACTGCATCGATCTCGTCGGGCAGAAACCCCTTGTCGCGCAGATAGGGTTTAAGCCGCTCCAGCAGAAACCCATGAAGATCCTGCACCACACCCTCGGAAATGACATTCGGGTCGAAGTAGCCGCGCGCCAGCATGAGCAGCTCCCCCAGGTCGAGCGCAAGGGAGCGCTCCACCAGAATGCGCACTATGCCCAGCGCCTGCCGCCGCAATCCAAACGGGTCCTTGTCGCCGGTAGGGACAAGCCCCACACCGTAGATGCCGACCAGGGTATCGAGCTTGTCCGCCAGCGCCAGACACACGCCGGCCGGCGTGGATGGTAACCGGTCTCCCGAGAAGCGCGGCGCATAGTGTCCTCGGATCGCCTGTTCGATACTGGCCGATTCACCGTCATGCCGGGCGTAGTCAGCGCCCATATAGCCCTGCAACTCCGGAAACTCTCCGACCATTTCGGTCAACAGGTCGGCTTTGCAAAGATGTGCCGCACGTTCTACATCGCATCTATCCGAATCCGGCATTCCAAGGCGTCCGGCAATCTCGCCCGCCAGCTTCTCCAGACGATGCACGCGCTCGAGCTGACTGCCCAGCTTGTTTTGATAAACCACACCGGCAAGTTTCGGAACCCGGTCTTCGAGCCTGGTCTTCCTGTCCTGCTCGTAGAAGAATCTGGCGTCGCTCAGCCGCGCCCGAAGCACGCGCTCGTTACCGTGGATGATGTGCCGGGGTGCACGGGTCTCCATGTTGCTAACCACCAGGAACCGCGGCAACATCCCCCCGGCCGCCTGTTCATGGACCAACGGAAAATATCTCTGGTGGTGTTGCATGCTCAACGCAAGGCAGGGGATGGGAACGCTCAAGAAATCCGGATCAAACTGACCCGCATAGATGGCCGGCCATTCCACCAGGGCCGCAACCTCATTCAGCAGCTCAGCGTTATTGCGGATGACCTCCTCTGCCGCAAATCCCCATTCGTGACCAGGGAACTGGACCATCGTTCCGTCAGCACCCAGAACCAGCGTTCCTTTCCTGATTTTTCCGGCCGCTGCGCGCAGCTTGTGTTCGATCTCGCTGCGGCGTTCCGCGAAGCTGGCGATGACATGACCCCTGCGACGCAGCGTATCAGCATAGCGTCCGGCATGAGGAATGGTCAGCTCGCCGCGACTGAGAAAACGATGTCCGGCAGTCACGTTGCCACTTCGCAGCCCGAAAACCCTTCCGGCAACAACGCGCGCGCCGTGCATCATCACAAGACCGTGCACCGGCCGCACAAACTCGACCTCGCCACTACCCCAGCGCATAAGCTTGGCGACCGGCAATTTTTTAAGGCTCGTCTCGACGATTGCCGCCAGGTGCCGCGCCAGCGGTTCACCCTTCTGTTTCGAGCGATACACGAAGTATTCACCCTTCTCACCACTGTGGCGCTCGAGACTGCCCGGATCAACGCCGCATGACTTGGCAAACCCGCTCAATGCGGCTGTGGGCTTGCCTGACGGATCGTAGCCGGCGCTGACCGAGGGGCCGCGGCGCTCGACAACGCGATCTGGCTGTCTCCCGAGCACGCCGGTAGCGAGCACGGCCAAGCGCCGGGGCGTCGCAAACACCTGCTGTGTGCTGTCAGCACGCAACAGGGCATTCCGGCCCAGGCCTTCCATCACCGCGGCTGCGAACGCCTCGGCAAGTCGCTGGAGCGCCTTAGGTGGAAGTTCCTCGGTAAGCAGTTCGACAAGCAGGGTATCGCCGGCCTGGCGCGGAGAAGCGCGATGCCCTTTCGTCTTCGCAGATCTTGCGCTCATGTATTATTCCGCTGCGCCTGCTTCAACAGGGGAAAACCGAGCGCCTGGCGCGACTCGAAATAGCTCTGCGCCACTAGACGAGCCAAGGCACGCACACGCCCGATGTAGGCGGCACGCTCTGTCGTAGAAATGGCGCCGCGCGCGTCCAGAAGGTTGAACGTATGGGAGCATCTTATGACCATCTCGAAGCCGGGCAGCGGAAGCTTCTCGGCCATGAGGCGCCTCGCCTCGGATTCGTAGTCGTTGAACTGCTGAAAAAGCCAGTTGATATTGCTGTGCTCGAAGTTGTAGCGCGACTGCTCGACTTCGTTCTGGTGGTACACATCACCGTAGTTGACGCCGTCTGTCCATTCGATATCGTAGACACTGTCGACACCCTGAAGGTACATGGCCAGTCGCTCAAGACCGTAGGTGATCTCGCCGAGCACCGGCTTGCAGGGCAGGCTCCCAACCTCCTGAAAATAGGTAAACTGCGTCACCTCCATGCCGTCCAGCCAAACCTCCCAGCCCAGACCCCAGGCACCGAGCGTGGGCGACTCCCAGTCGTCTTCCACAAACCGGATGTCGTGCACCCGGGTATCAATGCCTAGCGTCCTCAGAGACCCGAGATACAGATCCTGAATGTTGTCGGGCGATGGCTTAAGTACCACCTGGAACTGATAGTAGTGTTGCAGCCGATTTGGATTATCGCCATAGCGGCCGTCCTTAGGGCGTCGCGACGGCTGGACATAACCGGCTCGCCACGGTTCCGGCCCCAGTGCGCGCAGAAATGTGGCCGTATGGAAGGTTCCGGCTCCCATCTCCATGTCGTAGGGCTGAAGCATGATGCAGCCCTGATCGGCCCAGTACCGCTGCAGTGCCAGTATGAGATCCTGGAAGTTCAGAAATTGTCCCTTGCTGATTTATAAACGGCCTTATTGGCCGGATTATAACCTGTCGAACGCTGCAGGTGCACGGAGTGTGGATCGCTACGGTCTAAATCGCATGTGGACTCCTGACAGCCGGGATCCCTGCCGGGACGGAGTTTGCTGGTCCGGTCAGATTCTGGGCTTTCATCCCCGGATTCGGGCTTTCTGATGGGCCGCCATATAGGCGAACCAGCTGGTTGAATATCTTCCGGAAATGATGCACGAAAAACGCACCACGGTGCGCGGGGTTGTTCCGGACCGGGCTGGGCAATGACGCCGCGAGTTGAGCGGCCTGAACCAGGGAAATCCGCGATACCGGTATCCCCCAATAGGCCTGGGAGGCCGCTTCGACCCCGTAGATACCGCGTCCGAATTCGGCAGTGTTGAGGTAGATTTCCAGTATCCGGCGCTTGCCGAGGTGATGCACCAGTCCCCAGGTGAGCAGCGCTTCATTCCCTTTGCGCAGGAAAGTGCGTGACGGAGTCAAAAACAGATTTTTTGCGGTCTGCTGCGAAATCGTGCTGGCACCATAGACAATGCGCCCCTTCCTGAGGTTGTACTCGAACGCATCGCGCATGGCGGTAAAATCGAATCCGTCATCTTCATAAAAGCGGCTGTCTTCCGCGACAATGACCGCACGCTGCAGATACCCGGGAATCTCCCATAAGGGCACTGGATCCCAGCGCATGCGCGGCCAGTGGTTGGCTGACCGCACCGACAGATAATGGCGCATGAAGCGCGTTTCGGGGATTGCGCCGTGCTCAAGCTGCTGCCAGTTCGGCCAGAGGCTGGCGAGATAGACCAGATCGGCGGCCACCAGAAGCAGAAGGGCACGCAGGACCCAGCGGAATGCCCGCCACAATCCCGCCGGCTGGCGTCCTGAACGTTTCGCTCTAGCCATCTTTAACTGACTTCCGGTGATCGCCCAAAGGCCGATACACGAATCAATGCGGAGATGCGCATGCCGATTGCCCACTCCGGAACCCTTGCGAAAGTATACCAGCACAGCTGGCACAGGGGCTCATTCCGGGCGGCACGCCCTCGCAACTCGCTCTTCGCCCCACCCGGGACTCCGTCGGCCTTCCCCGCAGCCGGACTGGCGCTGTCCGCCGACAAAGTCTCTTTGAAAAAAAACGCACCGGAACGGAAACCAGGCATCCGAATTCGGTAATTTCCGGGAATTTGGAATTTCTGTTTATCGACCCCTGTCTGCGGGGTGGGAAAGGAATGGACAGACACCGCGAATTCGCATAACGTTCACGCCCAGGCTTCGCCATGAACGGTGAAACCAAACCCGAACCACCGGGGAGGAGCTGGGCCTGCAGGCAGGCCCGCACTCAGACATCGCGCTGACTGCCGGGCCACCTGCAGGACCCCGCTGATATTTTCACGGTGCGTATTTTTGGCCGAATCCCGTGATAAATCCCTGATTTGCAAAGATTATTTTCCGGATTGCCCGGCGTAGGGGCCCCGAAGCCGTCGATGCCTCGATCACGACCAAATAGTTTAGAATCTCCTCGATCTAAGCAGGTGACTTTAGCCACGAAAAAGTCCCGTCATATCGGGACGGTCGCCTGCTGGCCCAAGTCTTAACCGAAGACGCACGTGAAGGATTCTGCATAACGCGATGACCCGGGCACGCAAGGCAGTGGCACTGATATCCGGCGGTCTCGACTCGCTGCTCGCTGCGCGTCTGATGCTGGACCAGGGCATCCATGTCGAGGGGCTCAATTTCTATACCGGGTTCTGTGTCGAGGGTCACACGCACGCGATCCGCGAACGTCGCCGGGACAAACCCAGACGCAACAATGCACTCTGGGTGGCTGAACAGCTCGGCATCAGGCTTCATTTGATTGAGGTCGTTGAGGAATACAAGGCGATAGTCATCAATCCGAAACACGGCTACGGGGCAAATCTGAATCCTTGCCTGGACTGCAAGGGATTCATGGTTGGCAAGGCACGCGCGTGGATGGAGGCAAATGACTTCGATTTCATTATCACCGGCGAAGTGCTCGGACAGCGTCCAAATTCGCAGCGCCGCGACGCCCTGCCGGTGGTCGCACGGGAGTCGGGTGCATTCGACCGCCTGCTGCGCCCTCTGTGCGCCAAGCTGCTGGCTCCGACATTGCCGGAACGCGAGGGCTGGGTGGACCGGGACAAGCTGCTGGCGCTGAACGGCCGAAATCGCAAACCACAGATTGCGCTGGCGGAAAGTTACGGTTTCCACGAGTACGCCCAGCCGGCCGGAGGCTGCTGCTTTCTGACTGACGCCAACTATTCAAACCGGCTTTCGGATCTCTGGGCGACGCGTGGCAACAAACACTACGAAATCGACGACATCATGCTGCTCAAGGTCGGACGACACATGCGTCCAGCCCCGAATTTCAAGCTCATCATCGGGCGTGAGGAAGGCGAAAATAATTATCTGGGCGGGTACCGCAGACGCTTCGTGCACATGACAGCCACTAGCCACAACGGGCCGCTTGTATTGATCGAAGGCGAACCCACGGATGCTGATGTACAGCTGGCAGCGCGCCTTACGGCACGTTTCGGTCAGGGGCGCCATGCCGACAAGGTGACCATCGAGGTAACCGACCCGCACGGCGGATCGAGACTGCTCGAAGTGTCGCCGCTTCCCAGCAACGAGATTCCATCGAGCTGGTACCTCTGATGAACCGGTACCAGCTCGATGCCCGCAACCTGCTGTGTCCGATGCCGGTTATACGCACCCAGGACAGAATGGCCGCGTTGCAGTCCGGCGACATTCTGGAGGTGCGCTGCACCGACCCTGGCGCCATGCAGGACATCCCGACCTGGTGCCGGATCAGCGGCCATGAGGTGCTCGATAGCCGCATCGAGGACGGCGACGTTGTCGTGACCATCCGCGCCGGCGGTCCGACAGGTTCGAAATGAGCGACGAAGCCGGACCGCGGCTGCTCGACAACACCGACCCGGCACGCTATCAGGCGAGCCGCCGCGTAACCTGCGTGAGTCTCATGACGAACGCGCTCCTGGCCCTGGGTCAGGTGGTCATCGGCTTCGTGGGCCGCTCACAGGGCCTGGTCGCGGACGGATTTCATACACTTTCCGACCTGACAACTGACACCATGGTGCTGTTTGCGCTGGCGCACAGCTCCAAGGCCGCCGACGAGGAGCATCCGTACGGCCACGCCCGCATCGAGACCGCGGTAACGGTTGCATTGGGTGCAGTGCTGCTGCTGGTGGCGGTGGGCATCGCGGTGAAGGCCGGCCTGCGCCTGCTTAGCGGACCTGTATTTCCACCTCCGTCCCCGCTTACTCTATGGGCGTCGGGTATTACCATCCTCACGAAGGAGGGGCTGTACCGCTATACCGAGAGCACCGCGCGGCGCTTTTCGTCCAAGCTCCTGCATGCAAACGCCTGGCACCATCGCAGCGATGCCATTTCTTCGATAATCGTTTTTGTCGGTATCGCCGCCACCATCGGCGGTATCCATTACATGGACTCGCTGGCCGCGATCGGCGTCGCGCTGTTTGTCGGGAAGGTCGGCATCGATCTCGGCTGGCCAGCCGTGAACGAACTGATCGACACCGGACTTGATGCTGATCAGCTGCAGCGCATCCGCAGTGCGATTCTCGGGGTGAGCGGTGTCAAGACGCTACATCTGCTGCGCACGCGCCGGCTGGGTGGGCGCGGGCTGGTTGATGTCCACTTGATCGTCGATGAGGCGATAAGCGTATCTGAAGGCCATCAGATCAGCGAAGCAGTGCGCGTGAAGCTGATCCGCGAAATCGACGGAATCGCGGACGTGATGGTCCATATCGACCCCGAGGACGACACCGCGCGGTCACCGTCATCGGCACTTCCGCTGCGCGACCAGGTGCTAACGCGATTGAACCGGTATTTCGAACATATCGAAGCGACAGACCGGATCGAACGGGTGATTCTTCATTACCTGGATGGACGCATTTGCGTGGAACTCGTCATTCCGCTCAGCGCTGCCCAGGATTACGCGGAAGCCACGCGCCTGGCCGAGCAACTGCAGGAATCGGTGAAGCACGATCCTGACATTTCCAAATTGGTCGTTTACTTTCATTGATGCACCATAATGGATCATTATGATACAAAACGCACTATTATGGTGCGTATCATTTAGTCTCATTACATGGAAACAAGCGTAAAAACAAGAGATTAAACCCGTTTCCGTAATGGCATATTTCGTGCAAAATGTCGGGCTCAAGTTCGCTCAGGATTAGTGCCAAAGCGGCATGTCCAACTTCAATTCAGTATTGTGGTTCAATTTCCCTTTTTAGGAGGAAACCAGATGTCTGGCACCGACGTACTTAAGATGATCAAAGAAAAGGAAGTGAAATTCGTGGACTTCCGCTTTACCGACACCAAGGGCAAAGAGCAGCATGTGTCGGTGCCCGCGAGCACGGTTGATGCATCTCTATTCGAGGAGGGCAAGATGTTCGACGGCTCTTCGATCGCAGGATGGAAAGGCATCCAGGAGTCCGACATGATCCTCATGCCGGAGGCGGCCACCGCAGTGATGGATCCATTCATGGAAGAGAAGACGCTGATCCTGCGTTGCGACGTGGTCGAACCGAACACCATGCAGGGTTACGAACGCGATCCCCGCTCCCTGGCGAAACGCGCCGAGGCCTACCTGAAGAGCACCGGGATTGCGGATACGGCGTTTTTCGGCCCGGAAGCTGAGTTTTTCATTTTCGATGACGTGCGCTGGGGCTCCGACATCAGCGGGTCTTTCGTCAAAGTCGATTCAGAGGAAGCCTCGTGGAACACAGAAAAGGTGTATGAGGGCGGCAACATGGGCCACCGCCCCGCGGTCAAGGGCGGCTATTTCCCGGTACCCCCGGTCGACTCGCAACAGGACATCCGCTCGGCCATGTGTCTTGCCATGGAGGAGATGGGGTTGAGCATCGAGACCCATCATCACGAGGTGGCGACCGCCGGCCAAAACGAGATCGGCATGAGATTCGATACCCTGGTCAAGAAGGCCGACGAGCTGCAGATCTACAAATATTGCGTGCTGAACGTCGCCCATGCCTATGGCAAGACCGCGACCTTCATGCCAAAACCGCTGGTCGGAGATAACGGCTCCGGGATGCATGTGCACCAATCGCTCGCAAAGGGCGGCAAGAATCTGTTCACGGGCAATGGCTATGGCGGCCTGAGCGACCTTGCGCTGTACTATATCGGCGGGATTATCAAGCACGCACGTGCCGTGAACGCGTTCACCAATTCGCTTACCAACAGCTACAAGCGCCTGGTTCCCGGCTTCGAAGCGCCCGTCATGCTGGCATACTCGGCGCGCAACCGGTCCGCATCGATCCGCATACCGTATGTTTCCAACCCGAAAGGACGCCGCATCGAAGTGCGGTTTCCCGACGCCGGCAGCAACCCCTACTTCGCCTTCGCCGCCATGATGATGGCGGGTCTCGATGGTATCCAGAACAAGATCCATCCGGGCGAGGCCATGGACAAGGACCTGTATGACCTGCCTCCGGAAGAGGAGAAGAAGATTCCCACCGTGTGCCACGCGCTTGATCAGGCGCTGGACGCCCTGGACAAGGATCGCAAGTTCCTTACCGCCGGCGGCGTGTTTACGGACGACCTCATCGATGCCTATATCGATCTCAAGATGAAGGAAGTCACGCGTCTGCGCATGACCACCCATCCGGTGGAATTCGATATGTACTACAGCGTCTGAGTCGATACCGACACGGCTGTCCCGAAACGCCCCCGCCATGGGGGCGTTTGTTTATGTGATGATTTTTCTCGGTCACGATCTCAAATAATGCACTCTTTTGGTGCATTTCATTTCCTGCTAAAATAGGTTTTTCGCCTAAGTCATTTATTTTTCTATGAAATTTAAAATGGTGCAATTCTTGCTATTGGATCGGTAGCCCGGTCTAAACCGGAAAAGGTGAGCATCAGTGAATGACTGTCAGCATATTATGGACAATCTGAGCGCGACGGTGATCGTGCTCGATGGTTCCTTGCAGCTGCTTACCATCAATCCGGCTGGGGAAATGCTGTTTCAGGTCAGCGCCCGCCAGATCCTCGGACAGTCCATCGCCGAGCTGCTTCCGCACAATCCATCGCTGATCCAGCAGCTCAGCGGAGCGCTTCGCAGCGGGCACCCCTTTACCGAGCATGGCCTGCGGGTCAGACTTGCGGACGGCCGCGACATCACCGTGGATTGTGCGGTCACACCGCTGGCGGGTGACGTCGCCACCGAGCTGCTCATGGAATGGACCCCCGTGGACCGGCTGCTACGCCTGGCACGCGAGGAGAAAATGCTTGACCAGCACGCCACCAGCCGTGCACTGATTCGCGGCCTCGCGCATGAGATCAAGAACCCACTGGGCGGACTGCGCGGTGCCGCACAACTTCTCGAACGCAAACTACCCAGCCGCGAACTTGCAGAGTACACGAGCATCATTATTCGCGAAGCAGACCGCCTGCGCGGCCTGGTCGACCGCATGATCGGACCGAATGCGCCTCTCAACAAGCGTCCGACGAACATCCACCAGGTGTTCGAACACGTGCGCAGCCTGGTATTGGCAGAGATCCCAGAAGGCATCAGCGTGCGCCGCGACTATGATCCGAGCCTGCCGGAGTTTCCGGCCGATTCGGATCAGCTCATCCAAGCGATTCTCAACATCGCCCGTAACGCGGCACAGGCGCTGGACGGAAAAGGGACGGTCTGGCTTCGCTCCCGCATCGAGCGCCAATTCACCATCGGACAACACCGCCACCGCCTGACGCTGCGCGTCGAAATCGAGGACAATGGCCCGGGCGTACCCGATGAGCTCCGCGAACACATATTCTATCCGATGATCACTGGCCGTGCAGAAGGCACCGGTCTGGGTCTGTCGATTGCACAGGACATCATTCACCAGCACGGAGGGATGATCGAGTGCATCAGCCGGCCGCTGCAGACGATATTCCGCATCTATTTGCCAATGGGGGATAGAAATGGGTAAGCAGGAAGCGGCGTGGGTTATCGACGACGACCAGTCCATTCGCTGGGTCCTCGAGAGGGCGCTGCAGCAGGAGGGCATCGCAGTGCGTACTTTCGAGTCCGCGGAGAACGTACTCGCGAACCTCAGCCACCAGCAGCCTGATGCGATCATTACGGATATTCGCATGCCCGGTATCGGCGGACTTGATCTTCTGGAATCAATCCGTGCGCGCTTTCCGGAGTTGCCGATCATTATCATGACTGCGCACTCTGATCTCGAGAGTGCAGTTGCTGCATATCGTGGAGGCGCATTCGAGTACCTGCCAAAGCCTTTCGATGTCGACGACGCGGTACGGCTCACGCGTCGCGCCATAGAACATCACCGCAGGCATCGCAATGGCCCTGTGCCCGAACCCAATGCGGTACCCGAAATCATTGGCGAAGCGCCCGCCATGCAGGAAGTGTTCCGGGCCATCGGACGTCTGTCACGCTCAAACCTGAATGTGCTCATCAACGGCGAGTCGGGTACCGGAAAGGAGCTGGTGGCACGTGCACTTCACCGGCACAGCCCGCGCGCGGACAAGCCATTCATAGCGATAAACATTGCAGCTATCCCCGGCGAACTTCTGGAATCCGAGCTGTTCGGACACGAACGTGGGGCGTTTACTGGAGCGCTGACACAGCGCAAGGGCCGATTCGAACAGGCACATGGTGGCACTCTGTTTCTGGACGAAATCGGGGACATGCCGGCGGAACTTCAGACGCGGCTGCTGCGCGTGCTTTCGGACGGCAAGTTCTATCGGGTCGGCGGACACGAACAAATCGAAACCGACGTGCGCATCATTGCCGCGACCAATCAGGATCTCGAAAGCCGGGTTAGCGACGGACGCTTTCGCGAGGATTTGTTTCATCGTCTGAACGTGATTCGCGTGCACATTCCGCCATTGCGGGCACGCCAGGAAGACATTCCGGTTCTGGCCCGCCACTTTCTTGAGACATCCGCGCAGGAACTGCACACGGAGACCAAACAGTTGCTACCGGAGACGGAAGCCTACATGGGGAGTCTGTCGTGGCCCGGGAATGTCCGTCAGCTCGAGAACACCTGCCGCTGGCTCACAGTCATGGCGCCGGGACAGAGCGTACGGGTCGAGGATCTACCGCAGGAACTGCGCGAAGCCGAGCCCGATGCGCAGCGGGCACCGGACTGGGAGGCAGGGCTGCGCCGGCTGATCGAACAGCGCCTGACGCTTGGTGAAACAAATATTCTCGAGAAACTCAACCCTGACTTCGAGCGCATCCTGATTGAGGTGGCGCTCGCGCACACGGGCGGCAGAAAACAGGATGCGGCGCGTAAGCTTGGCTGGGGCAGGAACACGCTTACGCGCAAACTCAAGGAACTTGGAATGTGAATGGGAAGGCCTGGCAACTGACCTTTGGCGTGTACTGCTCCGGGGGGCTAACCACGGTGCTTCTCTCTCAAAGACGTGCACTATTGCCTCACTGATTCGGCTTGCGGCGCAATCAATCGCCTGACGACATGCGGTCCGGCGGAAAAGACGTGTGCTTACTGGTCCTGCTGCCCCGCCGGAAGCTTCAATGCCGGCTCCCTTACTCCGAACAGACGCAAACTGGGAGAAATCGCCGACCAATCCACATAACCGACAGCCTGTATACCGGCCGCCTGACCGCGAGCGCCCAAGCTCGCCACCTGCAGGGTAATACCGGATACGACGCTGGTACTGACAATAGGCGCGCCACCGGGATTACTGATAGCAGCGGTGAATGTCCCGACATTGAGAGTCCCGGAATTAGTCAAGCAGGTTCCACCGCCAGAGGTCTGCGAGTGGTGGGCATTCAGTCGCAGACATCGTCGCCGATGGACGATTGCACGGTGAACGCATGCCGCAGGGCCACATCCTGTATCTGCGTGAAATCATCTCTGCGTCCAGGTACCCGATGCTTTGCGCCAGCACAGAATCAATCCCCGGCCAGCATGCGCTTTGCGAGCGGCGGCAGATCACCTTCAAGACCAACGGCCCGCCGCATGACCAGACGTTTGACCGGCACAAGCACGTCGGCAGCGGTAAGACCGAAATTGCGCGCGGCCCGGATTGGCCAGTAATCCATGCCGAAGGCGCGCTTGAAAATGTCAGTAACCGCCAGCATCATCAGGTTGTCGCCCTTGCGCCAGCGCTCAAAGCGGCGCAATACCCCGGATGTCCCGATGTCGCGACCCAGCCGGAACGCGTTGCCGATCACTTCTGCGAGTGTCGCCGCGTCGAGCAACCCGAGATTGACTCCTTGTCCGGCTAGCGGATGAACACGGTGCGCCGCGTCTCCGACCAGCGCCACGCGCGCATCGACATAATGCCGGGCATGCGCGAATCCGAGCGGGAACGCAGCGCGTGCGCTCACCGCCCTGATCTCACCCAGCCTGTCTCCAAAGCTTGTCTGAAGCTCCTGGCGGAAGGCACCGTCCTCCAGATCCAGCAGTGACTTTCCGTAACGGGAATCGCAGGACCATACGATGGAGGACAGGTTCGGATCGCACAGCGGCAGGAACGCCAGCGGCCCGCTTGCGAGGAACACCTGGCGTGCAACCTCGCCGTGAGGCGCGGAGGTTCGAACAGTGGCAACGATGGCGATCTGGTCGTAGCTCCCGCTGCGGCTATCGATACCTGCCAGTTTACGCACTCGCGATTCCGTCCCGTCAGCACCCACCACGAGCTGCGCCGTAAGCGCCGTCCCGTCAGAAAGCGTTGCCGTGACGCCCGCTTCGCGGACTTCGATAGCCACAAGCGTGGCCGGACACATGAGACTGACAACCGGCAACCGGGCGATATGGGTATGTGCGGCATGTATGATTGCCCGATTCTCGATGATGTAGCCAAGCTGCGCCTCGCCGAGCTCGGCTGCGTCGAAATGGATGGCGCCGGAACCTCTGGCGTCCCACACGTACATTTCCCGCACCGGACATACGCGTCGCTGCACAAGGTCCTGCCAAATGCCGAGATTCCGAAATATCTCGCGGGATGCCAGCGTTATGGCACTCACGCGCAGATCGTATTCGTCCGGGAAATCGGTCGCTGGAGCCTGACTATCGACAATGACAACACGCATTCCAGCCTGTCCGCAGGCAAGTGCGAGCGTAGCGCCGACCATGCCCGCACCAACGATGACCAGATCGCAATCCATGCCGGCGCCACGACTACCCATCCTGTTCATCGCAGCGACCCTCGGCTGCGCGAGCGGCAGGCTGCACGGTGCCGGACTGCCAATTTGTTCATGGGTCGGCTAGGACAGCGGCAGCCCACGGGCGAGCCGGGGAAGTCTTCCGGCGAGACCCATGGTTCGATACACCAATCCACGCTTGATGCCCGGAATGAGGTCCACAGCGACCAGACCCAGATTGCGTGCAATCACGAGGGGCGCAAAGCTGTTGGAAAACAGCCGCACGAGGCCGTCCGTGAAGCGGCTGACCGCGAGGTTGTCGCGCCGTCTCCAGTCTGCGTAGGTGCGCAGCACGCCGACAGACCCAAGGTCCTCGCCTTGGCATCGGGCATCGGCAAGAACTTCGGCCAGTGCGGCGACGTCACGCAACCCCAGATTGAACCCCTGCCCCGCGACCGGATGCAGGGTGTGCGCTGCGTTGCCGATGAGAACCAGACGCGGACGCACATGTTCCGCCACGCGCGTCAGGGCGAGCACGTAGGATCGACGCACGCCAGACTTGATGAACCGGCCAAGACGCCTGCCAAAACCGTCCTGCAGCCGGTCGAGAAAGGCCGCATCCGGCAGCGCCAGCACTGCCTCCGCCCGCTCTGGAGGCAGGCTCCAGACAACGCTGCAGCGATTCTGCGACATGGGCAAAAGCGCAAGCGGGCCGTCCGCCGTAAACCGCTCATACGCGGTCCCCTGATGCGGATGTTCAACCGTTACGTTGGTCACCACGGCGGTCTGGCGATAGTCGACCCGGCGCACGGCAATCCCCGACTCGGTACGCACTGCCGAGTCGCCTCCGTCGGCCGCCACGACCAGCCGGGCAGTCAGTTTACGCGCGGATCCTGCATGGTCGATCTCCACCGAGGCGCAGTCACCGGCAAAATCTGCTGTTTTCAGGGTGGCAGGCTGCAGCAACTCGACCCCAGACGTAGCCCGCAGCCGCGCGTTCAGCACCGCGCCCAGAACGCGGTTTTCCACCACGTACCCCAGGGCCTCGACTCCGGCTACGCGGGCATCCAGGTGCGTGAATCCAAAATGGCCACGGTCCGAAACATGGATGCGTCTGATGGCTGTCACGCCGGACGCCGCCTGCAAGCTCTCCCAGACGCCCAGCGCGGAGAATATGCGCTGCGATCCATAGGCCAGCGCAACGGTTCGATCATCATAACTCGGCTGTCGCGTATCGCCATAGGGTACCGACTCGACCACGCCCACGCTCAGGTCACTACCCCCGAGGGCTATGCCCAGACTGGCGCCGACCATGCCGCCCCCGATGATCAGGATGTCGTAATCCGGTTTCATGGGCAGTCCCGCTGTCCGGACCGGCCTCGATGGCGCCAGCGAACAGTCGCCTGGCTACTCCGTGCACACCCGGTGTCACCGGCCACGCATCAAAGTCTCGATCTCGGAAATCGTCTTCGGTGCCTCGTAACTGAGCACCTCGTTGCCATCGCGCATTACCAGCACATCATCCTCTATCCGCACGCCGATATTCCAGAACTCGCGTGGTATGTCCTTGTTTCCGGCAGCGATGTACAGGCCTGGCTCAACGGTCAGAACCATTCCCGGCTCCAGGAGCCGCCAATCATCATTCACCTTGTAATCGCCGACATCGTGCACATCCATTCCCAGCCAGTGGCCGGTGCGGTGCATATAGAAACGCCTGTAGTCACCGTTCTCCACGAGTCCATCGACATTCCCCTTCAGCAAGCCGAGATCCCGCAACCCCTGTGCAAGGATGCGAACAGCGGTATCGTGCGGCTCGTTCCAATGGTTTCCTGCACGAACCTTCGCGATGGCCGCGAGCTGTGCCTCCAGCACGACTTCGTATACGGCCTTCTGGGTATCGCCGAATTTGCCATTGACCGGGAAGGTGCGCGTTATATCGGCGGCATAGCCGTCGACCTCAGCCCCGGCGTCGATCAGAAGCAGATCACCGTCCTTGAGTTCCTCGCTGTTTTCGGTGTAATGCAGGATGCAACTGTTGGCTCCTCCCCCGACGATCGGAGGGTAGGCAGGCGATCGGCTACCTCCTTTGGCGAATTCGTAAAGCAGTTCAGCTTCGATCTCATACTCCATCGCGCCAGACCGGCAGGCGATCATGGCCTGCCGGTGGGCACGTGCCGAAATTTTGGCCGCCTTGCGCATCAGCCGCAATTCTTCGGGCCGCTTGATCAGACGCATCTCGTGAAGGATGTGATCAAGGTCGACAAATTCCCCGGGTGCGTGCACGCCGTTACGCGCCTTGGCTCGGACTTCGTTGACCCAGCTCATGAGACGATGATCGAAATCGGGATTGCGCCCCATGCTGCAGAAGACCTTTTCACGGTTTTCGAGCAGCCCCGGAAGAATGTCGTCCATGTCGTCGATGGGAAACGCGTCATCGGCACCGTACTGCTCCTGCGCGCCATCGACACCGGCGCGTCTCCCCTCCCAGGTTTCTTTTTCCGGGTTCTTGTCCCGGCAGAACAGAATGAATTCGCCGTGGGGACGTCCCGGCACAAGTACCGCTACCGCCTCCGGCTCGGGGAAATGGGTAAGGTAGTAGAAGTCACTGTCGGGACGGAACGGAAAATCCACATCGCGATTACGGGTGCGCACAGGCGCCGTTGGCAGTATGGCAACGCCTCCACGCATGTGGTCCATCAGTTCGCGCCGACGTTTGCTGAACACGGTCATATCCATCGTCCCATTATGCCCTATTGGGCGGGATGTTTGAAAACCGGCCGCAATGTCCGGCCGGCGGCTGCGGTGCACGTCCTGGCATGCCCTTTCGTCCGTTCGTCGGCACCGGATGCGGCATGCTGGGCAGGTCGTGCGCTCTGTTATATATTGATTCGCTCCGACACGGTTGCCCGGTCAGCCGGTCCGACCCTTAACCTAGTAAACTAGGCAGAAAAACCAATCTGGAGTCTTCCCATGAATAAATTCAGCCTCGCGACAAGACCCGTCAGCCGCTTCCTGATCCTCTGCCTGGTATTCATGGGAATTCATGTGGCGGCAGCGCGTGCGCAGATCATCGGCACCGAAACCATGATCAACAGCCGGGCGGTGACTTCCGAAAACCGGGCACGCGTGCAGGCTTTCCTCGAGCGCAAAGAAGTGCGCAAGCAGATGCTGGCAATGGGTGTCAATCCGAAGAATGTGAGTGCGCGCGTCAACAGCCTGACCAACGCCCAGGTTGCGGACCTCGCGGGCCGGATCGGCAAGCTGCCGGCCGGCGGCGACTTCGGGGGAGTGCTATTCATTGGCCTGGTCGTGTTTCTGGTTCTTCTGTACACCGACATCATGGGGTATACCGATGTCTTTCCGTTCGTGAAGAAACACGCGCGCTAGCTGGGCACTTTGGGCACAGACGGCTGCGGGTCAGGCGGTCAGCCAAACGCGTTGGATATGGCCGGCCAGGACAGACGTTTGCAGTACGGGACAAGGCCCGCTTCGGTGCGCGATATGGTCGCGCTCCCGACGGGTTCCCTCCGTCGTCGGGCTGCGGGCGGTCTCGCACTCATCGCACTTCTGTCCGGGTGCGCCACTACGCCCCAGACGGACAGCGTGCGCGCCAGCGCACAGTTCGGCCACGAAATCAGCCATGTCAGCGGTGTTCCATTTTTCCCGCAGAAGGCATACCAGTGCGGCCCGGCCTCCCTTGCGATGGCGCTCAACTGGGCGGGGGTCCGGGTCACGCCGGACCAGCTGACCCCTGAAGTCTATCTGCCGAAGCGCAAGGGCAGTCTGCAAATCGAGCTGGTGGCTGCGGCGCGGCGCAGCGGACGTATTGCCTACGTCATCCAGCCTGGCCTGCCATCGCTTCTGGACGAGCTCGGCGCTGGCAATCCAGTGGTCATCCTGGAGAACCTAGGACTGAGCTGGTACCCGGTATGGCATTATGCCGTCGCGGTTGACGTGAACGTGGCCGCCGATGAGATTGTTCTGCGTTCCGGCGAGATTGCCCGCCAGAGGATGCCGCTCGGCCTGTTCGAACGCACCTGGGCGCGCAGCGGGGACTGGGGCCTGCTGGTCCTGCCACCAGACCGCCTGCCGGCCACTGTTCAAAAGGGGCCCTATCTCAGGGCCGTGGCCGCCCTGGAGCGGCTGAGACACTTCCGCGAGGCACGCGTCGCCTACGCCACTGCGTTGCGGCGCTGGCCAGACAGTCTGGTCGCCGAGATCGGAATGGGCAATACATGCTACGCACTGAAGGACTTCCCTGGCGCCGAAGATGCCTACCGGAACGCGGCGCGTCTGCATCCTGGTTCGGGCATCGCATACAACAATCTTGCGCAGATACTGGCCGACGAAGGCCACCTTGCCGAGGCGGCGGAGGCGGCACACCACGCCATTACCCTGGGTGGACCGCTGGTGGCTACCTACAGGAAAACTCTGGCTGAAATCGAAATCCGTCAGGGCGTGGACAGGCGGAGTGAACTCCCGCTTCCGCACACCGAACGCCCTGCGACACCCGCACGGTTCAGGCACTGACGGCCGTCGACCGAACGACACGCGCCCCATGCCATCGCTGCGGCATTACAGTTCCATTGAAGGGGATGCTGGTCCGGGCAGCCTGTTTGCGCGGTACGGGCCAGCCGAGGGATTGGCGGGCTTTCAGAACTGCTCGATGCGTGCCTCATAGGGAAAGACCAGCAACCGGTACAGCCTTTCTCCGATCTGGATATGGCCGTACTGCGGGGCCCCGATGGTTACCGTATTCCCGCCCGCCGGCGACAGTCCGGCACCGCCAAAACGTCTCTCAAGAATGAGTGCACGCAGCAACTCCTCCAGCGTCCGGCGGTCGATGTCACCGGTGTTGTCGACCAGTCGACAGGCATGGCCATTGTCCATTTTGCCGTCGATGATTACGGCATTGGCATTGATAGGATTCTGTGCGTCGAATCGGCGCACTGTGTCGGCAAGATTCGGCATGTTCGGCCTGGTGACCAAAAAAACCGGGATTACGGAACTGCTGCTTAGACTATCACCTTGAGCCCTCGGGCAATAGACTGGATGACACGGCATTGTCCAACGTGTTCTGGGTCTTGGCCGGGAGGCGCGATTCCAGCGGGACTTGAGCCTAATCGGACGGCTGGGATCGATATTTATGGCAAACAAACTGGGTAGGTTCACTGTGCCTGAGGCCTTTGTCGCGACGGCCGGTGCGACCGTTTTTTCGGTGGTCACCGGCACACGCTACAACTTCATCTCCCGTATCGTGCAGCACTTCTCCCATGAGCACTACTGAAACTTGCCGAGAGGGCCGTGGTGCTGCGCTTTCTGGAGTAAGGTCAGGCGACTACAGATTGCTCATCTCGTTAGATCCGCTGATGAAACCGGCCACATCTGAGGCGTGATTTGATGAGCGAAAGTGATTTCATGGGAATATTTTTTGACTGAATGTGCGGTAGCGTACAGCCTCGCCTGAGGCACGTGGGGATGATGGCTGACAAGTTCGCAGATATGTGTTGATGCAATTCGACGAGCATCAAAATCGAATTATCCCATCCAATTTGCTGACCAGTTTGCCGTGACATCGGTGCTTCGTGCCGGCTAAGGAAATCGTTAAGACTTAGAGAAACAGGCCACCGCCGACACCACTGCGTCGTCCCAAAGAGCATCTGCCCTAATGGAGAGTAAGATTATGAACGAGTCCCACAGCGTCAGCACAACGGACCCGGTAACCGGATTCAGCATCGAAAATCCTCAAGCTCAACCGTATTTAATCGAAGGAACCGCCACCAACAACCTGACGATCTACTTCGAGTCCGATGCTACGCGCCAGGCATACATAGACATCCCCATTCAGCATCCGGAACAGGGATTCAGAGTTACCCTGGATAACCCAACGGACGAATATTGAGGCCAGACGTCACCAAGCGTGCTGGTCGCAGGATATCAAAATCAACATGCGGAACGCTTTCACACCTGTTCGCGAGCGAGCAAGGTATAAAATGCTGTTGATTATTTTTTTCTGCGGGAAGTTGCCCGCGCGCGGCGCATCGACGCAATAAATCAGGATGTCGCCTCGATTCACGGTCCGGAAATGATCCCTGTGGTAAAGGATGAAGTATCGCGCCAACTTCTTCGGACATATCTGTCAACGCCATCGTATGCCGGCAATACAACCGCCATCTCCGCACAGTCTGCGCGAATCGTGGGGCTACATGTCGACCGAACGACATTGGAATATTACTGATTCAGGGCAAATCAATCCGGTAATATAAGTTTACGCCGCTGCCGACGGTACCGCCCTCCGTCTGCAGCTCAACCGAACGGCTCAGACGGTAACGCAAGCGCGCCACGGTACCGGCACCAAAAATGGATTGGCCAATGCTGACGTACAGACCCGGCGTCAGATAACGGCCCAGGGTAATCATGGTGCCGGTAAGCCCCTGGGTGCCCGTGGAATCGACACCGATGTTGGCGAGGCCCGCCCCGCCCAAAAGTCGTTGCCGGAACAAGGTCGCCTGGGTGGCGGAGAAGAGCTGGCTGGCCGCCGCGGCGAGGAGGGTGTTCTGGCTCTGCAGTCCGCTGGCTGGATAGCCGAAGATCAGATAGGAAAGAACGTCCGTGTCGGACATGGCAGGCACCGAGTAGAGTCGCACCTGGGGTGACTGAAGGGTCCCGGTCACCTGCACCCCCACCTGGACACTCTGCTGACTCGGCGCAAGGCCGGTGGCAGCGATGCGGCGCAGGGCCAGGACATCTAACGCCGCGAGATTCGGTGGCCCGTGAAAGCGGATTACGCCACGGCTGAATTTCAGGTTCTTCCCATAGACCTGATAGCTGCCGTTGACCATATGCAGCGTCCCTTCCAGCTGGGGCGGCTGCCCATCCTTGACTCCGACCTGAAACTGTCCCTGCAGACCGGATTGCAGACCACCCATGATGATCTTGGCATCATCGCCCAGGGCCACACGCAAGCTGACGTCGAGGGCAGGCCCCCTGCCGGACTCTGCCGGAGCTTTCGCGAACACCACGTCCCTGCTCGGACGCACACCACCGATCTGGCTGCCCAGGATGCGCAACTGGTCGGCGGCCACGTCTCCTGTGATGCTGATGCGCCGTCGATCCCCCTCTATGAGGATGTTCGGTGCCACCGCAGCGGTGACTTCCGGAAGATTGAGGACGGAGAAATCCTTGCCGGTCACCTGCATCCGGTAATGGGACGGGGCAAAACCGGACAGAGCGACCACCCCCTGCCCACCGATGCTCCCCGTCCCCGAGCTCGCCTGAAATTGGCTGATGGTCACTTGGTTACCTTGCGCGCGAAACTGCGCACCGATCCCGGTCACCGAAATGCCGGCCTGCGGGACGTAGAGGGCGGCGTCCTTCAAGTCTGCGCTGCCGCTCCACGCTGGATGCTCCCAGGTTCCAGCAAGCTGCAGATTGGCGCCGAGTTGCCAGCCGGGACCCACGGTCACGCCGCGTAGCGGGGTGGCTGCCGGCCTGTGGTGCCCGACGTTGAAAAGAAACTTTCCCTGCACCGGACCCGTCGGCGGCCATTGGAAGGGAATACCGAGGGTGATGGGCAAAGTTACCGTCGCCCGTGCGGTACCAAAACCCTTTGCCATATTCAGTCGGCTTACGACACTGAGCGCCTTGGGCGCCGCATTCAAACGCATGGTCCAGGAGGATATGGGAATCTGGAGTGCTCGGTCCGGCTGACGCCAGGTGAACATGCCCCCCCGCAAGCGGGCGTCTCCATCCGCGGTGCAGAACGCCGTGCAGCGGGCGACGAGATCGATATCGGCCCGCCCCCTCAGCTGCACCGCTCCCGAAGCGTCGACCAGGTTCAGTGGCAACGCACCGACCTGCAATGATCCTTGCCCTTTCTGGTCGGGAAAGTCCCACTGGCCTCCCATACGGACGCTGGCCCCTTGCCCGTCGGCAAGGCTCACCGTTGAGACTGCGAGACGTCCACTTTGCCAGCCGATCCGGGCAGGCGCGGTCAGACCCCAGCGGCCGACGTGCTGGCCCTCGATCTCCAGATGCTGCAGGGCGACGTTCCATGCGGCCGCATCGCGCGATACCTTGGCGGCGAGGCGTACCGTATCGTCCCGCCAGCGGATCTCGATACGGCTGTCGAAGGCGGCCAGCGCACCCTGGGCCCGGGCATCCAGGGAGATTTCTTGACCGGCAACCCGCACTCCCTGAGCCTTCAGATTCAACCTGGCCTGGCCGTCCGCCTCCGATGCGGCAGCAAGATGCAAGGCCGCCGCCCGATACGCATCGAAACCGAGGCCATGCCCCTCACCCTCAATTTGCCCCAGCCAGCGCCCGCTGGCGTAGGCCATCCAGCCCGAGACGCGGCTTTCCCCCTGCAGCTTTGGAAGAATATCGGCCCACCGAGAGACCCGGGCGGTAAAGGCGATGCGCCGTCCCAATACTCCAGCGGCACTCAAACTCAGGCCAGGACCTCTGAGGTCCAGAGCATCCACCCGGAATACCCGCGGCGCGAAGCTTAGCTGGACCCGACCCTGCAGGTTCTGCCGATAAATACGGCTGGGGCCGAGGTCCAGAGTCAGATTCCCGCCCAATCCGCCGACCTCTTTTGCCAACAGCAGCCCCAGGGTGCCATTCAAGTCACCGTGCATATGCGGCAGCAGGACCTCCGGACTCAACCCAGCGAGGGCAAGACTTGCGGTGACGCGCAGGCTGGGGCGCCAGGCCAGTTCCAGCCATCCTCCAGTCGAACGCCCTCCCAGCAGCGTGCCGGAAAGATCGGCAATCCGGACCCCCGCTTTGTTCCCTGCAAGAAGCCCGGCAAGCCGCCAATTAGCCTTCGGCGCTTGAAACTCCAGATCCCCCTGGTAGGCCTGAGGGCTTCCTGCCAGTTGCAGATCCACGGCATAGGGTCCGGCAGGGGCAGGCTTGGGCCAGTCCGTAAAGTAAAGCTCCTTCACGTGCAGGCCCAGACGGTACGGTTGCGAAGAAGGGCCAAGAGAAAGCACGGCATCTACCAGGACTGGCCGGCCCAACCGGGGCATCGCCACGCGCGCATTGCGCAGCCGGAGCACATGCCGCTCCAGCAGAAGATCTGCCGTGACAGTCATGGGCATGCTGCCTTCCACGCGGACCGCTACAGGCCCCCCCATGATGACGCCCGCCAAACCGGGCTTCCAGTCGATGCTCCAGGCAGTCCGCGTGCCACGCATAGTCCAGGTACCGGAGCTTTGCAGACTGCGCGCGGTCCATCCCAGATCCAGGGACCCTTCCACTCCCCCTTCCGGCAAAGCCAAACGAAAATGTCTCGAGCGCAGGCATCCGCTGTTCCATGCCAGATCGCCCGAGAAGCGTCGCAATCCGAACTGCTGCTGTTGCCCCTTCCACCATGTCAACTGCGCAAGATCCAGGTGCCCGATCCGCACACGCAAGATGCGCGACCACAGGGGTAAGGGAGGCAGGGAAAGATCCGGTACCGACGCAGGTTTCGGTGACGATATCAGATGGATGTCCACGCCACTCATTCGCAGCGTTTTCACCAGCACCTGTCCGTGCAATAAGGCTACTGGTGACCAGTCAAGATTGAGACGATCGATCGCCAGCCACTTCGATCCTGCGCGCCACTGCAGTCCCCGCAGATCCAAGGGGCCCGCCAGGCTGCCCCGCAAAGCCGTGACCTCCAGTCCGGGGACACGCTCCACAGTCCAAAGTGCCCCTGCAGGAGTGAAAAACAACCAGTGCCCGGCCCAGCCCGCCACCGACAAAGACAGGCCGAGCAAGGCAAAGACTGAGACCCGTCTCACAGGGTGACTCCCACGGAAAAGACCACGCGTGCAAATGGCGCGCTCGGACCGATCAACGGGTGTGCGATATCCAGACGTACCGGACCGAACGGCGAATACCAGCGCACGCCCACCCCCACGTCCTGAAGGACAGGGAACCGAGCGAAACCATCGAATGCATTCCCGGCGTGATAAAAAGCAACAATGCCCCAGTCCCTCCCGATGAACCGTTCCACTTCCGCGCCAACCACCAGAAGGTCACGCCCGCCCACCACCACGCCGTTCAGCTCCGGCCCCTGGGAGAGAAAGGAATAACCCGGCAAGGTGCCCTGGCCGCCGGCGAAATAGCGCAGGGTGGGCGGCAAACGGTCAATGGACCCTGGCAACCAGGTGGCCCCGGCCTCGCCCTGCAGCCCCACGCCCCATTCGGTGCTCACGAGATGGCGCCATACTCCATGCACGTGCATCTGCGCGAAATCCGCGTCGCTGGCCAGCGTCCGCGCTCCGCCCTGGATGACGGCACCCCAGGAATACCCTTCCACGGGACGTACCGGGTTGGGAAAGCCCTGCACCGAGTAACGCAGGGAAGGAATGATGAAGCGTCCCCGGCCGGACACTCCGCCAATACTATAGGTAATAGTCTGGTAGGACAGGAGCGCCCCGAGGTTGGCACCACCCCCCATATGCCAGTCGCGTCCGAAACCGGTATCGAAGACGTCGGCACTATATGGAATGAGATCCAGATTCCGGTAGCTAGCCTGCACGATATACTGGGATCCGAGACGATCCCCTACCGGCCATATGTAACTGGTGGCCAAATCCAGGGTGCGCTGGGCCAGCGTCACTGACAGATGCAAATGCTGGCCGCGACGGAAGGCGTTGTAATCGTCGTAGCCCAGCCCGAGGTTGACACCCAGGTCCGAACTGTAGCCCACGCCCATCTTAAGTCGCTTTGGCCGGAGGGGCTTCAGCATTACGGTGACCGGTATACGCCCATCCTTGACCTTCCGTAGGTCAGGCAAAACGGCGATTACCGAAAATCTGTCGGCGTTGCGGAAATTAGCCTGGGTTCGCGCTAACCGGTCAGGGCTGTACCAATCACCGGGGCTGAAGTCCAGATAGCGGGTGAGGAAACGGCGCGGATAGGTCTCCGCTCCCTGGAAACTGACCTCTCCGAAACGATAACGGCTGCCGCTGTTCACAGTGAGCAAGATGTCTGCCCAGTGTTCCTTTCGGTTGATCAGGATCTCGTGACGGGAAAAATCAGCCTTGGCGTAACCTTCCGCATGAAGGGCATCCAGCGTGCTGGTCTTCCAGTCATCATAGAGGGGCTGGTCGAGAGGCTCTCCGTGCCGCAGCGGGAACGTCGCGAACAACTGGCGCAGGACCGGAAGGTCACTGCCCGGCCCCTGCGCGTGCAGGTCGACGTTCCGCACGAGAATGCGCGGGCCAAGCTCCAGCGCAAATGTCAGGATGTAATCGTCTTCCTTTCGCACAACATGCTCCTGCCAGCGGGCATCATAATACCCATAGGCCTCCAGGGCCTGGCGCAGGCGGAGAGCTGCCGCCATCTGGGCATCGCTGAGCCCTGTAAGAGGCTTGGCTAGCGGCGCCGGCGGCATGCCTTGCTCAAGGCGGGCACGCAGGGCATCCGGAGCCCCGGTGATCTGGAAACGCAATTCGGCCGCCGGCGTCGCGGACACCGTCAGTACCCCCCAGACCAGGAGCAACCCGCGGACAAGGGTTGTCCATCGCGGTTTCAAGAACGGACCGTGTCCGTCCATTGCCAGCGCCAAACCCTGAATACCCCGATACCGGACGTTCTTGGCAAGATCGATCGATGCCGTGGCGCTCCGGGATCGGAGAGAGTTTTCCTCAGCAACAGATTGATGGCATGCACCCGGAACTCCTGCACAGGCGTCCGAGCCAGTCGTTTCCCCATCCAACACCTCCAGTTTTCACCAAATCAGGCGGGGTTATCCGCTTTTCCGAACCCGGCAAAGATGGAGCCGGATACCGACCTGCGGGACTGACACATCCGCAGCAGCGTCTGAACGTGAGCCCAGAGAATCAGCAACGGGAAGGCCGGTCCGCGCCATGCGCGGAAACGCCGAACGCGCCCCGAACAGCGCTCACACGCGGCACGGGCGTCACCGGCACTGTGACCCGGAAGTGCTGGGTGCATCTCGCGGGCAAGACGGATCTCCATGACTGCGCGGAATCGCGGACTTAGTACCCTGGCCCATAAATTCGGTGACGTATTTGCTCACGCAGCCTGGGCGAGCATTTGCTCGTGCGCCTGGATTTTAGAGAGAAGCACCTCAAGGTCATGGCGCGTGAATTTCCATTCGAAAG
>JAKASJ010000068.1 GCA_021819085.1 Pseudomonadota bacterium | reverse complement strand
GCGGCAACAGCATGCCCTGATCAAGGTTCCAGTCGCGGAAGGTTTTGGACATGCTCTGCTCCAGTAATAGCGAACTGGGGCTTATTTTACCGTATATTATTGCGGATTACTCGGACGGGCTCCTAGCCGGCGCGGCAAGCGTAGAAAAGCCGCTGTCCGTCAGCGCGACGAAAACCCGGCAGCACAGCAAATCATTGCTGCGCTGCCGAATGATCTTGCAACCGTCGCGGCAACTCCGGCCAATCGCCGCGCGGCGAGCCCCAACACCCACCCTGCTCCGTCGCCATGCACCCAGCACCTCGTCAAAAGCGCACACGGAAACCGCTCGATGCGCCGACCCTGCAGTCAGATCACGGAAACATGCATCCAACCGCCGGGAATTCCGGTTTAACCCGGTCAGGTCGCCACGCTTCCCAGGTGTGCAGCCGTGTGCGCCGGATGTCGATTACTTCGGCATGCCGCCCGCGTCGGTCGGCTGACCCTTCGCTATCGAATGCAAATAGGCAATCATGTCGACCATGGCCTTGCTGCCGAACGCCGGCGGCTGGCCGCCAAGTCCGCCCTTGACGCAATGCTGGATCTGCATCTCGAGGGTCACGACCTTGTGCAAATTGGGATTGTAGCGGGGGAATATCGCCGCAGCATTGACGAGGCTCGGGATCTGCTTGCCATTAGGCAGTCGCCCGGCGACCCGTCCACCACCCATGTGGCAGGTGTCACAGGTCACTGCTGCACCATGCATCCTGCGGTGACCGCCAAATGTATCGTGCGCAAACATTTCTGCCCCACGGCTCGCGGACTGTGCCAACATCTTTCCAGCGGCTGCCGAATTCATCTTCATGCTGGCCGCCGCCGGCAGCGCCAGCGTCAGCGCAAGACCTGCGATGGCGGATGTGAGAATAGTCGCCTGCTTCATGTTCTTGACTCCTTCCTTATCTGATTGATTGATCCAATTGAATGCGCCGATTCCCGCGCATGCCCAAATAATATAAACACTTCACGGTCTGGAAAGAACACCGGCCAGGCTCTCTATGCTCCCGGTGGAATATCCCCTCCCGGAAATAGTTCGCAAAACCATTTTCGCTTGTAGCAGGCTGCACAGCACCAGAGATTCCCGGTCCACGAAATGGAACAAAAACGGTGGCTGGGCACCGGGTCATCAGACCGGCCCGCCGCCAGATCCGGACGTGGATCCGGGGATATTCGGTACCGGGTTGGTCGACGGTGCCGGCACGAAACGCTGCATTGCGGGATCCGGGAGTACGGATCTGCCCCAATTCAGTCGATTCCCGCCCCGCATCGCTCGGCACTCAGGCGCCGACAGCAGGCACAGGACACGAAATGGAAGCCTCACCGCTTCAAATCAAATACATCCGCCAATCGTAAAATCATTCTAGCGCAGCTCTCTCCTGCCGTCTGTAACAAAAGTCACGCCGTGCCTGCCCGGTTGCAGGTACCGTGGTCACAGCTTGATTAGACGGGCATCCTGATGATCATCATTCCGATTCACGCGACTGTTTTCACTGACGTTTTGCTTTCCGTAGCAGGAAAACCTTTCTGTTTTTACGTCTATTCGAGGCGTATCCATCTGGATAACGCCCTGCCCGCCACAGGTCAAACACTGGTAAAGATGAAATCTTTGATCGCTTGCGCCAGACACGCTGCGTTGCCACAGGCAATTTCGCGACTGCCCGACGATAACCGGCTACCGCTGTTGTGACACCGGTTGCAGAAAATGAAAACCCGCCACCCATCAAAAATCAGGGGCGGGTTTACTGAGAAAGTCGACCGCTTCCCATCCTTTAATTCAGGCACGCCAGATCAAAGGCGACGCGGTTGGCACTCAACACCGCGTGCGGGGTTGGCAGAAGCGGCTGCGCCCAATGCCATCGCGCATAACAGATGAGCATGCCCGAATCGACCGGAGGATAGGAAGAATCTAGTTGAAGCAATCTGCGACGGGACGGTCGATCCAGAAACTGGCTGGCAACCCATCACTTGAGCCCTTCTTCCCGTAGGCAGTACATCCTGGGGCGTCGGCGGCTGACCATTGGCGCCGGCGTCGACCACAAGGTCATGATCTCTCCCGCACCCGCTCCACGCCGGATGCCGCACCCATTAACGGTGGTGATAGACTCAGGCATCGGTTTCAACACCTGCGGTCTGGAGTGCGCCGCATTCAACCGTCATTCTAGGAGGACACCAGACATGAGGCTGGCGAGATTTGTCGTGATTCTGTTCCTGGCACTGGCTTCGGGTTCGGTAATGGCGCAAAAGGCCGCCCCCCCGGTATTGTTTACAATCAAACGCCTGTCTCTAGACACAGCCATCAAGCTGGCGCAGACGGCGATAAAGACCTGTCGCAAGGCGGGTGTGAACGTGGCAGTAACGGTGGTGGATCGCAGTGGTCATCCGCAAGTCGTGCTACGCGACACACTCGCCATGAATCTGACCCTGACGGTAAGCCGCGACAAGGCCTATACTGCCATGACCTTCGATGCGCCGACATCGAGCCTCGAAGGCCGTTTTTCCGGACCCTATTCTGTACCCAAGATTTCCGGACTGATTATCAGTGCCGGCGGTCTGCCGATTACCGCGGCCGGCGCGATTATAGGCGGGGTCGGTGTCAGCGGGGCACCGTCGGGACTGACAGACGAAAAGTGCGCCAGGGCCGGCCTTGAGGCGGTTCGCGCCGATATCGAGATGTCGGCGATGTGAGGCTCTAAGGCACGGCGGCGTTAGACCCGCCGAAATTCCGGTGGCCGGCCTGGTCGCCGCCCCGCCGATTGCAGCCTCGGTGCCTGCCACTACGCCGACGATCTTCACGCCCGCTCCATAGCCATACACGTTCACACGCGACGTGAGGCATGGTCAGACGACGGAACGGCACCCGACAGGATGCGCAAGGCCGTTGAGCCGGTGTCCAGCATCGCCTGAATGGGTTGAGCGTGGCCGATGCGGATTGGAATGGAACAGCGTCGCATCCCGACGCTCAATGCAGTCTGATGCATGAAAACGACTATCCGAGGGGTACAGGCACTGCCGTTGCATTGGAAACGAGCCTCGGCCGCAATACTTGCGACGGTCCCTGCAGGATATTCTTCGCATGCACAGACGATGCGTTCGCGGATGCGATAACGGACGGCAACAAGCGCATCAGAGGGCGTGCCATGGTCAAACCTGAGAATGGCCGGGGACGGCCAGGAGCAGTCACTTGCGTTGCGGCATAGTACTGACCGCGCCAAGCTGAAAGCCACTTTGCAGTCGACGAAAAGGCCTGTAAGGTGCCTCGATCTCGGGGGATCGGTCCATCTGGTTGCGCAACCAGCAAGGTCGCGCGCTTCATGTCGACGACCAGCGGCTGATACGCTACGCCGAGCCTGGGCAGTCGCCGCCCGCTCTCGTAGGCCAGCCGCGCCGCCAAGCCGCACCAGGATCGATTTCAATGACGAGCTGGACAACAGGAATCTGCGAAGCAAACGGCATAAACATCCACTACCTACGGACTGGAGGAGGCAAACCACCATTGGTTCTGCTCCACGGACTGACTGGGAACGGCGCTTGCTGGACTCCTTTGGCCCGCTCTCTCGAGAATGAATACGATGTGGTGATGCCCGACGCCAGGGGGCACGGGAATTCGGGCACTCCGCTCCATGGGTACAGGTACGACGATCATGCGGCCGACGTGATTGGGCTCATCCGAGGGCTCGAACTTACCGCTCCGGTTTTGATGGGGCACTCGATGGGAGGAATGACGGCGGCTGTGGTAGCTAGTCTGGCCTCCAAGATTATTCGCGGTGTCATCTTGATAGATCCCACATTCTTGAGCCCGCAACGCCAGCGCGAAGTTTGCGACAGTGATGTCGCCGAACAACACCGCCTACTTCTCACCCAAGATAAGCACAACGTGTTGGCACAGATACGGTCGCGACATACGCGTCGTTCGCCTGAGATTGTCGAACTCATTGCCAGCGCGAGGCTGTTGACCCGGATGAGTGCGTTTGACGTTCTCACACCGCCCAACCCTGAGTATCACCAGCTGGTGAGTACAATAGATGTCCCGATCCTATTTGTCATTGGAGATGCCGGCGTCGTTTCCCTTGAGACGGCAAGAGAACTGCAAAGTCTTAACTCGCGCATTCGAGTTGAGCTGATACAAGACGCTGGCCATGGAGTCCAGTACGACCAACCCAAGCGCTTTGAGGCGGTGATCCGGCCTTTCCTGACCTCGGTGGTCACGGCGTTGTCTGGAGTGTAACAACTCATTGTAAACGCGAGCTAACCAAGCGCTCCAGCCGACCGACAGAAGTGGCCCCGCAAATTTGAACAGTGCTATAAGTGGAAACTCCGGGCATCATGCTGGGCCATGAATGGCCTGGCGAGAAGGAGTTTTCGATGGTCAAGAAATCAGGGCGCCGTACCCGTCGCACCCACAATGCGGAATTCAAGGCCCGTGTCGCCTTGGCCGCTCTGCGCGAGGACAAGACGCTGGCGGAGCTGGCCGCACAGTTCGAGGTGCATCCGAACCAGATCGCCGAATGGCGGCGCCAGCTGCTGGAGAACGCGGCCCGCGTTTTCGCAGGCGCAGTCGGCCCTGGTCCCGTGGACTTGGCCCCGTTGCATGCCAAGATCGGCCAGCAGGCGCTCGAGCTGGATTTTTTAGAACGCGCGCTCACCAAAGCGGGATTGCTGAGCGCAAAGCGATGATCGACCGTCAGCATGAAAGATCGTCAACGCCAAAGAGCATGTGCTACGCGTCATCGCCGAGGTCATCAACCGGTGCCTCAAGGAAACCGGCCAGCCGATTCGCTACCGCGCGTAATTCCCGGCGCCAATACCACCAACCCAGCTCGAAGCCTAGCCGTTAAGTTAAAATGTGTAATTTAGCTAGAGCGCCTGCGAGGCGAACTGAACCGGTTCATCGCGCTTATCGCCGGCGGCAAAGCACCCGAGCGGGTGCTGGAGGAGATGGCGACGCGGAAATCCTGGCTCAAGGACCTGGAAAGCGAGCTGACACAGCTGAAAGCTGCCTCCCCCCGGATCGATGCCATCAGGATCCGCGAACTGGCAACCGAGCGCGCCAAGGGCTTACATGCCACGCTTCGTACCAACGTAGCCCACGCGCGGGAAGCCCTTAAGCTCCTCCTCGCCGGGCCGATTACCTTTAAATTGGACGCGCCCGGATACCAGCTGGCGGGTCAGACACCGAACGGGCCGCTGTTTGCGGCCACGCCGTCAATAACTCGCATAAGGTTGGCGTCCCCAAGAGGGTTTGTCATTTGTGCAAATACTCACCCTGCCTTTAGCGGCTTAGGGAATATTGCGGATACACCTTGCTCAATCAATCCGTGAGGCCCACCAACTCCCAGCGTTTTCAAGTCAGCATCTTGACCATCCCCTCCGGCGCGCCGAACGTAATGAACTAGCCCACCAACTTCTCCGTTTTCCGAACCCATTTTTGACCTGCCTGGCGCCAGCTGCGCATGCCGGCCAAGGCACCCATTGACACCCACCGATAGCGTAATTACAATGTATACACATCTACTTAATTCGAGCAAGAGGCGTTGGCCGTGAAAACCAACATCGTGCGCATTGGAAACTCCAAAGGTATCCGTCTACCCAAATCCGTCCTGGAACAATGCCGCCTCAAGGATTCAGTGGAGATCGATGTCGAAGGCGAGACCCTCATAATCCGCCCCGCTGATGTACCGCGCAGCAGTTGGGCCGAGGCATTCTCCGGAATGGCCCAGCACAAAGACGACAAAATTCTTGACGAAGACACCGCCCTGACCACAGAGTGGGATCGAAGCGAATGGCGCTGGTAGTCTCCCGTTTCGACGTTTACCTCGTCAGTCTTGATCCCACCCAGGGCCACGAAATCCATAAGACCCGTCCGTGCGTCATCATCTCGCCCGATGAAATGAACTTCCACATCGGCACCGTTATCGTGGCTCCCATGACCACCAAGGGCCGCAACTACCCCACCCGCATCCCGCTTACCTTCCGGCGCAAGAAAGGCCAGATTGTACTCGACCAAATCCGTACCGTGGACAAAACCCGTCTTGTCAAACGGCTCGGAAAACTCGACCAATCCACCGCTACGCACACGCTAACAGTGTTGCAAGAGATGTTTGCGGAATGACAATTAGCACACACGGTCCCCATTGCTGAACGTAAGCGATCAAACTCTCAAATTTGCTCATCAGAGTTTTCAAGCAGAACCTTCAATCTACTACTACGGCTGTTCCTACCACCAGAACCGGGGTGCGACGGTCTGCGCCAACGACCACCGCGAGCGCATGCCGCTGATAAACGAGGCCGTGGTCGCCTCGATTGACAAGGTACTGAACCCGGAGGTCATCCACTCCGCGTTCGAGCTAACGTTCACGCAGTTTACCGAGCAGCTGCGCGCAAATCCCGACCGGCCGCGCGAGATCGAGGCCGAACTGAAGAAGCTCCGGCGCGAAGTCGCCGCGAGAGAGACACAGATCGAAGCCCGGGGAAAGGAACGCACCACGCTGAGCGCCGCCGCGACACCGGCCCTTGACCTGCGCGAGTTCCGGCGGGCGGCCGAGGACCGGATCGGCCGGTTCCGCGACCTGCTACACGACGAGGTGCCACTCGCCCGCCAAGTCCTTCGCAAGCTTCTGGTCGAGCCAATCACGTTCAAGCCGGTCGTGGCAAACGGCAGAAAGACCTACGCATTCAAGGGGAAGACGCGCGTTGGCCCCCTTCTGGACCCCGGTTATATAGGAATGGCGTCCCCAATGGGGTTTGTCCCTTGTGCAAATACTCACCCTGCCTTTGGCGGCTTAGGGAATATTTCGTGCATACCTGACGCGATCCATCATTTATGAAAACCGCAGCGGTTCGCGGTGGAACACCCCGAGGCTAAACGGGGTCTCATACCAGCGACCAATAGGAGCGCGTAACATGGGTACCCTGACGATTCGCCTCGACGACAAGCTTGAACGCGCACTGAACCTGCTCGCCAAAGCGCAGCACCGGACGGAGAGCGAGGGCGCACGCGAACTGCTGCGCCGGCATATTCTCGTGCGCCAGTTGGACGAAACCCGAAACAGGCTTCGTGCTTATACCGAGCCGGCGGGTTATCTGACCGATAAGGTATGCCCATCCTCTTTCCGCAACAGCTATGGTAGAAACTCTCGGGTTTCGGCGGCGGGTAAATCGGAGGCAGCTGTGGTGATTCCGATTGCCGACACGCTCGTACCACTTCAATGAGGCCGCCGCGATTCGCGGCGGAATACGGACCATCCCATTAGCCACGGCGTTCTTCGCCAAGGAGTCGCGGTGAAGAACGCCTGGATCGAATCGCAGCGCACGCAGTATCCGATCGAGCTGCTGTGTCGGGTATTGGACGTCTCACGCTCGGGTTATTTCGCCTGGC
>JAKASJ010000026.1 GCA_021819085.1 Pseudomonadota bacterium | reverse complement strand
TTGACTATCGTGCCCAGCTCGGGCGCAGTCCGCTTCGGGGCGAGACCAGCGCAGAGAGGGGCCCTTTCGATGCAATCTGTCCCGGGACGGAGTCCTGGCTGCGATTCAGATACCCCGCGCTGGACCGATCCTGCCGCAGGCACGGTGATCTCCCGGGTCATCCGTCTCTTCAGGCTCGGCGCGACCCTCTGTTATGGAGACGACTCGCATCACGGTTCTTCAAAGAACAAAAAGAAATAAAGCCGTAAATGTCGTGGTGTTTCTTTCCGCAGGGATTAGACTAATGGTAAACTGCAAATAAGGTTCTGGCGGGGTGGACTCGCCGGCAAGCTGTTCGTCACCGAGCGGCAAAACCGCTGTCTTAGGTTCGAAACACGCCAAAAACCGATACCGCAGCGGCGACTTGTGCATGAAATCAATGCAGATTTTTTGATAAATACGCTTTCTTGCGGACAGAAATAAGCGTAGTGGTTTGCGTTGCCGCCGCTCCAAGGACGTTGTTGGGGCTGACATCGGGAACAGCATGACGGCTGGCCGTTCGGGCGGTTGCGCTGTCACGCGGCATTTGGCGTCGGGGAGCACGCTGCATGATCCGTATTTTCAAGCATTACATCTCTACATCACTGTTGGTCCTCGGTGCCGTAGAGACCCTCATATTGTTTCTGTCGATGTACGTCGGGGTGGGGATCCGGTTCTGGGGACACCTTCGCAGCGTTTCCTACATCGGCGAGGCACTGCCGATTTACCCGAAGGCAATCGCTTTCGCAGCGATCATGCTCGGCATAATGATCGCCATGGGCCTGTACCAGAGGGAGCATCAACCGCAGGCATGGCATTATGGACGGCTCGGAGTCAGCTTCATTGCCGGACTTGCAGCCATGACCCTGATCTTCTACGCGGTGCCGCAGCTGTTTCTTGGCCGCGGGGCATTCAGCATCGCCTATATCGTTGCGTTTGCAGCCATCGGCATTGTCCGTTTTAGCTATTTCAAGCTAACCGGCTACAACGCCAACAAGCGGCGCGTACTCGTGCTCGGGACCGGAACGCGTGCCGCGAAAATAGACGCCCTGGAAAAATCGGGAAATGGCCAGCAAGGATTCCGCATCGTAGGGTATCTGGCGCTGCAGGGCGCGCATCATTTTGTCTCCAAGGACAAGATTCTGACCGACGATGCACCGCTTTGCGCTATTGCGAAGAAGTACGATATCGACGAAATCGTGATCGGGGTCAGAGACCGGCGAGACGGCGGGTTGCCTATTTACGATGTTCTCATGTGCAAGCTCAGTGGAATCGACATCATCGACCTGCCCTCGTTTTTCGAGCGCGAGACCGGTTATGTCCAGCTGCAGGCGATGAATCCGAGCTGGATGATATTCTCCGACGGCTTCGACCGCGGCCCGCTTCGGGACACCAGCAAGCGGATGTTTGACTTGATCGCCAGCATATTGTTGCTCGCGATATCACTACCTGTGATGATCATCACGGCGGTACTCATAAAGCTCGATAGCCCAGGGCCTATCCTTTACCGGCAGGAGCGTGTCGGACGGGGGAATGCACCGTTTGACGTCCTGAAGTTCCGCAGCATGCGCACCGATGCCGAAAAGGACGGGAAGCCCCGCTGGGCCAGCCAGAACGATGATCGCGTCACGCGGGTTGGTCGGGTGATACGCAAACTCCGGATCGACGAGCTACCGCAGATATTCAATGTGCTCAAAGGGGAGATGAGTTTTGTCGGGCCGCGACCGGAGAGGCCGTATTTCGTCGAACAGCTATCGAAGCAGATTCCCTTCTTCATGTGCCGTCATAACGTCAAGCCGGGGATCACCGGCTGGGCCCAGATACGCTGTTCCTATGGTGCCTCGGTGGAAGAGGCGATCGAAAAGCTGCAGTATGACCTTTACTATGTGAAGAATCACAGCCTGTTTTTGGATCTGGTTGTCCTGGCCCAGACCGTGCAGGTCATACTTTTCGGAAAGGGATCACGGTAGCGGCAGCCGCATAGGGCCTATGCCGTGTGCAGTGCGGGCGGTCGATCGTGTGCTTGGCCCGGCGTGCCGGAGCCGGCCGTCACGGCCAGGATATGGCCGATGCCGGAGCGGGGCGTTTTGGTGCGAAGCGTGGCTTCGCATGCGGTAGCGTGCCGAAATGGCACGGGTTAGCAGTGTCGTGCCTATCTGCCATGCGCGGGCCGCGGACTGTCCGGTCGTGCCTGGTGTCCAACATCGGCAAACAGCGAGTGTATGCGAATGACCGATCTGCTCAGTGACCCAGCGAAGTCCCTGGAGCCAGGCGTTGCCGGGGCCGGCCCAGTATCGATCACGAACGCCATGACCGTGGATGTGGAAGATTACTTCCATGTTTCGGCCTTTGCGAAAGTCATCGATCGGTCACTTTGGGACCGCTACGAATGCCGCGTCGAAAACAACACCCGCAAGTTGCTCGGGATGCTGGCATGCCATAAGGTCAAGGCAACGTTCTTCGTGCTCGGCTGGGTCGCCAGCCGCTATCCCGGCCTGGTGCGTGAAATTGCGGATGCCGGGCATGAGATTGCCTGCCACGGGCTCACTCACAGGCTTGTGTACGAGCAGACGCCGCGCGAATTCCACGATGAAACCAAGACCGCAAAGGCGCTTCTGGAAGACATTGTCCAGGCACCCGTCAATGGATACCGTGCTGCCAGCTATTCGATTACCGCCAGATCCCTGTGGGCCATCGATATCCTTGCCGAATTGGGTTTCCGGTACGATTCGAGCATATTTCCGATCCGGCATGACCGTTACGGTATTCCAGGAGCTGCCCGCCGACCGCACTGGCTGCGTGGTGCGGGCGGCGCGAGCCTGCTGGAGTTCCCGCTCAGCACCAAGGACCTCGGATTCCTGCGTTTACCTGTTGCGGGCGGTGGCTATTTCAGGCTTCTTCCCTACGCGGTTACGCGCAGGGCGCTCGCAAGCATCAACCGTAGCGAGGGAATTCCGTTCATTTTCTACCTGCATCCGTGGGAGATCGATCCTGATCAGCCGCGGATCCGCGCGAGCCGGCTGTCGCGTTTCCGGCATTACACTAATCTCGCGAAGTGCGAATCCATGCTGAACCGGCTGCTGGCTGAGTTCCGTTTCGGGACAGTATGCGACAGCCTCGGCGAGATGGGTCTGTGGCCCGAGGCAGGGTCGGACCCGCAAAACACCAGCCAGCCGCTGGATTCCGGTTCTGCAAGCCGATAGATCGCGACTGTTGCCGGTGACGGGACTCCCCATACCATGAATACCGTGCCGCAGAACAGAAAAAGTCCCGGAAAGATGAATATAACTGGTTGTACTTCCAAACCGGCAGGCCACATATCGGATTCGCGTGTGGAGGATCCGGTCGCGGGCGTCCCGCACGAAGGCGTGGAAATCGCCCCGCTGGGCGCCGAATCCGCTGCCGAGTGGGACGCGTATGTGGATCGCCACCCGCAGTCGAGCCTCTACCACCGGTCGGTATGGCACGGCGTGATTCACGAGGTTTTCGGACATGAAGTGATCCGCCTTGCCGCGCGCGATGCCACGGGTCTGGCAGGAGTGCTGCCGTTGGTGCGGTTGCGCAGCCGCCTGTTCGGGGATTATATGGTGTCGATGCCATTCTTCAATTACGGTGGTGCGCTGGCGCGGTCGGCGGTGATTGCCCAGCAGTTGATGTCGGCTGCTGGCGCGGAGGCATGTCGGGTCGGATGTGGCCACGTGGAATTTCGCGATACGGTTGCGCATGAAGGCTGGAAGGTGCGGACCGACAAGGTGGCGATGCAATTGACGCTACCCGAGACTTATGAGCAGCTCTGGGCTGCGCTTGGGACCAAATTGCGGGCACAGATACGCAGGCCGCAGAAAGAGGGCGCTGAGGTGCTGCGCGGCGGTGCGGAGCTGCTGTCCCGGTTTTATGCGGTGTTTGCCCGGAACATGCGGGATCTCGGAACGCCCGTGTATTCTCGGTCATTTTTCGAGACGGTTCTGCGCGCTCTTCCGGACAGCGCCTCGATCATGGTGGTACAGCACAAGCGGCGGCCGGTTGCGGCCGGTTTTCTGCTCGGATTCCGGGACCGTCTGGAAATACCCTGGGCATCGTCGCTGCGAGAGTACAATCCTTTGGGCGTGAACATGCTGCTGTACGCGGAAGCACTCAAGGCAGCGATCGAGAGCGGTTACCGGGTGTTCGATTTCGGGAGAAGCTCGGTCGACAGCGGCACGTACCGTTTCAAGAAGCAGTGGGGAGCTGCGGCGCAGCAGCTTTACTGGCATTACTGGCTGGCTGAGCACCGGGAAATGCCACGGCTTACGCCTGACAACCCGAAGTACCGGCTGGCAATCGCTGCGTGGCAACGTCTGCCCGTTTGCATCGCAAACGGACTGGGGCCGATGATTGTCAAATACCTGCCATGAGGGTTTCCACGGGACGATCGGCGGTACATCGGATGTCCGGACCTGCATGTGGGAGCGGGATCGATGGGGTTGCGGAGGGAGGCGTCCGGCCGCAGGACGCGCGCGATATAGGGATCCCGGTGACCGCGGTGCCTCCGGTGTGCCGCAGTCCGGGAATGGGGTAGTGCGAGTATGGCCAGGAGCGGGGAACACGATGTCAAACACCAGGAGACAGCCGAGGATCGACTTCGGTCCGGCGGCTCGATTGAATCAGCCCGCAATCCGCCGCCGCGCGGAACGGCAGACGGTACACAGGAACTCGCCGGGTCTGCCGTGAGAGAACCCACGCTTCCGCCAGTGACGATCGACGGAGTGAAGGAGCGCAGAATCCGGGTGCTGATCGTCGATCAGGCGACTGCTTTCGGCGGTTCCATCGTCGTCGCTGCACGTCTGGTGCACGCGCTCGACCCTTGGAAGGTCGAGAGCCGGGTGGTTAGTGAGATGGACCCCGCAATCCTGCGCAGCCAATTCGGGGCGTGGGAAAAGTTCGAAATCATCAGGCATCCAGTCAGCTATGCGGATCACGCCCGGATAACGCGCTGGCTCGGCAGGATGCCAATGTCCGGTCTGATCACGCGTCCGGCCATGTATGCGATGTCCGTTGTTTCGACAGTGGCCAACGCGGTGTACGCATGGCGGATCGGTTTGCGTATTGTCCGGGGGAAGATTGACGTGGTTCATGTGAACAATGGACTGGATAATTCCGAAGCGGCGCTGGTGGCCTGGATGCTGGGTCGCCGCTTTCTGGTCCACGTACATGGGCTCGGCCACCTCGGATTACTGCGCCGGTTCCTGGCGCGCCGGGCGCACGGTTTCGTGGCGGTATCCACCCACATCAAGGAAGGTCTTGTGAACCAGGGAATTCCCGAACGGCTGGTCGAGGTTATCCCCAATCCGGCCGAGAAAATGACGATCGATCGCGACGTGACGCAGGCGGTCAAGGCCAGGTATGGTCTGCGGCCCGGACAGCTGGTCTTCGGGATATTCGGACGGATCGTCAGCTGGAAGGGACATCGCGAGTTTGTGCTGGCGGCAAGCGATGTGCTGAGGAGCATGCCCGAAGCGGTCGCGGTTGTGGTCGGGGACGTTTCGGACGGAGACCGGAAGCTGTGGGACGAACTGCACGATCTCATTCGCCAGCAGGGGCTGCAGGACCGGTTCATCTTCACCGGCTATATCGCCAAGGTTGTCGAGCTGTACGGAATCATGGATGTGGTCGTGCACACGTCAATCCGCCCCGAGCCGTTCGGACTCGTAATCACGGAAGCGATGGCTTGCGGAATTCCGGTGGTGGCATCGAATCTCGGCGCTCCGTGCGAAATCATAGACGATGGGAAGGACGGATTTATCGTGGATCCGAGGGATACGCCTGCATTGGCGCGGGCCATCCGGACCCTGCTCACAGATGAGCGCCTGCGTGGCGAAATGGGAGATCTGGGGCGCCGCAAGGTGCTCGCCCGATACAATGTGGATGAGTACGCGCGCCGGATGGAGCGGGCTTATCACCGTGTCATGGGCGGCGACTGGGCGCACGGTGCCCGCCCGTGAACGGGCGGGTCCGGACGGTCGCAATGCCCGAACAATGAGAACGCCGTGAGCCGCGAAACCCAAACGCTGGTCAGACATACGGCCATCTACACGTTCGGCACGATCCTGCGCAATCTGGCCAGCATAGTCATGCTGCCGATTTATACGCGCCATCTGAGCCCATCGGATTATGGCGTGATCGAGCTGCTTTCGACGACGGTCGACCTGTTCTCGGTCGTATTCGGTCTGCGGGTAGGGGAGGCGATATTCCGGTATCACGCGAGCTATGAGGAGGCCCGGGACAAGAACGAAGTGGTATCCACCGCCCTGATTCTGGTGGCATGCCTGACGCTGTTCGGTCTTCTGCTGCTGATAGGACTGGGCAACGAACTTTCGCTGGCCGTGTTCGGCACCACTAAGCGTGCCACCGACATGCGCCTGTACGGCATCACACTTCCGCTTTCAGCGCTCGTGGAGCTCGCTTTCATCAGCTTGCGCGCGGAACAGCGTCCCTGGTCGTTCGTGGCGCTCAGCACACTGCGGCTCGTGCTGCAGCTGAGTTTCAACATCTATTTTGTTGTGATCGAGCATCTGCGGGTGTCTGGTGTCATCTACAGCGCCCTGCTCTCCGGGAGCGTCATGTTTGTCGTGCTTGCGCTTTATACCCTATCACGCACCGGACTGCGGTTTTCGCGCAGCAAGGCGCGCGAGCTTGCGGCGTTCAGCTGGCCGCTGGTTCTGTCGGCTGTGGCGACGTTCTTTTTTACCAGCAGCGACCGGTTTTTCCTTCGGCACTTCAGCAATACCGCAGAAGTGGGCATATATAGTCTGGGCTACCGGTTCGGTTATCTGCTGCTTGCCATGGGCTGGGCGCCGTTTTCGGGCATCTGGGATAGCCAGCGCTATGTTGTCCTGAAGAGCGAGAACCCCCAGGCCATTTTCAACAAGACCTTCGTTGTCGTCAGTCTGACGCTGGTCTTCGGGGCCTTGGGCATTTCGGTGTTCGCGCAGGATGTGTTGCGGATCATGTCCAATCGCAATTTTTGGAACGCCTATGAGGTGGTGCCGATGATCGTCGTCGCCTACGTGTTCCAGGCATGGACCTCCTTTACGAACGTCGGCCTGCTGCTCCACGGCAAGACCATGCATACGTTCTATTCGACCATTGCGGCCGCCATGATCGCCGCCGTGGGCTATGTGATCCTGATCCCGCGTTTCGGAGCGATCGGTGCGGCGGTTGCCACGCTGATCGGTTTCGCGGCGAGGTTCGTATGGATCTACAGCGTATCGCAGTCCTCATATAACATGGGTCTGCGGTGGGGGAAGGTCGCTAAGATCTGCGCCTTGGCAGTCAGTGTCTACCTGCTGTCGCTTTTTGTTCCGGGCAGGCTCGTCTGGGCAATCACCATTCACGCGATGGAGATGCTGCTGTTCATCGGACTGCTGCTGGTGCTGCCGGTTTTCGACCCGCAGGAGCGGGCCCGGATCCTGTCGTTGGTACGGAACCCGCGGGCGGTGCGGGCCCTTCTTTTCGCGGCCGATGGCTCCTGAGTCCGAAGGTGTCCTTGGCCAGGGCAATAACCGCGTCATTCAATCCAGTTCCCGGGCGGCAGAGCGTTCTCGAGGTGTCCATGCAGGAATCACCGAATGTAAACCTGTTTATCATCGGTGCGATGAAATCGGGCACGACATCATTGCACAACTATCTCAACGAGCATCCCGCCATATTTATGTGCGAGCCGAAAGAGCCGGGATTCTTCGTTGAGGAACTGGCGTGGCCCAAGGGGTACGAATGGTACCGCAGCCTGTTCGCGCAGGCGAACGGTGCGGTCGTCCTGGGCGAATCCAGTACTCATTACACGAAGCTGCCGGTCTACAAGGGCGTGCCAGAGCGCATCGCCAGATTCAATCCCGATGCGCGCTTCATCTATCTGATGCGCGATCCCGTCGAGCGCGCCATCAGCCATTACTGGCACAACGTGCGCGACATGAAGTGGGGTCGGGAATGGCGTAGCATGCTGTCTGCCGTCAGGCGCGATCCTCAGTACGTCGCGTTCAGCGACTATGCGATGCAGCTGAGGCCTTATATCGATATTTTCGGACGCGAACGCGTGTATACGACGACATTCGAGCACATGGTCGGAAATCCGGATGATGTGTTGCGGGAAATTTTCGATTGGTTGCGGGTGGACAGCGGGTTCCGGCCGGAAGGCACACGCAGACGCTGGAACGCGGCGCCTGCGGAGGCAAAGCGCGTGGGCGGTTTCGGGATTCTCAACCGTCTCCGCTATTCACAGGCATGGGACAGCTTGGCGCCGATGGTTCCGCGGAGTCTGCGGCAAATCGGGACCCGGCTAGCAGAGCGACGCGTGGATCACGCGTCACAGGACGTTGCCGCCGTGGAACGCTATCTGAGGCCGATTCTGCTCGAAAAGACCGAAGGGATAAGAGCCATGCTCGGGCGGGATTTCAACGAATGGACCACGCTCTATCGCCGCTAGGTGCCGGCGGCGCGCGAGACATGAGACGGGCCAGACAATGGTTCTCCCGGGTCCGCATTAGGTCCAGGATGTTCCGGCTGTTGCGCCGGAGCGCGGCGGGCGATGGGACGGGGTGGCCTGTTACCATCGTCAGTCGCACAGGACATGCCTATTTCGGAGAGGAAAGGGCACCATCGGTACGAGGTGGTTCCAGGGATTCAGGTTGGCATATATCTTGCTATAATCCCGGTAATTCGGCTTAAGGGCTTACGGTGATCCGGCGGACAAAGAGCATCTTGAAACAGGCGACCATCCGCACGCTGGCGCATCCGAGGGTATGCACGCTATTCAATTCTTTGACCGGATGCCTCGGAACGGTGTTCATGATGCACCGCTTCGAAGATCCGGCGCGGGGCATGCCCGGCCACTCCGTAGCGTTCGTGGAAACCGTGTTGCAGCGCCTTCGGCACCAGAACTGCCGACTCGTATCGCTCCGGGATCTGATTGCCAGTCAGGATTGCGATGTGTCCTCGAAGGATCACTGCGTGGCGTTTACGTTCGATGACGGTAGCTACGATCAGGCGGCAATCGCGGCGCCCTTGTTCGGGCACTATGATTGCCCGGCCACGATCTTCCTGATCACGGGTTTCATCGACCGTATGCTGTGGCCGTGGGACGATCAGGTGGCGTATGCGCTCAGAAATACTGCGCACACTTCGGTGGCGATCCGGACCGGATCAACGATGCTGTCATATGATCTCCGCACCGATGCGCAGCGTACCCGTGCCATCGACGATCTGCGTCTGCGCTGCAAGTTGATGGAGCACACCGAGTTTCTTGCCGTGCTCGCAGGACTGTCTGAAGCGACCGGTGTGGGGATCCCGCAGTCCGCGCCACGCGCATACGCGCCCATGACCTGGGACGAAGCCAGGGCGCTCGAGCGCACCGGGCTTTTCTCCTTCGCGCCGCACTCGGTAAGCCATCGTATCCTGACGGGCATGCCGGACGATCTGGCGCGCAGCGAGATCACGGGTTCCTGGCAGCGGGTCTGCCGCGAGCTGGACGATCCATTGCCCGTTTTCAATTTTCCCAGCGGGATTTTTGGAACGCGCGAGGTCGGATTTCTGCGTGATGCCGGGCTATCGACGTTTGTCACGTCGGATGCAGGCTATGTTCAATCCTGCGAGAATACAAAGCGTATCGACCTGCCGCGACGGATTGACCGGTTTGTGTTTCCGGAGACGCTGGAGGACTTCCTGCAGTACAGCACATGGATCGAGTGGGGGAAGAATTGGCTTCGTTCGAAGGACTGGCTCCGTTCCAGGACGCGCAATTCGTGACGGCAAATACCAATCCCCCGGTCCCGGGCCGACGTTCAGCTGACGCGTCGGCGCACCTGCCGTTGTGGAAGAAATGGTCACAGCAGATCGCGCAGCGACATGGGCGCAAGCGGGCGATGGCTGCGTACTACCCCTATTTACTGGCATATCGCATCGGGTTCTGGCGAAAGTTCGAGCGCATCGATTGGCCACGGGTAAAACGTCTGGTATTCGTATGCATGGGAAACATCTGCCGCAGCCCGTATGCGGAAGCGGTGGCGGCCGGGTTCCGGGGACCAGTTATTTCGGCCGGCCTGAGACCTATGTCCGGTGGAAGTGCCAATCCCGATGCCATCCGCAACGCCAAACGGCGAGGAGTCGATCTCACAGGCCATTCGGTCCGGAGCATAGACGATCTCGACATCGGCCCGGAGGATCTGATCATCGGAATGGAACCTTGGCAGGCGCGGCGCCTGAAGCATATCGGGCGCGTGCGCAATTCGCAGGCTCAGATCACACTGCTTGGACTCTGGGGCGGTCGACCGGAACCGTATATTGCCGATCCATACGGCTGCGGCGACAGCTATTTCCAAACGTGCTATGCACGCATCGATGCCGGTGTTGCCGGCATCCTGGAGCAGGTCGGGGACGGATCTGTCCCCATCGGCGGTGTTCCGGAATCTAGATCCAACCGGAAAGTCTTGCGAGCAAAGAGGTCTCGTCGCAGGTGATGTCCTGGTGCACCGAAATCCGTCGGATCATGTAATGGTCTGCGCCGACGCCGTGCCAGCCGGGCAGCGTCGAACATGCCGCCTGATAGTGTTCCGAGACTATTGAGCGCACGTTGGCGGTGGCGTCTCCGTTGGGATAGCAGAATAGCGGAGCCTCGCAGCCGGCGTTGCTTTCGATGATGTGCCTGGATCCGGCGATCTCGTCATGCAGCGTTTCGGGAGTCAAGGCATCGGATAACCGCGTGTGCCGGCGCGTGTGTGAGCCGATCGAGACCAGCCCGCTGCCGGCCATCTCACGGATCTGGTCCCAGCTCAGAAGCTCGGCAGTCCGGGGCGATCCGCTGTCGCCGAGACGTGCGGCCATGGCCTCGACGCGCGCACACAGCGTTGCGTCGTCATCGCGTTTGGCACCGTTGACGATGCGATCCAGCAGTTCGGGGTCGAGTTCCCGCTCTGATGACGGAATTGGCATGTCGAGAGTGCGCAGCCACGCGAACTCGCTGAGGGAATAGAGTTTCGCAGCGTGCTGCGCCAGACCCTGCCGCAGCAGGGTTCCCAGACGTTCCGGCCAGAAAAGACGTCCGGTGCCCACCAGGTCGGAGACCACGAAAATCGTCGCCGGTACGTTTTCCGCGACCAGCAGCGGATACGCGTATTCGAAATTGTCGGCCCACCCGTCGTCGAAAGTGATGGCAAATGCGCGTTCGGGCAGGGGCGCGTTATCGCGTGCCGCACGGATCCAATGGTCAAGCCGAACCGGCTGAAAGTGGCGTTTGAGTGTCCTCAGATGGAGGTGCAGGGTTGCCGGGTGCACATACATTCCCGGCTGCTCCACTTCCAGGCGCGGATCGCCGGGCGGGAGTACCCTGTGATACATGAGGACGACCAGCGAACCACGGCGTCTGTGCCAAAGCAGTGGCGCAGTTTTGGCTGTGGCGAACTCGGCTATGCGCTTCACTGCGACTTTGGCCGTTCGCAGGTTCATCGGAGTGACACCGGCGTGATCCGGAGCAAAGTCTGCCATACCTCACGTCTGCGGGCCTGTGCCGTGGCAGGGCCGCGATACCGACGGCGAGACAGCGCCGGGCTATCCGCAATGCCGCATGGGTAGTGGACGGGAGGCATGACATGAATGCGAGTTGCGGACATGGTGGTACGGTCATACGGGCTGGTTGGTGGCAAATGCGGGACGGATTTCACCGCTCTTCTCGTGCGTTGCCAGAGGTGCTCGGCCGGACACCTGCATTTTCCCATTGCTGCGGTCTCCGATCAGGGTCTCGGGGCATTGCACCGGAAAAGTATAGGGCGGTGCCGGACATCAGACAACTGCAGCTGTCTTCAATGCCGGTTCCACCGCAAGCAGGTGGACGCCCCGCTGACAGGTTTCAGGTCAGGAATCGGCGTGCTGTAACAAGCGAGTGTCCGGGATCTGCCGCAATTCAGTCACCGGAGCGCGGTAATGGCTTCGGATCATCTGCATGAGCTGCCGCCGCAAAGGAATCACAGCCGTGGGTTGTTCAAATAGCCGCATGCGGCGGCAGGTTACTGATGCGATGACGGTGGTGCATATCGCCTCCGGAGACCTTTATGCAGGTGCGGAGGTGCAGCTGTATCAGTTGATCAGACAGCTGCACAGAAGCGCACAATGCAAGGTCTCCGTGATCCTCCTGAATCACGGAATTCTGGAGCGCCGACTGAGCAGTTTGGGTGTGGACGTGCATGTCTTCGACGAATCCAGGCTGTACGGAATACGGATAATTTTCGAGACATGGAAGCTGCTTCGGCGGATCCGGCCGGACGTCGTGCATACCCATCGCAGGAAGGAGAATGTCATCGGGGCAGTGGCAGCGAAGCTGGCGGGCGGCATGGCTATCGTGCAGACCGTTCATGGGCTTCCGGAGGAGCACTTCGGGTTCTGGGCGGTAGCCAGGCGTATCTACGGAATGCTTGATCGTATGACCGCCAGAATATTCGCCGCCAGGGTGGTGGCCGTGTCGCCGGAACTGGGTGCGCGGCTCGGATTCCTGCGGCAACCGAAGGTCAAAGTCATCGAAAATGGCATCGACACGGAGGAGTTGGCCAGTGAAAGTCCGCTTTCGGAGCCGTTGCCGGGAAATGTGCGCTGTACGAAGATCGCGCTCGTCGGCAGGCTGGTTCCGGTGAAGCGTGTCGATGTGTTTCTGGGCGTCGCGCTGCAACTGGTCAGACGCTTTCCGGACCGGTTCTGCTTTTTCATCTTCGGCGATGGCCCGGGGACCGATGCACTGCAGGAACTTCGCAACGATCTGGGTCTGGAGCATGAGGTGCATTTCATGGGATTCCGGGAGAGGCTTGCGCCCTATCTCAGTCTCATGGATTGCCTGGTCATCACATCCGATCACGAAGGATTACCGATGGTTCTGCTCGAGGCCATGGCTTTGAATGTCCCCGTGGTAGCACATGCAGTCGGCGGAATTCCGGATGTTCTGGGGCATGGGCAATTCGGTGTCCTGGTGGAGCATCAAGACGCCGCCGAATATGCGGCTGCGATCATCGACAGTGTCGACGATCCGCAGGCAACCCGCGAAAAAGTCGAAGGCGCACGCCAGCAAGTCGGGCATCGCTACACGGCTTCGGTGTGCACGGCGCGGTACATGGAGCTGTATCGTTCGCTCAGCGGCAGCTGAAGTGGACATCAGCACGGGTTCCGGTGGCGTCAAATGAACACTACAGTACGACAAGGGTTGACAGAATAATATGTGCGGGATAGCCGGGTTCGTGGACCCTTCAAGAAACGCATCGAAGATCGATCACCGCGGGCTGGCCGACAGCATGGCCGTCACGCTAGCGCACCGGGGCCCGGACGATCAGGGCGTATGGATCGACGCGGCCGTAGGGATAGGACTTGTTCACAGGCGGCTGGCCATTATCGATTTGTCGCCGGCCGGACATCAGCCGATGCGGTCGGCATCGGGCAGATACTGCGTCTGCTTCAATGGCGAGATCTACAATTTTCTGGAGCTCATGAAGGAACTCCGTGACTTGGGGCATGAATTCAGGGGACGGTCGGATACGGAGGTGCTGCTTGCCGCGATGGAACAATGGGGGGTGGATGCAGCGTCGTCGCGCCTGTCCGGGATGTTCGCGTTCGCGCTATGGGATCGCAAGGACGGGATCCTGCATCTCGTGCGCGACCGTGTGGGAGAGAAGCCGCTGTACTATGGCTGGGCCGGGAACCTGTTTGTTTTCGGTTCGGAGCTCAAGGCGTTGCGCGCAGCGCCGGCATGGGTGGGTAGGATAGACCGCGCCAGCCTGGCATTGCAGATGCGTTACGGATACATTCCTGGGCCATGGTCAATCTACAGCGGGATCTTCAAGCTTCCGCCCGGCTGCATTCTTTCTCTGGTCACAAGTACCCTGTCAGGGCCGTCGGCGATCTGTCCCGACCCGGATGAGGCTGCGCCGGGGATGACGGCACCGCGCCGGTATTGGTCGGCGCGCAGCGTGGCGCAGTCCGCAACGCGCAGTTGCTCGCTGGTGGAGGCGACGGATGATCTCGACGCGATTCTCCTGAAAGTGGTCGGCCAGCAGATGCTGGCGGATGTGCCTCTGGGAGCCTTCCTGTCGGGGGGTATCGACTCCTCGACAGTTGTCGCGTGCATGCAGGCGCAATCTGCCCGGCCGATCAAGACCTATACGATCGGCTACCAGGAAGGGGATTTCAACGAGGCAGAACATGCGCTCGCTGTAGCCAGACATCTCGGTACCGACCACACGGAACTGTATATCGACCCCGGCCAGGTGCGTGACGTGATACCCATGATGCCGGAACTCTACGATGAGCCATTTTCCGACGCATCGCAATTGCCGACCTATCTGATCTGCAAGCTTGCCCGCCAGCATGTTACCGTATGCCTTTCCGGTGATGGGGGTGACGAGGTTTTCGGTGGATACAACCGTTACAAATGGCTGCGGACAGTGTGGAATGGTGTCCGCTGGATCCCGCTGCCGACAAGACGCCTGTTCGCACGTTCCCTGACCGCGCTTCCGCCCGCGACCTGGGACCGGCTGGCATCAAGGTGGTGGGGTGCCAAGGGCGCGGAGCACGGCCGATTGCCGCAGCTGGGCAACAAACTTCACAAGCTGGGACGGGCAATCGAGGCAAGGTCCGTCGGACAGATGTATGAGTCGCTTGTTTCCTATTGGGCCGACGATCCGTCGATCGTGCGCGATGCCGCAGACTGGTCGAGCCGTCTTTGCGGGGCTGTGGATCTTCTCGGCGGCACGGCGGATGCGGTTGACGAGGCGATGTACAGGGATCTTCGGCAATATTTGCCGGACGACAACCTGGTCAAGGTCGACCGGGCCAGCATGCGCGTGGGACTGGAGGTGCGCGCGCCGCTGCTGGATCCGCGCATTGTCGAGTATGCATGGTCGCTTCCGCGGGACATGAAAATCCACGGAGGCAGCGGCAAGTGGATATTGCGGCAGGTGCTGGCCCGCTATGTTCCGCCGGCACTTACCGAGCGACCGAAGATGGGCTTTTCTGTGCCGATCGGCGATTGGCTGCGCGGAGAATTGCGTCCCTGGGCAGAAGAGATGCTGGGCGAATCGCGATTGCAGGAGGAAGGGTACCTGGATGTCGTGCGTGTGCGTCGGCGCTGGAGCGAACATCTGTCTGGCGAGCGTGACCACTCTTTGTCGCTGTGGGCGGTATTGATGTTCGAGACGTGGTACGCACAGCAGCGCGCCGTGCAGTCGGATCGGCACGAGATCGCGGCGGCCGGGTCGCCTGCCTCGGCGCTCCGGCGGATTCCCCCGGGTTGAACCCCTGCCGCGAGAGCACAATGATGCGGGGATCTATTGCGCGGCCGATGCGAGCCCGTCGTACGCGCGCCGCAGCTTCAATCCGGTTGCGCGGTGGCTGTATTGCGCCAGTACGAGTTCGCGTGCTGCCTGCCCGAGAACGCGCCGCAGTTCATCATCGGCGAACAGGGCACGAATGTGGCTGACCCACTGCTCGGGGTCCCTCGCCAAGAGTATGTGCAGACTCTCCTGGACAGCGATACCTTCGCAGGCCGCGGGGTCGGATACCACGGGTTTGGCCATCGCGAATGCATTCAGCACCTTGCGCCCTGTGCCATCGCCATCGGACGTGGGGCAGACGTAAACCGATGCGCGCTCGAAATACGGACGCAGGTCATCGACCAACCCGTGAACGCGGAAGTTTTCATCGCGCTTCGACAGGGTAAGCAGGGAATCGGGCATGCTCTCGCCCACCACGTCCATCGAGATGCCGGGTATGGCCGCTTTGAGCCGCGGCCATACCGCTGCGGCAAAGCAGGTCATGGCGTCGCGATCGGGATACGCGTTAAGGTGTCCTGCGGATAGCAGGCGATGCCGGATCTCCTCGCCACCGCGCGGGCGGAAGTAGTCCACATCGATGCCTGTCGGAATATCCTCGACGCGGATGTTGGGACTGACCGCACGCAGCTGTCTGGAATCCCGTTCCGAGCAGGCGAGGTGGAGGCTGAAGCGCGGGTACATGAGGCGCTCGTAATTCCGCAATTTGACTCCTTCCTGCAGGAAATACAGCTTCTTCAGCCAGTTTCTGTCGATGCCGGCACGACGTATCATCATGTGCGACTCGATGTTGTGGTGATCGAAAACCCGCGGAATCCGGGGGAGGGCGTCGGCATGCGGAGCCAGGCCGATTGCATCCATGTGAATGACATCGTAGCTGTGCGCGGCGCGCGCATGCAGGGCGGCGCGGAAGGATCCTGACCGCAGGCAGTTGATGGCATAGGGCACCGGTGTTGCCAGACTGGCCAACGCCAGGGCGTGTTTGGCATAGCGATGCCGTTCACAGGGTATCGGGAAAAATGCCGCGGTCCGGCAGAATTCAGACAGGGCGGCATGCGCCTCCTGCAGGCCTTGTTCGATGCTGGAAAAGTTCTGGGCGAACAGGTCATGCCGAAAAAATGCCATGACGTCCACGTCGTTGTGTCGGGCAAGTTCGCGCAGAAGGTGGTAGCTACGCTGCCGCACAACGCCATCCGGTGGATACGGGGCGAAGCGCGACAGCCAGAGAACTCTCATGATCTCGAATCCTGTGGGAAAAATTGCTGACCGGCGGACTTCCGTCGAGGATGGTCCCAGATATAGATATGCATCATGCCGCAGGGCGAACGCTATCCCAGAGTTAGTATGTTTTGCAATGTGCGGGCACCATTCAGCCCGGACATCGTGTTTCGCGAACCGACCGGACGGACCGATCATCGGTTACAATTGCGCCGCAGCTGTTTTGTACCCAAGGGCGGCCGGATGCCGTGCGGCGTGCATCATTCTGGGGAAGTTGCCCCCGGAGTGACCCGGTGTCCGGAAGCCGGCAAGTCGTGTGGACAAGCGTCTTGTGAACATGCAGACGAGGAGGGTAATCGGTGGAATCGGTTTTCTGGATCGGGGTTGTCGGCTGTCTCTACAGCTACCTGGTTTATCCGGTGGTTTTGATGCTCTTTCCGAAGAGCAGGGATGGCGGATCCAGAACGGTGGCGCCGGTCCCCGTAATGTCGATCATAATCGCCGGGCACAATGAAGAGGCGCGGATCGTACCGAAGCTGGAGAACACCCTCGCACTTTCATATCCGCGCGACAGGCTCGAGATTATCGTTGCCTCGGATGCCTCCAGTGACGGTATGGACGGAATCGTGCTGGGCTACCAGGAACGCGGTGTCCGGCTTGTGCGTTCGGAAGTACGCAAGGGCAAAGAGCATGCGCAGCTGCTCGCGATTGCACACGCGCACGGCGAGATCCTGGTATTCACGGATACGGGCACCGAGATTCCCGGAGAAGCGCTCATGCGCCTCGCCGACAGGTTTTCCGACCCGAGAATCGGAGCAGTATCTAGCGAGGACCGATTTGTGAGTCGCGACGGTTCTCTTGTCGGCGAAGGCGCATACGTGAAATATGAAATGTGGCTGCGGCGGCTCGAGTCGCAGCACGCCGGGCTAGTCGGGTTGAGCGGTTCTTTCTTTGCCGCGCGCCGGGCGGTATGCGAGACATGGGATGCGGAGACGCCAAGCGATTTCAACGCAGCCATCGGCTGTGCCCGCAAAGGCCTGGTTGCCGTGACCGAACCGGGCGTAGTCGGCTACTATGCCGATATCAAAGACGCCCGCAAGGAGTACCGCCGGAAGCTGCGCACGGTTCTGCGCGGGATCGTGGGCCTCGCGCGACATCGGGAGACGCTCAACCCATTCACGTACGGTTTGTTTTCTGTGCAGATCTGGAGCCACAAGGTGATGCGGTGGTTGGTGCCCTGGTTTATGCTCGTCACTTTCGCCAGTTCCCTGTTTCTGTGGCGGTCGGGAGTATTCTTCAGATTTGCCGCGTTGGCGCAGCTGATTTTCTATACTGTAGTCGCCGCGGCGTTCATGGCTCCGTGGTTGCGGAAGAGCGTCTTTCTCCGGATCGGCTACTATTTTGTGCAAGTCAATATCGCTATTGCGCACGCTTCGCTGCTCTTTCTGGCGGGACGGCGCATGACGATGTGGGAGCCTTCGAAGCGCTAAATGTTTTATCGACTGCCGCCCGCGGGGGAACCGATGATTATCCCCGGGGACCGGGCCGTATCCCGGTCCTGCGGGGAGTTGTTCGCCCCATACGCTGCGCACTTTTACGGTTCTGCTACCTCGGCGCTGGCCGCCAGTCTGGTCGCAGCGGTCGCGCGCCTACGCGCGCCTACTCCGGAAGTACTGCTGCCGGCATACGGATGTCCAGCTCTGGTGAGCGCAGTGCTGTTCGCCGGTGCGCGTCCACGGTTGATTGATCTTGAACGTGATCGACCATGGATGGATCTCGATGGACTGCGCGCCGCGCTCGGACCCGACACCGTGGCGGTCGTCGGGGTCGATCTTTTCGGGATTCCGGAGCGCTATCCGAAGATACGTGAGGCCATTGCCGGAACCGGCATTGTGCTCATACAGGACAGTGCTCAAGCGTTTCCGCCACCGGCCGATGCGCGCTGGCTGGGTGACTATGTGGTGTTGAGTTTCGGTCGAGGAAAGCCGGTGAGCCTTTTGCACGGAGGGGCAGTACTGGCCCGGGAAGAGGAGCTGGCCCGGGCGCTTCCTTTGTCACCGCCGCAGGTCACATCAGGGCAGGTTCGCTCCGGATTGGCGTTGCGTGCCGGGCTCTACAACCTGCTGTCGTCGGCCTGGCTTTACTGGCTGCCGGCGGGTTTGCCGTTCCTTGGACTCGGGGAAACCCGCTATCGGCCGCTCGCTTCGATCGAAGCGGCGGATCCGCGGCTCATGGAATGGCTTCCCGTCAACGTCCACACCTGCTGGCGACGCAGTGACGACCGCCAGCGTGCAATTTACGGCATGCTCGCGGATTCGGCCGGCGACCATATTGTAGATCTGCCGAAGGCATGTGTCGGGGGTGCGCCCGCGTTCCGGCTCCTGCGGTATCCGATTCTGGTCAATGATCCCATTGTGCGCCAGCGCCTGTTTCACTGTCTTGGGCACCGCGGGCTGGGGGCGTCCGCGATGTATCCGTCGGCATTGCCGGGGGTGTCTGGGCTGGAGCGGTTCTTCGGTGGCGTATCGTGTCCCCAGGCTGATTCCTTTGCCCGCCGGATCGTTACACTTCCTGTGCACTCCCGGGTCCGGAAACGCGATCTGCAGCGTATGCGTGGTTGCTTGGTGCAGGCGCGCACGGACCGACGTGTCGCAGGCCACTGAAGCGTGCGCAGTTATGCCTCCTGATGATGCTGTCTCTCGGGTCCGCAGTCCGGCACGGCATCCGGGGTTGCCGATGACGGGCGCCTCTACCGGGTCCTCGACCGATGTCAGGTGCATGAGTGCACCGCAGTACGGAAAATCCCGGAAGGCCAAAGCCGATGCATGACAGGCAGCCGCGCAGGATTCTCCATACCATCGACACGACCGGCCCGGGTGGTGCCGAGACGGTTTTCGTCGAACTGGCAACACGGCCTATGGGGCCAGCCGGCGAGAATATTGTCGCCATCACCGGACCTGGCTGGGTAGACGACGAGCTTCGCCGGCGCGGTATGAGTGCGCATGTCCTGAGCGAATCGGGATCTTTCGATGCGCGTTACCTTTACGGACTTGTCCGCCTCATTCGCAGACACCGAGTCGATCTGGTCCAGTCGCATCTGCTCGGTTCAAACGTGTACTGCAGTCTGGCTGGCATGATTTGCCGTGTGCCGGTGGTGTCCACCTTTCACGGTTCGGTCGATTTCGGCAGTTCCGAAAGAAATCTCGCTTTGAAGAGGTTTGCCCTGAACAGCGGGTCCAGCCGCTGCGTGTTTGTTTCGGATTCGCTGCGCGAGGAGGTTGTCGCCCGCTGCGGAATCAGTCGCAGGAAGGCCATTACCATTCACAACGGGATCGACGCGGCTGCTTTTACTCCGAACAGGAATCGCCTGCTCAAGCAGGAGCTGGGGCTTGCCGACAATGCGATCATCGTCGGGGCGGTCGGGAACATTCGGCCCAGCAAGGACTACGATACGCTTCTTCGGGCGGCGGCATTGATCCGTGCCGGGAACCCCCGCTACCAATTCATCGTGGTCGGGGAGGGCAACGGCGGGCTGGCCGGCCGGCTGCTGCAGCTGCGCCGGGAGCTGGGTCTTGATGACGCCGTGCACTTCATCGGCTTCCGGCAGGATATCGCGGCCCTGCTCAACAGTTTCGACGTATTCATGCTCAGCTCGATTTCGGAGGGATTTTCGCTGGCCACAGTCCAGGCGATGGCGTGCGGTGTTCCTGTAGTCGCGACGCGCAGCGGCGGCCCGGAAGAGATCATCTCCGACGGAGTGAACGGGATTCTGGTCGACATCCAGTCCGAAACTCAGCTTGCAGGAGCGATCAGGCATGTTGCGGAAAACGTTGTGATCCAAAAATCACTGGCATCCAGCGCGCTGGAACTGGCACGGTCGCGATACACGCTTGATGCGATGCTGGTCCGGTACCACACGCTCTACGAAGAGCTGATCAGTCGCAGCTCCGGATCCTACGAGAAGATCAGCTGACCCAGATAGTGGCGAAGCTCGAAGAGAAATGGTCTCAGGTCTCCGAAGCGGTTGATTTCGAAGCGCGTGTTGCGGTCGAAGAAATTCATGAATCGCAGGATTTCCCGAAACCGGGAGACGTCAGTCCCGCCACGTTCACGGTTTCTGAGGACCAGGTATAGTCGGTCGAGATCCCCAAGGAGCCAGCGGCTGCGGATGCCGGTGTGGTACGCCGCGGGTGGTGCCGGGGGATTGCCGAGAGCCAGATCGTAGAGCAGCCCGGGGAAATCGATGCCAGAGTCGATCGCCAGCTGCAAGGAGCCCCAGAACCTGGGATTGATCTCCATCAGATGGGGGATTCCATCCTCGGTTCCCCGGAATTCCACCATGGCCACGCCATGCCATCGGGCATGATCGAGAAGGCGGGCGGTGTAGGTCTGCAGGTCGGCGCGCACAGCGACGCTTTCGCTGAGTACGCTCACGCCGCCGCGCGGCGGTTTTTCCCGGATACGGCGATGCGCAAAGAAGGCAATGGCCTTGCCGTGGTTATAAAGCGCAAAGACCCCGAGGCCCGAACCGGGAACATGCGTCTGGACGGCAAGCGGGAAATCCCTGAGATATCCATGCGCTGCCGTGAGCGCATGGAGGTGTGACAGGTTGTGGACTATGTGTACCGCAGTGGCGGTGCACCGGTTGCGGTTCCAGACTTTCGACCGGCAGGGTTTCAGGACAACCGGGAAGCCGATATGTTCGGCTGCCGCGACCAGTTCGTCCGCGTTGGCAGGGAAAAGCGTTGTCGGAGCCGGAACCTGCAATTGCTTTGCCACCTGCAGCAGCCGGCATTTGTCCGCAATCTGGTCCCAGTTGTCGGCGTCGGGCAAGGGAACGACGGCCGGCGCAAGCCGTTCGCGGTTTCTGGCAAGAAGGTAGGCCGACACTTCGGTCATCGGGAGGATGACGCGTACTGCGCGTGTCGCGGCGTGGTGCTGCACAGCCGCGAGGAAGTCGTCGGGCCGCTCCGTGGGCGAGGGGTAACTGAAGGATTCCCGGCAGTAGCGCGACGATCCGGCCAGCGATCGGCGGGTTTCATCGGCGACCGTGACCGGTATGCCGCGGCGTCCGAGCGAACGGGTCGCCGCCAGAGCACTACGCTGGTTTCCGTCCAGAATGAGGACGCCAGGATGCTTGGCCGGGACGTGCATTGGCTTCATGGCTGGCAGCGGTCTGCAGACGGGCACGTCAGGATTGGTGTACGGGACTCGGCGGGTCCGGTTGCGGTGGCCAATTCAAATTGCCGGCGGCACGGGATCGATGAATTCGGGAGCCGCATACCACGGTGGCGCTGGAGCACGCTGGGCGGCCTGCTTGGCCACTGTCCTGAGGGCCACGACCAGGGACAGATCGATCCAGAAGTAGGGATAATAGAGTACCGTAATGAACGAGCCGCTCACGAGAAACCCGATCATCGCCGCATCCAGTCCGAGTGCGGTAGTGTACAGAAACGGGTTTTCGGATTTTGGCACGAGCTTCCGCGTCTTGTAGTTGTTCACAAAGGTCGCGACGATCAGCATGCCGAATGCACCAAGGCCGAAAATGCCGAGTTCGGCACCAGCCTGGATGAATATATTATGGGGAAGACCGTAGTGTCCGGTCACTGTGGAATAATGGGACGCATAATACTTGTCCCAGTTGAAGTAGCCGATCCCGAAAAAAGGATGATTGCTGAGCATGTTCAGCCCGTCCTTCCAGCGCACAAGCCGTTCTACCGACGTCTTATCAGTGCCGGCGGTATAGAAGCGTGCCAAGGACTGCGGCGGAATGAGGAAGTAAAGGGCGGCCAGAACTGCGGCGGCGAAGGCTATGGCCTTGATGCGGTGACGGCTCTGCATCGTCATGAACACAACGGCACCGGCGATGCCGAGCGCCGCGCCTCGCGAGGACGTGGCGGCAATCGAGGCGACCGCCGTAAACGGAAAAGCCAGGAAAAACAGTCGTTTTACGCGCCCCCAGTTTTGCCATAGCGCGGCGATGAAGTAGTAGCAGAGGGGAAAAAAGATGCACAGCTCGATTCCGAATTCGCCCGAATTCTGGAACCACCCGGGAGCCCCGGTCACGCCCCAGTTCTCCCAGGCAAACCCGCGTCCCGCCCAGGTCCGAAAACCGTGCAGGGACATCTTGAAATTGTAGATAAGAAAGGCGAGATAAAAGATGAAGAACCGCCTTTCCGTGGTGACGATCCGGGTTATGAGAAAATAGATTACCAGCCAGTCGGTGAATTCGCTGAGATGCGAGAACGAAATTCCGGCATACGCGGCGAACGCGGAAGAGACAAGCACGGCAATTAGAAAGAGCCCCATCAGCTTGTCGGCACCGTTTCTGACCGCTACTGCGCGCCGTTCGCCGAACAGCGCAATGAGCGCGATGACCAAGACCACCTTATCCCAGGGAAGAATGTCGATAGACGGATAGGACGTCTGCGGCCGGACATACTCAAAAAGCAGGTACAGATTGATGGCCCAGAACGACAGAGGCTCGTGCTTGACCGCGGTCCAGATCGACCGGATCTTGACGGCATAAAGGTCCCGCATGGCATTCGCTGCGTCGGTGTCGGCGGGATCCATCAGGTCCGGCGGGAAACTGGCCATGAGCCCCTCATCTTGGGATTGTGTGGCGGTACCAGCATCATCCTGAAAGATCGAAATCAAGCCGGTATCGCGGGTACGGCGGCGACGTACCTTCGCGATTATACCACCCACTCCGCTTTCGACCACCCCGGGCTATTGCCCATGACGCAAGAGCGCAGGTAGTGTTGCTTAACCGGCGCAGCGATCTTCCCTCGGTTTCTCAACAGTATGTACGCGATCTGCAGGCGCGGGAGTGCACGGATGGTCATCACGGCGCGAGGCAGCGTTACTTCGCGGTGGTGCCGGGCGCGACGGGTGAATCCGGCGAAATCGGGGAGTCAGAGACGATCACATTGTCGATGTAGAAATCCGTCTTCCGGGTAAAACCTGAGTTCGACCAGCCCAGGAGGTAGGCGGCATCGATGTAGTTCTTGTTCGTGCCGCCCCAGGAGTCGAGGTTTGTGATGTTCACGAACTGTCTGCCGTCCTTCCAGAGTTGCATGACGCCATCGTTCGTGTCATTGCCGCTCGGAACCTTGACGTGGATGACGATTGTGTGCCAATGGCCCAGATCGGCGGAGCTGATGAAGTTTCCGGCGCCTTCCGGGCTGATCGGTTTCTGCTCGGTGCCATTGTAATAATAATGGACCTCTAGATTCGAACCTCCGCTACCGTTGGGTTCGGTAGAGAAGTTCACCTGGAAGCCTGGAATTCCGTAGGGGTCCCGGTAGATGGCGAAGAATTTATTGTTCGATGGCGAGGACGGTTGGATCCGGTGGTAGTAGTTGCCCGGAATGTAAAGATCGTACCTGAACCAGAGATCCGTGTATGGACGATGGAATTGGATGCGTTGTTCCGACCAGTCATCCTTTCCGGGCGGGACCGCCAGGTAGTTGAATTGCAGGCTGTAGGTACCCGTCCGCGGATTGGCGGAGCTGACCCTGGTATGGGCGCTTGATCCCCATACGATGCCGTTTTCGGTATGCTTCAGGTTGCCGCTCTCGAAGCCGTCCCGAAACAAAACGGTCGCAAAAGCATCGTGCATCGTCAGTGCGCATGCGATCATTGCCACAAGGGCGAGGAACGTAGCGGCTCTGCGGTGGCTGGCAGGTGGTGCTGCTGCCCGGAGCAGGTAAATGCTGTACATTGCGAACCTCTTTGGCGCCAGGGACTGATTCGGGCCTTTCGGCATGTTGCATGTCGCGGGTATTATCTCAAGATCATACTGTCCCTTGGGCAGGTCTGTAAACGGAAATTGGCCCATCCCGGTTCCCGTCTGTACGACCGCCCGAGTCGTCGTGGACTCCGATGAGGATCGGAGTCCACGATACCGTGTGCAGTCATCCGCAACGGTGTCAAAGGCCGGTGTGGTTGACCGAGATTCCGCTTAACGGACGGCCTGTTCGCAACGCAGCATGAAAAAGCATGCAATACCCAAAGTCCGGACTGGCCAGCACTTTAGGTACCGTTTCACGACCGGCCTCAGATGATTCCGGAGCGCAGCCTACCTTCAGGGCGCCTTTCACATCGCAATGCCTTTACCGTCATTCGATAAATCATAGGTTCTCCATCCAACATTGTGACTAACCGGATAGCGTATTCATGATATCGCGTGAGCAGTTATCGCCCGTGGCACCGGCGGATATGGCAAGCCAGCTGACAATCTCGTTCATCATTCCGGCCCGCAATGAAGAACGCAACATCGGTCCGACCATAGAATCGATACGGCGATACGCAAGCGGACTCGGGGAATACGAGATAATCGTGGTCGACCATGGTTCGGAGGATCGAACGGCGATGGTGGCCAGCAGTTCGAATGCCAGGGTCTTCGTGCGCCCCGGAGGGACCATCGCCTCTCTGAGGAATTTCGGCGCGCAACAGGCCCTTGGCGAGATCCTCGTATTTCTCGATGCCGACGTTGACCTCACGAAGTCATGGCAACTACATATAAGCAAGGCAATGCGGGAGCTCAATTCAGGCTCATCGGTCATTACGGGGTCACACTGCACCGCGCCCACTGACGGAACTTGGATCGAAAGATTTTGGTTTCGCAACTTTGCCGTACTGGCCGAAACCACGCACATTGGTTCCGGACACCTGATTATCCGGCGCGATCACTTCCTGAGGCTCAGTGGTTTCGACGCGAGCCTTGATACCGGCGAGGATTACGAATTCTGCAGGCGTGCGCTTGCCCGGGGCGCGGTGCTGATCAACGAACAGAATCTGGAGGTCATTCATCGCGGGTTTCCGAAAGGAATCATCGCGTTCGTGCGCCGGGAGGCCTGGCACGGTCGCGGTGATCTCGGCTCTTGGCACAAAATCGTCGAATCAAAAGTAGCGCTCGCATCGATCGCCTTTTTCGTGCTTCATGTCGTGATATTTTCGGCGCTTATCGCCCCCTCTCGAATGTGGGGAATGGCCGTCGGCGCCCTGGCGACGCTGTTTGGTTTGCTCGTCGCGTCGGCGGTCGTTCGCTACCGCCATTGTTCTCCTTTCGTGATTGCAGTGAATGCGCTCATATTTTATTTCTATTATCTCGGGCGCACGGTCGGTTTTTTCTACAGACCGTCATGGTGGCGTGGCTGACAAGCGGCGAGGCTCAGAGCAAAAGTCGGGGGTGGTGGGCCGTAGCTGCCTAGATCAGATTCGTCCCCGCCAGTCCGTGCACGCGGTACGTGGGATCGCTTTCAGATCGTAATATGATCTTCTCCAGAGAGCGGAAAACCACATGCCCGAAACTACCCGTTACGATCAATGAAGTGGTCCCTGCGCGGCGGACCTCATAGAGGGGGACTGATCAGCGTGTTGCATTCTGCGTACGTACTCGTTGGGTGACAAGTAGCGGAGCGAAGAATGCAGACGCAGCGGATTGCAGAACCTGTGGAGGCAAGCAGCGCCGGCGCAGATCGTCTCCGGTTGATGCCAGACTCAAGGCCGCCTTCAGGCTCATGTCACGCTGGAAACACGGGCCCTCCTTCAGGCTCATGCTACCTTGGAAAAGGTTCCTGCTCGCGAAATGCCCCGGGTTCTGATACCGTCGCCGGGCGTGCCCGAAAGCCTGACCGGATGACCTTCAACGCAGTTCTGTTTCAACCGCTCGCCACGATCCAAGGCAACTAGGGCCTGATGGCGGGGGTCGATTTACTGGATGGGGTACGGTCGCCAATCAACAGAAAATGGAGCCTGTGCTCCTGGGTGATCGGGATTTTTCTGTGCGGTAATAACCAGCAGTCACCACGACCCTGAAGGATAGTAGCGATGCCGTCAATCAGAGATTTGTCAGAAATGCTCTTTGTGCCCCTGTTTTACGTCTGCGCAGTTCTGATTGTGATGGCGCTCGCCGCGTTCAGGTCGCGGGCAGGCGGACTTCGCCGCTGGCGCTATGTGCTGGTTGCGGCTGCAGCGGCTACCTACTTGGTAAGCACGCCGTTTCTTTCCAATCTTCTGCTGCAGCAGCTTGAAGATGCCTATAGTCCACCATCTCTGACCGGCGTCGTTCAAGGGAAGAACTTGATCGTTGTCCTGTCCGGCGGATGGCTGCGGGTGACACGCCATGGCTGGTTTCCGGAGCTCGGCGAGGCCGGATGGGAGAGCACTTACGCCGGTGTGCGCTTGTGGCGCCGGATCGGCGGCATCATGCTGTTTTCCGGTGCATCAACGCCGGACAGTTCGGACTCTGGGGCAGCCGAAATGGCGCGCGTGGCGAAGCTGATGGGTGTGCCGGACACGGACATCCGCATCGAACCCGATTCTCTCGACACGCATCAGAATATCCAGTTTTCCCGCAGGCGCATACGCCGATTCCACGGTTCCGTGTGGCTGGTAACGACCGCATTCCATATGATGCGGACAATGGCTGTGGTGCATCGTCTCGGTTTGCGGATGATTCCCTATCCCTGTTTTTACCGAAGCGATCAACGCTTGACGGTGTACTCGTGGATGCCGAGCAACAATGCTCCGGTAGTGCTCGAGGACGTACTCCACGAGTGGGTAGGGCTGTGGTATTACCGTTTGCGCGGCTGGGCCTGAGTCCGGTCCGGCAGGAGCCCGTGTATGGTGTGTGCTGGGCGCTCCGCAGCCGCGATACAGCAAAGATCTCCGGCTCCGATGTTATTCGCGTTCGACGTCCGATGGGTGCAAACAGATGTTATCTAGCGGTTTTCGACCGATTACAATCGATGCTATGAGCGCCCACCGTCGGTGGCGGAAGAAGGGCGGCAGCTCTGTTTCCCCGCGCAGCCGCAGGCGCAGCAGCGTTCGAGCCGTCCATTCCTTTTTCCATGCATCCCGTGTGCCCGGCAGATCGTAGATCGCTTAGCTGCCGTCCTGGTAAAGACCGTGCAGCACAGTCTTGCGCAGTGTACGGCCGGGAGAATTTTTCGAAAAAGCCGGGTCGTAGCGGGTCTTGTGACTGGCTGCGGGTGACGCGCAATGGCCGGATTCCCGAGCTTGGTGAGGCCGGATGGGAGAGCACCGATACCGGAGTGCAGCTGTGGGATCGGATCGGGGGCACTATTTTGTTTTCAGGAGCACCGACCCCGGACAGCACGGATTCGGATGCCGCTCGAATGGTGCGTATCGCCGAACGAACGGGAGTTCCTGCAGCCGATATCCATATTGAACCGGATTCCCTCGACACGCATCAGAACATCAATCCAGAATCCACGGTGTCGCGGTGGCCTGCGCAATGCTGTGCCTGAGCTGGTCCTGCATCCACTGTACCGCACGGGCAAGCTGCGCTTGTTGCGCGGTGTGTTGGCACTCGGTGTGCGTCTCATAGGCTGCTGGTGCGATGGCGCTCAGTGCGCGACGCAAACTGTTATCGCCAATCAGCTTGTTCATCCCCAGGATACCCGGAGCTACGCCATCCCCGCGCAGTGTGCCCACATGGACGTAGCGGCAATGTCCGTCCAGAATCGACAACATCGACGTCCCCAGTACATCGACCCGCTCGGGTGCGTTGGGACTCGTGCAGTTCAGGGGGCAGCTCTTGAGTCATCGCTCGAACTGACCGGTAGCTTCCAAGTACTCGGCGAAGAACGCCAGTTGCCCCAACGCTGTGGCACTGCCGCGCTCGTCCCAGCACACCGTGAATACGCCTCCCGGCGTCTGCACCCGCATCGCTTCGTCCGGCGCTTCGATCATCGCCTTGACCGCTTCCTGACATGCCGTCGCCACCGCCTTCACCGCCGGCAATTTGTGCTCACCCATCGGGGACCTCCTCGTATCAACCTCAACCCCGCGTCCAGCCTACGTTTGCGTCACATTGGCATAGGTCAACAGAGGAAAATAGATTCATGCAACGGAAAGCTCGAATCGGGGCCGGATGCGTCGAAAGGTTCATTTCAATCGGCCTGCAAGAGGCAGGCTGACACAGTTCGCGAGCAACCGCTGTTTGCGCGATAGGTCCGGCAGCCGTGTGACTCTTCGCAGAGGTGGCTCCGAACCTAGCGCCCGGCGCCGGCCCGCTTGTGGTCCAAGGCCGCTTTATAGGAAGCCATGGTCTTTGCAGCGATGGTGTCCCAGCCAAACAGCGACTCGGCGCGCGTTCGGCCGCTGGCGACGAGTTCCTGTCGGGCACGTTCGTCTGTCAGCAACCGCAGGATGGCTTCAGCCAGTGATTGCGAATCGTTCTCCGGGACCCACACTGCCGCCTCACCCAGATGTTCGGGCAAGCCGGCGCGACGTGTGGCGATGACGGGAGTTCCGTAGGTCAGGGCGTTGACAGCCGGCCAGCCGGCAAAGCTGCCAGTGTACGGCAGTACACAGAGCAGTGCCTTGCCGTACGCCTCGGCAGTTTCCTGTGCATCGATCTGATTTCGCCATCGCACGAGTTCGGTGATGCCGGTTTCTTCTGCGAGCTGCAGGCCGTACTCCGGCGTCACATCCCCATAGTGACCATGAATCACAAGTGTGGGTGTGTTTTCTTTCAGTCGCGCCTTCAGCTGTGCCATGGCCTGGAACAGGGTATCGACCCCCTTGCCGCGATGCAGCGTATGTCCGCCGTAAAAGATGATTCCCTGTCTGGGACCGTCGGGCAAGGGGCCGATATCGATCCCGTGTTCCACAAGATCGATACGCCCGCTGTCCACGCCCAGGTCCACCAGTTTTTTGCGCAGGTCCGCGGTATGGACGAAAATGCGGTCGGCCCTGTTGTAGATCAGGTTGCTTTCGGGAAGATCCAGTTGATGTGGATCCAGTTCATGAACGGTGATGACCCGTGCCGCCCGCGCAGGAAGACTGAGCCAGCCGAATGCTGCCGCAGATCCGAAGGCATTGAGCACTTGCTGAAAGTGCAGAACATCGGCATCGCCTGCAAGACGCAGATAACGTCTTGCCCTTTCTTGGTACATCAGGTGACTCGCCTTTGTCCTCAGCCAGTATTTCACCGGATTGGTGGATTTGTAGTAGTGGACGTGCGGGAACCTGAGGAACTCGCAGCGCTGATTTTGGAATACGCCCTTGATTTCCGCTGGATCTCCACAGCCGCAGTTGGAAGTAATGACACCGATTTCTGAACCGAACTGCCTCTCCAGGGCGCTGCGCAAGCCGTCCGTGTATTCTCCGTACGAAGTGCGATACCAGCAGGAGACAAACTTGATCTTCATTTTCAGCCTCGTTTATCGCAGGATTGCCTTGGCGAGATTGCGTAGCAGGCGGGAAGCGGTGCACAGATACGACCGGAGGTTCCGTTGTCCCACCTGAAGAGTCAAGGAAGCCTTTGCAGAATTCGACCATTCGAACTTGTATTCTTCGCCACCCTTCAGGAAATCATAACACGCGACCTTCGCCTCAATCGCTCTGTCCAGGCACTTACCGATGAGAGCGTTGCCGAGACTGAGGCGTCGATCAAAAGATTTGTCGCTCGCTTGCGCCAGAAGGTGAAGCGTATTCCCGTAAACAAGATGAAGGAGCGCGGCAATGTCGCGCTCCTTCGCTACGAGGAAGTCGATCTGGAGTGATACGGTAGTGCCTTTGCCGGACAACACCTGCAGGAAACGATTGAGGGTACTGCCGTCATGTTTGCTTTGAGCGGTGTACAGTGCAAAAAACCGTGGCAGGCTTTCATCCGTGTTCTGACCCTGATAGGTGATATGGCACGCTCCGTGTTTTTCGAGATGTCGCCAGTCCTTGCGATAGCGGGCGCGGCGTCTTGCGGACAGCCCTTCAAAATAGCTCTTGGTTGTTGCTGGCAACGTCGTGCGTGGTATATAGGCGTTGCGGCGGAGTTCCGAGAACTTCCCGGCCTCATCAAGCCGATTCATGAAATGAAACAGGAACCGCGACTCTGCGGGTAGATCGCTGAGGGAAAGCTGGTCCCAATGCCGGCTTCCGGCTCCAAACAGGTAATCATAGATAGCATTGGCGGCATCCTTTTCGTAGCCATGCCGTGCTATGACATCAAGATAGTCCGAACCGGTTTCCGGTGTTCCGAGAAAGCGGATTTCCCGAGAACGCAGGCCGGCACAGCGGCCCGTCTCCAGGTACCAAGGTGCGATTGCGACAGGCCCATCACTATTTCGCACGACGAGAACAAAAAGACTGCGCTTGCTCCCCATGAAGCATTGTATCCAGCTTTCCATCCAGCCGCGGGTGAGGAACAACGAATCAGAGTCCGACTCTGAGAGAAGCGTGCTCCACTGGAGTGAAAGCGTCGCCCAGCCTTCCGTCGTATTGATCAGATCAATTTTGTAGTTGTTTTTCATTTCGGGCACCTAGCACAGTGCTTCTATTTGTTTGGAGCCTGACCGGCAATCGGCGCGAATGACCTTCTGCGGGATGTCCTAGGCCCTGGCGGCCCAGATGAAGGGTCCATGTTCTGATTATGCAAGGTGATGTACTCGTGGATGGCGGTGGTCAATTCAGTGACGCTGCCAAATAGGATTTAGGGCCTGTCGCAGTGAGGCTGCTGGAATTATCGCGCAGGGGTTCACGCGCACGCATGACACGCGCACCTGCTTCCGCATAATCTCGGCAAGATGTATGGATGTCTTTGCAGGATATTGGCACCGCCTAGTCCCCTTACAGGGCATAGGCATATGGCGATCACCCGGATTCGCGCAAGCAGTATAAAGCCGCATCTGGAAAACCATCAAGGCTGCGCCGCGCAGTTGCAATGACGCGGTTCCCGGAATACGGCGCAGGTCAGGGTGCGCTCCTGGCCGCATTGAGCGGCGAAAAAGGTGAATTGTACCATCCAGTAACGCGACCATCGGCGAAGTAGACCTTGGACACGCCATAGTCCCACTCATGGGCTGTTTTCAGCAGTGGCCTGCCCTGGACTGATTTGACCAAGGTTTTTGTGGAGCCTATGGTAAAAGTTGTTGGTCGACGCGGCGTCTTCGGCACACTGAAGGCGATCCTGAGCGGGTCCGCCGGATCGTTCACCCAGCGCATTACCGTACCATCCAAGAAATAAACCCTGGATTTTCCGTAGTACCAGACGCCGTTCCTGATGCTGGTCGGTATTCCCTGCACAGTCTGTACTTCGTCGCGGGTTGAACCCACTGTGAAGAACCCGCGGTTCCTTGCCGGGTCGTTCACGCTGGCTGACACCAGCCCGGCTTTCGCCGTTCGGTGCCTGCCTGCGAGCGAAGGCCCAGGGCGCGGAACCGCGGCAGGCGGGTGAGGCCACCAGAGCGTGTATGCCGCCCATGAAGCAAGTCCGATTAACAGCAGCCGAAGCAGGTGGGCGGGTTTCGCGGCAGGACCTGGCGGACGAGGGGACGACCAATCGGAATCCGTCAGCACGGCGGATGGCGCCCGTGACGGGTGTTCGCCGGGTGTTCCGTCCCGGGAGTGCCGATCGGGTCTGGAATTGGCTGCCGGAAGGTTGCCGTAGCGTTCACGATAGGCCGAAAGTACATGGTAGGCTTGATTGATCTCCTTGATTCTTTCCTCGGCCAGGGCTTTCTTTTCAGGCTGCTGGCAAAAGCGGTCGGGATGCCAGGTGCGCACCAGTTGCTGGTAGGAGCTGCGCAGCTGTGTCCAGCTGCACCCGGGTTCGACCTCCAGGGCACGGTACCAGACAAGATAATCTCGGTTCATCAATCAAGCCTGTTGTATCAAATTTCGCCCGGTGGAAGATGTTCCGGCAGGAGTCGAGCTGTCTCTGTCAGCAGCCAGTCCTGACCGCAGCGATCAGAAAGGACGGTCATTGTTAACGGATTGCTCGGACACATTATGCAACATCAGCCAGTGTTTCTTGGTTCTCGGTCGGACAGGCCTGCCGGAGAAAGGGGGTCCATGTTCTCGAATGCAGACCGCTCTCGCACATGCCCATCTTTTAGAATAGGCGCCCCTCACGGGACCCATGTGGCTACTGCCTGCCCGACCGTTCGTCACCTGTGCACTATCGCCTGTCGATTATACAGAGTAAAATCGATTTAAGTCATTCCTGTGGAAAACGCAGGTTTTTAATAACACGTTTTTAAAGACTGGATTGAGGGGGAAAGGTGAGAGTTTTCCGTTCTTTGACCGCATTGAGTTTTCTGCTGGTGCTCGCTGCCTGCGCCAGCGGACCGCAGGTTGTCGAACCCTCCGCCCTTGCCGGCGCGGACAAGGCATTCACCCATACCGGCGAGTACAAGATCGGGGTGGCCGACCGTATTGAAGTCTCGGTCTGGCATAACCCGGACCTGTCGGTTACCGTTCCAGTCCGTCCGGATGGCAAGATATCGGTTCCGCTGATCGGCGATGTGCGCGCCAGCGGTTTGACGGCCGAACAGGTCGCTGCCGTGATCAAAGAGAAGTTGTCCTATTACATCCGTGATCCGAATGTCACCGTGATCGTCGTCGGGCTCGAGAGCCACGAGTATCTGTCACGTGTCCGCATCACGGGCGCCGTGCTGAAACCGGAGTCGATACCGTGGAGGGAGGGTATGACGGTGCTGGACGCCATCCTGGAGGCAGGTGGACCGAATCAGTTTGCCGCAGCGGACAGCACCAAGGTTTACCGCGAGGTGGGCAAAAAGACCATCGTCATTCCGATCAATCTCGGCGCCATTTTGAACGATGGTGATCTGGCAACGAATATCCCACTCGAGCCGGGAGACGTGATCACCGTTCCGCAAAGGCTTTTCTAATCTTCGCGGATTCAGAGTTATCGATCAGGAATTGAACATGGATCTGCCTTCCGAACAATTATTCCAGGTGCTGGCACGCGAGGCATTCGTATATCGAAAGGCGATCGTGGCCCTGTTTGTTGTTGTCAGTTTGTGTGTGGCGATAGCGGGCCTGTTTTGGCCGCAGCACTATACTTCCTCTACAACGATCCTGGTCCAGAACAAGAACATCATCCGGCCGTTAATGCATGGGACGGCTGTCGATACCGGCGAAACCAGTACGGCCAGCGTCGCGCGCGCGATGATCTACGGCCACCACATCATGGCCCAGTTAGCCCGTGACACGGGCTGGGTCACCAGCAAAACGACCCCGAAGCAGGAATCCAAAATCATCCACGGGGTACTCATCCCGCACACCAGCGTTACCCACGTTGGTGACAACAGGAATCTGATCAGGATCCAGTACACCGATTCCAACCCCCAGCGTGCCTATCTCACTGCCAAGGACTTGACCGATCTGTTCATCGCGACAACGCTCGCGGCCAAGGCCAAGGAAAGCAGGGATGCGTTCAACTTCATCAATCAGCAGGTACTGCAGTACCGGGCGAAGCTGACTGACGTCGAGAACGCTCTGAAGAAATTCCAGACTGCGAACCTGACGACAAGGCCCGGGAGCGAAGGGCAGGTCGGGCAAAGGCTGAACAATCTCCAGGACAAAATCGACAAGACCAGCGAAGAACTCAAGGAGACGGAGATCAAGCAGAGCTCGCTGAACAAGCAGCTCAACGGGGAGGCACGGGCAACGGCCGAATATGCGCGTGAGGGCCAGTACGAAGCGCGCATTGCCAAGCTTCAGGGGCAGCTGGCCACGCTGCAGCTCAACTACCGGGACACCTATCCGGACATTGTGCAGCTCAAGCACGAGATTGCGGACCTGAGGCGCGACATCGAGGTGAGCCGCAAGAAGGCGCAGGAGGCCAAGACCAGCGGCGGTCACCTGGCCCTTAACGAAAGCATGGATCTCAATCCTCTCTACCAGCATCTGCGCCAGGAATTGTCCCTGACGCGGACGCGGATCGCGACGCTGAGTGTACGCCTGGCCGATTACCGCAAGCTCATGGCCCAGGAGCTCAAGCGCGGGCGTGAAGTCCACAGCGGTGAGGAAACCCTGGCCGAACTGACGCGGGACTATACGGTCAACCGCGACATCTACCAGGATCTGCTCAGGCGGAGGGAGATTGCGCGGGTTACCATGAACCTGGACAATCAGAAGGAGGGTCTCACCTTCCAGATCCAGAGCCATGCAGAATTGCCTCACGAACCGGAAGGTCTGCGATTCGCTGATTTCATCTTTGGCGGATTCTTCCTGGGGTTGGTGCTGCCCATCGGACTGCTGTTTGCCAAGCTGCAGTTCGATCCACGTGTCTGCGCGGAATCGGTTATTTCCGAGAAGATGAAGCTGCCTCTGATGGCGGTCGTACCGCATCTGTTTACTCCCCAGGAGAATGAGGCAACGATGCGCAACCTGAGTCGGCTCGGCATGGTGCTGATGGCGGACGTGATGGTGCTTGCGGGGCTCTCCGTCTTGAAAGTGACTGGAGTGATCTGATCATGAGCAAAATCGAGGAGGCGCTTAGACAGGCCCAGAGCATGAGACGCTCGAAGGGGTCGCGGCCGGAGTCGGCGGCCGGACGGGCGCTCGTGCGCACGCCGGGTTCAGAGGTCGCGGAACTCGAAAAGCGCGGGCATGCCCGTGATGAGATCGCGCGCATGGCGGATACCGACCGCATCAGCGGACAGGATCTTGCGGAAGGCAGGATCATCTTTCCGGACATGCGGGACAACCGCACTGTGGATGCGTTCCGGGAATTACGCACCAAATTGATCCAGAAAGGCGGTTCCGAAAACATGGTGCTGATGGTCACATCGGTCACCGCGGGTGATGGGGCAACGTTTGTGGCACGCAATCTTGCGGTGTCGTTTGCGTTCGATGAAGGCAAGACGGCGCTGCTGATCGACTGCAACCTGCGCAATCCCGGGCTCATGAAAAAGAGCGGAACGGAAATTCAGCGCGGTCTGACGGATTATCTGGAAGCCGCGGACATGCCGGTGGAGAAAATCATCTATCAGGTGGGGATACCGCGATTGCGGCTGATCCCTTCAGGGGCGCGCCGCGAGATAGCGAGCGAATACTTCACCTCGCTCAAGATGCGGCGGTTGCTGGAAGCACTGAAGGCGCGGTATGCGGAACGCTACGTGGTTCTCGATGCGCCGGCCGTAACGGAATCAGCAGACAGCCGCATTCTCGCTGAGCTTGCCGACTACGTTCTGCTGGTGGTCCCGTATGGCAGGGTGAGCGAATCCCAGATCCTGGCGGCGGCCAAGGCCATCGGGGCAAAAAAACTCGTGGGGATCGTATTCAACAATGAACCCCGGACATTGAACCCGTTTCGTGATCTGTGGCCATGGGCCGGTTCGCTGCCCGGTATTTCCTGGCTGGCAGGGCTGTTCCGGCATCGGGCTGGAGCGTGACGCGGTGGGAGCCACGGAAAAAGGGGAATATTGCAGAACGTGGTGGCCGACTGCCCTCGGACTGCTTGTTTTTTCCATTCCCACGTTGTCGGCGGCTACCGAGCTGGGATACGGACTGGGCTACAGCGCCGTGCACAGCAACAACATGGCGCTCTCTAGCACTGATCCGCGCGCAGACTGGCTCAACGTCGCCAAGGGAAAACTGGCGTGGCAGGAGAACAATCTGCGGAATTTCAGCGCACGCGTCTATTCGCAACTGGAGTACGACGATTACCAGCACCAGGTCTTCAGCAACCAAACGCTGTTCACGCTGAATTCGGCCGCGACGTGGATGATCAAGCCCCAGAGCCTGAGCTGGACTGCAGAGGACTACTATGGGCAGGTCCCGATAATTCCGTTTGCAACCATCACGCCCAACAACATCCAGAACGTCAATGTGTTCACAACGGGCCCGAACGTGTTGGTGCACGTGGACCCGCTGAATACGCTGGCATTCGGGGCACGTTACGACAACTTTCATGCCGGCGTCGCCAATAACAATTCGAACCGCGTCGGGGGCTTTGTCGGATGGCTTTACCAGTACTCCCCGATCACCGTTTTCTCGCTCAATTACCATGGCGAGCATACCAAGTACACCCAGAACGTTGCTGTCTCCGGCTATAGCCGGCAGGATCTGTTCCTGCGCATGAACACGCACCTGCAGGACACCGCGTGGATCGCGGATCTCGGTGGTACCTGGCTGAACCAGAGGCTGAACCAGACCGGTCGCGGAAACGTGAACGGCGTCTACGCGAGGCTGTTGGCCTCCCACCGACTGACGGAGAGATCGACGGTCGACGTCACGGCCATGTCTGCGATCACTGATACCGAGGACGCGATTCTGTCAGCCGAAGCGGTGGGAGGAATCGCCAGCGGTACTACCGTAGGTACCGATATCTATCGCCAGGACAGCGTGAGTGCGACGTATACGTACAGCAGGGGCTACAGTACGGATTCGGTCAATCTTTTCGACCAGAAACTCAAGTACTACACGGCTCCGCTCGATCAGCAGCAGACGGGTGCGGACGTCCAGCTGGGTTACCGGCTTTCCGGCATGCTTCTCGGAAATATTTTCGGCAGTTACGTCAGGTCGAGGTTTTACGAGAGCTCGGTCATCAACCGCATCGGGCAGGAAGGCGCAGGATTGACGTATGAGGCGCGTCCCAATATCTTTCTTGGGCTGGAAGGCCAGGTGACACGCCAGCGAAGCAACGCTGCTGCGAACTCGTATTCGGAAAAGCGAATCGTCCTGAGCATTTCGTACTACAGCAACTTCGCGTTCGTGAATGCGGGCAACGTGGTTCCGTCGCTGATGGAACAGGACAACATTGCAAGGGACATCATGTACAGCCGGTAATACGATCATGTACCTCGAATTCTACAAGCTGCACGAGCATCCATTCCAGCTCACGCCGGATTCGGATTTTCTGTACATGAGCGAGTCGCACGCGCGTGCCAAGGCCTATATGGACTATACGATCTGGAACCGGGACGGTTTTGTGGTCGTCACCGGCGAGATCGGTGCCGGCAAGACAACGCTCCTTCAGAAATTGCTGTCTGAGTTCGACGATACCGCTGCGGTTGCCAAGATCTATCAGACACAGCTCGATGAAATTCAGTTCCTGCAGGCGGTGCTCGTGGAATTCGGGCTCAGTCCTTTCAATGCCTCGAAGGTCGAGCTCATGGACATGCTGAGCACCTTCCTGATAGACAGCTTTCTTCAGTCCAAACAGCTGGTCCTTATCGTGGATGAGGCCCAGAACCTCAGCCCAAAGGTGCTCGAAGAGATCCGCATGCTTTCGGGTCTGGAAACGCAGAAGGAAAAGATCCTGCACGTGATCCTTGTCGGGCAGCCCGAGCTCAATGAGATACTGGATTCCCCTGAAATGGAGCAGCTGCTTCAGAGAGTGCGTCTGCGTTGCCACATCTCGGCACTGTCGGACCGGGAGACAAGGGATTATGTCTACCACCGGCTGCGGGTCGCTGGGGCGGGAGATCGGCTGCTATTCGATGCGGACGTGCTGCCGATGGTCTACGAGTACACGGGAGGCATTCCTCGGCTTATCAATGTCCTGTGCGATATGGCTCTGACCTGTGCCTTTACCGACAGGACGCCGACGGTAACCGTTGGCAGCTTGAAGACCGCTATAGGGGAGCTTCAGTGGAAACCCTATTCGGAGAGGGTCAAGGCGCGGGTCCGGCTCCAGAAAGCGTCCGGGAAAAACCGCGAACTGCGGCATCTTATCGAGGAAAACTCCAAGCGATTGTCGGATCTGACCGAACGCCTTGGCAGGCTCAATGAAATCACGCCGCTGCTTTCGAATATCGCTAACGGCATTTCGACCATTGAGCGGACTCTCGGGCGCATTGCCGTGTCCCGGAATCCGGCGATGAATCAGAAGGCAGCGGGACCGGGACCTCAGAAAAAAGGGTCACAGAAGTCGCTTTGACCCCTGTACGAGCAGGCGCGCCGCTAACCCTGCGGCCAGACTGCATGTCGATGATGCCGCGCGTCACGCCGTATAGTACTCCCTGTACCATTTTACGAAGCGCGAGATCCCCACTTCCACCGGAGTGGAGGGCTTGAAGCCGACCGCGGCATCCAGTTCATGTACGTCGGCCACGGTGGACGGTACGTCGCCGTCCTGCATCGGCAGCAGGTCCAGGATGGCTTTTCTGCCGAGCTCTTTTTCCAGAACGCGGATGTAGTGCATCAGCGCGACCGGAGAGCTGTTGCCTATGTTGAAGATGCGGTAGGGCGCGCGGCTGGTTGCCGGGTCGGGCCGATCGCCCGACCAGGCCGGGTCGGGCATGGCCGGATGATCGATGACCCGGACGACTCCCTCTACGATATCGTCAATGTAGGTGAAATCGCGCACCATCTGCCCGCGGTTGAAAACCGGGATCGGCTTGCCCTCCAGTATGCCCTTTGTGAACAGGAACAGAGCCATGTCGGGACGGCCCCAGGGTCCGTATACCGTGAAGAAGCGTAATCCGGTGCAGGACAGTCCAAAGAGGTGCGCATAGCTGTGCGCGAGGAGTTCGTTCGCTTTCTTGGTGGCTGCGTAAAGCGAGACTGGATGGTCGACGTTGTCATGCTCCGAGAATGGCTGCTTGCTGTTGGCGCCGTAGACCGAGCTCGACGAAGCGAATACGAAGTGGCCGACCTTGGAATGGCGGCAGCCTTCGAGGAGGTTTACGAAGCCCACGAGGTTGGCATCAACATAGGCATGCGGATTTTCAAGCGAGTAGCGTACGCCCGCTTGGGCCGCCAGGTTCATCACGGAATCGAAGTGGTTCTCCCGGAACAGGCCTGCGACGGCATCCCGGTCCGATATGTCCAGTTTCTGGAAGCGGAAGTTCGGATGGTCGGCAAAGCGCGCCAGGCGTGATTCCTTGAGGGACACAGAATAATAGTCGTTCATGCTGTCGACGCCGTAAACCGTGTCGCCGCGCTTCAGCAGCCGCATGGCGAGATTCGAGCCGATGAACCCGGCAACGCCGGTAATCAAAGTGCGCATGGTCTGTTCCTTCGCGTGTTATCGGATGTTGCCGCACATGCCGGCGACAGTGAAATGAAAGAAGCAGGGTGGCCGCGCTACAGGCGCCACGAGGCAATGCCTGCGGCTTGCAGGGCCTGACGTTCGAACCGGGATTTCACATCGATGAAGCAACCCTTTCCATTGAGCTTTGCCTTGTAGTCGGCAAGCCCGCGCTCAAGGAACTGCCTGTGCGCGACAGCCAGGACGATTGCATCGGCCACCGGCAGCGCGTCGAAGTCGACCAGATCGAGGCCATATTCGTGTTTTGCTTCGGCGGCCCGCGGCACGGGGTCGTGCACATAGACCTCGGCACCATAGGATCTCAGCTCGTCGATCACGTCGATCACGCGCGAGTTGCGCAGATCCGGACAGTTTTCCTTGAACGTGAGACCGAGGACGTTCACCTTGGCACCCTTGACCGGGTTGCCAAGCCTGATCATCTGTTTGATGGTCTGCTCGGCAATGAACTTGCCCATGTGGTCATTTATCCGCCTGCCGGCGAGGATCACCTCGGGGTGGTAGCCGATCATTTCGGCCTTGTGAGTGAGGTAATAGGGATCCACGCCGATGCAGTGTCCACCCACCAGACCGGGACGGAAGGGCAGGAAGTTCCATTTCGTTCCGGCGGCAGTAAGGACCTCGAGCGTATCGATGCCGAGCTTGTCAAAAATGATGGCAAGCTCGTTCATGAGTGCGATGTTGAGGTCGCGCTGGGTGTTCTCGATGACCTTTGCAGCCTCGGCCACCTTGATGCTTGAAGCGCGGTGTACGCCGGCGGTGACGACCGAGCTGTAGAGGTCTGCGACCGCCTCGAGTGTAGCGGCGTCATCCGCCGAAACTACCTTCACGATGGTTGATAGAGTATGCTCGTGGTCGCCCGGGTTGATGCGCTCGGGCGAATAGGCGACGTGGAAATCCTGCTTCCATTTCATGCCGGAGGTGCTTTCCAGAACCGGCACGCAGATCTCTTCGGTCGCGCCCGGGTAGACCGTGGATTCGTAGACAACGACCGCGCCGCGCTTGAGGTGCGATCCGACCGAATGGCTGGCGCTGACCAGAGGTGAGAAGTCCGGCTGGCGCGCCTTGTCGATGGGGGTCGGCACTGCGACGATGATAAAGTCCGCCGCAGCGAGCTCACGGGGATCTGTGGTCGGAAAAAGCTTGTCGGCCGCACGCAGTTCGGCACTTGACATTTCGCCGGTGGGATCAATGAACCGTCGGTAGCTCTCCACTTTGGCGGCGCTCAGATCGAATCCGATGGTCCGGTATCTCTTTCCGAACTCGACGGCGAGCGGCAATCCGACGTATCCGAGACCGACGACTGCGACAACGCTCATGGTGTCCCTCTCTTGTATAACTGTTGAAAATATCAGAACTACCGGCCCAGGGTCCGGAAAACCGCGGGATAAGGAGATGCGGTAGATGTTTGTCCCCCTGGAAATATCCCGACGCACCGGGCTTCGCCCGCAGCGTCGGCTGCACCCGAACCCCGTACTCTCGGGTGATGGCGACCCTCTTTTGTTATTCCGACCGGAAGCTATAATCGCATAAAGGCGACCCGGGTTTCCACGAGGATCGTTACTGCGGTCGGGCAGGGCCGCTGCGCAACTCGGGTGTTGCACACCGTATCGGCCGGTTCGCTACGCAGGACGCCGGGCAGGCCGATCGGGCGTACCCAGTCGTCCGTGTGCGGAACTGCCGCCGCCGTATCCGCACCGAGCAGGAATAATATCAGTAATATCAAAGGAGCAAGGAATCCAGCATGAAGGTGTTGATCACGGGAGGGGCCGGTTTCATCGGATCGCACCTCGTCGAGCGCCTGCTCGCCGCCGGAAATGAAGTCGTCGTGCTTGACAATCTTTCCACCGGGAAGCGGGAGAATCTTCCCGAGATCGGAA
>JAKASJ010000025.1 GCA_021819085.1 Pseudomonadota bacterium | reverse complement strand
TCGAGAGCGTGATAGTCCATGGACTTTTTCTTGGCATACTTCACCTCCAGTGGAGGGAAATATGCTCCGAATCGCCGGTGATTGCCACATTTTATACGTCACTATATTTACGGATGTGTGTACTTAGCGATGGACGGAGGCGCAAATCGGGCCCGCAAGGCCTCGGTTTACCTCCGACGGCTGCCGCCCGTCGGGCCGCACTGGAGCAACTTCCATGACGGCGCGCGGCCGGAAAGCTTCAAGGGACGCACCGGAGAACGAACTGATCCACCGGCGCGGTTGTGACCCCGGCGAACTGGCCCGCCGCAAGATCGCTGCGCGCATCGAAATCTCCCATAGATCGCGAGCGGCGCAGCTCGCGATCCGTACTCCTCATCCCCGGTGGCACTCACACAGCGGAATCACCGCCAGCGACTGGCGGCTATGGGGCACCAAATAGTAGAGTCTACTATTGTCGGCCGCGGGCATGAAGCCGTTGACCAGAGCGACGTCCGGCCCTATATTTGATACAAGATCACTTCAGACAAGCGGGACATGGACAGCGAAAACCTGGCAAAGCTTGAAGAGCGAATCAATGAGCTCATCGATACCTGCCGACGATTGAATCGCGAAAACCATGCGCTGAAAACAGATCACAGGAATCTTGCGGATGAGCATGGAAATCTTGCGGACGAGCACGCGCGCCTGGTCGAGAAAACCCAGGTCGCGCGTTCCCGCATTGAGGCGATGATCGGCCGTCTTAAAGCTCTGGAGCGCAGCTAGGTGAAAACCGCGCAGGGCGGTATCAACATTTCGATTCTGGGCAAGGATCTGATGGTTGCATGCCCAGACAGTGAGCGCACTGCGCTGATTGCGGCTGCGCGCTACCTGGACGATAAGATGCGGGAAATCCAGGACAGCGGAAAAGTCATGGGAACCGAGCGTTGCGCGGTAATGGCTGCGCTGAATCTTGCCAATGAGCTGCTGGAGTTGCGCAAGCAGGCGGCGAACGTTCCTGCCGACATCGATCACCGGCTGCAGTTTCTGCGCGGCAAGATCGACGCCGCCTTGCATGAAGAGATCCTGTAGGCATTGGTTTTTTCGAAATTGGCATGCAGAGTTATGGTGTCCTCTGCGGTGTACGTATCCGCTTTTGGTCCCTTGAACCTATATATTCAATGCCTGGGGGCCGCTAAAGCAGGTGCTGTTGTGCAAGTCCGCCGCGTAGCGGAAAGCCTGATGCATCTCAGTGGCTCCCACCTGAACCTTCGGTTCAGGGCAAAGGGGCGGTACGGCACAGGCGGAGGACACCTCCTTTTAGTGTGAGCACGGTTGCATCCAAGACCGAGCAGCGGCAGCGCTTGCGGACCTTGCGCAAGGCCCTGCGACCGGTGCAGCAAGCGCGGGCTGCGGCCAACCTGGCCGGCAGAGTCGCGGCTTCACCGATGTTTCGGTCAGCGCGGCGGGTAGCCTGCTATATCCCCAACGATGGCGAGATCGATCCGCGCCCACTGATGCAACGCATGTGGCGGATGCGCAAACTCTGCTACCTGCCCGTTCTATCGCACCTTTTCTATGACCGGCTGTGGTTCGCGCCGGTAACGCCATCGAGCACGTTCTCGCCGAACCGCTACGGCATTCCGGAGCCGGTCACCGCACCGCGCACTTGGGTGCGGGCGCAGGAGCTTGACCTGATATTGGTGCCGCTGGTGGGGTTTGATCTGAAGGGCAATCGCCTCGGGATGGGCGGAGGATTCTACGACCGCAGTCTCGAGTTTCTGCGTAACCGCCGCAGTTGGAATCGTCCCAAGCTGCTCGGGCTGGCCCACGACTTCCAAAGGCTGGACGCTCTGGTTCCGTCGCCCTGGGACGTGCCGCTTCAGGGGATCGCGACCGATTGCGCGCTCTATCTGACCATCTAGGCTGACTGCAAGCCGCAATTTGCATTGTGTGCCTACCAGGAGCAATTGAGGATGCCTGTCCCCAGACTCATTATTGGAAACAAAAACTACTCTTCCTGGTCACTGCGTCCGTGGCTGGTTATGAAACAGTGCGGAATCCGCTTTGACGAGCAGCGCATCGCGCTCTATACGGACAGCGCGAAGCAGGAAATACTGCGGCACTCACCCTCCGGCAAGGTGCCGGTTTTGGAAGACGGTGATCTCGTCATCTGGGATTCGCTGGCGATCTGCGAATACCTCGCAGAACGCCATCCGGACAAAGGATTGTGGCCCGCAGATGCAGCCGCGCGCTCATTTGCACGTTCGGTCAGCGCCGAAATGCATTCGGGCTTTACCGAATTGCGAACCAACATGACAATGAACTGTCGCGGCTCCTTTCCGGGAAAGGGCCGCACGCCTGGCGTGGCCGCAGACATCGGACGCATCACCGAAATCTGGAACGAGTGCCGGCGCCGCTTCGGTGCCGACGGACCAATGCTATTCGGGCATTTTACAATAGCGGATGCGATGTATGCGCCGGTCGTGCTTCGATTTATCACCTATGCTGTGGAAACCGACCCGGCGGCAACAGCTTACATGCGGACCATCGCGGCCCTGCCGGCACTGCAGGAGTGGTGCGAGAGTGCGTGCACCGAAACGGAAATCCTTCCGCAGTTTGAGAGATATTCGTGAGCCACAGCAGACGGATGCCTGTGCGCTACTGGCTGTTCAAATCCGAACCGGCTGCTTTCAGCATTGCTGACCTCGCAAAGTGCAACAACCGGACGGAACACTGGGATGGCGTGAGGAACTTCCAGGCACGCAATTTCATGCGCGATGAAATGCAAGCCGGCGATCTGGGTTTCCTCTATCACTCGAGTTGCGCCGAACCGGCCATAGTAGGCATCGTGGAGATCGTCCGTACAGGTTATCCGGACTTCACTGCGTTCGATCCCCTCAATGCTCATTATGACCCGAAAAGCACGCCACAGCGGCCGCTATGGTACATGGTCGATGTTCATCTCAAGCGCGAATTCCGCCAACCGATTACGCTGCGCGAGTTAAAGACACACCCGGCACTGAGCCGCATGCGCCTGCTCGCCCGCGGAAACCGGCTGTCGGTCATGCCCGTGGAACGCCGCGAGTGGGATTACATTCTCAAGCTGGCACGCCGTTGACCACCCTCTACCACTTCTGGTGGTCCTCCAATGCGCAACGTGTCCGCCTTGCACTCGGCTATAAGGAGATCGTCTACGAAGACCGGCCGATCGCGTTTGATGACGACGAGACATTCTTCGCACTGGGCATAGCACGCGCTGTGCCGGTGCTGAAGCACGATGACGGCCGGCTGGAAACAGATTCGGTCACGATACTCAAGAATCTGGACCATCGCTGGCCAGACATGCCGATTTCCAAAGGCCTTCTTACAGAGGACGCATGGGAGGGCCTTCTTTCCTGGCGCCGATCGGCCGATGCGCTGATCGCCCGACTGCATGCACCTGTTTTGCCCGCCTACCGCGGTATCGGAGACAACGAGCAGGCGATGGCAGCCTACAAGGCGGAAGTAGGCCGCAGCTTCGGGACCAGCATCGAGGAACTGTCGAACGATCGCTACGGAGCATTCGACCAGCTGATGCAGGCGACACGCCTCAGAGAGCTGTCCGTGCGACTGGCACGGGACCGTTTTTACCTGGGATCGCCGTCCGCTGCCGATATGCTGCTCGCAGCGGACCTGTTTCCTCTTCAGCTGCTCGACGGGATCACTTTGCCGATTGACCTGATGTACTACATTCAGCGCGTGGAGGATACCTGCCATACGAGCTTGCGCGAAGGCCTGTTCGCGGCACTATGAAGTGGTTGCGGCATCAATACGCCGCTTGTCAAATGGAATTGATTCTTGAACAATGATGGGCCACGCCGTTTTCCGGCACTTTCGGCGTGGCGCCATGTGGGCGCATGTAGTACCTGAGCCGGCATTTGGATCACGACATGCGTCTGACGATGAACGCAGCAAAACGACCGTCACTGCCGGGATGGAGGACACCGATATCCGCGCATGCGACCTACGGAACCTGCCAAGGCACGATCGCTGCACGAAGACGCGGGTTCCGGAAAACCCGCTGACAGGCGCCGGCCGGCAATAATGCTTTCCAGCCATCCGATCTGCAACCGAGAGCCTCCTTTAAGATGAATGACATCATACGCAAGCTGACCCCTGCTCTGGCCGCACTGCTATTCACCGTGTCTGCCGCCGGAGCCAATGCCAAACCGCAACCAGTCCCGGCTCGTGACCCGATCGTGCGGATGGTCACCAGTCTCGGCACGGTCGAGCTGGAACTGTTCCCGGACAAGGCGCCTGTCACGGTCAAAAATTTCCTGAACTATGTGAATTCGGGTTTCTACAACGGCACCATTTTTCACCGCGTCATCCCCGGGTTCATGATCCAGGGCGGCGGCTTCGAGCCGGGAATGCGCTTGAAACCGACGCGCACGCCCATCCGCAACGAGGCCAGCAACGGACTACGGAATTCGGTTGGCACCATCGCCATGGCGCGCACCAGCGACCCGAACTCCGCTACATCACAGTTCTTCATCAACACCGCCGACAACCCGTTTCTTGACCACCGCGACGACAGCGTCGAGGGTTGGGGTTATGCCGTCTTCGGAAAGGTCGTCAAGGGTATGGGTGTGGTAAGAAAGATCGACGCTGTTCCAACGGGAACCCGCGGACCGTTTGCGGATGTGCCGCTGCGCGACGTTGTGATCAAAAAAATGGAACTGGCGGGATACCGATGAACTGCCCGGCCTGACGCCGGGCCGCACTTCAGCTGAGAAACAGCTTATAAGCCGGATTCGCGGTTTCTTCGACAAATTCGTAGCCAAGCTGGTCCAGGAACTGCCGGAACGCAGACTTATCCGACGGCGGAACCTGCATTCCGACCAGCACGCGCCCGAAATCAGCGCCGTGGTTGCGATAGTGGAACAGGCTGATGTTCCACGACTGGCCCATTCTGTCCAGAAAATTCATGAGCGCTCCGGGGCGCTCGGGAAACTCGAAGCGGTAGATAATCTCGTGCAATACGTTCGGCGCATGACCTCCGACCAGGTGGCGGATATGGAGCTTGGCCATCTCGTTGTCAGTCATGTCCAGCGTGTCATAGCCCTCAGCGCGCAAACTTGCGACCAGATCGTCGGCCTCGCGCGCATCCTGGATCTGGACCCCCACGAAGACATGGGCACTGCTGGGGCTGGCATATCGATAATTGAATTCCGTGATCAGGCGATGACCGATAAATGCGCAAAACCGGCGGAAGCTTCCGGGCACTTCGGGTATGGTCACAGCCAGAACGGCCTCGCGTCTCTCGCCAACTTCGGCGCGTTCTGCGACGTGACGCAGGCGGTCGAAGTTCATGTTCGCGCCCGAGGCAATCGCCACCAGCTGTCTGTCGTGCAGCGAATCACGCGCAATGTATTTCTTCATTCCAGCAATGGCAAGCGCGCCCGCAGGTTCAAGTATGGAGCGCGTATCTTCAAAGATATCTTTGATGGCGGCACAGATCTCGTCGTTGCTGACAAGGACAATCTCGTCGACGAACTTTTGTGCCAGCCGAAACGTCTCCTCGCCGACCTGACGGACGGCGACTCCATCAGCGAAGATGCCCACGTGGTCGAGCATGATCCGGCGACCAGACGCAAGCGAGCGGAACATCGCATCCGCTTCGTCAGGCTCGACACCGATTACCCTGATGTCCGGGCGCAGGGATTTTATATAGACCGCAATTCCACCGATGAGTCCGCCGCCCCCTACCGGAACAAAGACGGCATGCAGATCATGGGTATGCTGCTTGAGTATCTCCATGGCGATGGTTCCCTGACCGGCGATAACTTCCGGATCGTCATACGGATGAACGAAGGTCAGGCCGCGTTCCGCCCCGAGTCGCAGCGCAAAAGCACACGCGGCATCGTAGTTATCGCCTTCAAGCACCACCTCGCCGCCCAAATTGCGCACCGCGTCGACCTTGATCTCGGGTGTCGTAACCGGCATGACGATCACCGCGTGCGTGCCGAGCTTGGCCGCCGCCAGAGCAACTCCCTGGGCATGGTTACCCGCGGATGCAGCCACGACGCCGCGTGCAAGTACAGTGCTCGACAATGACGCCATCTTGGTATAGGCGCCACGGCATTTGAACGAGAAAACTGGCTGCTGGTCCTCGCGCTTGAGCCAAACCTGGTTGCCTAGGCGGCGCGACAGATTGGCGGCAAAATCAAGTGGAGTCTCTTTGGCAACTTCATAGGCGCGTGTAGTGAGAATCTTTTCAATGTAGCGCTGCGGCATGCTGCTAATCTACCAGAATCCGGCCTCGGTCGCAGCATTTCTACCGCATCTGGCGCCGGCGGTTTCGTGGCAACTCTTGTTTTGGTACTGGCACAGACGGTATTCTCGACATGCAGAATGCCAGGGGGAAATGGATGACACAGGACGACATGAAGAAAGCAGCCGCGCTGGCCGCCCTAGAGTATGTTGGAAGCGGGGGCGTAATCGGCGTCGGCACCGGTTCGACCGCAAACCACTTCGTCGATGCACTCGCCACCATCAAGGGACGGATCGATGGGGCTGTTGCCAGCTCCCAGGCAACCGCCGAGCGGCTAAAGAAATGCGGAATTCCGGTGATCGATCTCAACGCCGCCGGGGGGCTCAAGCTCTACGTCGACGGCGCCGACGAGGCTACCCGGCACCTGCACCTGCTGAAGGGTGGCGGCGGCGCTCTCACCCGGGAAAAGATAGTTGCCGCTGCGAGCGAAACTTTTGTCTGCGTAGCCGACGAATCCAAGCTGGTCGACGTCCTCGGCAGGTTTCCGTTGCCGGTGGAGGTAATCCCAATGGCACGCAGCTACGTCGCCCGGGAGATAGTCAAGATGGGCGGAGAACCGGTATTACGGCAGGGATTCACTACCGACAACGGCAACGTGATCCTGGACGTGCACAACCTCAAGATCCTGAATCCGGTCGAACTTGAGCGCATGCTCAACCAGATCACCGGCACGGTCACCAACGGCCTGTTTGCAAACCGACCGGCTGACGTGCTGATCCTTGGAACCGGCACTGGAGTGCGGACACTCAAGTGACCCGCCGCGCGCTGACTAGATGAAGTTGCGGTTTATCTGGATGTTCAGCTTCTTTATGCGGTGCCACAAGCTGCGTTCGGATATGCCCAGGCGCTTCGCGGCGTGGGCCTGGATTCCTCCACAATGCTCCAGGGCCTTGAGAATTGCGCGCCGCTCGACGTCGGCCAGCCAGCTGTCCAGGTCATGATCGTTGCCTCCGTTTGGCGCGCAGCCCGGTTCCTGTCTTTGCGCTGTGGCCCCGCGTATCGCCTCGGGAAGATCCTGAACATCTATCTCCTGGCCCTTGCATGACAGCAGCGATCGCTCCACCGCATTGCGCAGTTCACGCACGTTCCCGGGCCAGCGGTAGTACAGCAGAATCCGGAGGGCGTCCTGCGTGAATCGCTGCACCGGCTTGTCCATTTCCTGGGAGATTTCGCGCAGGAAGGATTCGGCGAGCAGCGCGATGTCTTCCCCACGATCGCGCAGTGGCGGCACCACGATATTGTATACGTCGAGACGGTAAAGCAGATCCTCGCGAAACCTGCCCTGACGCACTAGCTCCTTGAGATCACGGTTGGTCGCCGCGAGGAATCGCACGTCGGCGCTGCGGACCTGATCGCTTCCGACCGGAAAGAACTCCCGCTCCTGCAGCACACGCAGCAGCTTCCCCTGTAGCGCCGGCTCAAGATCTCCGATCTCATCGAGAAACAGCGTTCCACCTTGCGCCTGCTCGAGACGACCGAGACGACTCTGCGCTGCACCCGTAAACGCTCCCTTGACATAGCCGAAGAGCTCGCTTTCCATGAGATCGTGCGGGATTGCTGAGCAATTGATCGCCACCCACGGCTGTTGGTGCCGGGTACTGGTTTCGTGGATTGTACGTGCCACCAGTTCCTTGCCGGTTCCGCTTTCCCCGGTAATCAGAACACTGGTACGGTACGGCGCGACACGCTTGATCTCCTCCACCAGGCGCTGTACCGCCTGGCTCGTTCCCATGAGTCGTCGACGCGCCAGTGATTCGGTCACGGTTTCCCTGAGACGCAGGTTTTCGTGAAGGATATCGCGCAGCTTGATTGCATTGTGAACGGCGATTTCCAGCTCTTCCGGCTCAAACGGCTTGGTCAGGTAATCTGTGGCTCCGGCGTTTATGCTCTGCACCGCCGATCGGATTGTGCCGTGGGCGGTGACCACAATCACCGGAACATCGGGTCGCTCTTCGCGACAGGCCCGGATAAACTCCTCTCCCGCCATGCCCGGCATCTTCAGGTCGGAAAGTACGACATCAAGATTCGGGTTTGTCAGATGCGCGAGGCCTGCTTCGCCACCATCGGCAACTTCCACGACATAGCCGGCGTCCTCGAGAATCATGCGTATGACTGTCTGCATGTTCTGCTCGTCATCCACCACGAGAATCATTCGTTTCATCTGTTTCACCTAGGCGCGTACCGGAAACGACATGGCGAACCGGGCACCGCCTTTTTCCGGCTCAAGCACCAGCAACCGGCCGCCGTTTACCTCCACAAGGGTGCCGGCGAGCGACAATCCGAGTCCAGTGCCCCGCTCCTTGGTGGTAAAAAACGGCTCGAACAGACGCGGCATTACCTCTGCCGGGATTCCGGGACCGCTGTCCTCCACGGAAAGTATCACCTGATCATTTTCAACGGCGGTCACGAGGCTCAGCACCCCGCCGCCATCACCCATCGCCTGCAACGCATTGGTAAGGATATTTGCCCACGCCTGCTGCAACAGGCCAGCATCCGCCATAATGCACGCCGAGCGGTGACCGATCCGCTCGTGCACCTCGACGTTGTTTGTTCCGGCAAGGGCAGCCGCAAGTGCGCGCTTCAGCGGCGCTAGCGGGTCGATTCTCAAGAACTGCGGATGACGGTGGCGAGAGAACTGCAGGAAATCCTGAACAAGACTGCCGACCCGAACACTTTCCTCCCGGATCATGCGCAGCAGTTCGGACTTCTTGTCAGCAGACAGCTCCGACTTCTCCAGCAACGCCGATGCGCTGTTGATGACGCCAATGGGATTGCGGATCTCATGTGCGAGCGATGCCGACAGCTCGCCGAGGGCGGCCAGCTTGTCGCGATGAAATCGCTGCTGCTGTTCGTTGCGCGCCTCGCGCAGACTGACCGCCATGGCATTAAAGGCTTTTGTCAGGTCGCCGACCTCGTCATCAGAGGTCACGGGCACGGTTGCATTGAAGTTCTGCGCGGCAAGCTGCATGACGCCATCGCGCAGGTGTTCGACCGGCCGAACGACCAGCCGGCTGAGCAGGAATCCGGTTACAGCGCCGAATACCACACCGAGAAACGAGATCCCGGAGAACAACAGCAGCCGATTGGTGAGTACCTCTTCAAATCCGGCGCGCTTGAGGCCGCTGAAAATAATTGCTTCCACGCGGCCATCATTATCGACAATTGGCGTGTACTGGCCGCGAAAATCAGCGTTTTCGGCCTTCACGCTGTAGTAAGGCCGGTGGTCGGACTTGAGCCGCCTCATCACATCCGCGGGAAGACTCCTGAACGAGGTCCGCTTGCCCGGATTTGAGAACATGTCCAGATAGTGGTCGCCGTCGCGGTAATACAGCCGCGTCTTGAGGCCGGTCAGGTGCGACAGTTCGTTGATGAAATTCCGGCCAAGCAGGCTGCCCATGACTAGATAGTACTGCGGTATCCCATGCCGGGGCACCCGTGTAATGCCTACCGCGGCGAGCTGGCTGCGGCCACCACGTGTGACCTTGAGAACGGCTTCGGTTTGCACCTTGTCCCACATGGTGCGCATGTTCACCGGTTTCGACGAATACACCAGCGTCTGGTCACTGCTGTAGACCTGAATAAAACTGATGCCCATCTCCCGGGCAATATGCGCAATGGGCCGGCGCACGGGGTTCGGATCCCCGCTCTTCAGCTTCGCGAGGAACGTCGGGTCGTCCGCCAGGACCCCCCCAAACATGACCGCATCGTTCTGGTAGGCCCGCAGCCAGGTCTGGTCTACACGCGCTGCATCCACGATATAGTGCTTCAGCCTTGCCTCAAAACCTGAGGATACCCACTCCGAAGCCAGCATAGCCGCCCCCAGCATGGGAACGACCATGATAGCCAGGATCAACAGCAGCACCTTGCGTTGCAGGCGATTGAGACGGAAAGAGTCCAGGCGCACAAAGATTCCTATTTTCGAGTAACCTACAAAATTTGTAGATCCGAGAAGACGAATCGGCACATCAACCGTACAGTACGGCCAGTATAACTGGCTGATTCAAGGAAAAAAATTCCCATTTCTCGAATCTGGCATATGAATTGCTATTGTCTGATCCGCTAAGGAGGGCTAGGGGACCAACCCGCCCATCCGATGTGAGTGCAGAAACGACAACTGTTTGAGGATAGATACGTGAAAAAGACTTTGCTGGGCATCATCGCTCTGGCCCTGGTGGCCGTATTTGGCAACGGCGCAGTCGCTGTTGCCGCAGGCATGCCTGCTGCCGGACACAAGACGGAACACCGCGTTGAACACAAAAAGGCAGTTCACAAAAGGATCGTTCGCAGACGGATTGTGCACAGGCGCATCGCCAAGAAATTCGTGCACAAGAAACACATGGTCCGCAAGGCCAAGTAGCTCATCGTAAAAAGGAATCCGTTTCGCTTGGTAAGCGGAACACTTCCTGAGCATTTACAGTCACACCGGGCAGGGCGGCAGGACACGTTCCCGCCGCCCTGCCCACATTGCTCCACGTGTGGCCCCCACGCGACAGTTCAAAACTCCACCTTTCATGGGTCCCAGTGAGCAACGCCGGCTCGTTGCGCAAAAGCCGTCTCCCGTGGGTTTCGGAAGCTCCGGTTACCGAATCCATCACGAGACCCTTGCCGCGCTCCTAAATACGCCCCGGCAAACAGCCACTAAATGCGCTGCTGGACCCAGGATTGCAATCCGCGCGGATCAAGCGCACCTGACACCCTGCCGACCTCGCGCCCACTCTTGAACAGCACCAGAGTAGGAATCCCGCGTATACCAAACTCGCGCGCCAGGCCCTGCTCAACATCGGTGTCAACTTTGGCAAAACGGACACGTCCGTCGAATTGGGCCGCAGCGGCAGCGAATACCGGCGCCATCGCCTTGCACGGCCCGCACCAAGACGCCCAGAAATCCACCAGCAAGGGGATGTCGCCGTGCTCCATGTGCCTGTGGAAATTCGCTGCGTTCAATTCCACCGGCTTGCCCTCGAACAGCGGCTGATGACAAACGCCGCATTTCGGATGATCTTGAAGACGGTCTTCCGGCACGCGATTGATCCCCTGGCAATGCGGGCAAACAACAAGCTTCGACGCAGACATGTGAAACATCCTCCAGCACGTAGGCTTTACCCGAAAATGGGGATGATCACACGCTATTTCCAGTCCAATCGCCCAGCTGCGCAGGACTGGCCCGGCCAGCGCCTTCGCGGCAAATCAAGGCATGCATTGGCCGCACAAAGCAACCCGGGAGAAGGGGGATACAAAAAATGCGAGACACCCGGAGCGGCGCGCGCCAGGGGCACCCTGACGTGGTTACCTCCGTCCTGTCCTGGCGGCCTACGTCCGGGGCACTGCCCAGCACACTGCCCCAGAGACGACCGTCAGGTCCTGATGTCGTGCACCACAATCCGGCGTCTGCGGATTTATTTCCGGCGATTGTTGTGTCCGCGTACCGGCTTCGTCGACTTCCGTGTGGATTTTTTCCGGGCAGGTTTTACCGCTCTCTTCTTAGCCGGCATTTTGGCAGCGGAGACTGCCGCCTTTTTCTTGGCTGGCTTCTTAGTCGGCATTTTGGCAGCGGCAACCGTCGCCTTTTTCGCCTTGCTGGCTTGCGGCTTCTTGGCACCCGGACGCGGTCGGGAAACGGACTTGGCATGCTTCGCTTCTGCCAAGCGGATGGACTTGACCCGTTCCGCCACAGAATTGAGGTAGGCACGATGAGCGTTCATGCGTTCGACGGCGGAACGCGCCATGTCAGGTCCGGTTTCGCCCTGCTCGAGCTGACGATAGGCCATCTCGATCATGTTATCTTCGTAAGCAAGGAACCGAATGGCCTCCGACCCGGCAATCGTGCACAGCTGATGTATCAGCTCACCGGCCCTGAGGTTGAGTTCGTGCAATCTCTTGGCGCGCTCGGGTCCTACCCAGCTCACGGCCGTCCACTGATTGCCCCCGGTACCGGGGTTGTCGAGATAGCGCTGCCAGACTTCGATCGCTTCCTCACAGTTCTTCGAAATCGCATTGAGCTGGCTCAGTACCAGCTCCCGATCTTTCGAACGCTCTTGGTCCCATCTCTCAATCATGACTACGACATCTTCAATGCTTCTCATCCCGACCCCCTCATGCAATCGACCATATCTGGCGCTCAGATGATTCATCATACGTACGGCAACATCTCCTAGCAATACGGCTGACTGTTCCGATGATATGCTAGCGCCTGACGGAATTGCTGCCATCGACAAGTCGCGGCACATCGCGAAGGTCCGGAGTGAAAGTTGCGCATGACTGAAATCGAGTGCGTGCCTGGATCAGAACTGATCCAGGCCCTGCAACCTATTGCAGCACTGAGCATCCTGCGCATCGAAGAGCTGAAACCGCTGTGCCACATCGAACACATTCCCGCAGGCATGATCCTGTTCCGCGAGGGTGAGACTGATTATCAGACCGTCTATCTGCTGCGCGGCGAGATAGTCCTGAGCAGCGCCAAGGACGAAGACAGCTGCATGCTGGGGGTAGCGGACATGGCAGGCAATGCGCCAAAAACGCTCTGCCCGATCGCAGACAAGCAACCACGCCAAGTGTCCGCCATGGCAGTGACAGACCTCGACATTCTGCGAATCGACAGTGAATTGCTCGATATCGCAGTCACATGGGACACGCTCGCTGGCTGCCTGGCCGCTCCGGGGCCGAATCGGTTCCGGACTGATTCCGGCTCTGCGACTAGCTGGATGGGCATGGTTCGCCAATGTCTGGTTTTTCGGCACATACCGCCTCCCAACCTCGATTTGCTTGGGATGCGGCTGGAATCAGTTGCGGTGCGGGCAGGACAGGTCGTGGCTCGCGAAGGCGAGGATGCCGACGGCTACTATCTCGTCGAGAACGGAACGGCCGTCATGACTTGCGAAACCGACGGAAATGGTCCGGCCGATGTGACGATGCTCGGACCGGGCACGGGATTCGGCGAAGAAAGCCTGTCTGGCGAGGACCGCTGGCATGCCAGCGTGACCATGGAAACACGCGGCACACTGCTGAGATTGGCACGCCGGCACTTCCTCGCCCTCAGGCGCGAACCGCCGCTGAACTGGCTGTCGCCGTCGGAGGCAATGTCCATGACGGAGTCGGGCGCCATCTGGCTCGACGTCCGCGCACTGGAAGAGGCTTCAGATTCGTTGCTCCCGGGCGCCTATCGTCTTCCCCTGGACATGCTGTGCCAGGTGGCCGACGGCCTCGACCCGCATAATGCATACATTTGCTACTGCAACACGGGCCGTCGCAGCTCTGCGGCGGCACATATTCTTGGCCAGCGCGGACTGCGTGCATATGTGCTTGCAGGAGGGCTAAGAGGCACATCCGCCGGGTTCGGCAGGACTGCCCCCTGTTAGACTCTCAAACTTGGGCTGTCGGGCACCGGCAAGCGCTGGCGCAAACTACGCGCCGGAGATTGCCGGACGTGCTGCAGGGCGGCGGATTTCCATGTCCGTCCGGACACAAACCGGCAAATCGCAACCCCTGTGGTGGCCGAAAAACATGAGCGACTTGAACGATGGGGATACCGGCTATCGTCCGATTTCCTGCGCAGACCACGATGTTTTCGAGATTGCCATACTCCATCGTACGCAGCTGCGCTTGATGTGGGTCGAGAATAATGTCCTGCAGGACCAGATCGTGACGCCGCTCGACATTGAGACCTCTAACCACGAGGAATTCCTGGTTGCGCGTTCGACTACGGGACAGACAGTCCGCCTGCGGCTTGACTGGATCCACAAGATCCAGACTTTATGATAACGAGACACCCGCCAGGCCCGCGGCAACGATAACGCCGGCACATTTGGAAAGCGGCGCACCCACACTGCCGGCGCGCCGGCCCGGGTTTTTAGCAACGCCTGCACGGCGGCGGACGGTTGGCACCGGTCGGCCAATGGGAATATAGTTCCGACTCATCGAACAACCGACGTTAAGGTGAAAGGTATGCGGGAGGAAAATCCATGATCCCAAATCGCAGGGGTGTTCGCGAATCTGCTTTCCTGGCGCTGTGCTGCATGGCAGCACTTTCCGGTTGCGCAAGTCTGCCCGAGCCGGTCAGTTCCATTACGATCAATTCCGATCCACCCGGTGCACAGGTTTTCGTTTCCGGCAAGAATATCGGTACCACGCCGGTTTTGGTGGAGCTCGACAAAGTGTTTCCAAGGCATTGGACGGGACGCATCAAGAGCGATGTCGGTCCGGGTTTCGCGTTTTACCGCCGGCTTGCCACCGTCACCATCAAGAAGACCGGCTGCAAACCCTACACCGATCAGTTCACCGGAAAAAACCTGAAGCAAAATATTACGGTAAATCTCAGTTGCGGACCGCAGTACTTACCACCGCCGCAAGCCACGCCTGCGGCGACGGAATCCAGAGGCACGAAGATCGAGCAGCGCCTGCAGGAACTTCTGGAGCTGAAGAATAAGGGCCTTATTACTGACCAGGAGTATCACACCCAGCAGCAACGGATATTGAACCAGTTATAGACGTCCCGCCCGTTAAGCCGGACCAGGATCGGGTGATGCGCAATGGAGCCACGGGACACCGACTGCTGGAATGCCCGCTACGGCAACAAGGGGGCCTTGCCGGGGGCGGCTGCGGAAGTATTGGCCGAAAACGGGCACCTGCTTCCGGCACATGGCTGTGCGCTGGACCTTGCCTGTGGCCTCGGCGCCAATGCCTTGCTGCTCGCACGTCGTGGTTTCGACACCTACGCATGGGACAGTGTCCAGGCTGCGATTGCCAGGCTGCAAGAGCTCACTGCAGGCCTGCTCCTGCATCCCGAGGTACGCGACGTCGTCAGGCACCCGCCCGAGCCACGGCGCTTCGACGTGATCGTCGTAAGTCGCTTTCTCGATAGATCCCTCGCTTCTCACCTCGCGGCAGCGTTGCGTCCCGGCGGCCTGCTGTTCTACCAGACTTTTACGCGTACGCGGGTCGACGCATCGGCCCCCGGCAACCCCGATTTTCGGCTAGCCGACGGGGAATTGCTGCGTCTGTTTGGCACACTGCAGCTGCGGGTCTATCGCGAGGAGGGGGCGCTGGGCGATCTCACGCGCGGACTGCGCAATCAGGCGATGCTGGTGGCACAACGACACGACTGACGTGTGCCTCCCGACGTCAGGGGTTGCAGTAACGAACAGGCTGGCTGGCCAAGAAGGGACTACCACCCCCGGTTACCGGTCCGAGCCTACCTAATGTGCGCCATGCCTCGGAACCACCTATAATGCGGCCAATCCGGGCGACCGAAACGCCGGGCGCATATGCCATATCTGCCAGGCCCTGTGCAACAGTGTCTTGCTATCGTTGCTCACGAACGGTTGGGAACCATGCGTTTCCATGGCAGGGGCTTGGTACAACAGCCGTCAGGCAGGTTACAATTCGTAATTCGCGCCCGGGCGGCGCCGATCCGGACTCCGTCCAACCGAAACCACAGCAGAACACTATGAAAGTTGGCATACCAATTGAAGTCCTGGGAGGCGAGACGCGGGTCGCCGCCACACCGGAGACCGTAAAGAAACTGCGCGCCCTCGGCCTGTCGGTACTGGTCGAGCATAACGCCGGCCTTGGCTCGCACTTTACCGACGAGGCCTACCACCAGGCCGGGGCCGAAATCGGCGACAAAGAACGGGCCCTGGGCTCTGACATCGTGCTCAAAGTGCACAAGCCAGAACCCGTCGAAATCGAGCACATGAAGAATGGCGCAGTGGTTCTGAGCATGATGGGCTTGTGCCACGCCGACGATACTTTGAGCCTTCTGGCGGGCAAGGGTGTCGATGCGTTTGCCTTGGAGATGATTCCACGTATTTCGCGCGCGCAAGCCATGGACGTCCTGTCTTCACAGTCCAACATTGCCGGCTATCGTGCGGTACTCGAGGCCGCCCGTCTCTACGGCCGCTTTTTCCCGATGATGATGACTTCCGCCGGATCCGCGAAGCCGACACGCGTGGTAGTGCTGGGGGCGGGCGTCGCCGGGCTGCAGGCGATCGCCACCGCACGCCGACTGGGGGCACAGGTCTCCGCCTACGACGTGCGGCCTGAGGTCAAGGAGCAGATAATGTCCTTGGGCGCCAAATTCATCGAATTTGATTTGGGAGAATCCGGCGCTGGCGCCGGCGGCTATGCCCGGCAGCTGTCTGCCGAGGCGCAGAGCAGGCAGCAGCAACTGCTTACTGACGAGCTTAAGAAAGCGGATATCATCATTTCCACTGCGCTCATTCCTTGCAGGCCGGCACCGGTACTGATCACCGAACAGGCAGTCGAGGGAATGCACCAAGGGTCGGTGATCGTCGACATGGCTGCCGCCACCGGTGGTAACTGCCCGCTTACTGAGGCAAACAAGACGGTCACCAAGCACGGTGTCATTCTATGCGGCATCACGAACTTTCCAGCGCTCATGCCGAGTGACGCCAGCGCATTTTACGCGCGCAACCTATTCAACTTCGTAACGCTTATGGTCACCACGACCGAAGGGCAGGTGCGGATGAAAGACTACCTGGAAGACGAAATCACTGCGAGTTCCCTGGTCACCTACAAGGGAGCGGTGCGCTTCAAAGAAAAGAAATAGGAAAAGGGGAACTCCATGTCTGCGACCATGATCGCGCTGTATGTTTTCGTACTCGCCTGTTTCATTGGCTACTGGGTCATATGGGGGGTAACGCCCTCCCTGCACACTCCGCTACTCTCGCTGACCAATGCAATTTCCGGAATCATCATCGTCGGCGCCATCCTGGTTGCCGGATTCGGCCAAGGCGGTGGACCCGCCGAGACCATCGGGTTCATAGCGGTGACCCTTGCATCCATCAACATCTTTGGCGGCTTCGTCGTCACGCAGCGCATGCTCGCCATGTTCAAGAAAAAGAAATAAGGGGCTGCAGGAATGCAATTGACTGGCGACTATCTGGCGCTTGCCTATCTCGTTTCCGCAACGCTATTCATATTGGGCCTGAAGGGACTCACTCATCCGGCGAGCGCGCGGCGCGGGAACTACTACGCGATGTTTGGCATGTTGCTGGCAATCGTCGCTACCGTGCTTACGCCCGCAGTCAGGTCGTATGACTTCATCATCGCCGGGGTCGTACTCGGGGCAACGATCGGTACCCTGATTGCACTGAAGATTCGCATGACAGCGATGCCTCAGTTGGTTGCCGCGCTGCACAGTTTCGTCGGGCTGACCGCGGTCCTGGTCGCGGTGGGCACCTACCTTACACACAGCCGCACGGGCACACTGAGTACGGTTCTGATGGCAGAGTTGTTTATCGGCACATTCATCGGCGCCATTACCTTCACTGGCTCGCTAGTGGCGTTCGGCAAGCTGCAGGGAATCATCACCGGAAAACCGCTCATCTTCAGGGGTCAGCATATCCTGAACCTGCTGATGGCCCTGTTGATGATCGGGCTGGGAATTCAATTCCTCCTGCACAACCAGTTCGACGCGCTGCTGGCCGTGATCGCTCTGGCGCTGGCGCTCGGCATTCTGTTGATCGTCCCGATCGGCGGCGCTGACATGCCTGTGGTGGTGTCGATGCTGAACTCCTATTCCGGCTGGGCTGCTGCAGCCACCGGATTTACCCTGGGCAACAACCTGCTGATCATTACCGGTGCGCTCGTGGGATTTTCGGGCGCGATCCTGTCGTACATCATGTCGAAGGCCATGAACCGGTCGATTTCCAGCATCGTTCTCGGCGGCTTTGGAGGTGGCGAGGGCGCAACCGGTGCCGGACCGGGTGCAGACAACACCAAAGGTGTCAAAACGGCTGCAGTCGAAGATGCAGTATTTCTGATGGCCAATGCCAGCAAGGTCATCATTGTTCCCGGTTACGGCATGGCTGTTGCCCAGGCTCAACATGCTCTCAAGGAACTTGCAGACATACTGGAAAGCAAGGGCGTCACGGTACATTTTGCTATCCATCCCGTCGCAGGCCGGATGCCGGGCCACATGAATGTCCTGCTTGCGGAAGCGGATGTCCCTTATGACCATGTTTTCGAAATGGAAGATATCAATCCGGAGTTCACCACGGCCGATGTCGCGCTTGTGGTTGGCGCCAATGACGTAACCAACCCGGCAGCCAAGAGCGACAAGGCGAGCCCGATCTATGGAATGCCGATCCTCGACGTCTATAAGGCACGCCAGATATTCTTCATCAAGCGCAGCATGAACCCCGGTTATTCCGGAGTGGAAAACCAGCTGTTCTACCAGGACAATTGCTCGCTTGTTTTCGGCGACGCCAAGAAAGTTTGCGAAAAGATGGTGGTGGAACTGAAGGCAGCCTGAGGCATTACCGGTGGCGCTCCGGCTCCTAGCTGGAGCGCCGGAAGATCAAATCCCATACTCCGTGACCGAGTCGCTGACCTCGGCGCTCGAATTTGGTGAACGGGCGGTTCTGCGGGCGCGGTGCGAAACGACCGGGACCGGCGCTGTTCTCGAATCCCGGCGCATGGGTCATGACGACCATCATGTGCTGCGCATAGTGCTCCCAGTCGGTGGCCAGGTGCAGATATCCGCCGACGACAAGCCGGCAACGCACGAGCTCCACGAATTCCGCCTGCACCAGACGCCGCTTATGGTGACGGGCCTTCGGCCAGGGATCCGGAAAAAACAGGTGTACGCCGTGCAGCTGTTCATCCTGCACCTTGTTTGCGAGCATCGAGCATGCATCCTCGCACATCACTCGCACGTTCTTGATGGCCTGCGCGCCCAGGTCTCTGAGCAGACGGCCGACACCGGGGCGGTGGATCTCCGCGCCCAGATAGTCCTGCTCCGGATGGGCCGCCGCCATGGCACACAGGGACTGCCCGTCTCCGAAGCCGATTTCAAGGATTACTGGCGCAGTGCGTCCGAAAAGCACGCCCAGATCAAGCCGGTCGCTGCTGTCCGCGACACCAAAACGTGGCCACAAATCTTCCAGCGCACGGCGTTGGGCCGTTGTGATACGGCCCTCGCGGCGCACATAGCTGCGAATCCGGCGCATATGCCCGTCCGGCACACCCAAGCCGCTCACCGCCCGACCCTCCCGCCGGTGGGCCAGGGCAGCTCGATACCAGGGGCCCTAGAAAAAGGTGCCGTCAACAGGAGAGGAAGCCGTAGCATAAAACTTGCGCGGCATGCGTCCGGCAAGATAGGCATCCCGTCCCGCTTCTACCGCTTTCTTCATGGCAGAAGCCATGAGCACCGGGTTCCTTGCTGCCGCAATAGCAGTATTCATCAGGACACCGTCGCAACCCAACTCCATGGCGACCGCCGCATCGCTCGCAGTCCCAACTCCGGCATCGACCAGAATAGGAACGCGCGCATTCTCGACAATGATGCGGATGTTATAGGGATTGCGGATGCCAAGGCCGGACCCTATCGGTGCAGCCAACGGCATTACAGCCACGCAGCCGATCTCTTCGAAGCGCTTCGCCATGACCGGGTCGTCGGTCGTGTAAACCATCACCTTGAAGCCTTCTTTCACGAGCGTTTCAGCGGCACTCAGCGTCTTCGGGATATCCGGAAACAGCGTCTTGTCGTCGCCCAGAACCTCCAGCTTCACCAGATCATGTCCGTCGAGCAGCTCCCGCGCCATCCGGCAGGTCCGCACCGCGTCTTCGGCGCTGTAGCAACCCGCTGTATTGGGCAGTAGCGTGTACCGCCGCGGCGACAGGACATCAAGGAGGTTCGGCTCATTCGGGTTCTGGCCGATGTTGGTTCGGCGTATCGCGACCGTCACGATCTCGGCACCGCTTGCCTCGACGGCACGGCGCGTCTCATCCAGGTCCCGGTATTTGCCGGTGCCCACGAGCAGTCGTGACCGAAACTCCCTCCCGGCAATGGTCAGAATATCACTAGCACCGGCCGCTTCACGCGACTTTGATACCACCGCTGTCATCAGCCACCCCCTATAGCCACCACCACTTCCACGCGGTCATTGTCGCTCAGGATACGCCCGGCGTGCTGGCTGCGCGGCACGATCTCACAATTGATTTCCACCGCTACACGCTTGTCGGCCAGCCCGAGTTCCTGTAGCAACGAGGCCACACTCGGGGCGGTATCCAGGATTTTCTCGCTGCCATTCAGCAGGATCTTGGTGCGTCTATTTGTTGCCACAGCGTAACCACCTCTACGCAAGCCGCGAAAAAATTTGTATGCTATTCTATCGCCGGCGGGTCAAAATTGCAGCTGGCCCCGGCGGGCGGGTGTAGTTCAATGGTAGAATGAAAGCTTCCCAAGCTTTAGACGTGGGTTCGATTCCCATCACCCGCTCCATTCTTCTTGCCAGCACTGCGGCCTGAGGCGGCATCGCGGCGGTCAACTGCCTTCCAAAAATTCGGTTTCCGGAGCCCGGGGGGAAGCGTGAAGAAAGCACTGAAAATTATCGGCATTGCGCTAGGCGTCGTAATTATCCTTTTCATCGTCGCCGCGGTTATCTTATCGCTAACGTTCAATCCGAACCGCTACAAGGGCGAGATTACCCGCCTCGTGAAGGCACAGACCGGACGCACGCTCACCATCGACGGAAAGATCTCGCTTTCGTTCTTTCCCTGGATAGGCGCGGACATCGGATCCGTTTCCCTTTCCAATGCACCCGGGTTCGGCAGCAGCCCGTTCGCTCAGGTTTCGAAGCTGGGCGTTAAGGTCAAGCTTTTGCCCTTGCTGCGCAAGAAGGTGGAGGTGGACGAAATCATCGTTGATGGTCTCAAGCTCAATCTGGTGAAGGACCGTGCCGGACGTGGCAACTGGCAAGGACTCACGGGACAGGGAAAGCCTGCTCCCGCCGCTGCAGCAAAGCCGGCTGCATCACCGATAGCAGGTCTGCTGGTAAGCGGCGTTAGCGTACAAAATAGCGAACTTATGTGGAATGACGAACAAAGCGGAAAACGCTATACGGTGCGCAACCTCGACTTTCAGACCGGCCAGATCAGCCCCGGGCGCATGACCGACGTGACACTCGGCTTCGATCTCAGCTCCGGCAGTCCGCCGCTCCATACACGCGTGACGCTCAAGGCCCGGCTGGCCGTCGACCCGGGACGGCAGACGCTGGAATCCCCGGCAGCGTCCCTCGAGGCGGCGGGAATGAAGATCAAGCTAACCGACCTCAAGGGCACGAGGATCTTCGATGCCCCGTCATTCAGCGGCAATCTGGACATACCTGCTTTTGATGCTCGCGCGCTGATGGCCCGACTCGGAATCCGGTACGAGCCGAGCGACAAGCGCGCCCTGACGAAAGTCGCGTTTCGCGGACCATTCAACGTGTCGACCACTGCTGTCCAGCTCAGAAATTTCCGCCTTGGTGTGGATGACAGTACGCTGAACGGTTCGTTTGCGCTTGCCGATTTCGCCCACCCGGCCTACCGCTTCAATCTGAACCTGGACCAGATCGACCTCGACCGTTACCTGCCGCGCCCGTCGGCGCCTGCCCCGAAACGGAATGGACCGCCGCCTGCCGCAGCGAGGCCGGCCGTGGTCTTGCCGCTCGCGGGGCTGCGCGCGCTCGACATAAACGGCATTTTGAAGGTACACAAGCTCACAGCTACGAACATCCGCTCGAGCGACATCAGCGCCAGTATCCTGGCCAAGAACGGACTGATCGTCCTCAATCCGCTGCAGGCCAAGCTCTACGGCGGCACTTACAAAGGCACCTTCCGGATGGACGCGCGTGGGCGGATTCCCTATTTTTCGATGGACGAGAACCTTCAGGGAGTCCAAGTCGGGCCGCTGCTCAAGGACATGCAGACCTTCAGCCATTTCACCGGAACCGGCAACCTGGCATTCAAACTCAACGCGCACGGATTGACCGCCGGACAGATCACTTCGAACCTCAATGGCAACGGCTCGTTTTCGTTGCGGAACGGTAAAATAGTTGGCGTCGATTTCGTCAGGATCATCAACCAGACGCGCGCGATCGCCCAGCAAATGCGCGGAAAACCGGTTGCCGCGCAGACCTCCAACAGCGACACCACCGCGTTTAGCAGTCTCACCGGGACGGTGCGGGTCGTTAACGGCATCGCCCATAACAATGACCTCGTGCTCGACTCGCCAGCACTTGCCGCGACCGGCGGCGGCAGTGCCAATCTGGTCGCTCAAAATCTGGATTACACGCTTAGGGTAACCCTGGATCGGGATAATCCATCGAAGAGACTTACTGTACCGGTGACTATTCGGGGTCCGTTCAGCGGATTGAAGTACGACGTCGACTGGAGCGACATCGCCAAGCGACAGGCGGAAAAGGCGCTGAAGAATGAGCTCCAGAAGCAACTGAATCAGGGTCTGCGCCGGCTGCTACCATAGATTTCGCGCCTCGTACGCTGCGACTCGCCGTCCCCAGACTGCGGCGGATGACCCGCGCTCGCGCACGACCTCCGGGCGGATTGCAGACATCAACGGCATCCGGTATGCGGCATTTGCGGCCGGCAACCGGGTTTGGGCAACGGGCGAAGCGCTCAAGCGCGCAACGCAACGCTCCCGGCAGGCCTCGGATCATGATCGTGGAACGGGACTTCAGCACGACCCTTTTGGATTGGTTCGGCAGCAACGGACGCAAGAATCTCCCGTGGCATGATAGCCGCGATCCTTATGTCATTTGGATCTCGGAAATCATGCTGCAGCAGACACAGGTTGCCACGGTGATCCCCTATTTCCGGCGCTTCCTGGAGAGATTTCCGGACATTCATACGCTTGCGCACGCTTCTATCGATGAGGTCCTGCATCTATGGACCGGGCTCGGTTACTACGCGCGGGGGCGCAATCTGCACCGTGCGGCCCAAGCCATCATCACCCGGCATGGCGGGCATTTTCCACAGACGTTCGAGGCGGTTTGCGCATTGCCCGGCATTGGACGTTCCACGGCAGGGGCAATACTGGCCTTTGCCTACGGGCAGCAACATCCGATTCTCGACGGCAACGTCAAACGCGTGCTCGCGCGCTACCATGGGGTCAGCGGCTGGCCCGGCATCCACGCGGTCGAACAGCGGCTCTGGGCGCTGGCCGAGACTCATGTGCCCAAGGTACACGTCGAAGAATACACACAGGCAATCATGGATCTTGGCGCTATGGTCTGCCGGCGGACGCGGCCCACCTGCGGATCATGCCCGCTCAACAGCAACTGTGTTGCCTTCAAACAGGGAAACCCCAGCGATTATCCGGGAGGTGCACCGCGCCGGGCGCTGCCGGTCAAACAGGTCCAAATGATTCTGCTACGCGATCGACAAGGCCAGGTACTACTGCAGCAACGTCCACCGGTCGGCATCTGGGGAGGATTGTGGGGATTTCCGGAGTGCGATCCGGCAAAGGATGCCCGCAGCTGGTGCCGGACCACATACGGATTGGAAATCGCACTCGACACACCATGGCCGCCGCTGCGACACCGCTTCACCCATTTTCGACTCGACATCACACCAATTCCCGCACGCCTCATGCGGTCAAATACAAAGGCCATGGAGAACACGAAGACAGTTTGGTATAACGTCCATCAGCCGGATGTGCGCGGCCTGGCAACACCGGTCAAGCAATTACTGCAGCAACTGAGGAATCTCTCGTGACCCGCATGGTGAAATGTGTGAAACTCGGCAAGGAGGCACAAGGCCTGGATTACCCCACCTACCCGGGGGAACTGGGCAAGAAAATCTATGAAAATGTGTCGAAGGAAGCGTGGCAGCTTTGGCTCACCCATCAGACGATGCTGATCAATGAATATCGCATCAGCCCGCTTGATCCCAAGGCACGCAAGTTCATCGAAACCGAGATGGACAAGTTTTTCTTCGGTGACGGCTCGCAGCTACCCGAAGGTTACCAGCCTCCATCCAGCAAGAAATAGACTGCAGGATCCGCGCGCGCCCCAATGGATCCGGTTCCATAGAGGCGGAACCCGGCAAATCGTAACGCCCATCGCAATACCGCGGTAGTAGCGTAGCCCGACGGAGACCGCCCCCAACCTTCGCGCGGGCGGTGTGCCGCACTCTGTCTCCTTGGGGGTACCTCCACCGGGTCGCTGCGCCTTCGTCAGAAAGCCCCTTAAGGAAGCGTGAGAAACACCCATGAAGATCATCGCTGTCCTCAAGTACGGACCCGGCGGCGGGGAGCCGCCAGAGGGTCGGTTCATTGCCGACACTTAAGGCCTGTCCGATACCGTGATGGCGCGGCGTCCCGGCGGAAAATCAATTCGACTTTCCGTGCCCCCGCACTACCCATGGCACAGCAACGCCATAGTGTTCGCGCATGCGGCCGGCAAAAATCTGCCCATCGGCTTGGCTGCCGAAACCTCCGATTCGAAGCCGGTAGAAAGTTCTGCTTTTGACACGCGCTTTGGTCATCTTCACGGGATAGCCGGCGGCCGCGAGGCGATGCTGCATCGGATACAGGTCGCGCTGGCGCTTCTGGGCGGCCAACTGCACGAACCACGCACCTTCGGGAACGGTTAGACCCTCTCCCGGAATGATCTCAGTCTGTGCCGACCAGCTTTTGAAGCTTAGCGGATTCACCGGCCGCACCCGGAGCGGGTGCGGCGTTCGGCCGACACGGAGAAGTGTCATCGGCTTTTCCATGTCCAGCCGACCGGCCGCAGGGTCGCGAACAGCGATGTGGCCTTGGACAAGGCAGATAACAGCAGAACGCATGCCCACGCGACCCCAGACATCGCCGCTGAGAATATGAACGTGGGTCGTACCCAGATGTACGCTTATGTAGTGGTGGAGGCTATCCTTGTCCGGCACGTTTGCAATGCGGAACGAGCCGCGGTGGACAATCAGCATGGTCCGGTACGTCCTGTCAGATCTGACAGGACGCATCTGAGCAAGCGTGATACGTGCCCGCTCGCCCAGACTGAGTTCACCGCCGTCAGGAAACCGCACAAGAACGCGTGCCGCGATACCGGCGCGTATCTCCTCACTCCGGGTCAGGACCCTTCCGGCTTCAAGGGGTCGCCGATATCCGTCTCTCCCCACCCATGCCGGCATCTGCAGCGGTGGGCACAGCACGCGCCGGGAAAGCTGCGAGAAGGCCGATACCGAAGGCGAGCGCTCCGACACAGTTCATAACTTTTTCCCTCGAGCCGGTTCTCCCACGAGGGATTTACCGCAAAGGACAACCCCCGACAAGGACGATTGCACTATTGCGGCCACGGATATTGGGGCCAACCTTGACATGCCAATCTAACTGGATGGAGCAATCGGCCGGAACCAGATGTGAGCACTCGGGCAGGCGGACGGCCCTGATACCGGCCGGGTTTCGGCTGCTAAAAGGTCTGCAGCTGCTGTTCAGTCGGTTCGGCACAGCAGTACCAGGGTTCCGACATGTGCGGGATCTCCTGCCCGAGACCACCAGCAGGCAACCCGGGTGCGATTTCACCGCAAGCATCATGCGCTGCGCGCCATATGCGGGCAAACAACTCGGACCTTCCCAGCCCCAGACGATCCCCCTCTACAACCAGCGCCTGGATCTCGCGTTGCAGCGCATCGACACGCTCATCCGGGCTCTCCCATGGATAACCCAGAGTCCGCGCATCAAATGGGCCGATCTGCTCCCGGAACCCGGGCAATTCCAGCAGACGGGAGCCCTGAGGAATCAGCAGCCGAATCGCCAGCTGTATAGGCGGCACGCTTTCAACGAGTTGCAGATCAACAAGGCGTCGCAGCAGATCGACATAACCCTGCGGCGTTGTCCAGGGTGTAAATGGAACGAAGGTCGGCGCAAAAGCGATATTAGCGGCACGCACCAGCCTTACCGCTCGACCAAAGTCACGGCTTGTGTGATTCTTGGCAAGATAACCCAAAATTCTGTCGTCGACGGATTCCACGGCACTCGTAATGAAAAGGCAACCCGTTTCGCTGAGCACCGGCATGAAATCGGCGTGCTCGATCAGGTGCTGGATCTTGATCGTGACATCGTAGGTGACCTGAGGAAACTTGGCGTGCAGTGCCTGCACAATTCTGAGAGCATGCGTCGGACCATTGAAGAAATCCGGGTCTCCAAAGGAGATGTGCTGCGCACCTGCCGCAACCTGCTGGCGCACGTCCGCCATCACCACGTCAACCGGCACAATACGGAAACGTCCCTCGTACACGGGGACTACTGGACAATGACGGCACAGATGCTTGCAGCCCCGGCTCGCCTCGACGAAACCCACCACCCGATTGCCGGCGCCCGGAACCTGAAGATGGGCATAATTGACAAGCGTAGGCAGACCGGTGCGGTCAGGCGGGATAAATTCAATCTTGGAAAGATTCACTACCGGCTCCGACTGTATGCGGCCGTCTCCGGCTCTAATACGTAGCACCAGGGATTTGAGCCCCGGCTCGAACTCCCCCCCGAAAATCGCGTCGACTCCCAATGCGCGCAGGAAATCTGCGTTCATTGGTGCATACAGACCGTAAACACACAGCCGCGCACGGGACGTCATTGCACGAATGCGTGGGATCGCTTCCGCCGCGATGCGCGTGGCCGTGTGCATACCGACATAGATCGCAACCAAATCCGCATCGGAAATCACGGTAACATCCAGTTTCTGCAAAGACAGGTCGAGACAGTGCACCGTACAGCCCTCGCGCGCGAGCCAAGCTGCGGGATGCGCCAATCCGAACGGCTGGCGACCGAGTTCGTAAGGATTGATCAGGACGACATTCATTTCCCAAACAATAACCAAGCGAGATTGAGCATCAGAGAATTCGCGGTGACGTTGGAGGCGAGGAAACAGCCGAGCCTCATGCGTCACCATTGTAACCCGATATCGGCGAGTTCGGCCATTGCGGAGCTGGCAATTAACCAGATGAAACGCGCGGATACATCGATGGATTTCCAGGAGCCACTCCAGCGGCCGGCCTTTCCCCAAATCAGATTGTTCCAGCGATTACGCGCCAGCCCGTAATTTCGAACTCACCCCGGGGATGGGTAGCGAACCTGCAACTTCGGAGTTGGTCGGACACAGACGGACGGCAGATCCTGTCGGCAGTTATCGGCAGAAGTAGCGTTTCTAGCAGCCAACCTCACTATTTTTACAATCTCCGAGGAGTTCTCTATAATGCGCCGACTCTTGCCAAGGCCAGGTAGCTCAGTTGGTAGAGCAGCGGACTGAAAATCCGCGTGTCGATGGTTCGATTCCGTCCCTGGCCACCAAATATTCATTTAGAAACAATAGATTACGGTACGCCATCCTAGGTGTACGCGCATCGGCGCTGGTTTTTTACGCCATTGCCTTGCCGAAATTAACCATGGCAAGGGAAAGCATTTGGCCACATTCCGCGCACCGAATCCGAAAGGTAAGCTGGAATGGCAAGGTCAGGCCATCAGAGTGGGCGGTGTTCCACGCCTTCGGCACCAAACTCAGCCGGGGAGTGAACACGGCAGATTGGAGGCACCATGGGCCACCGTAAACGAACGGATGGACCACGGCGAAAGCGATCGTACGGCACCAAATGCGACGCCAACATGACCGCGAATCACTCTGCGCACCTCACAGATCAATCGCTGCGCGTTCTGCGCCCAGTACCACGTCAATGCCGCCGCCGGGTCGGGGTACCCGCGCCAAGCTCGATCTGGTTTCCGCCTGGCAGGAGGCGGGCGTATTCTCGGCACGGGAGCGAACCGCATTGGCGTGGACCGAGGCACTGACGTCCATGACCGTGCAGAGCGGCTCCGAGGCGCCTTATGTCGGACTGCAGGCACAGTTCTCCGAGACAGGGATCATCTTTCTGGCAGCTGCGGTGAGCGCGATCAATTCCGGGAATCGGATCGCCGGTGCGCCGCGTTTCGACCCACCCATACAGTCGGGGCGATTCTCACCTGGAGTTTTACGACGGGAGCGTCGACAAGTACGTTGCAATACGTCGATGACGAGGTCAGCGTTCGCCACTGCTACGCTGACGGCGCAGTTACGCCCACACATTTGGCCTCCGAAAGTGAGTTCGTCGCCCGCTGGCACCGCCAACCCATTGCTGGCGCTGTTTGAGGGTCCGCAAGTGATCGCTCTGGCTGGTTTTCGGATGCAGGAGAACCTGGTGCATGGTCGCCACCTCTATGTAGGCGATCTGGTGACCGATGAGACCTTGCGCGGTCTCGGCCATGGTGGCACCTTATGTCCCGACTCTGGCAAGAGGCGCGGGAGCGCGGCTGCAGCACGTTCATTTTGGATACACGCTGTCTAATTATCTACGGCACCGTTTCCATTTTCGAAATCGATTTCTTGCGACTGCCTTGCGCTTCAACATCGCGATTGCACATGGGTATCTATGAAGACGTTTTGCACACTGTTGCCAACCATCATGGCGAAGTGTCAAAACGAAAATATTGCTGCACGGGCAGCCGAGGCATAACAAGCCCTCGGAGCAGATCCGGAGAAGCGCACTGTTTCCTCTATTTGTCGTATCTTTGCCGTTCAACGGCGGCATTCTACTGAATGATTGCTTTCTGAGAGGCACTGGCACCCAAGGTAGCTACCGCGACTAACCGGAAATCGGACAAAACAGTCATGGCGCGGCGCGGTAACACACTTGGTTGCGGGAAGCCTGATTTTTAGTGGGCGAATTGGCACTATCACGGCAAAGCGACCAATGAAATCAGGAAGCGTTCATTTGAGTCTTGTTGCCTCAGAGACTCCGACATTTATAGGATGTCGGAAGACCACAGCGGACAAGAAAGTCATTAATCTGATCATGGATTACGGTCTGACAGATTAACGTAAACAATCTGCTTTGGCCGCGGAACACTTTTCACGATCGCCACTCTGGCTGACTGCCACTGATCGATTCTAGACGAATCGCCAAACCCCGCTGTTACGCCAACTGGGCCCAGCGGAGATGGCGACAGAGAGACAATGAAATCCGCATAGTACCGTTGATAATTAATGATGCAGATCGACGGGAATTATCGCGTAAGAGACTTAGCCTGATGATTTTTATGGCGGGTTAGCCGCCTTCATAGCTGTTTGGTCTGCTTGTTACTCGCGCTCTGCACCAACGCCTGATTCGGGAATACCCGACGCGCCGCCCATTGGGCAAACTCGACACGTGTACAACTGTTAGTCCTGTGCAGCCCTCGCCCCTCGACAATCCGGTAGGTCACCATGTGCTTTTCGGGATCCGGAGAAATAGATTCACCGATAATTTTCCGGACGGACCAATCGGTACCATGTTTGCCATTTGTGTAATAGTGATTCAGACGCACCTGCCCCGGCGTGACATGTTGTTTTTCGGCATGTTCCAGAGTTAGCGCAAAAAGGCGTTGCAGGTCCTCGGTCGCGATATCCACTATCAAGTCCATGTCCCCGAGCGCCTGCTCGATATTGTGCTTGTCCAATAGCCGCGCCGCACGACTGCGTCCGGTTCCGGGCATATCCGTAAAGCGCATCATACTAGCTGGATACCGACGCCACGGAAATACACCGTTGAAAAATATGGCAACGGCCAGCATGACCGTCACGTTAAGAAGCGTTGGCATAAGGACGTAGTCGTAACCCAAGGCGTGAATCGCAGGTCCGCCGATGACCGCAGCCAACGCTGTAGCGCCACCCGGGGGATGAATGCAACTCAGCAGGTGCATCGCGCCAATCGCTAAACCCACTGCGAGACCGGCAGCCAGAAATGGCGCAGGCACGAGCTGGTAACAGGCGACACCCACAATGGCCGACACCAGATGGCCGCCGAGCACCGACCACGGCTGGGACAGACGGCCATGTGGCACAGCAAACATAAGCACTGCCGAGGCGCCCATTGACGGTATGATCAAGACCGCCCCGGTCTTGCCCAGGACCTTATACGCTATGGAAACTACAAGGACGATACTCAGAACGCCGCCCAGCGTTGAAACAAGTTTTTCGGCTCCGCTAACTGTTTCGCGCTCGATGCCGAGGAAATGCTGTAACCGTGTGCGCAAAGTATGCATAACTCTTGTTGGATCTTCAGTGATTATCGCCGGCCCGCGGCCGGTGTTCGGGGCTGGATTATACACAGCGTTAGCTGGTCGCATACAGCCCGCCAGATAGCCGGGATGCCGATAAATGGAATGTGGGCGCAACCGCTCGGAATGTGCGTGGAAACGGGGTTCACACTTTCGGACAGATGCTTGCGGGTAATCCAACAACATCGCGCAGAGATCGATTAGTACTACCAAAACAAGGATCCATATTTAGAATGTTAACCGGCGCTGCCAGCCACACAGGCCGGGGCCGAACAGTGCTAAATTGCTGAATTTCGGCCTGCCTCGGCCCATGACTTCTATCTTCAATGACCCAGCAAGAGGCTTCTGACGTTTTTACCGATGAGATCCTATTTGCGAGCAGGCCAGGTCAGTTGCAATGCAAACGTCGGAGCGGTTTTCTACCGACGCAACCGCCTCAACCGCACGGGCAGCGGCAATTTCCCTGGGGCCACTGACAGTTCTGCTATGCGCCGGTCAGATTCGAGCCTTCGCGCGAGCTCGGTGATGTCGCGCATCTGCGTGGGTCTGGTCTCGATTGCCCCCTCACCCTATACGCGCCGGCGGAAATTAAACCGGCGACAACCGCTGTTTAGAAGTAATGGCCGCCCCGGCGCCGCTGGCAGCCTGCCTCGGTCGATCGTTCACTCGACGATCCTTCGGCTGGGGCGGCTACAAGACCTATTCATTGACGTTGCGCACGCGCATTGCGGGAACCCCTAAATTTCCAGAACCGCACGCTGGTCGCGGTAGCCAGTAACAATACGGGTTTTTCTGCCGCGATCTCTGCTCTGGTGTTTCTGGTGCCGGTCAATGTTTACTTCTTTTTCTTTTTTGCAGGGCTTTTGGATCGCGGCGTTCCACTCCCTCCCAGTTGGCCCATGAAACCGGAGAGCGCCAACGTGGCTCGGAGCTGGTCAACGGCCTCAAACACCAGGCGGGCCTCCATTGCGTTGGAAGCAAGCGCTTCTAGATCGCGCCAAGTCAGCGACCAAAGCACGGTGGCAAATGCTTCGGCCTGCGCACGAGACAATGGCACTTCGATCTGTGCGATGCCGTCCCTCGCCGCGCCACCCGCCCGTTCTTGATTCTGCGAAACCACCATGAAAAACCTCCGCGCCCAGCCTACGCAAATTGCAGGCCAAGCTTATGTGTCCAGGCGAATCTCCCATTGCTCGGAGTACCTGAGCCGTTCAGGCAGGGAATGACATCGCTGAGCATTGTCGTAGTTATGCTTAGACTGCAAATGAGCTCAAGCGCGATCATCCGCCGCACATCCTGTTTTCGAGATATCGCACCGAAACGAGGCGGGGATCAACGTGACGATGATCCCCGCCCGGGATTCCTGCCCATAACTATTTTGCTGGCACAAACCCCCACTGTTTCAGGATTGACTGCCCTTCGCGAGACAGCACCAGGCGTTGAAATGCCTGATCTAGGCTGCGCCTTTCGGGGCTCACAAAATGGAACGGTGATTTGTTCAATACCGAGATAGTAAATGGCACACGCATGTTGTAGGGTCTTGGGATCGTCACCGCGTTGACGCAGCCTGCCTGCCTTTTTAGAGCTGCGACCTGGGACGAGTAGACTATGCCCAAATCAGCTTTCTGCTGGGCAAGCAAGGGAAAGATCTGGGCGGGACTCAGAACCTTGCGAGCACGTCCTAGCGCCGGTAACGCTTCCGGGTCCTTCCGATTAATCATATCGAACATTTTCGTCGTGTAATCTCCCGCAGGACTCAAAGTCGGTCTGGCTACCGCAAGGCTGATATTTTTATTTGTCATCAAACTGATGACGTTTGATTCCGTAAGACCCTCTTTCGGTCCGTCTTGTACCGGATTGTAACAAGGGGTGGCTGCTGACAGAGAATCGTACGCGATGGTGCGCGGGAGCCCGATGCTGGCCTTGTCTGTCAGTTTATCCTGATATTTGTTGCCCGCGGAAATGTAGATGTCAGGAGGAACCCCTTGCACAATGGCTATATAGAAGACGCCAGAAGCGGAAAACTCGTAATGCAACTTTGCATTGGGGTGTTCTTTCTCGAATATATAACCGATCTGACGCACCGGCTTTTCGGTCGCGTCTGAAGCAAATACCCGTATGGTAGTGTGCGTCTGGGCTTCCGCCCTCGCCATGGCCGACAAAGTCATGGCACCACACGCTAGCAGTATTGAGATAATGGTCGAAAATCGGTTCATTTTTAATTCTCCCGCCATAAGGTTTGATTGCTACCCCGCCCAACGGCATGGCTGTGATCGCTCAGTCTATCTATAGCTTTGGGGCTACTGATTTCTTACCTCAAACTGAGATCATGACCAGACGTAGTAGGAATATCCCTGGGCCTGTTTCTTCAGCAAATACACCACTCCGCTTGGGTACGCGACCCCGACAAACGGGAACAGCTGATTTCTTTTTACGTGAAAAGCCACTAGAGCTGCATTGCATGCGACAAAGCGGACGCCGAGTTCATGCAATCTTTCAAGACGCTTATAATCGCCTGCGTTGAACTGGCTCATGAAATAATGGATCGCCGGTCCTGGCGCCACCATGATGGCTTTCACATGCACGTTATGGCCCATCATGCTGACCAGGTTATGCGTAACCACTAATGCGACAGCGGGCCACAGCTTCGGATTTGCCGGAACCTCAAATACCACCTTGAACGTGTGGTGCTGGTAATAGGCCGTTGAGTGCCCGTCTAGCGCGCGACTGCCGCCGTTGCCTTGCGCAAATGCCGAAACAGGCACACACGCGAGCGCAAAAAGCAGAACACGAAGGACCCTTTGTACCTTTGTCATTTCTTTGATCATCACCGTTCCTCCAGGTACGGGGCCACCGACACAGGCAACTCTCTGGGCAGGCAACCCACTCAGTACCTATTCATGGGTTTAGAAATACCGGTTCCATTCCAATGTGTTACATGTGAATGTGTGTTCTGGAACGAACATTCTAAAACGAACGTTCGTTCTAGTTATAAACCTAGAGAAATAGGCTCTCGTTGTCAAGAGAGACTAAGGTTACCGGTGGAGGCTCGGACTATCCGATGACCCGGCATCGCCATGCATCTAAACCTGCTTCGATTTCAGCATATTTCCCTATCGCGCATAGGTCCTGGCAATCTAGTCGCGAAAGAACCGCCCAGTGGCGATTGGGAAATGCACCAGGGTAGGCACGTGTAAGAGCCGATCCGGTCAGGATGCGGTTGCGTCCAGGTTAGTCTCGTAGCAGGGGCAGGAGCTCGTGCCACCACTTGCGACGAACCTTTGTGCCTCGCGCACCTCGCCGCGTTCCTGATTGATCACAGGCACGGTCTGCCCTTCACAATCGATGGAACACCTCTCGCCAGCCCGAGGCATCGGACACATCGGTAAATAGAGGACCACGCATAGGCATTGTTGCACTCGCAGAACAGGGAGGTACGCAGGTCCGTGGGATGAATCGTCTGATATCCTCCTGCAGCAGCACGGACTTCGCCCTCCTTGCGAGCGAGCCCACAGCAGATCCGCGCGTATTCCGGCAGCAGGCTGCGAAACATTGGCCACGGAGACCGGTACAAACAACTGTGCTTCGGGCAGCGTTACCTCCGCCGCAGGCAACGGCCGAGACAAGCCCGCGGTTACGGCGCGCTTCACACACTCGAACACGGGACCGCACGCTGATTAACAATTGGAAAATTTGTTCTATCGCTTTTTTAGACGTGGCACGTCCCGAACTTGACGCAGGGCTGACCTCTCTGAAGCCATGGCGCGATTCCCCGCGCAAATAAGGAAGACACACAATTCCGCACGGCCAAACCATGCCGCGGAGCGTCGAGCTGCCCTTACCGGGATGGCGGCGTTGTTCCGCAATGGGGGGTTGAGATAGACATCAAAAATGCATGGGACACATAGCGACATCCGTACCGCCGCCGGCGTGATACACCTGTAGGCACCAGACAGCACCAACACATTCAGGTGCCAACGCCCTCCGGCGCATCGGTCTGAATACTCACTTGGCAACGGATCTCCAGCCACATTCCCACACTTCAGCTTCGTAGCGGTACAGCGGTTCTTTCACACGACCTTCTATCCTGTGGTGAATCATCCGGTGTGCCGCACCGTATAGCGCGGAAACAGCCACTATAGGCGGCAGATTCCGAATCTCTTTCTGCTCGATGCCCTCTTTCACCATGTCTCTCATTTGCTCGAAAGGGCGAGCGGAACATACTGGAACTTCGTCAGGCAGGAACTCCTGGAGCTTGGCTCCAAGCATAAATGCGATAGCCTCAGGTTCCTGCTCTGTCAGTTCGAACAGAAGTCTGATTACCGCCCGCGACCGCTCGCGCAATGTGCTCTCTTGCTGATAAATTCGATTCATTTCGGAACTCATTCGGTCGATGTAAGTAACGTACAGCGCCTTCGCGATGCTCTCCTTATCTCCGAAGTAATGGTATATAGAGCCCGTGCTGACACCAGACTCCTGCACAATATCTTGAATGGAGGTACTGAAGTAGCCTTTGCGAACAAAAAGACGCATGGCAGTATCCAGTACCCGCGCAGGCAGCGGCCGGGATTCGATCATTTCCCGAATTGTTTTTTTGGCAATTGGCATAGATATACGCGTCTCCGGACTCAACATTTCCTATCGTAACTTGTTCGATAGCATTGCCATGCTTCAGAATCAACCCACCAATGGTCGAATATACATTCTATACTTTAGAATGATCGGACAAAGTGCGCAATTTGTCGACTGACGATCTTTACCGGCAAAGATACCTCAATCCGTTTATATAGTTACAACTAGTTACAATAGATAGATCATATGTGTCTGAATGCTCGGCAAAAGCGCTATCACCCCGACTTAAAGCGCAAACAACCTGGCAGGCTAGAGAAGTAATTACATGGCGGAAGCTGACGAAATCAGCCCTAACTCGCGCAGAAAGGAACGCACCGTGGCCATAAAGAAGCATCGCGCTACCAGGACACGTCGAGTTGCGCTGTCTGCCTAAAGAGTAGGGTTTCACAAGACTCTGGCACAAAGAGGCGCCGCAGGAAGTGCCGGACGCCAAGATGGTCCGATGCCACAACGCAGGCCCCCGCGAACGGAATGCCGACTGTCCGGGCAACCGTACCAGAGACTACGGACGCGGGTTCATTACCCGCACTTGCCAAGCTCGAGCGTCAGACGCCGCACGACGCGCGTCAGACTTACCCCATGCGCGAGCGACGTGCCGCGGACAAGTCACTTCCTGCGCACCACAAGGGCACACAAAGCCAGGACCGACAAAGACATCGTCAGCACGAGGGGGCCCGCAAAAGAATGCGCCCCCCATCCCTCCACAGCCAGCATCCCGCTTGCAATCAAGACCGCCACGGATGCCCAACCCCGATAGCTGTTGACTGCCGCTACATCGAGCTTGTGCACCCGCAGCCCTGAAAGTAGCGTCATAAGCACAAGGCTCACGATACCGGCAATCGCGGCAATCCACATGGGATCAATCCCGAGAACGAAATGTTCCGTCGAAAATCGACCCAGGATATTCCACAAAAGACCACTGCCGCTTCCCAAGACCATGGACATAACCGCTGCGTTTTTTTGCACTGCGGGCCATACCAGCAGGGCTGCTGTCGGAGCAAATATTGCTCCATTTCTTATGGTCAGTGAAAACATCTGCCACCAGGCTAGATGATCAGGCCTTGCCAATGCATAAAGTACGACCAATGCAGCCTGTACGGGGAGGCAGATCTGGACAGACAGCTTCGTCGCATCACCAAAACGATTCCGGAAGCCAGGCCGAATGACATCGATGCCCATGCTAGAAGCTCCGGAAAATATAAGTGGTGCCGACCATGCCAATGCGGAAGCCCACACGGCAAGTGCCATCACTGCCACAACATCCCGCGGGGCATTCCGTATAAAAAATGCAGGGAACGCGAGAACAGCGTACATGTTGTGGTTGCTTGTGCCTGCTCTTACACACAGCCCTATCACCGCCGACAGGACGGCAAATATTCCCACGGACACCATGGCCCATCCCAGACCCCTGCGCGCGGTCCTGTGATCGGATGCCGCCATCAGAATCTGGAACTCGGCCTGCGCGCTCATGACTCCGAGAAGGGTTGAAAACAGCCATAACAAGATTGTGGACGCCCCTACCCCGTCCCACTTCAAATATCCCGCTGGAAGATGTGCTGCCAATGCCGATAGCGAATCGGTATGCAGCACGACCACGGTTCCCACCAGCAGACCTATCGATATAGTTATGAAATTGGCGATCTGGACATAGGCGAGCGCCCATATGCCGCCGCCAAAAATATAAGACACAATCACGATCGCCGTTCCTACGAGCGTGCCCAGAAAGCTCCATCCGGTGACCGCATGGATGAACGCGGCGGCCGCCAGAACATTGGACATGGCAAATATTGGAAAGGTAATACCGAGAACCAGACCGGCAAGCACTCCCGCCATCGTCCCAAAACGCTCTCCAAGAAGCCTGCTGTTGGTCACATAACTCAATTTTGCAAATCGGGTCCTAAGCAGAAGGCCGCCAGCGACAGCCATCACGCCAACACTTATGCCGAACCAGGCCGCCGAGACACCGAATAAATAGGCGCTTTCTATCTCTACCATGAATATCCAGGAACACCACAGCGCACTAATCATGAAGAACACTTTTGTTGCCGTGAATTGACGACCGCCCATAACGAAGTCGCAAGCGCGCGCCTTGCGGCGTCCCAGCCGCCCAAGGTAGACAAGCAGTGCTGTATACACCAGAACCAGTGGAATCATCTTGGAATATTATGCAGTTCTTTCAAACGTTCCTGCCCCTAACGCACAGCAATGGCCGAAAGCGGCGCGCAATCGCAGGATGGCTCAAGTTTAGCCAGCGATGGTTTTTCTTCGGGATGCGATTGGCAAAATCGTTAGCCAGGACAACATATAAGGCATCAAGAACTTCCTTTGGACTTTGCTAGCCTCCAGTGCCCTAACAGATAATCTGGAATTATGCAGAATAGCGGGAAGACGTTGACGGGTCTAGCCGAAACGGAATTGGACCGGTGGATCCGGTTCGTCGGAGGTGCCGCGGAGATCACACGGGAGATGATCGCGGCAGAACCATCCCACCTCAACCCCTCCAGAACCGTCGCTCATAATCTAGAAATCAGCGTCACTGCCGGTGACGTCATCGAATCTGATGTCTGACAATGAACAGCTCCGTCCGTATTGCTTCATTCCTGACAAGGAAAACCAAATAGGCCTTGAACATGAAAAAAATCGGAATCCTTACGATCCAGGCCAGCAAAGTGCATTTGTAACTATGGCCAGAACGCGAAACGATGGAAAAATTATGGACTGGGGCAAGTTAGACACGCCTGTAAGGATCTGTCTCCCATTTCGTCTTGATCGATGATACAAATGCGGTATCTGCCCACCGTACCCCAGTGGATGCGCCACGGTCTAATCTGCTGTGCTTCGATCCATCTTGGTCCGGACTGGGGACAGGGTCAAGACCGCATGAATGCTCCCGGACGTCCCGAAACGGTTCACGGGTCGGGAACGAGCGATGAATCAGATGACGATAAGGGTTTGCATGATATGGTATCCATTCGTTCCATCAGGTGCGCCCCGACGAAGCAGGGCTTTGCGGTTTTCGGCACGGCAATTGGGTATTGCAGCATCGTCTGGAGCAAAAGTGGAATCGTCGGAGTGCAGTTTCCAGAGACCCGGGAACATGCGGCACGGGCACACCTGATCCGACAATTCCCCAGCGCAACTGAATCTTCGCCCCCACCCGAGGTGCAACGGTCAATCGACGGTATCGTCGCACTGCTGTGCGGCGAGGAAAGTGATCTCTCCGCCGCCCGGCTTGACATGGACAGCGTGTCGGTATTTTGCCGTCGAGTGTACGAGGCGGCACGGACAATTCCTCCGGGCGCCACGCGATCGTATGGTGACATCGCCGCAATGCTGGGCGCACACGGCGCCGCACGCGCCGTTGGGCAGGCCCTCGGACATAACCCATTCGCGATCATCGTACCATGCCATCGTGTACTCGCTGCCGGCGGCATGATCGGTGGCTTCTCTGCGAACGGCGGCATCGCGACGAAGCTTCAGCTCCTAGCGATCGAGGCGACGCGAGCAACCGGCCAGAGTTGCCTCTTCGATGGCGACGGCACATTCGGCTTCGATCCGGACGTAGCGATTGGGCGCCTGCGCCGCGCCGACCCGGCACTCGGGCGCGTCATCCATGATGTAGGTCCTTTTTGCATGCGGCTCAAGAGAACGACGAGCGTCTTCGCTGCGCTCGCGGAGGCAATTGTTCACCAGCAACTTTCCGGAAAGGCTGCGGTAACTATTTTCGCTCGTCTATGTGCACTATTTCCGCACGCACATGAAGGCCTTACGAGCGAGCATATCCTGGGCGCCTCCGACAAAAAACTGCGCGCCGCCGGCCTGTCGCATTCAAAGCTCCTTTCGCTCCGCGACCTTGCGCGACGCGCTGCTGCGGGCGAGATTCCCACTCTCACGGAGATCCACCGCATGGCAGACGATACGATTATCGAAAGCCTTAGTGAAGTTCGTGGGATCGGACGGTGGACGGCGGAAATGCTTCTTATTTTCCGCCTCGGACGCCCGGACGTGCTGCCGGTGGACGATTATGGCATCCGCAAAGGCTACGCGATCGCCTTTAGGAAGCGCACGCTGCCGAGCCACGCTGAGCTAGAAATACATGGCAAACGATGGATGCCCTACCGCACGGTCGCAAGCTGGTATTTATGGCGTGCTGCCGATTTGGCGAGAAAGTAGCCGCGAAGGATTGCGTATCCTCTGAAATTTTGGACTTTTTTGCCGGCTTTTGACGGTCAGCCTTGGGCTTGTGGTGGTATCTTAAAGGAATCCGGCAGCGCGACGCACCGATCATCGGATAGCCCCTGCCGCAATGTGGATTGCTGTCGGATTCGATTGCGATATCGGCAGTCTGGCGGTCCCGCACGCGCTGGCCGAGCCGGCTGCCCACCGTTGCATATTCCGCCGATAGCCGTCAGACATTGCGGGAGTGCGCAGGAATCCGGAAGTGTGCTCCCCCCAGGCCCCGTCAAGTACATCGACAGGAGCTGCCGGTGCCCTATTTCAGCATGGCAAGATCCGGGTTGAACGGGGCTAGTCCGGACCCCACAATACATGCGCCTCGTGATCCGTCTCCGGAGAGCACTTGATGCACAATCCCGTTTCACCAAACGTGATGCCGCTGAATGCATCGAGTTGCGTATTAAGCGTGCGTATAAGGATGCCCCAGAATGTCAGACTATGATCGCATAGCCGAGGCGATTGCTTTCATTGTCAGCCATACGGACAGCCAGCCGACTTTGAACGAAATCGCGGCGCATGTGCACCTCAGTCCTTTTCATTTTCAACGCGTATTCTGCCGCTGGGCGGGAGTAACCCCCAAAAGATTCCTGCAGGTTCTCACATTGGAACGCGCCAAGCAGATGCTCCGGGAGCCGAAGCCGTTGCTCGAGGTTTCCGAAGCCATCGGGTTGAGCAGCGCCTCTCGTCTGTATGACCATTTCGTTCAACTGGAAGCCGTTACGCCGGGTGAGTACAAAACGGGAGGAGCAGGGCTGTCCATTGAGTACTCCGCGCATGACACTCCCTTTGGGCGGGCATTTATTGCCCTCACCACCAGAGGAATTTGCAGCTTATCATTCGTGGAGACGCCAGATATCGACGAGCATTTGGCCGCGCTGTCCAGGACATGGCCACGCGCAGTGCTGCGGGAAAACCGCCAGCGGACACTAGCGGTTAGCAGAACTATTTTTAACGGCAAAGAAAGGCCGTCTCGGCCACTATCCTTGCATGTCTGCGGCACCAACTTCCAGGTCAATGTATGGAAGGCGTTGCTGCGTATTCCTCCGGGATCGATCGCGAGCTATTCTCAGGTAGCAGCGGCGACAGGCCGCCCACGCGCCGCAAGGGCGGTCGGTCTCGCTGTGGGCGCAAATCCCGTCGCGTTCCTGATCCCTTGTCATCGTGTCATCCAGCAGAGCGGCTACCTCGGAGGATACCGCTGGGGTGAACTGCGGAAACATGCGATGCATTCGTGGGAGGCGGCAAGGCATGGATCACCCGAGTCCTAGCGTCTCGTTCCTGTCCGCAAAGAGAATCGAATGATGAGCCACCGCCCATCAAACCATAAATCCAGCGCTACCGTCTGCCGGGGCCCCGATTTTTAGGTTACTTTTACCGTAAGGTCATGCAGGAGGTGAGGTTGGATTACCCGAAGAATGTCCTGCCGGCAAGCCGCAAGCCAATAAACTGCCGCAACACTCGAAGACCCAACGACAATATCGCTGACTGGCTGGCACAGCTGCGGCAAATGCTGGTCAGAGGGGTGGCGTTGTGCTCCTTGTCCAAACGACTAGCCCCAACAAAACGGAACCTAATAGCTAAAACCGTGATGTTGTAACCTGGCACGTTCATTTCCGCTACATCGCCGCTTGAAATGGGAGTTGGCTGTGCTGATGCAACTATAAGGCATTAAATGCGTCGCGTGCCGCTCCATTGGCAGAGCCGATAAGCCGCAAAGCACGTGCAATTCTCTGGTGCAACTTAGGCATGATTCATTGCTAGTTTAAGGCGCATGGAGCACGCCTGCTCAGCGTACCGGAACTACCGCTGATTGTTTTTTATTGTCCTACCAGATCGAACAGAAATTATTTTGGAAAAGCGGACCGTAGAAAAAATGGGTAATAAAAATTGCAGGACTGAGGCGCAACGGGCAGCCTCAGGGCCGGAAGCCCATTTTTCAAATGCCAGGCGCTATCTGTCTGGTATTCTCGGGAATACCGTTAGGGCCACAGACCCGGGTGCAGGCAGTGCCGGCAAAGGCTTGGGTTTATCCATAGCCTGCATTCTTCCGGACTGTCCATGGGGAGCCCCGGGTTAGACAATGAACCGCCTGGCAACATTCATTGCCGGCTCCAGCAGCCGGAAATGCGTTATTCTCAAGGCGGCACCAATCTAGTACATTAGTCTCACCATGGTGTTTCCGGAACTCGTCGCGCATCGCGGCTATGCTCTGCACTATCCCGAGAACACCCTTGTCGCGGTGGAGGCCGCAATTCGGGCCGGAGCGCGCTATGTGGAAATCGACATCCAGCTCACCGCCGACAAGCTGCCCGTACTGTTCCACGATCGCGATCTGGAGCGCCTGTGCGGCGTCATCGGGAAAGTGCATGAATTTCCGTTTGTCCGCCTGCGCGGACTTCGCGCTTCCGAGTTCGGACGCTTCGGTTATCGGTACGCACAAGTTCCAATTGCAACACTCGCGGAATTTGTCGCCTTGCTGCAGCGCGAGCCCCAGGTGACTGCGTTCGTCGAGCTAAAGCGCATTTCGATCGAACGCTTTGGCACAGCCTCCATGCTGGAGCAAGTGTTACCGGTGATCGAGCCGGTCAGGGACCAGTGCGTGCTGATTTCCTTTTCTCAGGAATGCCTTCTGGCTGCGCGCCAGGTCGGCCGACACGATTTGGGCGTCATCCTGGAGCAATGGAGCGACCGCAAAAGCGGTCTGGTTCAGAAAATCCGTCCGGACTACCTGTTCTGCGATGCAGCCAGCCTTCCGCGCCGGGGCGGGCTGCGTACGGCGCCGGCCCGTCTGGCGGTCTACGAAATCACCGATCCGAATGAGGCCGCGGCACTGGCCAGACGGGGAGTCGAACTGGTCGAGACCTTTGCAATCGGCGAGATGCTATCGGCATTCGAGCTGTTGCGTGAGGCACCAGCTTGACTTCGGCTACCTACGACGTTGTGGTTGTCGGGGGCGGCATCCACGGAGTGGGCATTGCACAGGCGGTGGCAGCTGCCGGCTATCGCATCCTGCTGATCGAACAAACCGCACTTGCAAGCGGCACCTCCGGGCGTTCAAGCAAACTCATACACGGTGGACTGCGCTACCTCGAAACCGCCCAGCTGCGACTCGTGCACGAGTCGCTGCGAGAGCGTGCTGTGCTGCTGGCACTCGCTCCGGACCTGGTACGTCGCGTGCCTTTCCATATCCCCATATACCGCGACACCGTGCGTCGGCCGTGGAAGGTCGGTGTGGGTTTGTCGCTGTATGCACTGCTGGGAGGCCTGGCACCCGATACCAAGTTTGCAAGGGTTCCACACAACGCATGGGCAGACCTCGACGGGTTGCGCACGAACGGCCTGCAGACGGTATGGCGCTACTACGATGCACAGACCGACGACGCTGCCCTGACGCGGGCAGTCATGCGTTCTGCAATCGAGCTGGGCGCCGAACTCGCATGTCCGGCAGAATTTGTGGCCGCCACCCGCCTGAACGAAGGCTACCGCATCGCCTATCGGGAAGCGGGCGAGGAGAAGGAGCGCTTCTGCCGCGCATTGGTCAACGCCGCCGGCCCGTGGGTCGATCTGGTTGCACAGCGGGTGACGCCCGCGCCGCGCCGCTTTGCGATCGATCTGGTGCAGGGCACGCACATCATCCTCCCTGGGCACCTGACCCAGGGCGTGTACTACCTGGAAGCTCCGTGGGATCACCGCGCAATCTTCGTCATGCCCTGGTACGACCGCACACTCGTTGGGACCACGGAGTCCCCATACACCGGAGACCCCGCGTTCGTGCACCCGCTGCCCGAGGAACTCGTCTATCTGCAAAAGACAGTGCGTCATTATTTTCCGGAACGCAATCTCGATATTGTAGACAGTTTCTCCGGACTGCGTGTTCTGCCGCTAGGCAGCTCCCGCCCTTTCCGTCGCCCGCGCGAAACCATTTTCCTGAGAGACACTTTCGATCCGGTGTGTTACATAGCAATTTACGGCGGCAAGCTGACAGGGTATCGCGCGACGGGGGCACGCGTCGTGCGCCTGGTGCGGGGCGTTCTGCCCCAGGTTTCCCCGGTGGCCGATACGGCACGTATCCCGCTTGTTCCCGACTGAAAGAGCGCCCCGACAATAAATTGCCCGGAAGGCGACGATGCACCTCCCGGATGGCAGGCGATACGCGCACGGTGACCGCAGGAGGGTGGACGGGTCAATTCGATAGTCGCTGGCAACGCAAAGAGTCAGGACTGATCCCCGTCGGCCGCCCAGCTGATGCCACTTAACTGTCGCCCCAAACCACGGCCGACCGGAGGCCGGCGCAGGCGCGCGGGGCGTTGTCCGTCAGGCTGCTGGAACTGTCTTCTATTATTGTTGGAAATTGTACACATTTGGGGCCAAAACATAGGCGTTTTTCTCATTTAACGACTATATTTCATGTATGTACCGGAGACAATCGCGTTCCATCATCGCACTCGGTTTCGTGCTGGTTCTGGCACTACTGCTCGGTGTTGCTTTCATCGGACTGCAGGAGATGAGGCTGATCAATCGTCGCCTGCGGGAGGTGATCGATGAAAACAGCCTCAGAACCGAACTCGTGTTCACCATGCACTATGCCGCACGTGAGCGTGCGCTGCTGCTTTTCTCGATGGCATTGACGCAAGACCCGTTTTCCCGAGAGAGCCAATTCACACGCTTCAACCGACTGGCGACGGAATTCACCGTCGCACGCGAGCAGCTTCTGGCAATGAACCTTAGTCCGGAAGAGAAGGTAATTCTTGCGCGCCAGAGTAGGCTCATCGCGAAGTCCGAATCCCAGCAGAAGCTAGTCGCAAACCTCATCATAACCGGGAAGATTGCCAAGGCCGACGCGCTGCTTCTCTCCAAGACCGTGCCCGCACAGAATGCGGTCCTGAAACAGCTCCGTGATCTGCTTAAGCTGCAAATGCGCATCGGACATCAGCAAGTATTGCGGGCTGAGAACTCCTACCACTACGCCTACCTGTACATAATCTCGCTTGGGGCACTAGCCTGGATTTCCACGGCGGCGGATTGAGCTAAGAGCAAGGCCGTTTGCGCGGCTCACGCAGTCAAAACGAGCGGCCTATCGTTCCACCAGGGGACA
>JAKASJ010000067.1 GCA_021819085.1 Pseudomonadota bacterium | reverse complement strand
CCATGGACTTTTTCTTGGCATACTTCACCTCCAGTGGAGGGAAATATGCTCCGAATCGCCGGTGATTGCCACATTTTATACGTCACTATATTTACGGATGTGTGTACTAAGGCGAAGCTCGCCGCGGCTTTGTCAACACGATCTTCTTTCATGGCCTGTTTTATGACGTGTTCCGCGATGTTCTTCGTGGTAAGTTCAATCGTCGGACCTTGCCCCCAGTTTTGATTGCGCCGCAATAACAGAGCGCGGGCGTTTTCCAGAGGGCGCTTAAACAGCAAAGAAAGGCGGGATGGACAAGAGTAGTGGAACGTCAGGGCGGCGGCGTTGGGCGGACCCCCCAAGCGCGGTAGATCGTGCCCATCAATTATAGCCCGATATTGACACTGGACCTGGATGCCTGTGATCAGGTCGCCGTATGTTTCTGCCCCTGCTGCCGTTACGGTGATAAGCACAAAAGGGTCCCCCGTCCTCATGGCCCTGAGATGCCTAGGCGGCAAGTATCCCCTAATAAGTCCGTCTTCATCTAAATAGTTGACGGCCTCATGGAACCCGTTCATTGCGGCATTCCTGTGGATATTGTCATACTCACGCTGGGTGGGATAGCTTGAGTACCACGGCCCACGTCTAGGGTCCGGATTTAAGCGTACTGCGAATATTCTCATAGCATCCCCCCCTCTCGGTGTCGTTCTCTATTTTGATCACGTTTGCGCCGCTCCTCCGCACGCTTTTGCGTTTTACCACCCAGTGTTCTGGACGGCAATAGTCTGCCATGTCAGCGCTCCTGTTCTGTCGCGTTCGGTCGTGACCCCATCCACGTTCGGGTCACGCGCCCCTGTGGGCGCGGTGATCAGACCCGGAAAATGTAGCGACTACCGCCAACGGCAAAATCCGCGAGAGGTCGGGTGAGCTGTACTGCAGAAAATCCGGATCAGCGCTGCCGGCACACAAGCGCAACCGCCAGGGTGCGATTGTGTGTACAGGTCACTCGCAGAGTGACCGTCTAGCTCCGCCTTGACTCCGTGGAACCCCCCGACTTTCACCCGTCTCGGCCACATCCAAAACAGAATCCCCGCACGAAACCCACGAATCAGCACGCTTTCGACACCGCTTGGCCGCATCGCCCGTGAGGCAAAGCCGTGCCTCGGCGCGGTTTGGGCGCGGCGTTTGAGGAATTTCCGCATCACCCCGTGATGTTTCACGTCGCCTGAGGTTTCCGGACACTGAACAACGAAAGCCCGTGAATTTCCGCGGCACACCATTAATAGGAACATCACTTCCAAGGAGGCACCCATGACCGACAAAGCAGGGCTCGCAGACCTCGCAATGAACTACCCGCCGGGTTCCCGAGGGCTCGGAATATGGGTCCTGCGGGAGTACGCGCAGATCACGTCCGCCCGGCGGCACGGGTGGTCGTGGGCGGACATTGCGCAGGCCATGGATTTGGACGCCAGGAAAGCCAAGCCGCTCGCCGAAGCGTACCGGCGGGTTGCCCAGCGCATCGCGTCGGGACAACTCATCGCGCCCCCGGTCCGGGGCGTCCCCGCACCCCGACCGTCGGCGGAGGCGACCCGCGAGCGGCTGCAACGCCCGCCGCCCGGATCGGCACCGAAGACCCCGGAACAGAACGCGGCGGACCTGGTGGCCAGCGGCGTGAAAGTCATCGACTAACCCCCTCAACCCTACGGAGAGCGAACCATGTCTATTTTCTACAGCAGTGGCTGCAAAGGCGGCACCGGCAAGAGCCTGACGAGCGCGGTGCTGGCCGATTATCTGATCGCATCCGGACTGCCGGTGGCAATCATCGAAGGGGACCTGGGCCAACCGGACATCGCGCAACGGTTCAAGGAGGTCCCGGGCATCGCGCTTCGGGCGGTCAACCTCAACCGCGCCGGCGCGGCCGAGGCGGCGGTGATCAAGTTCGCCGAAGCCCTGGAGGGGCTTGGGCCGGAGGCCGAGATCGTGGTGAACCTGCCCGCTGCGGCCGGCGACACGCTGGACACGATGGCGGGGCTCCTCATCGAAGCGGGGCAGTCCCTGGGACACGACAGCTACGTCTACTACTCCCTGGGCCACCAGCGGACCTCGAGCGAATCGGCCATCCGGTCGCTGCGCGAGGGGCTCCTGGGGGCCGTCGCCCCCGAGCGGCGGTGCATCGTCTATCCGCTCTTCCTGCAACCGGAAAGCGAGCGGTTTGACTTCGTGCGCAACGGCGCACGCGCGGCATTCCTGTCGGCCGGCGGACTGGAAGCCGCGATGCCGGCACTGCGGCCGGAGTCGCTGGTCGACAAGATACTGAGTTTGCCAGGCACGTTCTCGGCGCTGGCCAAGCCCGAGTCGTCGCTCACCTTCGGCGAACGGCTCTTCTTCGGACGTCAGTGGCTCCCCGCGGCGCATCAGTGCGTGGCCACCCTCTACCCGGCACCCCACCAGGAGTCAGAAAACCATGGATAACGCAACGCCAGATCAGACCACCCCGAAGCAGGAGGCCCTTCGGGGCCTCCCTCCGGAATGGCGGGAGATGTTGATCGAGAACGCCGCCGCCATGGGGATCCGGGCGGATCACGACACGGCCTGGCTGCTGGTCAAGGCCTTCATCAATGCCTGGGCGGCCGCCGCCGCGGCGGGCGAGGCGGCGGCAGCAACCAGAAAGGAACTCGCGGGCCTACCGGAGGCGATCTATCGCGGGTCCACGAAAGCCGCAGCGGATCTGAAGGGCGTCGTCGAGCACGCGGGCAAGGGGATCACCGAGCTCATTGCCGCCACCGGCACCGCGAGCATCGACAGGGCGGTGAAGCAGGCAGCGGCGGCCATCGCCCAGGCCACCGAGAAGCTCGGCACCGCGGCGAGCGCGCGCCGTGAGGAGCTGATCCGGGAAATGCAGACCGCGGCGGCCCAAGCCGCCCGGGATCAGATCCGGGTGGGCCTGGCGGGGAAGATGGCGCGATCGTGGTCCGTGGTCGCGGGGTCTCTGGCATTCGCCCTGCTGCTCGGTGCAGGCATCAGTATCGAAGCGCAGTATCTCGATGGCAAAGTCCTGCCCTGGGGATGGCACACCGTGCGCACCGGCGCCGGGGAGTGTGGGCATGTCCGGATCGTCATCCAGGGTGTCGCCGGCCCCGTACTGCGGACGATTGAGGTCTGCGGCGCAACCCCGGACTAGAGGAATGCCTCACGCACAGGTCGCGCTTGTTGACCGCATCGAATGGCTGATCGTCGGCCACAGCGGACCCTGGAGCTTGGAATCTCGACCGGCCGCTACCGACCCACTGCGGTCACAGGACCATCCGGAAATGGGCCATTTCCGAAGCCCGAAGCGCCGGTCACCGATGTCAGTAAGAACGGAGCTTTCAGCGCGGATTGAATGTCCTGATAGCTCCAACAACGTCGGCAAGACTGCCGTCGCCGATTCCCTGCTGGCAGAGCACGACACATCTTACTTGTAGGTCAACGCCGAGGATGGCCCGGGTGGTACGAGCAGGCCTCAGCGAATTCCGTTATCCGTAACTGCCCCGTCGTTTCTGTAGGCCGAGGTGGGCAACGCCACTCCCGTGCCCCGTCCAAAGCGGGACGTTGGCGATTGACTGCATTCGGTGCAATCGTGATTTGGCATCAACACTTGTTCCACCATGCGTCGATCCAGATGGTGCACACGCCGCGGAGATGCGATGACGGATGGTGTGAAGAGGCCGAGATACGAGAAGAGAAAATCGTTGATCGCCATGGAGGCGCCGACCGCATTAAGTGTGATAACACTGGGATTGGTAGCGCCGGACCCGTAGTCCTGATCGTGCTGCTCATAGTTCGACTTGGCCTCGATCGCCAACTGACAACGATCTATGGTGCCCGAGCACCAAAGACAACCAGCTCCTGGAAGTACCCAGCGAGTAACCGTGAAGACTGAGTTTAGCGAGCCACCGTTTTTGTCCGGCGTAACTAACGACCCGATCTGAATTCCAGGAATGAAGTATTGCTGGACGATCGCATTGAACACGAGTCGTGCGCGCATGCTGTCGGCGGCCAAGAAAATGAAGTCGCAGCCAAGCACCTGCCGAGCAACGTCATCCCTCGAAAAGTCCCCGGCTATAGCCCGAAAGCCGATTCTAGGATTGGCCTGCTTGGCGACGCGTTTGGCGATATCAACTTTTCTGCGCGGGAATTTAAACAGCAGTTTTTTCAAGAATCCTGGGATCGGCCACGACGGGCCTGTGGCGTCCACTATGGTCGCGCCGACCACACGAGACAGATTCGTAACATCGATGGTGTCAGGATCGATGACAACCAAGGATCCGATACCCAGCCGTGCAAGGTACTCGATTAGCAGCGACCCCACGCCCCCTGCACCGATTACTGCAATTTTTGCCCCGCTGAGCAACGCCTGACCATCTTCTCCAAACATCTGCACTTGCCGATTGACCATGCTTGCCGCTGGGTGTCGATCGCTGGGTAGTGGTGTCGCATACAATCGCCGGATGTTCGCGCCTAGGACACGAGTCTCCTCCAGCTCGCACCGGTCGCCGTCAGGAAACCAGATATCACCGGCAACGGCATTTTTTGCCATCACGACAGCGCCCACTGGCATACCCTCCGCCAAATCTAGTAGAGTGGGATGTCCGCGATCATGGGAGTCGAGATCGTCCTGGCTGAAGTCAACCCAATCCTCACCGCCATGGTTGTGCACGCCGATATAGACCAACCGCTCTATGCGAGCGCGACGAATAAGCGGGCGGATGAATTCCGCTCGCATCATTTTGTAGCCGTAGTTGCCATTCACGTGGTCAGTCCCGTCGATGGCGAGGTACAGCTCTCGAACCAGTAGACGGGTTTTGCCTTCCATCTCAGCCAATCCGGCCAGCATGACGGCGGCATGTTCGTCGCTATCGCCAGGAAACAAGTGTGCATACAGCCGATCAAACAGGCCCTGCGGGAAAATGAGCGAACAGTGTCGTTTCATTGGGAATTCAGCCAAGCCAATACCTTCGCAAATTTGAGTGCCGGGGTTTCCACGGCTGGATCCCGTCCATTGCTTCTGCGCGAGATCTGCACCGACTGCTGGCCCATGAAGACGTGGTTCGGTGTGATCGGGGCCGTCAAGGCCGCCCCGTTTTTGCGCGCCAGATCTCCGCGGACAAAAATGGGGTAAACGTCCGCGTAAGGAATTTGCGCGGGTAGGTGCCCTGCCAACCAAGTGGTTTCCTGAACAAAGGACGGGCCCAGAGCAACGGGTCCAAACCGGACCCGTGCGCCTCCTTGCTCGTCCGGTTCAACGACAAACTCTTTGGGCGAAAACCGATCGCGGATTTCCTCCAGCGCTTTCTGAACCTGAGCGTTCATGACAACCTCTTCAAGAATGGTCGTCATTGCTCAGGATGTCGAAGCGCTCCTCGTGGTGGACCCTGACCGGCTCGTCGTCCTTGACGGCGACCTGCTGGCCATTGCTCAGATCCCGGAACACTAAGAAGTCAAGGTGGATGTTCAGACCTTGGGCGATTGCTGCCTGCTTGATCTCCAGACCGGTCACCTCACGGTCCGGGACATTCACTTGCTTGCCATTAACCACAATTTCGATTGTGTGGGGCGGTTTATGCTCGTTCATTTTCGGAAACCTCCGGTCTAGGTCACCAAGCAGATCGTGATTGCTATCTTGGCTAGTAATTGCAATATAGCAATTGCGTTTTCGGTTGTCAATTGCTAATATGGGACACGAGGATTCTATGACCGACACGACCGACACCCGCCCGCGTTTCGATGGCGCGGCCTACTTCCAAGCCCTCGAGGCCACCGTCCAAGCCCGCGGTCTGCGCTGGAAGGATGTTAGCATCCAGACCGGCATCAGTGCCTCGACTTTGTCTCGCATGAGCCAAGGCAAGGGTCCGGACTCTGCTAGCCTGGCCACGCTGGCGGCTTGGTCGGCGTTGAATCCCGCCGATTTCGTGTCTCTGGATACACGAACGGCCGAACCCGAGCCTTTGGCTCAGGTATCAACTTTGCTTCGGCACGACCCGCGATTGAGTCCGGCGGCGGCCGACATGCTTGATCAAATGATCCGTTCCGCCTACGGGCGGTTGGCAGATCGCACCAGCTTGAAGTAAGGTTGTTGAGTTTAGGCATCATGTGGTCACACTTGCGTTCGCATGCTCTAATTGCATGCACGCAATTTGCGATAGCTACCGGGGGGTCAGGTGTATAAATGGATCGCTATCGCAACGCCGGATGATTACACCCAATTGGCGAACATCAAGGAGCTTGAAAAGTCGGCAAGCGAGATCGCTGATCGCTTGAAACAATACCTTAGCGACGGAGTAAAGGGGGTACTCGTCGAGTACCCCTACGTCGACAAGGATTATCGAAGTACCTATTACGGCTTCTACGCCAAGAAGGGGCAACGATATGACCCTTTCTGCGTGCGCCTGCATTTTTTTAACCAGTATGTTCGCCTCAAGGATGATCTGACACTGGAATCAGCATCGGGCGAACTTCATGAGAACTATTTCGGCTATATGATCGTTCGCCCGACGATCATCGCGCCTATTGGCCGCACAATCTTATCTACACGCGCGGTCCAGGAATTCGCTGGCGCGATCATCGACGCGGAGTACGTCGTTCACGTGCTTGGCAACCGGATGGTCGTCAAAGGATTTCCATTCATGCAACAGCACACCGACATCTCGGTGTGCGCTCACGCCGCCTGCTGGGGAATTCTTCGACATTACAGTGTGCGTTATCACACCTATGCCGAGCGATTGGTCTACGACATCACCAAGATGGCTGGAAGTGGGAATCCAGGTGGGCTTACTCCCTCCCGCGGATTGGTCATGTCGCAAGCCTCCCAAGTTTTCACCAAGGCAGGCCTGTACCCGGACGTCTATGGTCGTTGTGAATTTACGAATTTCGACCGACTCTTGATGGCGTATATCGAGTCCGGCTTTCCCGTATTTGCTGCCATGGGAAAGCACCAGCACGCGATCTCCGTCATCGGCCATGGTCCGCCCGACAGGAATGCGTTGAACGAGAGCACTGAAATTCAGTATGCCTGGGAGGCAACTCAGTCCTTCTACGTTGTAGATGATAATCGAATGCCGTATCAGCTCGTTGATTGTCTTGATGCAGCCGAATACAAGATCACCGACATCGATGCATTCATCGTCCCGCTACCGGAAAAGATATTTTACCCGGGCGAGGCGGTCGAAGGCCGCATCGAAGATCTGTTGCGTAATGGCATCTTAGATCTGGATTTCAGTTTTCTGACCAGCCCAGTCGTCCGCTATTTTGTTACAACATCGGCCGCGCTCAAGCGCTACTTCAAAGAGACAAAATCGCAATTCCCGCCGGATCTGTTCATCGCTCTAATTGAACTTGTTCTTCCACAATTCGTTTGGATTGCAGAACTTGCCAATCTAGATGACTGGAAACACAAACGCTTCAATAGCCTGGTGATTTTCGACGCGACGGCGAGTGCACTCGAACCGTTACCATATTTTCTTGTGACGGGTCAAACGAAAGCGTTGATCTTTGACCGCGCAATCGACGGAGTTGGGTATATCGAGTATGGCGACGCGCCACTGAATCCGATGAGTGAATTCAGATCCAATCTGCAGTCTCGAATGTGATCGAAGGAGACATTGCATGCCAAACGACAAGACCACACCAAGATACATTTACACCGAGCGCAACAGCTACAAGAACGTTGATAGCAAAGCGTTAACTGCGCATGTCAAGAGGGTGCAAAAAGATGTTGTTCCTAAGCTCAAAGAACAAGGCGAGAAGAAAGAGACCGGCGCACTTCGTCTTCGGCTGAAAGGCGTGACCTGAACACTTCTTACCTGTGTCTGGCCGGGTGTGGGATCCGATCTGCCACACCGGCGTCTGCTTCCGACACACATTGAAAGCCCAGCTGTCATAGACGGTACGCGGACAGGGCGTGCAGAGGGATCGCATGTCTGGCCCGTTCATGCCTCTTGAATGGCCGCTATCGAGCAAGATTGGCGTGGTACGAGAAGGACAGCTCATGGCCGATTGCTGCTGCTCGTTTCGATAGAGACATGCTTTCGATGGGGCGATGAATGATTTAAATGCGGAAAGCATGGACGAAGTGTCGCGCAACCCGACCGTCATCCACTATGGATGGGAGCTGCCCATCGAATGCACGATACGTCCGTCGACAGGGTACGGCAAGTCGTTCGAAGGCTATCTCTGGAACAGATCCCGCATCTTACTGAAAAACGAGCGAGAGTGCATATGTCTCAGCGCCGCTGACC
>JAKASJ010000024.1 GCA_021819085.1 Pseudomonadota bacterium | reverse complement strand
GACGGAACCATGCCGGCACTCCAGGACCTAGCCACGGGCGCGCCCGTGAACCTGGCCCGCCTGAATCCGGTGTTGATAGGCAGGATCTATCCTGCCGACCGCTCGGACCGGCAGCTCATCACGCTCAGCGAGGCGCCGCCGGACCTGGTCAACGGCCTCATTTCCGTCGAGGATCGCAGTTTCTACACGAATTACGGCATAGACCCTCGCGGCATGGCACGTGCGCTGTGGACCATGCTTCGTGGTGGCGGCGTGCAGGGTGGCAGTACCCTGACCCAGCAGCTGGTCAAAAATCTGTTCCTCGGTCCGCAACGTACCCTCACACGCAAATTCAGCGAAGTAATCATGGCGCTGCTGCTGAATCTGCACTACACCAAACAGCAGATCCTGGAAGCCTATCTGAACGAAGTTTACCTCGGCCAGGAGGGCAATCACGCGATACGTGGCTTCGGCGAGGCCAGCAAGTTCTACTTCGATGAGCCGCTGTCCCAGATCGACCTAGCCCAGTCGGCGCTGCTTGTCGCCCTCGTGCGGGGGCCATCGTATTACGATCCGCGTCTGCACCCTCGCCATGCTCTTGCACGCCGCAACCTAGTGCTGAAAGAACTTCTGCAGCAACGGCACATTACTCCAGCACAGTATGCCCTGGCCACGCGCGAACCTCTTGGCATTGCGGTGGCGCCACCTCTGTCCGCGTCACCGTATCCGGCATTTCTCGACCTGGTGCGCCGCCAGTTGCTGCGCGATTACCCCGCAAACGAGCTGCACTCGGCAGGTCTGCGGGTCATCACGACTCTCGATCCCGAGGTAGAGGTTGCGGCCGAGCATGCACTCACCACACGCCTTGCGCGACTCGAAACTGAGCAACACCTTCCCGCTGATTCACTGGAGGGTGCGGTAGTCGTCACCAATTCACAGACCGGCGAGGTGCAGGCGATCGTGGGAGGACGTGATCCCCAATTCGAGGGATTCGATCGCGCGTTGGATGCCTTTCGTCCGGTAGGATCCCTCATCAAGCCTGCGATCTACCTCACAGCACTCGAGCAGCCGGGCAGCTACACGCTTGCCACGCTGCTGGAGGACACCCCGCTTACCGTCAAGGAGAGCCGAGGGGTAATCTGGGCTCCCAGGAATTACGACCGCCGCTTTCACGGCCTGGTGCCATTACCTACGGCACTCGCCAATTCCTACAATGTCGCCACCGTGCGCCTGGGGCTCAGTCTGGGACTTCCGGCGGTCATGAATACCATACACGAGCTCGGAATCAGGCACGCCCTGCCGGAGTATCAGGCGAGTCTTCTCGGAGCCGACAGCCTGACGCCGATCGAAGTGGCCCAGATGTACCAGACCTTGGCGAACGGTGGATTTCGCGTGCCGCTGCGCGCGGTTCGCGACGTGCTGGATGCCGGTGGACACCCGCTGCAGCGTTTCTCCCTGAAAGTGACCCAGGTTGTTCCACCCGGCCCGGTTTACCTTCTCACCTATGCCCTTCAGGGCGTCGTGAACCACGGCACGGCTGCTGGACTCGCACAGTACATTTCGCCGGATCTGCATGCGGCCGGCAAGACCGGCACCACCCAGGATCTGCGCGACAGCTGGTTCGCCGGCTTCACCGGCGATCACGTGGCCGTGGTATGGGTCGGCCGCGACGACGACAAGCCGACGGGCTTAACCGGTGCCACCGGCGCAATGACCGTGTGGGGCAAAACCATGGCCCAGATTGACCCGGAGCCACTGAATCCGCCGCGTCCGACTGACGTTGACATGGCGTGGGTTGATCCGGCAACGGGACTGCGAGCCGATTCGGGCTGCCGGGGAGCAGTCCGGATCCCATTCATCCGTGGGTCGGCGCCGGTTCAATCGGCGCCTTGCGTCTCCCACTCGCCTATCAGGGTGCTGAAGACCTGGTTCCAGCGACTGTTCGGGCACCATTCGGGGATATAACGTAGCAGTCTTGCAGCAGGCACAAAGAAAGCCAAGAGGTCCGATGACTTACCGCGGAAGTTATGCCTCAGCCTTTTTAGAATCGGATATGGCCGGATCTCGGAGAAAAGCCTGATGAGGGCGCTGCGTCCACTGATGCCCCTACTTTCGGCACTGGCACTGCTTCTGAACGCCTGCACCTTGCTGCAACCGGCTCCCGGGTCCTCCTTGGATTCAGGCAATGTGGCGGTCGTATCACTGTTCAACACGGCGCGCCAGGACCGGCGGGTTGGCAATCTTTCCGCTGCAGACGCGACACTCGAGCGCGCACTGCGCATCGAGCCGCGCAATGCCGGCCTTTGGCAAGCGCTCGCTCGCGTGCGCCTTGCCCAGGGCCGATACCGGCAGGCAGAGACGCTCGCACAGCGTGCCAACGCCTTGTCCGGAACGGACAAGGCGCTGATGTCGCAAGACTGGCGCATCATAGGCAAGGCACGGGAACAGAGCGGCGATTCGGCCGGCGCTCAGCTCGCCTACCGAAAGGCGAGCGAATTGATGCGGTAATGGGACGAACTACGGCGTGCCGACGGCAATTTATCCCGGATGCCGATCTGTCCTGACGCCTGGAGGTTCGTAGCGGATTTCCGTGATCACAAACTCCGCCTTGCCGCTCGGCAGCAAGACGACAACCTCGTCACCTTCGGTCTTGTTCATCAGGGCGCGAGCAAGCGGTGCCTCCACGCTGATCAGGCCCTGCTGCGGATCGAATTCATCGGGACCCACGATGCGGTAGGTGCAGATGCCGCCTGTTTCATCTTCAAGGCGAACCCATGCCCCGAAGTAGACGCGGGCACAGTTATCAGGCTTGCGCTCCACCACGACCAACTGGTCAAGCCGTTTGGCGAGAAAGCGGATGCGGCGGTCAATTTCCCGCAGCTGCTTCTTGCCGTAAATGTATTCGGCATTTTCCGAGCGGTCTCCGAGGGCAGCGGCATCGGCAACCGCCTGGGTGACCTGGGGACGCTTGACCCGCCAAAGACATGCCAGCTCGTCGTTCAGACGTTTCCATCCCTCGGGAGTGATGTAGTCCGATGCAGTGCGGTGTCCGGTGCGGTGTTTCATATTCATAGCTTCGACGTCACTGAGGGCGGGTTTGCCCACGCATTATACGGACATGTATGGCCGCCTCCCATGACCCCGAAGAGGAAACTCCCGGTTTCCAACGGTTTCATCGGCCTGGACACCGTTCGAATGCGGGACACGACAGCAGTGCGACTGCTGCCGTCGCGGCATGAACAACGCAAATACCCCATCAGCCGGCAGGACTTCCATGGCCGCAAAGCCGCAGCACCCGGGCCGGGAGCCGCCGACATTCGGTTCTCGTGCAGCACTTGCTGGCAAGACGTCGCAAGCCGCTGCGGAATGCACACAGGAGCAGCCGGCACTGGCCACTGCGCACAGGCTTGATATGATTACAGACCCCAACACTGGAATCGCCTTATGCACCTCATTAGCTGCCGCTACAGGGGCGCGGAACGGGTCGGGGTCGTCACGGGGGATAGCGCCGGCCTGATTTCCGCCCGTGACGGGTGGCCACGGACGATGCTCGCACTGATCGACGCCGGCCCGGAGCTGTGGTCGGCACTGGCGTCAGATCCGGATCGCGCAATCGACGAACGGGTACCGCTGTCTGCGGTGGAGCTCTGCGCTCCGATTCCACAACCGCGCAAGAACATAATGTGTCTGGGCTGGAATTACGCCGACCATGTGCGAGAAAGCACGGGCGCACGCGTTGCGGAAATCCCGGAACATCCGGTTGTGTTCACCAAAAACACAACCAGCATCAATGGCCCCTACGGCGATATCCCGTGGAATCCGGATCTCACCACTCAGCTCGACTGGGAAGTTGAGCTTGCAGTCATCGTAGGCATTGGTGGCCGTCGGATTCCGGTCGCGGACGCGCTGCGTCACGTGTTCGGTTACACGGTCATAAACGACATCTCGGCACGTGATCTGCAGTTCCGCCACAAACAGTACTTCCTCGGCAAAAGTCTGGACGGCACGTGCCCCATGGGTCCCGTGATCGTCACTGCCGACGAGATTCCGGATCCGCAGGCGCTGGAATTGCGGACCTGGGTGAATGGCGAGATCAAGCAGTCTTCCAGCACTCACTACCAGGTATTCGACGTTGCCAGAGTGCTGTCGATTCTGTCACTCGGCATGCCGCTCGAACCGGGCGACATCATTTCCACTGGGACACCGGGCGGCGTCGGCTTCGTGCGCAACCCTCCTGAGTTTCTCAAGCAGGGAGATCTGGTCGAGTGCGAAGTGCAGGGGATCGGCCGGCTGCGCAACCGCGTGCGCTGAGCCAGGTCTGCACCTGGCCACCGCAGGCAAGGCGGCATCACGCTACTGTGCCTGCGAGCAGCTTCTCGAACTCGCCGCTACCGAGCAGCGCAGAGAGGTCCTGTGCTCCGCCGACCAGCTGGCCGCGCACGAACACCATCGGAAAGGTTGGCCATCCGGTCCACATCTTCAGGGCATTGCGCCGGCGCCAGTGACTGAAGTAGCCTCCATACTCGAGATACACGTATGCCACCCCGCGCTCGTCGAGCATCCGGCAGGCACGGCGGCAAAACGGGTTTCGTGCCATACCCACGATAACCACCGGATGGCGCGCCGCCGCCGTCGCCACCGCGTCGACAAGGTCCCGGTGATTCGAGGAAATCTTCTCCCGAATCGCGGGATGCACACGGGATTCCTCAAGTACCTGGCGCATCATGCGCACTGCTTGTGCAGATCCGCCGGATTTGCCCGTGGCCGGATCATAGGCGATGATAGATCCATTCGAGCAGCGCATTCTGCACTGCCTCTCCGGACGCTGTATCGGCGCGCGGGTCATTCTGCAGGCAAACCACCACCATGCGCCGACCCTTGGAATCGAGCATGATTCCGGCTGTGCCGCGCACGCCATCGAGGCTACCGGTCTTGAGGTGCGCACGTCCTGCCAGCTTGCTGCCGTCGAGCCTGTCCTTCATGGTTCCGTCCACAGACAGGATGGGAAGCGAGGCAAAGAACTCGGGCATATCCGGACCGTTGTAGGCGGCAACCAGCACGTCCGCAAGGTGGGCCGCCGAGATCCGTGCGCGACGCGACAGTCCGGAGCCGTTGCCTACGATCAATTCCGGAAATGACATGCCGTTTTCGGAAAGCCACGCGCGCACTACCTGGTCTCCACCTTCGATGGTTCCGGGCGTCTGCACGAACTTCGCTCCGAGGGTAAGCAAAAGCTGGCGCGCCATCACGTTGTTGCTGTACTTGTTGATGGAGCGGATCACCTCCGCCAGGGGCGGCGACTGTCCCGTGTACAGGAGACGCGCCGACGGTGGTACGCGCCCAAAGCGCACGTGCCCCGAAAAGTGCCCGCCCATTTCCGTCCACAGTTCGCGAAAAATGCCGCCTATGTAATCACGGGGATCCGACAGCACCCGGTAGCGGTCGCCCTGCCCGCACGCAGCCGCATAATCGCCGCTGAAGATCACCTGCTTGCCGTAGCGCGAGCGCACCTCGCGCATGGCAACACCGCGTGCACCGCCCAAACAGGGGCCAGAAACGAGGCGCACGTGATTGACGATACGCAACCTGTCAGGCAGCGGATCAGCGACGATGCGGACCCGGTGGCGCTGGGGCTGAGGAAAAAACCGGATCCTGACTGCCTGGAAATTCACCAGCAATGCACTGGGCAGAACGTTGTACGGACGCAAGGGATGGCCATCGAATTCCCCCGGCGTCGAGGTCGCCGGCGCGAAGTAGCTGCGATCCAGCACCAGGTCTCCACCGATGCTCCGGATCCCGGACTCGCGCAGGCCATGCAGAAAACGCCAGAAATCCTCGATGACCAGATCGGGGTTGCCATAGCCCTTTAGGTACAGATTGCCTTCCAGTCGCCCGCTACGCACAGGCCCGCCTCCATAGGCCGCGGTCTTCCAGGTGTATGCCGGACCCAGTTTCTCGAGCGAAACGAGGGTGGTCAGAAGCTTGAGCGTAGACGCGGGGCTGCGTGGTACCTCCGCATTGAAATCCAGCAGCGCCCTGGAACCATCGACTGGCCGGACTACGATGCTGAGGCCACGCGCAGACATGTCGTAGCGCCGCAGCGCCGCTGCTACCGGTCCGGGCAGATGCGGGGGTGGCAGGCTTTTCGCCCCAACGACCGGGGAAACAGCGAGAACGAGCAGCGTGAACAGGCGTGCGACCCGCGTCGCCGCATTAACGCGCACTGGCATATTCGCCGGCACCGGGTTTGCGGAGGCTGCGGGCCCGGATCTGGATTCGTCAAACCAAGCGATATGCGGCAACATTCAACACCAGCGCGAAAAATCCCTGACATTGGCCTGTGAGACTACGGTTCTGTCCTCAGGTCCGGAAAACGGCCGTTTGTGATCGAGATGCGCTGCCCCGCACCCAGAGAATCCCGGACGGCATTCAATCAACGGTTGCATACGGTAGCCCGGCAAGCAAAATGCGGTCAAGCCGGCAGATCCGCGGTTGGCTCTGAAACGCCACCCGTTCACGATCGTGCCTTCACGCTGGCAGTGCCGGGTTTTCCGTGCACAGCGCTACGCTGAATCTGTTTGTCCGACTCGGACAAGGAACTGCATGCCTCGAGACGTCCCTGACGCGTCCAGCGCGGTCCACCGGACATCCGGTGCCCGGATGAGGTCACTCCCCGGGGTCCGACCGCCATCCGGAAAGGCGCGTCGCCTGTAAACGATGCGTGCTTCCGGAGTCGCGGGCCCGAAATTCCGACGGGGTCCAGCCCTGCGACTGAAGTTCGCACCGGCAACCGATAGAGCGACTGGCATCGCCGGAAGAGGCAGCCAAGCCCGGCCGCCGGGCGCTAGCGCCCGTCAGACGCGCCGCAGACACGCAGCTTGGCACAGATGAAGCTCGACCGGGGAATATAGAGAAGCTCCGCGAGCTTGCCCAGATAGTGGCGTTCGTACATATCGATGTCACCGTCGGCATAGGCAACCTGCCACAGTGCCTCCATGAGCGCCTCCTTCTGTTGCGCCGAGAAGCCCCGGTTGATTTGTGACGTGAACTCGTAGTCGTCGGTGGCATGACGCAGCTCCTCCTGGGCCCGATCCACCAGCCGCGTCCCTTCCTGCGGAGTGAGTCCGAATAACGTGCCGACTGCGCGCACAATCGCCGCGCGTTCGGATTCTTCCTCGCGATAATCGGCTGACATGACCTCGATAAGCAATGCGGCGGCGGCCAGCTGCAAATCATCGTGCTTCGTCCTGCGGCCATCGGCCGGCAGGCTTTCCTCCAGAAACCGTCTTATCGCCTCAATCATCGGTCTTGACCCCATCCCGCATATCGTTTTCCTATAGACCGCTCCCAGGCCATTACGTTTCGCGTATCGTCCAGGCTGGCCCGGTCAATGCTCTCCGCCTGAACCACCCGCCGCCGCAAATGGCGGACGCGCAAACCATACAACCACGATAAGCCCGAGAAAAATCACGCCCGAGAGCCAGAACAGCTCGTCGGTCGCGATCATCACCGCCTGCTGGGTGACCAATCCGCTCAAAAGATCAAGCGCCCCGCCAGCTGCCAAACCAAGCTGCTTCAGGTGTTGCAGCGCCCGCACACTGATCGGGCTGAACGCCGAAATATGCTCGATAAGCTGGCTATAGTGCAGAATGCTGCGGCGCTCCCACAGGGTGATGCTGAGCGAGGTGCCGAAACTGCCTGCAAGGATGCGCAGAAAGTTGGACAGACCCGCGGCACTGGCAAACTGGTCGGCGCGCAACCCGGAGAGGCTCATGCTGGCGAGCGGAATGAAAAAGAACGCCATGCCGATTCCCTGTATGAAACGAGGCATGAACAGCTCATAGTAGCTCACGTTAGTGTTGAAATGGCTCGTCCAGAACGAGACTCCGGCGAAAACCAGAAAACTGAAGGTCGTCAGGATCCGCAGGTCCACACGATGGAGAATGCGTCCGACAACCGGCGAGAGAACGACCGACAGTAACCCTATGGGAGCCGCCGCCAGTCCGGCCCAGGTCGCGGTATAGTTCATCTGAGTCTGCAGCCACAGCGGAAATATGACCACGTTGCCAAAAAAGGTCATATAGCCGAGGCTGACTGCAATGACTCCGACGGTAAAGTTGCGGTTCAGAAAGAGGTGCAAATCCACCACCGGATGTTCCTCGGTCAGTTCCCAGACAATGAAGAAGCTGAGCGCGACGGTGGAAATCGCTGCCAGGGTGACGATAAAAGACGATCCGAACCACCCCAGCTCGTTGCCCTTGTCGAGCAGAATCTGCAGCGATCCTACACCGGTGGCCAGCAGAACTAGGCCAACGGCATCGATTGGACGCCTGACGATGGGCGTTTCCCGCTTGCGCAGGATCTGCCAGGTCACAAAGGCCGAAAACATCCCGACTGGAATGTTGATGTAGAAAATCCACGGCCAGCTGATATTGTCGGTTATCCATCCCCCCATTATCGGGCCGAAGATCGGCGCAATGACCACAGTCATGGACCAAAGCGCCAGCGCCATACCCTTTTTGTGATCCGGATAATTTGCAAGCAGCAGACTCTGAGAAAGCGGAATCATGGGACCCGCCACAGCGCCCTGACAGACACGGAACGCGATGAGCGTGGGCAGATTGGGGGCCAATCCGCAGGCCCACGAGGCAATGGTAAAAAGCGTTGTGGCCACTACAAACAGCTTCACCTCCCCGAACCGTCTCGCCAGCCAGCCGGTAAGCGGCAACATGATCGCATTGCTTACGGCAAACGAGGTGATGACCCAGGCTCCCTGGTCCGGACTGGATCCGAGATCGCCGGCGATGGCGGGGATCGAGACGTTGGCAATGGAAGTATCCAGCACCTGCATGAACGTGCCCAGAGACAGCGCCAGGGTCATAAGCGCCAGAACACCCCCCTGCGGCGGCGGTGGCTGCATTTGCGCCGGCATGGTCTATCTCCGCAAACCGTCTGCGATGTGCCCAGCACCAGGGTCGTTGGCCCTGATGATACGGAGTATCAGTCTCTCAGCCCCCGCGGTACTACCGGTGTAGACAGGTGTACTGTAAACAACCTTTCCGGTAGGCCTGCGCGCCAGGGTTTCGCCGGAACGATTATGGATGTCGATCGATACCTTCATGGACAGTCCGATGCGCAGTGGATGCTTCACCAATTCCTGCGGATCGAGGCTGACCCGCACCGGCACACGCTGGACAATCTTGATCCAGTTGCCGCTGGCGTTCTGCGGCGGCAGAAGCTCGAACGAGCTGCCGGTTCCGGCACCGATTCCCAGGACCTTGCCATGGTAGACCACCGAACTGCCGTACAGATCTGAGGTCATTGTTGCAGGCTGCCCCAGGCGAATGTCCGAAAGCTGGTCTTCCTTGAAGTTGGCGTCCACCCAGATCTCATTGAGGGGCACAACTGCCATCAGGAGCATGCCCGGTGCGACACGCTCCCCCAACTGTGCACTGCGTTTCGCCACATACCCGGTGACGGGCGCCGGCACCAGGTGACGTGCCCAGGCGACATAGGCTTCGCGCAGGCGGGCCTTGGCCTCCTCGACGAGCGGGTGATGTTCGACCGTGGAGCCCTTGACCAGAGCCAGGGCAGACTGCAGTTCATGCTGCGCGACGCGCAGCGCCGCCTGCGCACCTTCGTAGGCGATCCTTGCATGCTCGAAATCCTCGCGAGACACCGCATGGGATGCGATGAGAGTCTCACGCCGGGCCAGATCCTCCTTGCTGCGGGCAAGTTCGACTTCGCGCAGACTGACCGTTGCCCTCAGCCGCCGGACATTGTCGAACATCTGCCGTACCTGACGCACGGTTTGAGCCAGAACGGCCTCCGCCCGATCCAAAGCAATGCGGGTATCGGTGTCATCCAGCTCCACGAGGGGCTGGCCCCGCCGCACCAGGTCGGTCGTATCCGCATCGATGGCCACCACCGTGCCAGCGACCTGAGGGCTTACCCCGACCACGTTGCCGCCGACATAGGCATCGTCAGTGGTGTCGGCAAACCGGCCTATGAACCACCAGTACGCGCCAAAGCCCGCTGCCAGCAGCACGAACACCGTGGCGAGCCGCCAGAGCATCTGCTTGCGCCGGCTGTTTCTGCCCGTCTCAACAGTCTGCGACGGGCTGTCGTCGATGCGGTCACTCATGACTGTCTCCTGATTCTTACGGACGATGCGGGACTCCTGCGGACTTGTCCGTAACCCCCGCCCAATGCCTTGATCAGGGCCAGCACCGCCTGCAGACGCTGCGCGCGCAGCCCCGCCTCGATGTCGCGCTGCCGAAGTACGTCCTGCTGAACCAGGAGAACCGTCAGGTAATCGGTCAGTCCGGATCTGTAGCGCAGCATCGCGAGATGGTATGCATCCTCACTGGCCTGGCGCGCCTCGGTCTGCCGTGCGAGCTCCTGCGTGACCGACTCTACTGTTGCCATACGATCAGCGACGTCGCGTGCGGCGCCGATCAGCGCACGACGATACCGGTCGACCGCGATGTCGTATTGCGCGTAACGCGCGTTGAGCGCCGCACGCAGGCGCCCGCCTTCAAAAATGGGAAGATGTATCGCTGGACCCACGAGCGCGAAATCACTGCCCGGATCGAACAACTGGCTCAGTTCGACACTCTGCTTGCCGATCTGGGCGGTGAGACTTATGTTCGGATAAAATCCGGCGCGCGCTGCACCGATCTCCTGCGCCGCCGCCTCGACCTGCCAGCGCCGGACCATGATGTCCGGACGGCGCGCGAGCAGATCCACTGACAGCCCAGCAGGAACCGGAAAAGGCCTGTCGAAATAGCTGGTGGGGGCTTGGATCCTGCTCGCCGCATCCGGGCCCTCCCCAATCAGCGCGGCAAGTGCATGCTTGTCGCCGGCCACGGCATTCTGCAGCCTGAGGATATTCGCTTCGACCGACGCGACATCCGCCTGTGCCTGCTTGACGGCAAGCTGCGTTTCCAGCCCGTTTGCAGCACGCAGGCTGACCAACCGCTCGAAGGCCTTGCGCTGTGCAAGCCCCTCACCGGTGACCTGCAGGCGTGCCAGGTCTCCCTGCAGCTGGAAGTAGGCGCTTGCCACTGCGGTCGTAATGATGAGCCGTGCCTCGGCGGCTTGGGCCGCTGCAGCTCTGGCCTCACCCAGGCGCGCCCGGAACTCGTCGCGCGCCCTGCCCCACAAATCCAGGTGATATCCGAAATCGAGGGAAATCTGACCCTGGTTATAGGTGGCGCCTGCAAACGGCGGCGGAAACAGGCCGTTCGCGCTGAACTTTTCGCGCGTCACCGACGCGCTTGCTCCGAGGTCCGGTAGCAGGCCGGAACGCGCCACGGCGACTGCCTGCCGGGCCAAGATCAGCCGTGACCGGGCAATATCCAGATCCGGATTCCTCGCGAGCGCTGCGGCGATGAGGGAATCGAGTTGTGCATCGCCGAAGCCGGTCCACCAGTCATCCGCTGGCCAGCGGCCGCGGCGGAATTCGGGCGATGCCAGCGCCTGTGTCACGCTTTTGGTCATCGGATAGGATGCTGCCGAAGGCAGTGCCTGGACATTGCGGGACGGCACGAATGCGCAGCCGGCCACGGCCGACACCGCCGCGACAAGCGCGACGCCGGCTAGCCGGTAGCCTAAGCCTCTGGAGCGTCTCATCTGTCGTTAACGTGTCCGGAATGCGATTTCTGCGCTTCGCCTGCGTGAGTTCGCACCGACTGGCGTATGCCGCCCAGAGAAAACGCAACCACATGCTCTGCCAGGCGCTCGACATCTGCCGGACCGTACCCGAATTCGGGATCCAGACACGCCACGACCTGACGCGCAAACTGGTAGTAAAGGCATTGTCCGACGATGCTCAGGCAGCAGCGGCGCACGAGCTCCTCAGACAGCTTCTCGCCCGCAATCGTGCGGACAATGGCCTGGAGCGCGTGGTACTGGGGCCAGACAAACTTTTCGATGATCAGACCGAATGCCGCTGTGGGCTCGACCATCTCCCGTGCGACGAGCTTGCTCATGGTGAATTGCGGAGTCTGCGTGAGCAGCCGCTTGAGAAAAGTACGGACGTAATCATGCAACCGTGCCGCAGGCGTGCGTCCGCCATCGTCGCCGGCTTGCTGAGACAGTACTTCGATTGCCTGCGCGGAATGGTACTGGATTACGGCCGCGTAAAGCCCTTCCTTGCTTCCGAAATGATAATTCACTGCGGCAATGTTGGCTCCGGCATGCGCCACAATGTCGCGCACCTTGGCCGCGTTGAAACCCTGTTCGACAAACATGCCGGCCGCAGCCTCGATAAGCCGTTGCCGCGTATCCGATTCGTGCTCATTTGAAAGCGTGACCATCGCAAGCCGTAGCGCATAATGGACGTTTAAAACGTATGTATCAAACAATTGTTTTAATTGCAAGGCGCCGGCATGTGCACCAAGCCATGGGGGCCGACTGACCGCCCACAGAATTTGCCGAGTGAGGGCCTGCGCTTCTGCCGTAGTTTCGAGACCCCGTCTGAATCCGCCACAGCTCCGGATTCGGAGCCTGACCCAATTAACGCTGAGGAAGAGCCTCCTTCCAGCCCTGTCACTACTGGCACATGGGCCAAATCCTCCGGAATTTTGTGGGGCCACCAAGCCGATTTGCCAGTTCGACGGCTGCCCTCGCGTCCGCGACCTGAGGGTTCATGCCCGCTATGACGGCGTTGGCGGACATGCTGCACCCAAAAACCGATTGGATAGACAGCAAAAATTGCGTCGTCACGACTCAACGCGCACTTTTTTCCTGGCGAAGAGTCAGCGAGAATTTCACGTCCGGTGCTGCCAGAGCGCGATGAGGATAATCTGCCAACAAACCAGGCTGCTTCGTCCGGCCGATACTCGCCGGTTTGCCGTGCGGCCGGAACAAACCCGGGCAGTCGGGACTGCGCGCGCGTTTGCGGTCGCCCGGCGTGATCGCCATCTCTGGTAAGATCAGGGATTTCGATCCACACAGGACCGGCCTGGACACACTCGATGCTCCCTTACACGCGAATTGACCTGCGCCAGCAGTTCACGTCCGGCGCTTTCCTTCGCGGAGAGGAATACCGGGACCAGGCTCGCGTGCGCGCAATGGAGGTATCGGATGGTGGACTTGCCATCTCCGGACAAGTCCAGGGAACGGCGGCCGGACCCTACACGGTGGAAGTGCAAATCACGCCCGGCCACACCGGGCGCCCCACGATTCGCGGCCATTGCTCCTGTCCCATGGCGCACAACTGTAAGCACGTGGCCGCCATACTGCTTGAAGCCCTGGCCAGCGACGAAACCGGCCATTACGACCATCCACATACGTTCGGTCCGGCATCATCGCAGGCTGTGCCAAACGCTGCGCTGCAGCCCTGGATCGACGCCATGGCCCGCACGGCACGCGGCGCTGCAAGCCCAGCAGCGCCGCAAACCCCGGAAAGGCTCCTGTATCTGCTTAAGCTCGAACGGCTCCGCAATACGACGCGCGCTGCAGTGGATATCCTGCTCGTGCGTCCGCTCAAGAATGGCGGGTACGGCAAAGCAGAACGCTGGAGCGGTGGGCTGCAGAGTCATGCCCGCTTCGTAACGGAAGCTGACCGCGACCTGCTGCGCTGGCTCGAGACGTTACGCACGGGTCAGGGCGGTGTGGGATTCGGCACCTATCCGTTGCGCGGAAGCGCCGGTGCGCATGTGCTCGCAAGCATGATCGCGACAGGCCGCTGTCACTGGAGAAACAAGGATACGCCGCCGCTTGTGCCGGGCGAACCGCGCGCGGGCACGCCTGCCTGGCGCACCGACCCGGAAGGCCGCCAGCGGCTCATCTGTCTGACGGATCCCGGCATCGACGATGTGCTTCCGGTCAATCCGCCGTGGTTCGTGGATAGCGTGCACGCGCAATGCGGTCCGCTCAAGACCGGTCTCGGGGATACCTTTGCCGAGGAGCTTTTCACGGCTCCCGAACTTGCGCCGGAAGAAGCGGAGGCGGCACATGCGGCATTGCGCCGGTATTTCAGCGAGGGCTCACCGGCGCTGCCGTTGGTTTTTGAAAATGCCGGGATCGAACGTCCGGCACCGGTTCCGGTTCTGCGTCTCTTCAGCGATCGCCTTCCTGTCAGCCATGTCCATCAATGGCAGCACGGCGTTACGCACTTTGATGTTTCCCTAGCCGTACTTTCGTTCGACTATGCCGGCACACGCATAGCGGCAGGAGAAGCTGGCGAGTACCGTACCCGTGTCGAAGGCGGGAAGCTGCTGCGCATCGGACGGGACATCAGAGTCGAGGCGCGGGCACTGGAGACGCTGGGCGATTGCGGATTCGTTCCGCTCGCCGAACTGCCCTTCCCAGGTGCCCTGCCCAAGCGGTTGCGGCATGCGTTCATTCTGGACAAAGACGATGATCGCGACGCAGCTCTGCTCCATTTCAGCCTCGACCGCGTGCCGGCACTGCGGGCGGCGGGCTGGCGCATCGAGATGGATTCCAATTATCCCTATCGCGTAGTCGAATCCGAAGCGGAGTGGTTCGCCGCTCTTGACTCCGGCGGAGGCGGCAATGACTGGTTCGGACTCGAACTCGGTATTTCACTGGACGGCAGGCACGTCAACCTGCTTCCGCTGCTGGTCGATTGGCTGCGGTCCCATCGCTTCGGACGGCAGGCGCTGATCGGGCGCGGCGACAACGACCAGGTAATCGCGCGTCTCGCCGACGGACGTCTGCTGCCGATACCATATGGACGCGTGCGGACGCTGCTTAGCGCACTCATCGAGCTCTACGACGAAGCACCGCTCGACGCCAACGGTCGTCTCAGGCTCGCGCGCGCGCAGGTCGGAGTGCTCGGCGCGCTCGAAGCCGGTCTTGGCGCTCCGCTGCAGTGGTCGGTACCAGAAAAACTGCGCGCGCTCGCACAAAAGCTGCACGACTTCAACGGCATACAGGAAGTAATGCCCCCTGCAGGGCTTCGCGCACACCTGCGATCATACCAGCGCGCGGGACTGAACTGGCTCGCGTTCCTCCGTGAATACGACTTTGGCGGGATACTGGCGGACGACATGGGGCTCGGTAAGACTGTTCAGACCCTTGCCTACCTTCAGTCCGAGAAGGAGTCCGGCCGCCTAGACCGCCCAGCGCTCGTCGTGGCGCCCACCAGTCTCATGGCCAACTGGTGCCGCGAGGCACAGCAATTCACGCCAGACCTCAGGGTACTCACGCTGCACGGAAGCACCCGCCATGACCGCTTCAACCGCATCGCCGGCCACGATCTCGTACTCACTACCTACGCTCTGCTGCCCAGGGATGCGGAGGCCGTGGCTGCACAGGAATACCACGTTGTAGTGCTCGACGAGGCGCAGGCGATAAAGAATCCCAAGGCCAAGGCGGCGCAGATCGCACGCAGCCTGAAGACCCGCCAGCGGCTGTGCCTGACTGGTACTCCGATGGAGAACCACTTGGGGGAACTCTGGTCTCTTTTCCACTTTCTCATGCCGGGCCTTCTCGGAGACGAACGACGTTTCCGCCGCCTGTATCGCACACCCATCGAAAAACACGGCGACGAGACGCGGCGCGCGGCGCTGGCGCGGCGCATCGCACCCTTCATGCTGAGACGCACGAAGGAACAGGTTGCCACGGAGTTGCCGCCGAAGACCGAGATTATCCGCACTGTCGATCTCGAAGGGGCGCAACGCGATCTGTACGAGAGCATTCGCCTCTCAATGAACGAAAAGGTTCGGCAGGAAATCGCCCGCAAGGGACTCGCGCGCAGCCAGATCATCATTCTCGATGCGCTGCTGAAGCTCAGACAGGTGTGCTGTGACCCGCGCCTGGTGAAACTAGACGTCGCCAGAAAGGTGGGCAAGTCGGCCAAACTCGATTTTCTCATGGACATGCTGCCCGAACTGCTTGAGGAGGGCCGGCGCGTTCTGCTTTTTTCCCAGTTTACGAGCATGCTCGCGCTGATCGAGAAGGAGCTTGTTTTGCGCAAGATCCCCTATGCGCTGCTTACCGGCGAAACGCGCGACCGCGCCGCCCAGGTCGATCGCTTTCAGGCCGGCGCCGTACCACTGTTTCTTATCAGTCTCAAGGCCGGCGGCACTGGTCTGAACCTGACTGCCGCGGATACGGTGATCCACTATGATCCCTGGTGGAACCCGGCGGTAGAACGACAGGCCAGCGACCGGGCACACCGTATCGGACAGGACAAGAATGTGTTCGTCTACAAACTCGTCACACAGGGTACTGTCGAGGAGAAGATCGCCGCACTCCAGTCGCGCAAGCAAGCGCTGGCGGATGCGGTCTATGGAAAGGACACCGGCCAGACGCCGGCGCTTACTGCCGAAGACCTCGAGATTCTGTTTTCCGCTTAGCGAACCGATCCCAGTCCGGTGCGGGCTTCATGCCGAGGACCTGCCGCCACACCGGCCGCGTTTACAGCCTGCGCACCCGAAAATCCCAACACCGGGCATCGATACCGACTGCGCCTGGCCAGGCTAGGTCTTTGCGGTGGCGTCGCAATCCGGCTGGAGTCCCCGAACCAGGAAACACGCAGCACGGGCGCTGCTGTCCTGCGGTCCGGGGGCGGCAGCGCTGTTGAATGCATTCAAAACCGGCGCTCCGCCACCAGCCGTTCGATGCGGCGATCCGGAATGAGCCACAGGAGCGCAACGAACACGAACAAGATCTGGGAGATCCAGGGATGAAAGAAGGCTATGGGAATCGCCGCAGCATAGAAAAGCAGCGACGATTTGCCTTTGAGGTCTCCGCCTATGGCCTGCGCAAGCAGCGAGCCCTCGCCGTGGCTGACAATGATCGAATGCTGCAGGAACAACCAGGCCAGCGCCGCCATCAGCAGTACCGATCCGTACAAGGCCGTTGGCAGCGGTGAAAAGTGGTTTTCCCCCATCCATCCCGTGGCGAACGGAAAGAGCGATAGCCAGAAAAGCAGGTGCAGGTTGGCCCACAAGATGCCGCCGCCCACCTTTTTCACCGTGTACATCAAGTGGTGATGATTGTTCCAATAAATTCCGATATACACAAAGCTGAGAACATAGCTCAGGAACACAGGCAGCAGCGGGCTAAGAGCAGACAGCTTCTCGCCATGCGGTACTCTCAGCCCCAGGACCATGATCGTGATGATAATGGCGAGCACACCATCGCTGAAGGCTTCCAGACGGACTTTGCCCATTACCGCCCCCTTTTTTTGGCCGCGCAGGTCCCAAGATCAGGATGGCAACTCCCCGCGCATGGTTGCAGCACCTCCCGGAACAGGCATCTGCTGCCCGGCCTTCCGATGGCCACGGCAAGTCGTGGAATATTGCCACGATTCGGTGGCCCCGAATCGCAACCCCCCGGCGGGGAACCCGGGGCGCCCCGGAACCGCCGCAGCCGTGCACCCGCAGTCGCTGCAAACCGGCACCGGCGAACAGACTAGTGCTTCGATACCTGGCCGGTCAGATCACTGCGGATCTTCTCGAGCTTCGCCTTGATCCTGGCAGCATTCTCCGGACCCATGCGCAACAGGACCTTCTGTCCGGCCGACAGCGCTTCGAGCCTTGGATCCGCGAACTGATACAGAACATTAGGCTGGACCAGCTTGATCGGCCCGCTAACATCCGGAGTCGCCAGCATGTTGTCGATTGCCGCCACCACGCGGTCGTTAAAGTAACCGTGAGGGTATCCGAGTCTCTTGTATTCCTGCTGAAGAAGGGGATAGAAGCGGATATAAGTCGCAACGAGAGTCTGGCTGCTCACCGCCTGAGCCATCAGCACGTAGGGCGTGTAGCGCCGGTAATTGTCCGGACTCAGCAACGGGCTATCTTCCGGACCGCTTGCCAGGAACCGCCCTGCCACCGGCCTGAAAAGCCGGAAGCGCATGGGCAATTTCCTGTGCGGCAGACTGTCCACCAGCACAACAAACCGATGGATAATGTCCCTGGGAACAAACAGCTCTTCGACCGATCCTCGGCCGAAAAAGCCCGTGAGCACATGCATCATCACCCAATCACTCTTGCCGAGCGGAGGCAGCGGTTTCGCCGCCGGAACCACCGGCTTCGGAACCGGATAGTGGATACTCGATTCCGGCGGCTTTGCCGGCGCTGCACCCGGAGCGGGCGGCATCACGGGCGCCGCGACCACTACCACCGACTGGTGTGTCCGCCAATAGTAAAAACCGCCAGCCAACCCTCCCAGGACCAGGATGATCACCACGGGTATCGCGTATTTCATATGCGTTAACTTCAGCTTCGGTAGGCCCCTAGGGGCAGTGATCGGATGATTTTCAGTGACATATTATATTAATGATGGATCGATGCACGAGGACAGATTGACCAGTGGCATTTCGCTGTTCCCCGCCGCTTACAGCTTCCGCAATTCACTTTAAAGTATCGCCAGTGGCTGCAGCTGATGCAACCGGCACGCCGGAATTGACCAGACCGGCAGTATCCGCCATGAGGTAACCGACAGCGGCCGGCAATACCGGACTTCGCAGCGGTGTCCCAGTCCGAGAGGCCGATTCGGGCTAGCCGGCCCCAGCGATGATCCCGCGGCCGATGAATTCCGATCGCTTACAGAACCCGGCTCAGCAGAAGCCGCGGATGCGCCTGAGCACCGCAGACTTGCCGTTGCCATTGGTTCCGAGAAGCCCGAAGCATTCGTCCTCGCGGGCTCAAATACAGCGTCCGCTACTGCCTCAATGAGGTCGCCCACCTGCAGCCGGTATTGCTTGCTCTGGTTGATGACCACCAGAGAGCCGACTTGGGATGGCCGCATCCGGATTTCACCATACGACCCTGTCATGGATAACCCGATTTTCATAAGATCTGCCGAAGTCGACCACTTCGGACTTTGTGCCGGCCGTGATTCGGACGGCACCATGCTATGCGCGCAGCCGTTTCGCAATTTTTGCGCGGATCGTCCTTTTCACGCCGCAACCGCTTGGTTAAGCTGGTCGCCGAAAATTTTTCGGCTTCACGACAGGCATTCCGCAATTGCGGGTGCTTTTGGATTCAAGAGGAAACAACAATGCGCTACAACCAGATTGGCGGTACTGACCTGCGGGTTTCCGAGATCTGCCTCGGCACCATGACCTGGGGTGAGCAAAATACCGAAAGCGACGCTCACGAACAGCTCGACTACGCGCTGAGTCGCGGCATCAATTACATCGATACCGCCGAGATGTACCCAGTCCCTCCATGCGCGGAGACCGCCTGTCGCACTGAGCGCTATCTGGGGACGTGGCTGCGGCGCCAGGCGCGCGACAAGCTGATCATCGCAAGCAAGATCGCCGGCCCCGGACGCCGTGACTGGCTACGGGGCGGGCGCACGGCGGTCGCGCGTACCAACATCCTCGAAGCCGTACACGACAGCTTGCAACGCCTGCAGACCGACTATATCGATCTGTATCAGATTCACTGGCCTGACCGCAACGTGCAGATTTTCGGTGCCAGCGCCTTTGACCCTCGTGAGGAGAGGCCGACCGTGCCTATCCTCGAGCAGATCGAGACCATGGCCGAACTGATGCGCGCCGGCAAGATCCGTCATTACGGTCTGTCAAACGAAAGCGCATGGGGTATATGTCAGTTCACGATGCTGGCCCGCCAGCACGGGCTACCGACACCGGTGTCGATCCAGAATGTCTACAATCTGGTAAGCCGCCAATTCGATCTGGATCTCGCCGAGGCGAGTTACCGCGAAAACGTGCCGTTGCTCGCTTACAGCCCGCTTGCCGGCGGCGTGCTTTCCGGTAAATATCTTAATGACGCCCAGCCTCTCGGCGCCCGTTTCACCCTGTTTCCGGAATTTCAACCGAGAAACCGTCGTCCAGCTGTAGCGCTCGCGGTCGCCGACTACCTCGAACTCGCCGCACAGCGGGGACTTGCTCTCGACCAGATGGCCCTCAGCTTCGTGCGCCAACGCTGGTTCGTTCGCTCGACGATCATCGGCGCCACGAGCATGGGACAGCTTCAACGCAACATCGACAGCGTAAACGTCCAGCTGGACGCCGAGACACTGGCCGCCATCGACACGATCCATTCGCGCTATTCGACTCCTGCGCCATGAACCGGGCCAGCATCACAGACGCTCGTCCACCCCTGAAAGGCCTGCGCAGGTCCAGGGAGTCATTGGCACGCGGAAACAAACCGCACGTCCGTGCCCTCCTTTAGGTACTGCGCGTTTTTGCAATCCGGGCCAGCGCCGAGCCGGTCGTACCAATCAGGACGCGCAACGATAGCAGGGGAGGTGCTAGCCCGATGAACCAGACTGCCCGCTGCAAAACTCAGAAGAACTCGTATTCCATGCGCAGCAGCCATGTTGCATCCGGCGCATCGCGATTCATGCCAAGAACCACACCAGTGCTGTATTCAAGCTCATTGCCTTCGCGGCTAGCGATCTCCCCGTACACAACCGGACCAGCCTGATACGCGTGATCGTGGGGACGGAGGTATGTCTCGAAGCCCGGCTGCAACGCGGCTTTCCACTGGTAGCGCAGGCTGTATGCGGCACGGAACGCATATTCCCTGGTCGCCCCGGCGCCCACCTGTTTCTCCCAGATGAGGTTCAGAACATTGACCAGACGCCGGTCTCTGCGTTCGAACAGTGGGCCAAACTCGACGTCATCAGGCTGTCCGCCGGGCGCGTGATGATAGGACGCGAGAAAGCCGGCATCGGCCCAGTATTCACCGGTCGGTGCAAGCTGGAAGACGTTCTCGAACTCGTAGCCCTGCGACTGCTGTCCCGTCTCCGGCGTATGCCGGTATTCCGCCAGATAGAACTCCGGTCGCCACCAGCTGTTGAAGGCGTGGGCCACGGAAACCTGGTAGTTGCTGGTGTTGTTCACGGCCGCAGAGCTGTCCTGGATCACGTCTCCCCTGAATTCGAATTCCGACTGGCCCTGCACGACATGAGGCGAGTACACAACGAGATCATCGGCATGCGCCATATTGCAGGCGAATATGATGCCCAGGCACAGCGCGCCTATCGTGCAGCGACCGGGACGCCCTTCTGCCCCCGCACGGGAGACAGTCCGCACTGACCCGGTTCCGGTTTCAGCTATTTTCGGCACAAAAAATTCCCTTGGGGAAGATCCCAATGAACCAAACATGTGACTTCTCTTATCGGGGAAGCTGACTGACGGCTTCGGCCTTCTGCACAGTCTGCGATCTGCCGACACGCATGGACCGGCCGACAACGCGCATGAGCGTAAACACCCCCAGCAGCGTGGTGAAATAAAACACGAGCTGTATTCCGGAAGGCCGCGCCGTGTAGCCGGCAAGGATATGCAGCAACTGCCCGAACGCGCTCTCCTGGCTCAGGATCGCGGAGCTGTTCCACAGGCCCTGGCCCAGGGAGGGCAGCAGCCCCGCCTGGTTGAGGAAGGCCGCCGCTTCGGAGGCAAGTCCCGCTGTGAGCAACAGGATGAGCCAGCTGGTAACGCCGAAAAAGTGGCGCAGCGGGATGGACAGCAATCCGCGGTAAAGCAGCACACCCACCAGGCTGCCGGCCATGAGCCCGATGACGCTGCCGCTCAACATATCGAGTCGGGTGGCGCCGCCGGCAGCGATTGCCCACAGAAACAGTACGATTTCCGACCCCTCGCGCATCACGGCAGTCAGCGTGATCACCATCAGTGCTGTCAGCGGCTTGCTACCGGTTTGTACGTCATGGCCTAGCGCCTTTACCTGTGTGGCCAGCGCACGGCCGTGCTTCGCCATCCAGATGTTATGCCAGGACAGCGTCAAAACCGCTGCGAGCAGAATCCCGGCATTGAGCAGCGGTTGGCCAGCATTGGAGAAAGATCCGGCGATCACATCCGCGAAAGCGGCGACGGTGCAGGCACCGGCAATCCCTGCAACGATACCGGCAGCAACCCAGCGGCCACGCGCGGCGACGCCCCGGCTGGCGCCGAGCACGATGGAAATGATCAGTGCGGCTTCGAGAACTTCCCGGAATACGATAACAGCAGCGGCAAACACGGCGGCCTCCTGGTCGGCTATTTGGACGGCTGCGGTGTACTGACTACCCACCCTTGGGCCGCATGATTGAAGTCATTGAAAAAGTTGTATCGGCCCGGCGACAACGGCCCGACAAATACACTCACCGTGCTGGTACCTGGCACCACTACCTCTCGTGACATGTCGGCACTCTCGAATTCCGCGGGAAACCGGTCCTCGTTTTTAACCAGAATTTCAACTTTTGTGTGCGCCGGCACCTGGATCTGGTCGGGTGTAAATCTCTGGCCCTTGATGGTAAGAGAGATCTTGGGCGCGTCTGCCAGGGCACTGCCACACAGAACAAGCCCTGCCAGGACGGCCGGAAACACACGATTCAGCAAAATATTCATTGAAGTCAGATCTTCATCTATATGCGAATGATTGTTATTTGTAATGTTAAGGCAACCGTGTTGCAGTTGTCAATCATTCCCATTTCTATTCACAGCCGACCGAAAAATGGGCCTGGAATCGGTGCCGGAAATCACCGGATTACGCCGGGGGGCATGGCTGGCACAATCCATCCCTTCCTCTGGCAATGTGCGCCGTTGAACTTCGGACGCTCTGCCTGATTCGGGATTTTTTTCCATTCTGGGCCGTGTACGGGCGAGTGGTTGGCGGTCCGGACTGCGTCAGACGCAAACCGATTCCCCCGTTCCCCCCAATGGGCCCTTGAGAATTGTGTATTCTACGACGTTCAGATCGACTTCCGGGTTACCGCCCGCTGCACACCAAGCACAGACCGGGACACGGGCACCGCTCGCAGGATCGGCCGGTGCGCACTGCCGATCTGCCGGTCGTGCACATCACGCGCGATACTTGGCCGACAGGCGCCGTCGTGTTTTACTGATCGCAATTCCACTTGGGAAGTTGCCATGTCGACCCCCATCATCGATGTCCGGCCGCACAAGCGGCGCGAACTCATCGCTGTGCTGCGGCGCGTGTTGCCGGCGGCGGCGCTGCTGTCCGAACAGGAGGATCTGCGCCCCTACGAATGCGATGGGCTTTCGGCTTACCGCGAACTGCCGATGCTGGTCGCGCTTCCTGAAACCGTCGAGCAGGTTCGCGCAGCCCTGGCAGCATGTCGCGAGCACGGTGTGCCGGTGGTGGCGCGCGGTGCCGGAACCGGTCTGTCCGGCGGTGCCCTGCCGGACCCAAACGGCCTTTTGCTGTCACTCGCGAAATTCAACCGCATTCTCGAAATTGACGAGAACAACCGCACCGCGCGTGTCCAGCCCGGAGTGCGCAATCTCGCCATATCCCAGGCGGTCGCGCCTCTCGGCCTGTATTACGCTCCCGATCCTTCGTCCCAGATCGCATGCAGCATCGGTGGCAACGTTGCGGAAAACGCCGGGGGCATACATTGTCTCAAGTACGGCCTGACGGTGCACAACATCCAGTCGCTGCAATTTGTTACGATGGATGGCAGCCTCATCACCGTCGGTGGTGCGGCATTGGATGCGCCCGGATACGATCTGCTTGCATTCATGACCGGATCCGAAGGGTTGCTCGGGGTGATCGTCGAAATTACCGTGAAGCTTCTGCCGCGCCCGGAACGGGCTCAGGTAGTGCTTGCGGCCTTCGACGACGTGGAAAATGCTGGCAATGCTGTGGCCGCGATCATCGCGGCCGGAATCGTCCCTGCCGGGCTCGAAATGATGGACAATCTCGCTATCCGTGCAGCCGAACAGTTCGTGCACGCCGGCTATCCGGTAGACGCTGCAGCAATCCTCCTGTGCGAGTTGGATGGAGTGAACGAGGAAGTCTCCGAGCAAATCCTGCAGGTGCGGGAAATTCTGAAACAATGCGGCGCAACGGAATCGCACACTGCCCGGGACGAGCGTGAGCGAACCCTTTTTTGGGCCGGACGCAAGGCAGCGTTTCCCGCAGTCGGACGACTTGCGCCCGACTATTACTGCATGGACGGGACGATCCCGCGCAAGCACCTTGCGCAAGTGCTCAGGCGCATCGGTGAAATGTCCGCTGATGCCGGACTGGCGGTCGCCAATGTGTTTCACGCCGGCGACGGCAATCTTCACCCTCTGATTCTGTACGACGCAAGCAAGCCGGGAGACCTCGGCCGCGTAGAACAACTCGGCGGCAGAATACTGGAGCTTTGCGTCACGGTCGGCGGCACCATCACCGGCGAACATGGCGTCGGCGTCGAAAAAATCAATCAGATGTGCATGCAGTTTCCGGCATCCGCACTCGCACAGTTCCATGCGCTGAAGCACGCATTCGATCCCGACGAATTGCTCAACCCGGGCAAGGCGGTGCCAACGCTACAGCGCTGTGCCGAGCACGGGGCCATGCACGTACACGGCGGCAATCTGCCGTTTCCCGACCTCGAGCGCTTCTGATGTGATGGCCGATTACAGTCCGAGCGCACCATGAACGACGCGTACGATAGCAGCAAGGAACTGCGGGCGCTGGTGTGCGCTGCGATGCATTCCGGGGAACCCCTGCAGATCAGTGGCGGCGGCAGTAAGTCATTCTATGGCCGTGCCACATCGGGTACGTGTCTTGCTGCACACTCGCACCGGGGTATCGTGAGCTATGATGCCTGCGAACTCGTGCTCACCGCGCGCGCCGGGACGCCGCTGAAGCAGGTCGAAGCCGTGCTGGCGGAAAGAAATCAGATGCTGGCATTCGAGCCACCGCATCTGGGACAGTCAGCTACGCTCGGCGGAGCTATCGCGACCGGGCTTTCCGGACCACGGCGGCCTTATGCGGGCGCCGCACGAGACTTTGTGCTGGGGGTAAAGCTTATCAACGGACAGGGGGAGATTCTGAGTTTCGGCGGCCAGGTGATGAAAAACGTTGCGGGCTACGATGTCGCACGGCTCATGGTCGGCGCTCTGGGCACACTAGGTGTCCTGCTGGAGATCTCACTCAAAGTGTTGCCGCGCCCGGCTACGGAGTTGACACTGGTGCAGCACCGCACTCCAGACGAAGCGATCGAAGTCATGAACATCTGGGCACGCCGCTCGCTGCCACTGTCCGGCTGCTGCTACGACGGCGACCGCCTGTACGTGCGTCTGTGCGGGGCTGGCTCGGCCGTACGTGCAGCGCACGACAAGATTGGGGGCGAGGTCCTGGCCAACGCACATGAATTCTGGCAGGCACTGCGCGAGCAGCGCCATGCCTTTTTCGACGGGCCACTGCCGCTTTGGCGCATAGCGGTACCACCGGCACAACCACCCCTGGACCTATCTGGCAAATGGCTTATCGACTGGGGCGGCGCACAGCGCTGGCTGAAAAGCGACGCAGATGCGGCAACCATACGCCGCGCAGCCGCTGACTGCGGCGGACATGCCACACTTTTTCGGGGTGGTGACCGCGGCGGAGAGATTTTTCATCCGCTGGCACCTGAACTTTTCCGCCTGCACCGACGGATCAAGAACGCAATGGATCCGAAGCACATCTTCAACCCAGGCAGGATGTACTCTAACCTGTGAGCCACACCGCCCGATGCAATGCCAGTTAAATCGGGCACCCCACTATCCGGCACGAAAAATATAGCACCCATGCAAACCACCCTGACGGACACATTCCGCAGCACACCGCACGGCCAGGAGGCCGAGTCGATACTGCGTGCCTGCGTGCATTGCGGTTTCTGCGCTGCGACCTGCCCTACGTACGGGCTTCTCGGCGACGAACTGGACAGTCCGCGCGGGCGTATCTACCTGATCAAGCAGGCACTGGAGGGCACAGCCGTCAGCCATCGCACACAACTGCATCTGGACCGCTGCCTCTCCTGCCGTGCCTGCGAGACAACCTGCCCTTCGGGCGTGGGTTACGGACGGCTGCTCGACATCGGTCGCGCTGTCGTCGAGCAGCGCGTGCGCCGGCCACTGAGAGAACGGGTCAAGCGGCGCCTGCTGTGTGCGGTCATTCCCTACGAGCGACGCTTTACCTTGGTGCTGCGGCTGGCACAGACGCTGCGCATCCTTATGCCGCCGGCATTGCGCCGCTCGATTCCGCCGCGTCAGCCTCCGGCACCCTGGCCGCAATCCTCGCATGACCGCAGGATGCTGGCACTTGGCGGCTGCGTGCAGGCTTCGATCGCTCCGAATATTGATGCTGCCACGGCCCGCGTCCTCGACCGTCTCGGCATCAGCCTCGTGCGCACTATCGGGGGCGGATGCTGCGGCGCATTGAGCTATCATCTCGGCGCCCAGGAGAATGGACTCGAGTTTGCGCGCCGCAACATCGACGCCTGGTGGCCACACGTTGAAACGGGAGCGGAGGCAATCGTCGTCAATGCAAGCGGATGCGGGGTGATGGTGAAAGACTACGGGCACCTGCTTCGCGGGGATCCGGCCTACGCCGAACGTGCCGCCCGGGTATCGGCCATGGCTCTGGACATCAGCGAAGCGCTGGAGAAGGAGGATCGCGCCACCTTGATCCGGACGGACAAGGCCACTGCACGCATCGCCTTTCATTCTCCGTGTTCGCTTCAGCACGGACAGAAGCTGTCCGGCGTTGTTGAATCGATACTCAAGGACGCCGGATTCGAGCTCACACCGGTCCCGGACGCGCACCTGTGCTGTGGATCGGCCGGCACTTACTCCCTGCTTCAGCCGCAGCTTTCGCAGCGGTTGCTGCACCAGAGAATTTCGGCACTCGAATCGGGGCAGCCTGCTGCGATAGGCACGGCCAATATCGGCTGCCTCACGCACCTGCAGTCACATTCCTCCATTCCGGTAAAGCATTGGATAGAGCTGCTGGATCCCGGCACATCCGTTGCCGGCCTGAGCACCGGGAAGGCGCCAATTGAAAAGGTCGATCCTTAAATATTATAATGAGTATAATTCCTATCTTCTACGAACTTTCCCAAAGAACCGAGATCAGCCATGTCCATTAGATCCTTCAATCCGCCAATGCGTACCTTGATGGGGCCCGGCCCTTCGGATGTGCATCCGCGCGTATTGGCCGCCATGGCCAGGCCCACGATCGGCCATCTCGATCCCGCGTTCGTAGGGATGATGGATGAGGTCAAGGCCATGCTTCAGTATGCCTTTCAGACCCGTAACCATCTGACGATGCCAGTATCTGCGCCTGGTTCCGCCGGCATGGAAACCTGCTTCGTCAACCTGGTCGAACCCGGGGACAAGGTGGTGGTATGCGTAAACGGCGTCTTCGGTGGACGCATGAAGGAAAACGTTGACCGTCTCGGCGGCGTTCCGATTCTCGTCGAGAACGCCTGGGGTGATCCGGTAGACCCAAATAAGCTTGAAGATACCCTCAGGAGCCATGGCGACGCCAGGCTCGTCGCCTTTGTGCATGCCGAGACCTCTACCGGTGCACGCTCGGATGCGAAGACCCTGGTCGAGATCGCGCACCGGCACGATTGCCTGACCATCGTCGACGCCGTAACCTCGCTTGGCGGGATCCCGATGAAAGTCGATGAATGGGGTATCGACGCGATCTACTCCGGCTCCCAGAAATGCTTGTCCTGCACGCCGGGGCTTTCGCCCGTGAGCTTGAACGAGCGCGCGATCGAGAAGATCAAGCGGCGCAAGTCGCCGGTACCAAGCTGGTTCCTGGATCTTACGCTGGTAATGGGATACTGGGGTGGATCCAACAAGCGCACCTATCACCACACCGCACCGGTCAACGCACTCTACGGCCTGCACGAGGCGCTTGTCATGCTGCAAGAGGAAGGCCTGGAAAACGCCTGGGCCCGCCATGAAAAGAATTATCATGCATTGCGCGCCGGCGTCGAAGCGCTCGGGCTGAAGTTCATCGTTCGCGAGGATTCGCGTCTGCCCCAGCTCAATGCGATCGCCGTACCTGCCAATATTGACGAGGCCAAGGTCCGACAGCTGCTCCTTTCGGACTACAACCTGGAGATCGGAGCGGGCCTCGGCGCCCTTGCCGGACGCATCTTCCGGGTCGGACTCATGGGACAGACAAGCAGCATGAAGAATGTGGTCCTTTTCGTGAATGCGCTCAAGGAAGTGATTGCACGTCTACAGCATTCAGCGGGTCGCAGCGCCGCAGAGCCTCCGGCCCTGCGCGCCTGATTTAGGGTGTAGGCAACGGCCGCCGAATTGAACTTCACGTCCGAGCCAGAGCGATCACAGACCTTTGGCATCTGCACGGCCGCATGACTGACCGGGGTCGGTACTGCGCGGCTGGGCAGGAAACCGCTGCACGCGACGGCGCGGTTCCCGTTGGAAGTCCTCGGGATTTCGTGCTGTTCGAGCAATTTGTGCCAGTTCCGCTTCGACGGCCTGCTGGGTGACTTCGCGGGTGCGCAGGTCAATCTGTACCTCTAGTCCAACACCGATTTCCCGAGAACTGACGATGTCTTGTCACTATTCTGCTGCAGGGTTGAGCGGCTCCTTCTGCCGGTTAGTGACTTCGACAATCACATTCCCAGTGGAAACCTCCACCGCCTCAACTCATGTTGACCGGGGCCTGCACCAACTTCAACTCGTCTGCATTTCCCTATGGTGATGGCGCACCTTTCGTGCGCAGAGCTGGCCGCGAACATTCCAATACTCGCGCCCTACTTCAGCCGGATTGACCGGAACCACAACGGACGCATCTTGCGAACCGAACTGGTACACGCGATCCAGACCATGCGTATACGAGGGCGCCGGGCGCACCGCACCGGGTCTGGGCCAGTAAACGCATTCACCCGGGATAGGTGCGTCTGCGGCGACGCGCGCAACCGTACCGCACACGGGCAGCCGTGGAGTTCGGGCAATGCAACACGGGAAAGGTCTCAACATGTCCATACCGGACTTGCCGGCATGACCAGGGCTGAAATCGGAAGAGGAGAGGCTCGAATGAAAAAAGCATCCGCTGTTGCTTCACCCACCCCTACTCTATGTGAATTGTGAATGATTGGTGGCTATGGGTGGGCTCGAACCACCGACCTCAGCATTATGAGTGCCGCGCTCTAACCAGCTGAGCTACATAGCCAAGAGGGCCGCATAAGATACAAGATTCTACGCATAGGGCACAAGTGGTACGTGCCAAAATTCAAGGGCCTCGGCGTTGCACCGCGCACCCGATTACACGTTAAAGCGGAAGTGCATGACATCCCCGTCGTGCACAACATAATCCTTGCCTTCCAGGCGGAAACGGCCGGCTTCCTTCGCCCCGTGCTCGCCGCGGTGGTGGATATAATCTTCGTAGGCCACCACTTCAGCGCGGATAAATCCGCGCTCAAAATCCGAGTGTATGACGCCGGCAGCCTGGGGTGCCGTCGCACCCACGCGCACAGTCCAGGCACGCACCTCCTTAGGCCCCGCGGTGAAATATGTCTGAAGCCCGAGCAGGGCGTACGCGGCGCGGATGACGCGGTTCAGTCCCGGCTCATCCAGTCCCATTTCCCTGAGGAACTCACGCTTTTCGTCAGCGTTCATTCCCGCCAGCTCGGCCTCGATCGCAGCACAGATAGGAACTACCACCGAACCTTCGCTTAGCGCGCGTTTTTCGACTGCATCCAGCAGGGGATTGTCCTGAAATCCGTCCTCGGCAACGTTGGCAATATACATAAGAGGCTTGTGAGTGAGCAGGCACAGTGGCCGAATCAGCTTCTGCTCAGCGTCTCCCAGCCTCATGGAGCGTACCGGCGCACCGTCATTCAGGTGTGCGCGCACCTGCGCAAGCAGTTCGCGCAGACGAATCTCATCCTTGTTGCCGCTTTTGGCGCCCTTCTCGGTGCGTACCTGCGCCTTCTCGACTGTCTCCAGATCCGCGAGCGCAAGTTCCGTATTGATGACCTCAACATCGGCCAGAGGATCGATATGGCCTCGCACATGTACGATGTTCTCGTCTTCAAAACAGCGCACCACATGCGCTATCGCGTCGACTTCGCGAATATGCGCGAGAAACTTGTTGCCCAAGCCTTCACCCTTGGATGCACCGGCCACGAGCCCGGCAATATCCACAAACTCGATGGTTGCAGGCACGGTCTTTTCGGGGTTGGCGATGTCCGCGAGGCGCGCTAGGCGCGGGTCAGGAACCTCGACAATACCGATGTTCGGATCGATGGTGCAGAACGGGTAGTTCTCGGCCTGGATACCCGCCTGGGTGAGCGCATTGAACAATGTGGACTTGCCGACATTCGGCAATCCGACAATACCGCATTTGATTCCCATTCTGAGCTACCTAGCGCGTATGCGTATGCAGGGCATTCATTGCTTTCTGCGCGTGGCCATGCACAATTTCCTCGACATGCCCAAGGGCGTCGTGGATCGCGGCATCGATCAATTCCTGCTCAGCGAGCGGCGCTCTGCGAAGTACGTACGAGACGACCTGCGCACTGCTCGCGGGCCGCCCTATGCCTATGCGCAAACGCAGAAACTCCCGCGCCCCGAGCTTTTCAGCGATATCGGCCACACCGTTATGACCGCCATCGCCCCCACCCCGCTTTAAGCGCACCGTCCCCGGGGCCAGGTCCATCTCATCGTGAACGATGAGTATATTCTCGGTCGGGATCTTGTAGTAATGCGCAAGGCGCGATACCGCCTCTCCGCTGTGGTTCATGAAAGTGTCCGGCTCGAGCAGCCAGATCTCGCGATCGCCGATGGCGATCCGGGCGGCACGCCCGGAGAATCGTCCCTCCGGGCGCAGACTGCCACCGAACTCGGCGAGTACAGCATCGACGAACCGAAAACCGGCATTGTGGCGCGTACCGGCGTATTCCGCGCCCGGGTTGCCGAGACCTGCGATGAGAGACACCTCGCCCACCATCAGCATACCCTGCCTGACGCGGCACGCCCGCGGTTACTTGGATTCCTTCTTTCCCGCCTCCGCTGCGGGGGCTGCCGGCGCTCCGCCGGCAGCGGTTGCGCCCTCGGCCGGAGCCGCTGCGGCAGCAGCCACCTCAGCTTCCGCCTCAACGGTCGCGCGCACAACCGTAATCGTAGCCACCGCCAGATCGGCTCCGCCATGCCCGAGGCTGGTAATCGAAACCCCTTCCGGCAATGGAACATCGGTCAGGTGCACAGACTGGCCGAGGTTGAGGTTGGAAAGGTCGACAGTGAGATATTCCGGAAGCTGGTGCGGCAGACAGGTTACGTCCACTTCGGTCATCAGGTGCGCGACAATGCCTCCCTGCAACTTGACGCCAGGCGCAATGTCCTGGTTAATGAAATGCAGTGGAACAAGCATATGCAGCTTTTCGGTCGCACTGATACGCTGCAGATCCATATGCTGTATGCGCGGCTTGAACGGATGCATCTGGATATCGCGCAGCACGGCCTGTTCCTTCTGGCCGCCAACGTTCACGGTCAGAATGGACGTGTAGAACGACTCGTTCGACACCTGGTGGAACAGCGAAGCGTGATCGAGTGCAAGCATTGCCGGCTCTTTGCCGGCTCCGTACATGACTGCGGGAATCTTGCCGGCATTGCGAAGGCGGCGGCTCGCACCCGTACCTTTCGCATCGCGCAGCTCTGCGTTCAGTTCAAATTTTGCCATGGTTCATTCTCCAGTGTTTGTAGCACATTTCGCCTCCCCCGCGACCAGGTTCGGCGAACCTAATTACAAGATTCCGGGTGAAACGCGCACCCGACGTTCAGACGCCAGTTTCGCCCGGAACCGGAACTGCAACTAAACCTGCCAGCGCTCGCGGCGTCAATTCCCCTATGCCTGGCAATCCCATGCCGATCGACGCATGTGAATCCAGAAGGTCCGCTCCGCGCTCCGCTAATCCATGAACAGCGAGCTTACCGAGTCATCGTTGGCTATGCGACGCATGGTCTCGGCCAGAAGTTCAGCGACGGTAAGCTGGCGGATACGACGACAGGCCTTGGCTTCCGGGCGCAACGGTATGGTATCCGTGACAACCAGTTCGTCGAGCTGCGAATTCTCGATGCGCTCGACCGCAGGACCCGACAGCACGGCGTGCGTGCAGTAGGCCACCACTCTCACGGCACCGTGGTCCTTCAGCGCCGCGGCGGCCTCGCACAGGGTGTTGGCGGTATCGACCAGGTCGTCCATCAGAACGCAGGTATGTCCCTCGACCTCGCCAATGATGTTCATCACCTTTGCCTCATTGGGACGCGGCCGGCGTTTGTCGATGATCGCGAGACCCGCCTCGAGGTGCTTGGCCATGGCACGGGCACGCACAACGCCTCCGACGTCCGGTGAAATCACCAGCAGGTCCTGGTACTTGTTGCGCCAGATTTCACCCAGCAATACCGGGGCAGCATAAATATTGTCCGTCGGGATATTGAAAAATCCCTGGATCTGGTCGGCATGCAGATCCATTGTCAGTACGCGGTTGGCGCCTGCAACCGTGATCATGTCCGCAACTACTTTGGCAGTGATCGCGACACGCGCCGTACGCGGCCGCCGGTCCTGGCGCGCATATCCGTAATAGGGCATAACAGCGGTCACCCGCCGTGCTGATGCACGCTTGACCGCATCCATCATCACCAAGAGTTCCATCAAATTGTCATTGCTCGGCGCGCAGGTCGGCTGAAGCACGAAGACGTCTCGTCCGCGCACATTCTCCATGATCTCGACCAGCGTCTCGCCGTCGCTGAAGCGGCCGACGTGCACCTTGCCCAGCGGAATGCCGAGGTGGTGAACCACCCGCTCCGCCAGCGCCGGGTTGGCGTTCCCGGTGAATACCACCATGTTGTCTAGCGACACTTGCTTCTCCGCTAATACGTCTCTGCGTGGATCCGGATTCAGGCCGTCGGGCTGCCGTTAGTGGCGCAGCCGGCCTGCCCTGCTCGCTGAACCACGACGCTGAATCGCTGCGGGCAGGCGGCCTGCCTGCTGCGCCGTCGTGCCGAGCCCCGCCCGGACAACACTCCGAATCCTTTCTTCCGGAAATTGGCTGGGGTGCCAGGATTCGAACCTGGGAATGCCGGAATCAAAATCCGGTGCCTTACCGCTTGGCGACACCCCAAATCAAACGTCGCCGTACCGGCGGTGAACTGGGTGCTCATTTATTCCGCGTGCGACGAAACCCTTCGCGCAATCCTGCGGACAGCGGGCAACGATGTCCATGGCCTGGTCCGGACCGGTCGTCGCCAGATAGACACAGGACCCGGAACCCGTCATGCGTGCATCTCCGAATTTTCCGAGCCATGTCAAGGCCTTATCGACCTGGGGGTACAGCCGACGCACCACCGGTTCGAGGTCGTTGCGCGCACGACCTGCGTGAAAATCGCGTATTGTGATGGGCTGGCTGTAGCGTGTCAATTGCGCCGCGGCGTCGCGATCGAACTTGGCAAATACCGCCTGAGTGGATACGTGCACAGGGGGGGCAAGAACCACGTACCAGGGCTCTGCGAGGCTGATGGGTGCGAGCGCCTCGCCGATTCCTTCGCCCCAGGCGGCATGCCCCTGGACGAACACCGGCACATCCGCCCCCAGTTTCAGGGCCAGTGCTGTCAGGTCGGCAAGCGGCAACCCGAGATTCCACAGCCGGTTGAGTGCGAGCAGGGTCGTGGCTGCGTCGGAACTCCCCCCTCCCAGTCCACCTCCCTGCGGAATGCGTTTGACGACATGAATGATGGCCCCGCGCCCGACGCCGGCTACGGTCTGCAGAGAGCGGGCCGCGCGCACGCACAAATCCGCATCCTCAGGCACTCCCGGAATTGCCGTGGGCCGGCTGACGCGCCTGTCCCCGGTCACGTCAAATGCCAGCTCATCGGAATAGTCGAGAAACTGAAAGACGGTCTGCAGTGAATGGTAGCCGTCCGGACGACGACCGGTAATATGCAGAAACAGGTTGAGTTTCGCCGGTGCCGGCCAGCTTTCGAGATTCGCGGAGATCATGGTGTCCTTGCTGCGGCGTCACCTCAAATAGGCCCAGCGCTCGATCACCAACCGGGCCTCGATCGGGCGGAACCTTGCGCCGTCCCGCGCCGCACCTGTTGCATGGTCTGGCTGCCCTGATGCGAGCCGTATCAGCTGGATATCGCGGGGAAGAACGTAGCGACCATAACGCGCATAGGCAAGAAACTTGATGTTCCAGCCCAATTGACGAAGCTGTCGCAGGAGTCCGGCGCCATCCAGATTCTGTTCATGCGGTACTCCCGGCACGGGCAGGCCGCGGATCCAGTAGGCCAGGCCGTCGAGCGGCACGCGCCAGCCGGTCGTTCTGAACAGAAGCCTCTCGGCGTTGGCGGCGTGATAAACATGCCTGTGGGCGTCCTCCAGACGCGCACCGCTGCTGCGCTGCTGCAACTGAACCAGACCGTGGCCGAGAGGTCCGCTGAGGTCGATGGTGTAGCGGCGATTGCTCCTCACCCAGCGAAGCGATACTTCCCCGCCGTGATGAGCTGTGCGCAGCGCCAGCCGACCACTTACGTCCCAGGTCCGGAGAGGGGAAAGCTCCGCCACGCGTCCCTGCCATGCAAGCGCCGGATTGCCCACCAGTGCCTGTGGCGGCGCAGTGGCGCAGCCGGCAAGCAACAGCGCAACGGCTGCGAAAAACCATATCCTCACGGCTTGAACTTCTTGATAACGCTCAGGAGCTTCCGGTTACCGGGCGCCGCCTTCAGGGCGCGGCTCCAGACCGACTCAGCCTCGGTCTTCCGGCCCATGGCCCATAGCACTTCCCCTAGATGCGCCGAAATCTCGGGATCCTGGCGCTTCTTGAGCGCGGCACGCAGATACTTTACCGCCTCGGCGTCGTGGCCAAGCCGGTACTGAACCCAGCCCATGCTGTCCATGATATAGGGATCGTCGGGACGCAATGCCAGCGCCTTCTGAACCAGGGACAGCGCCTCATCGTAGCGATTGGTGCGGTTGGCGAGCGTGTATCCGAGCGCGTTCAATGCGTCGGCATTCGTCGGATCCTCCTTCAGGATCTTGCGCAGATCCGCCTCATGCAGGTCCAGCCTGTTCAGCTTGATCTCAACAAGCGCGCGCGCATACAGCAAATCGATATTGTTGGGCTGACTTTTGAGAGCGGCGCTGAGAACTTCGTCGGCCTGCCTGTACCGCTTCGCGCGGCGCAGCATTTGCCCCTCGATGAGCGCGAGCTGGACCTGCTGCCCGACCGATCCGGGATGCAACTGATTCAATTGCGACAGTGCATCGTCGAGCCTGCCCTCTTTGGACATCACCACGCCCAAGCGCGTCTGTGCCTCGAAATAATGGCTTCCCGCCGGAACCTGGCGATACCAGCGGGCGGCCTCCTTATAGTGCTTGCTCTGCTCGGCGATTTCACCGAGGTAAATGCGCGCCTGGTTGTTGTCGGGCTGCAGCTTGAGGTCACGCTCGAGGTACTTGCGGGCCAGATCGTTTTGATTGGTCTGCAGGGCAAGAAGCCCGGTCGCATATACGGCGTCGGGATTATTCGGATTCTCGGCAACGACGCGCATGAACTGCTTCAGCGCCATGTTCCAGCTCTGGATGTGAACCAGATACCGTGCGTAATTGATCCTGAAGTTCGTCGCGTGCGGATAGGAATGCAGAAACTTGCGACTGAAGGTCAGAACCCGCTGCGGACTCTTCTGCAGGGCAAGTATGCGCATCTTGAACAGGGCGGCTTCTTCCCAGCTCGGCCGCAGTTGCAGCGCACGGTCGATGGCCCGGACCGCGACTGTCGCGTCTCTGTTGCGCGCCGCCAGGCTGGCCACAGCGAACTGCGCTTCCGGCAGCTTGGGGTGCAGTCGTGCGAGGGACTGCATGACCTGCAGCGCCTCGGCGTGGTCGGGAACCCGATCCATCACGGCTGCGATGCGCAGGTACGCCTCGCCCAGATCATTTCCCGGCGACAGCTCCAGGATCTTCTGGAGCTGCACCTGCGCCTCGGGCATCCTGCCGGAATCCATCATCACTGTCGCGAGCGCTTCGTGCGCCTCAATGCTGTCCGGCTGCAGTTTCGCCCACAGCTTCCCGGCCTCTTCTGCTTCCTTGGGGCGATGCGCATAAAGGCTCACCAGGGTAGCGCGCTCCGCGACCCGCGGGTCACGCGTCTCTGTCGCTGCGCGCGTAAATTCCCGCACAGCCACATTGAGATGGCCACGCTGCCCGGCTATCTCGCCCAGCAGCAATTCGTAAAGGACATTCGGCGTCAGCGCCACTTTTGGCAAGGGGGCGGGGGCAGGGGCAGGCGCGGGCTTTACCGGAACCGTTGCCTCGGCAACAGGCTGCGGCGTCACACTCGCGCACGCCGACAGGCCCAGGCACACCGCACCCAGCAGCCAAAGATACGGGGATTTGTTCATCTAGAGTCTCCGGCGATTCTCGCCTTGCCAATTCGTTAACGAAGATACAACCAGGCCGATCAACGAAACAAACATCCTTAGCATTGCGCCAATTCGTCCTGGCGGCGGGAAGATTTGCGTATGCGGCCTGGGTATTATATAAGAAGGTCTCGCGCCAGAAACCCGCGCCTGCACCCCATGATCAATTCCGTGTTCGTGCTCTTGGCCGCACTCGTCGTATTTGCGTTCGGCTATCGTTTCTTCTCTAAGTTCCTGGCGGTACGGGTTTTCCGTTCGGATGCCGATTATAGTACACCGGTCGCGGCGGCCACGGACAGGGGCGACCCGACGTCAAGCGCCAGGTATATGCCGTTTGCACAGCATATCGGTTCTCTGGCAGCGGCCGTTACCATCATCGGCACAACACTGGCTGTGGCCTGGGGGTGGATACCAGTATTCCTGTGGGTGGTGGTCGGAAGCGTTGTTGCTGCCGGCACCTATGCCATGGGAAGTCTGTGGCTCTCCCGCCAGCACGGCGGCGCAACTCAGGCCAGTCAGGCCCGGGACCTCGCCGGACGCAGCGCCGGAACACTGATACTGGCGCTGCTTGCAGCGCTTTCCATTCTAGTCAATGCAATCATGGCGCTTGCGGTCGCCGAGGTGCTGGTCGCGTACCCGGCAAGCGCCATACCGTTTTTGTTGCAGGGGGCAATCGCCTTTGTCTTCGGCCTGTTTGTGCGTCGGCACCCCGGATTCGGAATTGTGCCTGGCACTCTGATCGCGCTCGCAGCGGGCCTTCTGGCATTGTGGCTGTTTCGCGGAATGCCGATCGAGCTGGTTGGTCGGCTGCAGATCCAATCGGGCGCCAACAGAGCGCTGACACTGGATGCGCCGGTCATATGGATTGTCCTGGCATTCGCTTTCGCCTGGTACAGCGCGCATCAGCCTCCATGGAAGATCGCGTTTCCCTACGGATTATTGAGCACGGGTCTCCTGGCAATGATCCTGCTGATTCTGTTCATTGCGGTCATGATTGCGCATCCAATGCTGGCAGCCCCCGCCTTTTACACTCCCAGCAAGGCTCCCGGGGTCCTGCCGTGGCTGTTCGTCACCGTCACTTCCGGGGCCATTGGCAGCTGGCATGCACTCGTTGCCAGCGGTATCGGCGCGCGTCAGCTTGCCGGCAAGAATGACGTACGCCGCGTCGGCTATGGCAGTGCGATTGCCGATGCGCTGATTGCGCTAAGCGCAATCCTCATCGCATCCGGCGCCTTCCCCAGCCAGCACGCGTGGACGCAAGCCTATGGCAGCTGGGGCAGCGTGAACCATTTAAGCCGAATCCTTCGGATCTATATCGACGGCTTTGCTGTGTTCGGGCACGACTTGGGCATCAGCGACACGTTTTCCAGGTCGCTTGGGGCACTGATGCTAATGTGTCTGAGCACGACGACCCTCATTACCGGGATCCGCATTCAACGCTACACTCTCGGGGAGATGGCGCAGGCCGATGCTTTGCCCACAAAGGCCACGAGCCGCATCGTTGGGCTCGGCGCAATCCTGGCAGCGGCGCTGGCGGCCCAGGCCAGCCAGGAGCATATCCTGGAATACTGGCAGCTGTTCGGATCCGCAGGCTTGACCGTTGCTGCGGCGTGGCTGGCGATTACGGTTCTCGCTCTGGCGCGGCGGAATCGCCCGCTGTCACTCGTCCTTGCGCCCCTGCTGTTCGTGCTCGGCGTGGGCGTCTGGGCGCTGGGTTTAGAGCTGGTCTCGAACTGGTCGGCACGCCGGTGGGGGATGATCGGGACCTGCCTCGTTCTGATACTCGCGCTGGCCGCGGTGATATGGCGGACGGGAGCCGCCCTGTACAAATCCCTGTCCGGACAGAGGGTCTGACGCCGTACCCGCCATACCTGAGGACAACCCTGACCTCGGCTCCACGGCAACGTCGTGGACTTTTTTGCCAGGAAACCGGAAAATACGGGTTTTCATGGCTTGTTGCGCCCAGAAACCGGCGGGAACTGAAGGCGCGAACCGGCGCTGCGCCGGTAACTGGCCCGCGGGGTGCCTATATTTAGATCTGGTGCCCGATCAAGACTACTTCGTCCAATCCGGAAATGTGGCTGAACCCATGCATCGCCTTGTCGCGTTCGGACTGAACCACAGGACCGCGCCACTTTCGGTCCGCGAGGAAGCCGCATTCGCGCCCGAACACCTGCCCGAGGCACTGCACGATCTGACCCGCCACGGCGGTGTAAGCGAGGCGGCAATTCTTTCGACCTGCAATCGTACGGAGCTGTACTGCCAGATCGACAAAAGCGACAACAACCGTGCGCTCGACTGGTTTTGCGAGTACCACAAACTGCCGGCAGCAACGATCCGCTCGCACCTGTATGTGCACCCGGGCAGCTCCGCGGTCAAACACGCGTTCCGAGTCGCCTCGGGACTCGATTCAATGGTGCTCGGTGAACCGCAGATACTGGGTCAGATGAAGGAGGCCTTTGCCCTTGCGCACAGGGCTGGAGCCACTGGCAAGATACTGAACCGGATGTTTCAACAGACCTTCGCGGTGGCAAAACAGGTGCGTACCGACACCGCGATCGGTGTCAGCGCCGTATCTGTGGCGTATGCGGCAGTCAGTCTGGCACGCCGCATATTCAACCGTCTTTCCGAGCAGACGGTACTGCTGATAGGCGCAGGGGAAACCATTGAGCTCGTCGCGCGGCACCTCAGGGAACAGGGGGTCAAGCACATGATCGTCGCCAATCGCACCCTGGAACGGGCACAGGCAGTGGCCGGACTGGGCGGCGGTGAAGCCATCACGCTGGCGGAAATGCCCGAGCGTCTAAGCGAGGCGGACATAGTGATTTCTTCAACCGCCAGCCAGCTGCCGATTCTCGGCAAAGGCGCCGTGGAGCGTGCCCTGCGCATACGCAAGCATCGTCCCATCTTCATGGTCGACATCGCGGTGCCACGCGATATCGAACCGGAAGTCAGCAAGCTCGATGACGTGTACCTTTACACCGTCGATGATCTCCAGCAGGTGGTACAGGAAAATCTGCAGTCTCGCCAGGAGGCCGCCAAGGAAGCCGAGAAAATCATAGACCTGCAGGTCGTCGGCTTCATGCAATGGGTAAAATCCCTCGATTCGGTACCAACGATCCGGGCCCTGCGCGAGAATGCGGAGATGGTGCGTGAAGCCGAGCTGCGGCGCGCGCAGCAGCGCCTCGCGCAGGGTGATGACCCTGACCGCATCCTTGCTCATCTAGCACGGGCGCTGACCAACAAGTTCACCCACGCCCCGACCTCTGCGCTCAGGCAGGCCGACCATGAAGGCAATGCCGACCTGCTACATGCGGCGCGCAAGCTTTTCAACCTGGGCGATGATGACTGAACCCCGCCTGATACGGTTTCGCCCTGAATGAATCCGTCGATCCAGTCGAAGCTGGAGGGTCTCGATCTGAGGCTGGAGGAAATCAGCGCCATGCTGTCCGACCCTGAGGTGATCGCCAATCAGAACCGATTTCGTGTGCTGGCGATGGAGCACGCGGAAATACTTCCGGTGGTCAGGCTATATCGCGAGTACCGCACGGCCCGGTCTGACCTGGAAGCGGCGCAGGCGCTGAGCCAGGACAAGGACAGTGGCATGCGGACCATGGCTGAGGAGGAAAGTACTCGCCTGGCCGCCGTAATCACAGGCCTTGAACAGCAGCTGCAGAAACTGCTTTTACCAAAGGATCCTAACGACAGCCGCAACGTCTTTCTCGAGATCCGCGCCGGCACCGGCGGAGACGAGGCGGCGCTGTTCGCCGGAGACCTGTTCCGCATGTACAGCGCGTACGCGACGCGGCGCGGGTGGGGCATGGAGGTGGTTAGTTCCAGTCCCGGAGAACATGGAGGCTACAAGGAGATCATTGCGCGCGTAACCGGACAGGGGGCCTATTCGCGCCTGAAATTCGAGTCCGGCGGCCACCGCGTGCAGCGCGTTCCAGCCACCGAAGCGCAAGGCCGCATTCATACCTCGGCCTGCACGGTAGCGATCCTTCCCGAACCGGACGAGGTCGAAAGCGTAAAGCTCAATTCCGCGGACCTGAAGATCGACACTTATCGCTCCTCCGGCGCCGGCGGTCAGCATGTAAACAAGACCGACTCCGCCATCCGCATAACCCACCTTCCCAGCGGCATCGTGGTTGAATGTCAGGATGAGCGTTCCCAGCACAAGAACCGCGCGCGTGCGATGGCCATCCTAGGTGCACGTCTGCTCGATGCCGAGAGACGGAAGCAGCGGGAACAGGAGGCTGCCGCGCGCAGAAGCCTGATCGGCAGCGGCGACCGTTCGGAACGCATCCGTACCTACAACTTCGCCCAGGGCCGCGTAACCGATCATCGCATCAACCTGAGTCTCTACAAGCTCGATCAGATCCTCAATGGCGACCTCGACGACCTCATCGACCCGATCGTGGCCGAGGACCAGGCCGAATCGCTCGCGGCTCTCGGCAGCTGAGCAGCCTTGGCAATGTCGCTAAGCGAGTATTTGACGCATGCCGGCACCGAACTGGCACCGCTGTCACCATCGGCGCGTGCAGACGTCGAGGCGCTCGCGATGCACGTCTGTGGACTGGATCGTGCGGGACTGGTGACACACGGCCCGGATACCCTGAATCCGGAGCAGCTGAGGCAGCTCGACGCGCTTGTGAGGCGGCGCGCAAGAGGGGAACCGATCGCGTATTTGACCGGCAGGCGTGAATTCTGGTCGCTCGACCTGAAGGTCACGGCCCAGACCCTGATACCGCGTCCGGAGACCGAACTTCTGGTCGAGCTGGCACTGGCCCGCATTCCTGCGCAGACCCCATGGGATGTCGCAGACCTCGGTACCGGCAGCGGCGCAGTCGCCCTGGCGCTGGCCCGCGAACGACCCGCCTGTCGGCTGATCGCGACCGATGTATCGCCTGCAGCGCTCACCGTCGCCCGCGATAACGCCCGCAGTCACGGCATCGTCCATGTGACTTTTCGCGAGGGACACTGGCTTGCGGCACTAGCCGGAGAGCGCTTCGATCTGCTCGTCAGTAACCCGCCATACATCCGTGATGGCGACCCGCATCTCGACGCCGGCGACGTTCGCTTCGAGCCAGGAATTGCGCTGCGTGCCGGAACCGACGGTCTTGCGGCAATCCGCGAGATCGCCACCGGCGCACAGGATCACCTCAAGCCCGGTGGCTGGCTACTGCTTGAGCATGGCTACGATCAGGCCCAGGCGGTCAGGGAAATGTTCGTCCTGGCTGGATACCACGACTGCGCGTCTTACCTGGACTTCGCCGGGCACGCTCGCATCATCGCCGGCCGGCGGGCGGAAGACGGCTGAGACGTCCACGGGCGATCTGCATCGGGAAGATGCCGAGTTCATCCAGCCTGCCTCGTAGTTGCCGCAGAAGCCAGCACCCGCCACTGTCACCCCGACAGCCGCACACGGCCGAAAGAACAGGGGGTTCTTTCAAAGTGCCACCTCTTGGGCCGTCGAGTCGGGTCCGTCGCTCAGGCGCTTTTCTGTCGTTCACGGCCGCCCGTCGACGAAGGGCGACGGCTCTTCCCCTGATGTCATCCGTAGCGGCATGGTCTGATAGAATCCAGGCCATGGACGACAATCAACTGCTCCGCTACAGCCGCCATATCCTGCTGCCGCAAATAGGTTTCGAAGGACAGCAGAAGCTGCTTGGCTCGCGTGTGCTGATCATCGGCCTTGGCGGACTGGGCTCGCCGGCCGTGCTGTATCTTGCCGCGAGTGGTGTCGGCCAGCTTGTCATCGTCGACCATGATCGGGTGGAACTTTCGAACCTGCAGCGCCAGATCGTCCACACGACCGCTACCATCGGTCAGCAGAAAGTCCGCTCCGCCCGCCATGCCCTCGCAGCCCTCAATCCGGATGTGGAGGTCACGACCATCGATGCGCGGCTGGACCCGGATGCTCTCGACCGAGAGGTCCGTCTGGCCGACGCCTGCGTCGACGCCAGCGACAACTTTGCCACACGCTTTGCCCTCAATCGTGCCTGCGTCAAGCACAGGAAGCCGCTGATTTCGGGGGCCGTGATCCGCATGGAGGGCCAGATCGCCGTATTCCGGACGGATCACCCGGACAGTCCCTGCTACCGCTGTCTGTACAAGGATGTGGACGAGCTGGAAGAAACCTGCTCGGAGAACGGGGTACTCGCCCCCGTGCCTGGGATCGTCGGCAGCATTCAGGCGACGGAGACGCTGAAGGTACTGCTCGATATCGGTGAGTCGCTGGCAGGTCGGTTGCTGCTCCTGGACGCCCTGACCATGGAATGGCGCAGCGTCCGGCTGCGCAAGGATCCGACCTGCCCCGTGTGCGGCTGATGCCGCACTAAGTGCAGCAGCGCGCACCAGCGGCAGTGGGCTGACCATCACCGCGATTTCGGATCCGGTCACATTATGTCGGGGCGCGCAGGCTGCAAATATGACGGTGTGCGGAACCGTGTGAATGGCGCATGCCACAACATGAATACGGCCGCGACCGTTTGCGGGGCAGGCCCTGAGCTCGCCTGCGCACGCAGGCCTCGCACATGCAGCCTAGCCCATGCGCAGTTGGCACCCAGTTTTCCCAATACTCCCAAACCCGTTCCCAATAGCATCAGCCACTTACCTCTTCCGTAGACTCGAAAAGCGCGTGTAGTGCCGACCTTGCCCCTTGGCTTTTTGAGCCACTTCCGTTTTGATGTAGCGCATGTACCTGCGCCACACGACCAGAAAGAAAGACGGCAAGGTTCACCGCACCTGGCGCCTGGTGCGCTCGGTGCGCATCGGCCGACGAGTCATTCAACAGACCGTCGCCCATTTGGGCGAACTTGATCGCGCCGGACGCCTGCGGGCGCGTGCGCTCGCCCGCTCCCTGATCGGGGAACCCGAGCAGGCCGATCTATTCAACGACGGTGCCGACGATCGCACGCTCGCCGTGCATCTGAAAGGCGTGCGCGTGGAGCACGGCCGGCAGTTTGGCAATGTCTATCTGGCGTTGACGTTATGGCGTGCCTGTCGACTCGATGAGTTTTGCCGCGCGCATATTCCGGGCGGCAAAGAAGAAGTGCCGTGGGAGAAAATCGTGGCGGTCCTGGTCGCGGCCCGCCTCTGCGAACCCTCGAGCGAGCTGCATATTGCCGAGGACTGGTACCGGCGCACCGCCCTGCCTGATCTGTTGCAATTGAACGAATCGCTCGTCAACAAGGACCGGCTCTACCGCGCGCTCGATGCACTACTCCCGCACAAAGCGGCGCTCGAGGCGCATCTGTCGAAGCGCCACGGCGAGCTCTTCGCCGTCGAAAACGAGATCCTCCTATATGACGTCACCTCGACCTATTTCGAAGGCAAGGCCGAAGGCAACCCCCAGGCCCAACGCGGCTATTCGCGCGACCATCGCGGCGACTGCAAGCAGGTCTGCATTGCCCTCATCGTCACATTCGATGGTTTCCCCCTGGGCTACGAGGTGTTCCCCGGCAACACGCATGATTCCACGACCGTGCAACAGATCGTTGAGACCATGGAGCGCCGCCATGGGGCCATCGGCAAAGTGTGGTGCATGGACCGCGGGATGGTCAGCGCCGAGAATGTGGCGTGGCTGAAGCAGACCGGACGGCGCTACATCCTGGGCACGCCCAAGTCAGAGTTAAAGAAATGGGAAGCCGCGCTCACCGATAAGACCTGTTGGCGCGAGATCCGCGAAGGCATCGAAGTGAAGCTGCTGGCAGCGCCCGAAGGAGACAAGGAGATCTTCATCCTCTGCCGCTCACGTGATCGCGTCGAGAAAGAGAAAGCGATGCATGAGAAGTTCGCCCGCCGCATCGAGGCGGCGCTTGAGAAGCTCAAGACCCGAATCAGTAAATCCCAGAAGCGGTTGAATCCAGACACGCTCAACCGCCAGATCGGGCGCATCCTCGAGCGCAACCAGCGCGCCGCGGCACGCTTTGCCATTGCGCTGAAACCCACCGACACCCCGGCGGGGTGTGCGCTCACGGTATCCGTCAACGAGGCGTTCGATCAGTGGGCGGCGCTCTCGGAGGGCACGTATCTCCTGCGCTCGAACGTCACCGACTGGGATGACGAGAAACTCTGGAAGGCGTATATCCAGCTCACCCAGGCCGAAGCGGCCTTCCGTATCCAGAAAGGGGATCTCAGCATTCGCCCGATCTGGCACCAGCGCGCGGATCGGGTGCAGGCGCATATCCTCGTCTGCTTCCTCGCCTTCGTGCTGTGGAAGACGCTCGAGTGCTGGCAGGCCCGCGCGGGGCTTGGGCATTCGCCGCGCACGTTGCTTGAGGAGATGGCGCGCATCCATGCCCATGATGTCATCTTGCCCACACAAGAACTCGGGGAGGTGCGCCTTCGCTGCATCACGCAACCCGATCCCGCGCAGGCGGCACTCCTGGATCGCTTAGTACCCTGGCCCATAAATTCGGTGACGTATTTGCTCACGCAGCCTGGGCGAGCATTTGCTCGTGCGCCTGGATTTTAGAGAGAAGCACCTCAAGGTCATGGCGCGTGAATTTCCATTCGAAAG
>JAKASJ010000066.1 GCA_021819085.1 Pseudomonadota bacterium | reverse complement strand
GGTCAGCGGCGCTGAGACATATGCACTCTCGCTCGTTTTTCAGTAAGATGCGGGATCTGTTCCAGAGATAGCCTTCGAACGACTTGCCGTACCCTGTCGACGGACGTATCGTGCATTCGATGGGCAGTTCCCATCCATAGTGGATGACGGTCGGGTTGTGCGACACTTCGTCCATGCTTCCCGCATTTAAATCATTCATCGCCCCATCGAAAGCATGTTTCTATCGAAACGAGCAGCAGCAATCGGCCATGACCGGACTGTCGCATTGTCCCAATACCTGCCGTGTGCACTAAAGCAAGCAGACATCCCAGTCAACTCAATCGGATCATGAGCAGGGCGGTACTGCAAGGTTCAGACGCCAGACTAAAGACACAAGCCAGAAGAAGCAGATAAGAACAACAGCCGGCGATTACACTGGCGCTTATAAGCATGGAGCGTAGTTCTAAGCCGACGACGACTACGTTAGATAAATACCGCCGGCGAGACACCGAAACGCTTGGCGAGCTGCTTGATCTGTCGCGCGTTCCGTTCGCGCTTGCCCGCCAATATCTCGGAGACCACGCCCTGGCTGCCGATCTCCGGCAGATCCGATTGCCGCAAGCCGTGTTCGCGCATCAGAAACTTTAGTGCCGCCGATGGCTTGGCAGGTGGAATTGGCACATGCTCGGTCTCGTGCTTATCGATAAAGATGCTTATCGCGTCGGCGAGTTCCGCCATGGGATGCTTTTCGTCTTCCCCGATCTCATCGAGAATCGCATCCAACATTTCGACCGCGCGCGTGGTCCTTCTTCGTGCGCAGCGTGCCAAGCGGTACCAAGGCGTGCAGACGGCGATAATCGCGAATGGCCTGATCAAACCGATGAGCTTGCATAATCCTCCTTCCACTTCTCACTGAACCGCCCCGGTTTTGAACTGACCCCCAAGAGTTGGACACAATCTTGCAGGTTTCATGAGGATGTTCGACGTCAGGTTCAAAAAGAAAGTGGTCCGGGAGTATCTTTCTGGCCAGGGAGGATACAAAATCCTCGCCGCAAGGTACGACATCGCTGACAGTCTGGTCAGGAGATGGGTCGGGGCGGACCACCGGCACGCAGGAAGCTCTTATTGCCATTATCCAGGAATGCATGACGCTTGCAGTTGAGGACGATGGCATGCGCTACGATCCGGAAAGCATCACGACTGAAGCCCTTACGCTTGATGCCGATTACCAGGGTTGGCGTATCCGTTTTCGGGGACTGCTCGGTAATGCCCGGGTGCCGATGCAAGTCCATGTTGGCATCGGCAATGTGGTCTACTCTCGACCGGTGATCAAGAGCCGCCCTCCGGCGGCGTCCCACCGGTGCGCCTCCTCGCGCAGCATCCGCTGCCCGTCGCCATCGAGGTAGGCGATATCCTCGAGGTGCAGGTGCAGGGTGTCCCGGAATCCGCTGCGCTCTCCCTGCGCACGCAGCAGCCGGACGACCGCCGGTACGCTGCCGAAAAACAGAGCCCCATCGAGGTGCGCATGGGTCTCGCCTTCGCGTTCCTCCAACCGCAACACCGGGTGCGCCATGTGTCGCAGATACAGCGCGACGGGGATGGCAAGCCCCACGAAGACCGCAAACGTCAGGCTGATCACGACTCCCGACAGCGCGACGACTAAAAAGATCACCTGCTGCTCCCGGTCCTCCAGCAGAACGCGAATCCGGCGGAGGTCGATCAGATTGACCCCGACGAGGACCAGCACGCCCGCCATGACGGCGTAGGGAATCCAGGCGATGGCGCGGGGCATCGCGAGCGCAAGCGCGCCGAGGATCACCGCCGAGAAGATGGCGGCGAGTGGAGTGCGTGCGCCGGCTTCCTGGTGCGCCTTCGTCCGATTGAACGACCCGCCGCCGGCGAAGCCGCCGAGGCAGGCGACCGCAAGATTGCCTAAGCCCTGTGCGCGAATATCCTGGTTGATGTCCACGGGTTGCCCGGATTCATCGGCCGCCGCGCGGCTGATTACGACGGTCTGCAGGAGCCCCAGGAACGCGAGCGCCAGGATGTCCGGCACGGCGTGTTCCATCGCCGAGCGCGCCAGCGGGTCCAGGACGGGCGGCGCCGCGAAGGGCCACAGATGGATTGGGGCATCCCCCAGCAGATAGACGCCGAGGTTCCCCGCGCCGAAGAGCTTTCCGAGCAGCCAGGACACCGCTGTGCCCGCGATGAGCGCGACCGCCAGATACGCCCGGGCGACGAACCCCCGCCCAAACCGGCGCGCCAGGAATCCCGCGGCAAGCGTGACGGCGAACAGGGCAACGCTCACCGGATGGAGATTATGCGCGCCCAGCAGCACGACCCAGGTCTCCTTCCAGGCCGGATAACCCGGTACTGGAGTGAGCCCCGCAATCGGCATCGCCTGGGACAGCAGGAGGGTCGCGGCCACCGCGACGGTGATCCCCTCGATCGCCGAGGCGGGGATGAAATTGAGGATCCCTCCGGCGCGCACCGCGCCGAGCAGGAGTTGCAGTGCGCCCACGGACAGGGTGAGCACGGCGACATAGCCCAGGTATTCCGGACTGCCGGCCGCCGCGAACGGCGCCATCGCAACGCCGATCATCATGGCCATCGCGGTGTTCGGCCCGGAGAGCAGATGCCGGGAGGAGCCGAAGAGGGCGGCGACCGCTGCCAGGAAGATCGCCGTGTAGAGGCCTGCCTGCGGTGGCATGCCGGCAAGGCGTGAGAAGGCGAGCGCCTGCGGCAGCACGATCACCGCCGAAATCCCTCCGGCGGCAAGATCGTGGCGCAGCCCTTCCCGGTCGCGCAGCGCCGCCGGGGCCCATTCGAGGAACGGCAGGGCGCGGGGAAACCTCATGGCAGCCACCCGAGCAGTCCTTTGCGCGGATTGGGCGGGCGCACCTGCAGGTCCACCCAGGCGGCCACGTCGCGGGACTGTTGGGGCGTAAGCGTCTGGATAGAGTTATAAGGCATGGTCGCCCATACGTAGCGCGCGAGCACCGAGGGGCGGCTCAGCCCCGCGCCAGAGGGATAGGAACTGCTCCCCCAGAGCGGCGGGACGGCGCCAGGCTGACCTTGTCCGGCCGAACCATGGCAGGACGCGCACTGATTGGTGTAGATCGTGCGGCCTGCCACCGGGTCGGCCTGGCGCGGGGTCTTCGGGAGCACTGGCAATCCGGCGCCGGGCAGGAGGGTCTGCATCGGCGCGCCCGTGCCGAGCCACGCGATGTACGCCTCGAGCGCGAGTAGCGTCTGGCTGTCGCGGGTCGGGGCCGTGCCATTCAAGCTGTAAATGAAACACTGCTGCAGCCGTTGGCCCAGCGTGATCACCTGCTGCGAGCGCGATCGGAATTGCGGGTACATGCCGGCCGATCCCCACATCGGGATTGCGTCGGGTCTGCGCCCCCGGTCGAGATGGCAGCTTCCGCAGGAGAGGGCATTGCCATCATAACGCCCCGCGTACTTCGGCGTATCGTGGAAGATGCGCTCGCCCTGGCGCACGAGCTCGCCGAACTTCCCGCCGGGGAGGGTGCTCTCGGCGGGCGGGGAGAACGTGGTCCGGGCAACGTAATGGGGAGGGGTCAGGGCGAACGAAAGCGCTGTGCCGGCGACCGTGATCAACATTGCAAGGGTTACGCGAACTCGCATAGGTTTTGTCTCCCGTTCGTTCAGTTCGGACTGTGGGTCGTTCCGTAGACCCGCACCTGGTAGAGTTCCGAGGATAACGCGTCTTCGATGGTGCGATACTCCCGCCAAAGCGGGTGGCGGCGAAATACCCGGAAGAATCCCGCGCCGCTACCAATATAAGCGACCGGCACGCCGGACCCTAGCGTGACACCGAGTTCGATCAAGGTGCCCTTGAGGACCTCGCCGGGCTCGCTGTAGAGCAACCCCAGATTCTTCCCTGTGACTTCCCGGACGCAGCGCCCGGCAAGCTCGGCGTAATCGGCGCATTGTCCCTCGCCGGCTTCGTCGACCCAGGAGGCCACGATCCGATAACCGGCATCCCGGAGTGCGCGCCACTTTGGAGCGTGTGCCGTCTTGGCGGCGGTGTAGACGCGGAATGTCGGGTCAACCCTTTGGTGGATGCTATCGGGATGGGTGCGCACGGCATCTCCGGGTGGAAAAAGAAAGGCCCTTCATGCGGACCGGTCGGCAGAATCAAAAGCCGGGAGAAGAGTCTTCAGCCTCTTCCTGCTGCAGGTGTTATGACACCACCACTGTCCAAGCGGCCACGTCTTGCCTGAATTAATGGAATGGTCGCCCCCTCCCTGAACGGCATCGAAAGTGCCAGAGTGAAGCTGTGGATGTTTCACTCAACCCAGAGAGGAGGCGACACATGAAGATTACGACAGTTGGTATCGACCTGGCAAAGAACCTGTTTGTGCGACCTGAAAGTCGCGTGAGTCTCTGTTTCACAGGAGCCACAATGACCTGATGAAACCGGTTGCTCCATCAACCGTTCCCTACCCAGACATGCGGAGCCGGTAGCGTTCCCGATCCGCTGCCCCCAGCAGTTTCTGCCTTGGCTCTATCAAACAGATGGATTGGGTAGGACGAAATCTATTTGCTACGCGAAGAAGTACTGCCTGGTCAGAATTAGGATTAGCTGTTCATGGACGTTTTCTGCACGGTTGCTGAGCCGTAACGGGCTTTTGCAACGCGGTTGCACAATACGAACACGCACCCTACGATGCAATCGCGATGTTGAAGCGCAAGGACGTGGCCAGCAGCCCGTTGCGGAAATAGAAGCGATGCCCCAGCAAGTTGGACAGCGGTGTATCCAAAACCAGCTTTCGACAACCCAGATCAAGCGCTTCCTGCTTAAGTCGTGACATCATCCGCCCCCCATGGCCGCAGCTCCGCGAAGTCTCGTCGGTCACCAGATCGTCTACGTAGAGGTGGCGACCGTACACCAGGTTCTCCTGTACCCGAAAACCGGCCAGGGCGATCACTCGCGGACCATCGAATAGGGCCAGCAAGCGATAACCGTCAGCCACCTGGCGGCGCCAGCGGACGACAAACTCGTTTTCGGAGGCCAAGTGTGGTCGCAACTGCGCCATGATCGCGTAGCAGTGGCGGACACCGTTCTCGTCATCGACGTATTGCGGGACGTCCATCGGAGCACTCATCGTGAAACTCTTGGTGCGAATTGTTCCGAATGTATCGGCGGGTCGAAATGCAACGCGCCGGCGATCCGGTTCCAGGCGTTGATTGCAGCCACCGCAGCGGTCAAAAAGGCGATTTCCGGCTCGGCGAACTGCGCCTGCATTTCGGCGTAAGCCGCGTCGGAGACGCTCTGCGCGGCCATGAACGTCAACGCTTCCGTCCACGCCAACGCGGCACGTTCCCGTGCGGAGAACACGCCCGCCTCGTTCCATGCGGAAACCAGATCGAGCTTGACGGCGGAGACCCCGAGCCGGCGCGCCGCATTGAGGTGGTACTGGATGCAGAACGCGCAGCGATTGAGCTGCGAGGCACGCAGTTTGATCAGCTCGGTCAGCGGCTTGTCGAGGCCCGAGTCGTCCACGGCCTGGCTGAGCGCCCGCAGTGCGGCAATCACGGCGGGCGCAATGCGGTCGAAGCCATTCCGGCCCATGCGGGGGCGGTGGTCAAAAGGTGTCATCATGGTCCTTTCCAGGTCGAGACTGTAATATATGAGTTCTGACATTATATTCGAGTTCTTATAACATGGGAAAGAACCCACACAAACTTACCGTGCCCGGCGTCGGCGAGGGCAAGCGGGGGGAACAAGGCCACATTGGCTATCTGCTGCGACAGGCGAATGCCACCCATCGCCTGCGCATGGAGCGTGCGCTGGCGGAACTGGGCGTCACGCTGCCGCAGTTCTCAGTGTTAACCATGCTCACGGCCTATCCCGGTGCATCCGGCGCGGATCTGGCGCGCCTGTCTTTACTGACGCCGCAAACGATGAGTGTTATCGTGGCAAACCTGGAGCGCGCAGGTGCTGTCTCACGCCATCCGCATGCGGTGCATGGGCGCATTCAACACATCGAAGTCACCAAGGGCGGCCGACGGTTGCTGGCCAAGTGCCGCACAAGGGTCAAAGCAGTGGAAGAAGAGCTGCTGGCCGGAGTCTGTCGGGCCGATGAACGAGTGATCAGGCGCTGGCTTGTCAATGCGGCGTTGCACAACAGTGCCGGCTGAGGGCTGCCGAGTGCCTGCTCTGGAGTAGTGAATTTTCCATCCACTTCTGACTGAGAAGCTGCATTGACCAGCGTTCGCTTTGGCCTAGGAAGCAACTGTTGGGCGCACAGTCGACAGGTTGTCGGCCTATCCCACCATTCGAAACCTGTCGACAATGTGATCAGCGCCGCCACTTCGGGTGTCTGCTTCCAGAAAAGATGAGCTGGTATCATCGACCCGGTGGCAGTCCGGGACGTTGGATGTTTAAAATCAGAGCATTGACGCATGTTAGCAAATATGATAACACGCGTTTTAGACATGGCCTATTCCGTTGAATACTTTCATGCCCGAGTGCAGGCCGCGATTGAGGCTTGGCCTGTGGATGTGGTCGCCGACTACGCAAGAATGGTCGCACTCCTTATCGAGCACGGCCCGAACTTGCGCTTACCCCATTCACGCGCCTTGGGTCGTGGGTTGTTTGAGCTGCGCCCACGCGGCAAATCGGGCATAGGAAGAGCGCTCTCTGCTTTCTTGCTGGACAACGCGTGGTGGTACTGCACGCTTTCATCAAGAAGTCGCAGCAGACACCAGAGCCAGAACTCAAGATTGCGCGTAACCGAATGAAGGAGATATGAAATGCCTCAACTTAAATACAACCCCGTACCGCACAGTCAAAGCGCTTTTCTTGAAAAGGCATCGAAGCGCCCTGGTTTCCGTAAAGCCTATGATGCCCTGGAAGCCGAGTATGCGCTCGCACACGAAATGCTGTCCGCACGCACGCGCGCCGGTCTGACCCAAGAAGCTGTCGCTGACCGTATGGGCACCACCAAGAGCGCCGTCTCGCGACTGGAAGGTGCTCACAAACATGCCCCGTCTGTGGCCTCACTCAAGAAATACGCGGACGCGGTGGGCTGTACGCTTAAAATTGCCTTGGTACCGCGGCGAGTGAAACGATCCGCCACCCGATCTCGTATTCGAGGAGGTGCGCCAAAAACAGTCCGCCGTGCAACCTGAACATTGAGCGTCCGCCCCGGAGGAGCGCGGTCGGCTTGTCTGGGTCGCAGCTTACCTCCGTCCAGAAATAATCAGCCAGAGTGGTAGCCATGAAGGCCTGCTGCTCGGCCAAAGCAGATGCCGAAGTGTTGTGTTAAAGTGACTGTTATTGACCAGAAGCGGCCGTCCTTTCAGATACCGGCAAGGGACACTTCTTTAAGACGACCCCAGCTAGCAGCAATTCATGCCCCTACAATATGTGGCAGTTCGAGCGCGACGATGGAATCCCGCATTGATCGATAACCTTGACGGCGCATATGAGGAGCTCCGCTAAGAACGATGGTTTCCGCAACAGCGTCAGGGGCCAGAGGCGAAAAGGAGGCCAAATGTCTCGGGTAACACTTAAAGGCAGCTGTTTATGCGGTGCCGTAAAATATGAAGTGACCGGTGATCCACAGCGTTTTTATCATTGTCACTGTTCACGATGTCGGAAGTCTTCCGGAACAGGACATGCCTCCAATATCATGATGACGAGCGCAACGCTCGTATTTAGTCATGGAGAATCACGGCTCAAACAATTCAAACTGCCAGAGGCTAAGCGGTTTTCCAGACAATTCTGCACCGAATGTGGTAGTCCGGTGGTACGCTTCGTCCCCGAATTGAATGCTGTGGTGATCCCCGCCGGCTCATTGGATGACTCTGTCCCCATTAAACCCCAAGCGCGCATATACTGGGATTCGCGCACGGATTGGACGTGTGAGGGTGATACATTACCGAGATTCCCTGAAGGCCATCCCGACCTGCTCTCAACGACCGCTGAGGGTCGAAAGGGTGAGTAGCGGTTATCGAGAAGCTGCCGCTTGAATGCACCAGCCCAGATTTTTCGTTGGAACTGCTCGAGCGGCAGCAATGCGAAGGCGAATTCAACCGGTGGATGCAACGGATTGGTGAAATCGTTCTGCGGGTGTTGCGTAGTTTAGTGTTTTCCTTGGGCGCTCATTCAATTTCCTCGCGATGGCATTGAGCTTGGCTTGCGAGTAGGTCGAAATATCGGTTCCCTTGGGGAAATACTGTCGCAGCAGCCCATTGGTATTTTCATTGGTCCCACGCTGCCAAGGACTCCGTGGGTCACAGAAATAGACCTGTATGTCCGTCGCCAACGTAAAGCGCTTATGTCCGGCCATCTCGGTGCCTCGATCCCAGGTCAGCG
>JAKASJ010000002.1 GCA_021819085.1 Pseudomonadota bacterium | reverse complement strand
ATCATCAAAATCTTTGCACTCGAAATCTGCGTCAAGCATGATCATTCTCCTTTGGGTGATTGAACCGATTGCCCCGACGGCGGCTCGAGGCCTGGGCCCGAGCCCGCCGTGTTGCCTTTACTGCTGCCCTTCGGCAGGTCCTGCGCATGGGCCTTGCCGGCGGCGGCCAGAGCGCCCCCGGCGCTCTTCGCGCCCTGACGTACGTCCTGCGCGCCTTCGCCGCCTAAATTTTCTCCGGCCTGGCCGATCCACTTGGCGACATGGGCGGGCAGCCAGGTGATGAGGCCGAAGGCCTGGTGCGCCAATAGCGTCAGCAAGACCACCAGCACCATGACGGTCGCCGCCAGGTTCACCGGTCCGAGGATGGTTCCGGCGTTTTCTCCTGTGGCATAAACCCGCCAGCCTTCGCTCACGAGCCAGCTCATGCCGTCGAATACGCCCACGCTGATGAAGAAACCGATCGTCATCAATGCGGGGCGGAGCAGGACGCTCAGAAACAGCATGTACCCCTGTTTGCCGGTCTGTCCGGCGAAGCCCTCGCCTTCCGGCATGCCGTGGGCTGCGGCCCACAACGGCGCGGCCACCAGGCTTTCGAGCACGAGCACCACCCAGCCGGCGATCGCGAGCAGCCACAGCACAAAGGGGATGGCGGGAAGATAAATGGCGAGGTCCGCGCCGGCGGCGAGCAGCGCGAGCGCGGCGATGTGCAGTTGTGTTGGCAGGTGGAACTTTACGCCGGGGATCATGCGCGCGCCGGACAGGGCGCTCCACAGGCCACCGACCGCGTCATCGATGCCGTTGCCCACCGCCTGCAACCGGGCCAACGGGTCCCCGCTCGGATCCGAGATTGCAGAGACCAAACCATTCACGAGCGGCATGCCGACGTGGCGGTTCCATTCGCGCGCAACAAGGTTGACGACGCCGTTGTTTCCCGCATTGGCGGCCTTGCTGTTCAGTCGCTCGTCGTATTGGACATCCATGCCGGGGTTCGCCTCCCGCATCAGCTGCTCGGCGTTGGCCAAATACGATGGCAGGCGGGTTTGTTCTGTGTTCGGCACGTTCGCGAGCAGGGCATGCTTGGACGCGACTGAGACCACAGGCTCGATCGACACGAGGCGATGCACCAGGTCATTCGCACCGGCGATCGACTCATACCAGTCGCCTGCGCTGGCCCATCCTTCGCTTTCGGCCTGCTGCGCGAACTGATGCTGCTGCTGCACGAGCTGCGCCTGGGTCTGCGCAAGGTAGGCCGGGACCGCGCCCTGCACGGTCTGCGTGTACCAATTCAGCAGCGCGGTGATGGCCGACGGCGCCGGCGGGGGGATGTTCTGCCCGCCGTGATAGTGCGACACGATGCCGACGGCGACCGGGGCCAGCCTCTGGATCAGCCCATCCACCGCCGCGGCCTTCGCGTGGCACAGCGGGTCCGTCTGCGGACCGGCGCACTTGACCGTGATCGTACCGAAGTTGCCGAAGTTGGTGTTGGTCGGGCCGGGGAGCACGGCCTGGTAGTACGCCTGGGTCGCAGGGACGTTGGCTCCGCCGAAGTAGTTGGCCGCCGCGATGCCGGTCGTGCCGGGATGAAAGGCAAGAGTGACCGACCCGATCGGGGTGTGCTGGGGATCGCGCGAATAGAAGTAATCCCTGGCGGTGAGGGCGCGCAGGATGCCGTCCGCCGCGCCCCACGCGGCGACCGGACGGGGGCCTTCCACCGTGCCGCCCTGGACGGCGAGGTACTGGACAGCCGGGGTCCACAGATGATCCGCCAGCCCGATCCCGTACGAAGTGAACAGCAGCACCAGCGCCTGCATCATGCAGAGACCCTTCGCCATCGGCAGCGGGCTCAGCAGCCCTATGGACCCGATGGCGCGGATCGGGACCCAGGCGGAGTTCATCTTTTTTCCCAGGACGCTGCCGCTGTGCGCGGTCGAGATCACTCCGCTCGTGGTCACGGTCGCAAACAGGGCCACCAGGCCGCTCATGATGACGGCGTTGAACACGCCGAACAGCTGCCCAAGCAGCGTGAGGTGTGCGCCCAGCGTGCCATGCAGCAAGTTGTCCCATCCGTGCCCCAGGATGGTGTTGAGCAGCTTGACGCTCAGGTCGGCGCTTGCGGGGGTCAGTGTGCTCATAGCTATTTACCCTCCCGCGCCTTTTCTTCGGCTTCGAGTTCATCGATGAGCCGGTCGCGCTCGCGCAGCGAGGTGTAAGAAAGAACGAACCCGGCATAAACCGCCGCGCAGCCGGGGGCTATGTACACGTCTCCATAAGTTGGGACGCTGGCCAGGATTGCCATGCCCAGGATTAGCGGGATCGAGTAAATCGCGCCCCAGATCGCCAGCGTGCGGATCAGATGCCGGCGCTGCTCCTGGGTCAGATGTTGACGGACCGCTTGACGACGGCGGCTCAACAGCACGCGGGGCGCATTAAACAGCGTGCGCCAGACGCTGCGCCCTTCGGGAGGGAATGCAGCGTCTTTCAGGGTGCGGGGACGGAAACCGGGACCAAACACTGCGTCAAAAAGTTTCATGTCGTTTTCTCCTGTTATGGGCCGCGATGCGGCCCCTCTACCTATGCGCCAATCCGGAAATTCAGCCGGAAAGAAGCAAGGGCGGCCCGACAGCTGCCGCCCTTGCGGGCGGTTATCAGTTGACGGGCAGCACCCGGTCGAAGCGGCGACCTTCGAGCACCTCGACCCGTTCACCCTTCACGAAGGGCCGCTCGTTTTTTGCAAGCGGCTGAGGGAATGCAACGATTCCGGAAGGCAGCCGGATCGTGAGCAGCTCACCAGGCACGGTTACATGCGATCCGACTGCGGATCCGATGCCGACCCCGGCGAGCGCGCCGATCACCGCGCCTTTCGCCCCGCTGATCGCCGCACCAAGTCCTCCACCGCCGACGCCTCCCGCCACCGCCCCGCGGCCCTCATCGAGCGCGGAGCGGCGGATCCGGATCGCATGGACGGCGAGGATCGTCCCGAACCGCACGGCTTCCGGTTGCATCCGGCCGCCGTCGCCAAATACGGATGCGTTTCGCATGGGCGCAGCGCAGGCGGCGAGCAGCGCCGCCGCGAGCAGGGGAACGAGTGTTGCTGGTTTCATAGATCAGTCTCCTGTTGTGAGGCCATCCGGCCCCTTACTAGTACGCAGATGCGGAAATTCACTCCGCCTTTTCGCCAGCCAGCAGTTTCCGGAATTGCTCGGTGAGCGCCGGATCCGGATCCGGATGCGGCTCCGCCGGCGCGGGTGCTGGGGCCGGCACAGCATCCGCCTGGACACCAGGACTTGCCGCAGCCGCTGCGCTGCCCACCGGCACAAACGGCGGGCAGACCTCCGCGACTTCTTCGGGGAGCGGCACCGTAACCTTGGCGACCGGCCAGTTGCCGGCGAGTTTCAGATACCCTGTTAGGTCGGGCAATGTGCTGATCTCCGAGGGGAGCACGAGCGGCTCGATGACGATTTGCTCGCTTTCCCCGGAGTGAGAACCCCCGGCGCCCATGCCGGAGGATTCCACTGTGCGTTTCAACTGGCGCTGTCCTAATGCCTGGCTGCACCATCCCGCAGTTTCCGGATCCGGCGCGCGGAGGATCAGCTGCGAAGAGAAACAGGCGAGCAGAGTCTGGGCACCGTGCATACCATAGGCGCCGCGCAGCTGGGCGATCGTCTGCAAGCCTGCGACCGCGCAGAGACCGAATTTCCGGCCTTGGGTGAGGGCATCCGCGAGGCTCTGGATGCGGCCCAAGCTTGCCAATTCATCGAGCATCAACCACAGACGGCGCTGCCGATCGGGGCGCAGGCTCAGTACAGAAGTGACGATCTCTCCGAGCCAGGCGGCCACCAACGGGCGTAGCGAGGCCATCATGTCATTGCGCACGGGGATCCAGAGCCAGCCGCTCCCGGACTCCACCCACTTGCGGATGGAAAATCCGGCCATACCCACATCGGGGGGCAGGTATCGGTAAGCGGGCAGGTAGGATCCTACGATCCCCCGCACGCTGCTCAGCATTTTGGCTGCGCCGGTGTCGAATAGAGTTTGCGCGGGGAGACCTGCGACCAGCGGCTCAATGTCCTCGGATTTTTCAACGGTCAGCACATGGACCAGATCGGCGTTCGTCGCACGGCCGCTTTCCCACAAACGCTGCAACACAGCAGCGACCAGACCCTGCGAGTACAGCTGCCACTGTTGGCTGTCTCCGCCGCCATCAATGTCTGGGATCATGCTCTTGGCGAGGCGGTCGGCATCGGCCGGGCCGCTCATCTCGGCAAACGGACTCCATGGAACCGATCGTGCATCCAGAGGATTCAGAATCACGTCGCCGTCGCGCCAGTACCGGCACATCATCTCCCCAGCAGGATCGACGATCACCGCGCGATCGCTGCGTGCGCGAACCAGGGGAGTGAGTGCTTTGAGGGACGCCGACTTGCCGGTGCCGATCGATCCTTCGAGGAGGATATGCTGCGTCTCGATGCGCGAGGGCATGGGGATCCCGGCGAGCGCGAGACGCGTCTCTGTGGGCGCGCTGTCCTCGGGCTCGGGCGCGATCTTTTTGGTCAGCGCGTCTGGGTGCGCCAGGCGCGATCCCCGCTGGTGCTCGCCCGCGAGCTTCCGTTTGCGCCGCTCAGCCTGCTCAGCGACTTTGCGTTTTGCGCCTGGGGTCCTTTGTCGGATGTGGTGCACGATCAAGTACACCAACCAAATCGGGACCAACAGCAATAGGAATGGCATGTTATTTACCTCTCTTCTGGTCGATCATCTTGGCGAGCTCTTCGGGGCGCATCAGTCTAGAGCCGCGCTGGTGCACGCCGGCGAGTTTCTGGCGACGTCGCGCGGCTTCTTCTTGTTCTTTGCGTTTCCGTCCCGGCCAATGCGTCACCACGAACCAGGTAAAGAAATACGATGCCGGCCCGGACAAAACTATGAGAATTGGCGTCCACATCACGGCCTCCTTTTTTTAATCATCTGCGAGAGACGGTCCGCGCTCGTCATCTGTGCCCCGCGCCGGTGTTCGTCTTCGTTTTCCTGGGTCAGGCTGGCGGCATACCCGATCACTGCCGCCGGGCCAACCGCCATCAGGGCGATCGCCCACGTCCCCGTGGGCAGCGCGCGGAGCACTGCCCACGCGCTGGGCTGCACGCCGCCCATGAAGAGCGTCCTCAACCAGGGGGCGACCAGCGACTGGTGCTGGTACAGGTCGGCGCCCCACCCAATGACGGTCAGGACCGTCCAGGCCAGCAGGCCGATTTCAAATTGCCGGCGGTTCATTCGGCAAACGCGTCCACGTGACTTGTGAACGGGTCCATGTCGTCGTCATCGTCGGGGCCATCCTGGTTTGCAAAAATGACGCGCACGATTTCCTCCGCGACGCACAGCCAGGCGCGGGCCTCTCCCAGCCGCCCGCGGCGCCATTGAACACGCGCGCGCCGCAGGGCATGCATTGCCACGGTGATGTCGTCTTGCCGCCAGCCGTCGAGCACGGTCTGGTGCTCCGGCCTTGCCGGTGGCAGCAGGTTGTAGAGCATTTGCATCCGTTGATCTGTGGTCATGTGTCGCATCTTGGTCGTCCTCGTTGTCGGTCAGGTCTGGAACATTCCAGACCCTCATCTATATGCGCTTTCGGAAATTCCTCAGCGCGGCTCCACCCCCGGCAGCAGGTCGCCGTCTGCGTCATCCCGCCGACGCCGGCAGGCCGGCGAACCGCAGATCCAGAGAGTCGTGTCCTCTGGATCTGCAGGGTCGAGCGCGAACCGGAGCTGCACGATCGCAACCATCGGCCCGCCACACTCCGGGCACTTCTGATGCGGGCTGTTACTCATCTTCATTCTCCTCGCGCTGCGGTTTCTTGCCGGGTTTGCCGTTCATTTCGAGGGTCGCGCCGCACTCTGGATACCGCCGGCACCCCAAGAATTTCCCTTTCTTTCCGGGCCGGATTTTCATGGGGCCGTGTTCCGGATCGTCAGGACAGAGGGGTGGCAGGTTGCCGCTCGGCATGATGTCGATGGTGCCCTTGCACCCTGGATACGCTGTGCACGAGTAGTAGTCACCATACTTGCCGCCGGTGACCTTCCTCATCGGTGAACCGCAATCGGGGCAGGGACAATCCGGCTCAGGCTCGCCGAACGCCAGCAGCAGCGGCTCACCGTCGCGGTCCGAGTAGATCGCCTTGCAGATTTCCTCGGCGTTCTCACAAACCCAGTAGAATTTCTGATTCTTTTTCGACTGGATTCTTTTGAGGCTGTCCCCGCACTTCGGGCACTCGTACTCGGTCTGTTTCTTCTCTGCTGTCTTAGCCATGGATCGCCTCCCGCATCTGGCGGATCACGGCGCGCGCAGCTCCGATCAGCAGCGCCACCAGCGCCACGACCAGCAAGGCTTCGATCGCGCCAACCAGCGCGCCGGCACGAAAACTGCCCCCGCAGGCGCTCGCGTGCAGCACGGGGGAAGGAAGATGGAATGTGTTACGCATTGTCGTTCTCCTTTGTGGCCTGTTCCGCCGCGGCCCGTTCAGCGGCAGTTTTCAGGAGCTGCTCTATCTCCCGCTCAATTCTGCGCATCTCGGTCTCGAGCCGGATCATCACCGGGACAAGGATTACAGTCAGGATCGCTAGGCCTGCCAGCACAGCATCCGATTCATGTTTGGTTAAGGTGATCATCTTTTGTCTCCTGTCATGGGGCCACGTGTTTGTGGCCCTCTACCTATATGCACATCCGGAAATTCCCGGATAAAAGCCGAAGGGCGGCCCGACCGCTGCCGCCCTTGCGGGCGGTTACCTAAAACCGGTCAGCCACGGTCACCATGGCGCTGTGATCCACGATGGCCCCGTTGCCGACGGTCAGGCGCTCATCGTTGTAGCGCTCGGTCAGCATGACCCGCTGGCTGAGCGATTCGGACACACCGACGCCGACTTTGTAGGCACGGCCGCTGCCATCCCCAGCGCTGCTGCTCGCGGAGAAGGTATCGCCGGCCAGAGCCTCCAGGTCATACCCGACCACGGCGTTGGCCTGATCAACGACCGCCAGGCCACCCAGCACAGAGCCGGCGCGCGCGCCGCTGTAGCCCGGACCCGTGACGCTGAGTGCGCCGACCTGCAGTTCAGGCACCAGCGCGATAGCCCCCGGCGGGGAGAAGGAATATCCCAGGGTGGCAGTAGCGCCATCGAGGCGGACCCCATCGCCAGACCCCAGCGACTCTTTGAGGACGCCGACCACGTTGCCGGTCCGCCCCGCCAGGGCGACGCTGCCGGTATCCACTGTTGCGTGGATGCCAGGCAGGGACAACACATCAGCCCCGAGCCCGGCGGCTCCGACGGTGGTGGCGTGCGCGTTGCCGGCGCAGGCGATGGCGGCGGCGATGAACAAAAAACTGAGATGCTGTTTCATGCAATGCTCCTTACTGTTGGTTGGTTGTGAGGGGCCGCACGATGCGGCCCTCACCTATACACAGTTATGGAAATTCATCTCGGGACCTGCCCCCGCAGCAGATCGATCAGCCGATGTCCAGAAATCATCCGGACCGCGGATCCACGCGCCTCCCAGCTGGCGTCGCCGGTCCGTCCGGTGTGGATGAAATACCCACGCGGGACGTGCGAGCGCTCGACAATGCGCGTGAATGCCCGGACATGATCCGGGTCGATGTGGTTGCGGTAGCGCTTGCATTGGATGGGGCACCACTTCGCGTTGTGCAGCACGTGCCCGTCCACCCCGCCGTCCCCGCTGTACCGGCGGCCGCGCTTGACGCGGACCCCGGCACGGCGGAAGGCCTCGAGCGCGAGCTCCTCGAATGCGAGTGGGTCGATTTTTCGGAGGTAGCCGAACACGCGCGGCGCGGCCCGGTCACCATCCTGGCGCAGCCAGTCTGTGAGCAGGGCCAGCGTCCGTCTCGCGGCGCGGATTCGGCGGCGGTGGCTGCGAGGGAGGGAGCGTTCGCGGAACCAGTCGATCACTCCGGTGAGCATGGTTAGCGCTCCAGGCCGAGATCGTGGTCCAGGTCACGATCCTTCGTTGGCGGTTTCGTTGGAGCCGCTTCCTGGCTCTGATCCTTCTCCTTGTCATGATCAGAGCCAGGAGCCTCGACGCCTTGCCTTTTGCCTGTTGCTTCCGTGGTCTTGTCCTGGGCTTTCTCTTGAGACTGATCCTTGCCGGCCGCCGGCGGCTCTATTGACGTGGCCAGACCTTTCTCCGAGGCCGTTTCCTTGCCAGGGTCCTTCGCGGTGGCCGCGGCACGCAGCTTGGCCTGCTCTGGAGCCTTCGCCGTCTCGACCGGATCCTTGGTCGGGGACTTCTCTTTGGCCGTCGGAGCCGTTTTCTCCGCAGCCGCTTCCTTGTTCTGATCTGCGGTCGGCGCTTTCTCCGTCGCCTGGTTCTTGGCCGGCGAAGCGGCCGCCGTCGCCATGTCCCGCGTCTCTTGCGCTGCTGCCGCCGGCATCTCAACCGGACGCTTCTCCGAGTTCGGTGCCGCGCCTTTCTCGGGCGTCTTTGACGCCCGCGCCCCTGGTCGCCCAGTCTCTTCCATGGTCGGCGCGGGCTTCAGTTCTGCGGCCTTTTCCTTGCCGGGGTATTTCTCCGTGTCTGAGGTCCGGTCCGGGTTTTTGTTTGCGCCGGCGGACTTGCTCCGATCCGGAGCAGGCGCTTCCATGGTCGTGTTTGCCGCGTCCATCGGCGCGTTTCCTATCTCCTGATCCTTGACTGGCGCGGCCGGAGCCGGCCCCTTGTCGTGATCGGGATCGGACGTTGGCGCGTGCCTGCCTGAGTCCTTTTCCGATTGATCTTTCTCCGGCGCTGGATGCTCGGCCTTCGCCTTTTCGGCTTCCGCCTTCTCCCGCGCATCCGCCAGGTCTCCAGCCTTGCCGAGCTCCTTTTCGGCCTGCGCGCGCAGCGCCGCCAGGTCAGGACATGGCCGCTCGACCTCGCTCTTGAGGCTCCGCCCCGTCGCCTCGACCGCCGTCTGGCGATCGGCGTATTTCTCGATGTTTTTTTGGAGCTTGCCCTGGTCGCCTGTGACGATGTTGGCTTCGTGGGTGGCGCGGCTGATCGCCACGTAAAAGAGATTGGCGGCCGCCTTGCTTCCCTCCGCCGCGCCGATGATCCGCTCGCAGGTCGCGGCCTGGAGGTCGTTTACAGTGCGGCACCAGGCATAGTCGATGGCGTGATTTTTTTTCGGGTCGAGCTCGATCTCGCGGCCGTCCTTGAGGCTCACGGTGATACCGTCGATGTCGGCCCTGACGACTTTCGCATCCGTGCCGTTGTTGATGCCGTTTTGCTTGTCTGGAATCCGGAACACGATCTGGTCGCCGACCGCAACCTCGAACCTTTCCGCGCCGAACACTTTGAAGTCGCGCTGGTTGTCTCGGGTGGGTTTCCAGATTTTTTCAAGACCGCCGGGGCCGCTCAGAACAAGCGCGCCCTGTTCCTCGCGCACGATGGAGTAGTCGGTCGTGGACCGATCACGCCCGCGCCCCTCGGTAAGCCGCACGATTTCCCCGGCCGCGAACAGTTCAACGCGCGTGCGCTGCTCGCGCGTCAGCCTGGGGTCGCGGAGCGCGGTGATGGTGATACCCTCCGCGGCGATCTCGCCGGATTCCCTGAACGCCGCCCGGACTGTGGCGTTTATTTTCACCCGCGTGGCGTTGAGTCCCGAGGCGACCAAGGTCCGGTCGCGTTCCTCGGGCGACAGCGTGAGATACCGTTCCGCCGTTTCGCGCACAATCGCCTCCCGCTGCACAGCTTTGGGGACCTTCCCTTTTTCTCGGGCCTCCGCAATCTCCTCTTGCGCGAGGCCGCTCTTTTCCCAGTCGGCGTCGGTGACCGTGGCGGTCTGCATGAGATCCTTCGCCGCCTTCGCGCCATCCTTGGCGCGCCCATCAGCGAATTGCTGGACAAGCGAGCGCAGTTCGGGATTGACCTGGCGGATGATTTCGTGGATCGTTGCATGATGCAGCGCACCCGAGACGCACTGCTGCTCGAAGGGCGAGCCGGCCTCGACCGCCGTCAGCTGGCGGTAGTCACCGACCTCAATCATCCGCGCACCTTCCTGCTCGACACGATTCAGCAACTGATCCATGTCCTTGGCTGACACCATCCCCGCCTCATCCAGCACGTACATGCGCTGCGCGCCGCTCCCCGGTTCCTCGGCTCTGCTCGCGAGGTATGACTGCATGGTGATCGTCTTGTCTGCCCCGGCGGCCTCGAGCTCGCCGCGCGCTTTGGTGCTAGGAGCGAGGCCGACGATGTGGAAACCGGCGGTTCGGTACGCTGCCACCGTCGCGCTCATGGCCTTGGTTTTCCCTACGCCGGCATAGCCCAGGCCTCCAGTGAACCGATCAGGGCTCGTCAGAGTGAGTTCGAGCGCCGCACGCTGACCGTGCGAGTACTTGAATGGTTTGCCGGTTTCCTTGGAGATCGCCTGCTCTTTTTGGCGAATAAATGCAGCGGCGGAATCGAAATCGAGCAACGGCTCGACCTGGTTCCAGCCAGAGCGCGTGCGCGTGAGGATGGTCTGCTCAACACGCAGCGCGGCATGGGTGGTGAAGTGGCGCAGCTCGCGGTCATTGTGGGCCGCGGCGCTGTCCGGCTGCAGTTGGACTTCGATGAGGCCGCCATGTTTTTGCTCGATCGCGGCCTCCACCCGGCTCAAATCGGTATTGCCCATGCCGGCCCGGAGCGACTCGAGCCGCAGTTCATCGCGTGTGAACACGGTCTCGCGTTCAGCGATGTGCCGCACCCCGGACTGCACGGCATCAGTAGACAGGTCGGCAGCCCGGATCGGGCCGCCTCGCGCTGCGTCTTGTGTGATGCGGTCGAGATCGACGCCGGCCTCACGGGCGCGTGTGCGCCATTCCCATCTCTGGTCCTGCTCGCCCAGCTGTGATTTATCTCCGCGCGTGACCAGGCACGCCGCCTCCCGCTGTGCGTCGGTGGCGGTCTCGGGGTTGATTCCCCTGCCGCGCAGGGCCTCGTCGATCTGTTCTGATCGGCTGGAAAACTCTTTCACGATTTCATCGGAGATCGCCGCGAACTCGAACCCATCTGCGGTGCGGCGGATTTCGTATCCGAGCGCCTGGACCTCTCGGGCCAGGAAGGCCTTTTGTGCGAAGTCGGCGGTCTTGCCGAGCGCCATCCGCTCGCCCCACTGCAGATCGATGCGGGCCCACTTGCCGTCCGAGCGATGAGTCATGTTGAGCGCCAGGACATGGGTGTGCAGGTCGGGATCAGCCCGCCCATCGACGGTCCTGGCATCCTCATGGCGGTACGCCGCCATCACCATGCTGCCGGTGTGCTCGATCTGCTCGCCGCCCTTGCCCTTCCGGGCGACGGCGACTTCCCGCTCAATGAAATCCACGGCGTGCCGCACCGACTGGTCCCACAGATCCACCAGGCGCGGGTCGGCGGTTGCCATGAGGGAAAAGGATTTCGGTGCGCTCAAAGTGATATCGGTCCCCATCCGCGCCTCAGCGGAACGACCGCCGCGCTGGGTCAGGTCCGTGCCGTCGGGCAACCGCCCCTCAAGCAATCCGATCAGCTGCTCACGATCCACAGACCCAGCGAGCCCCAACTCGCGTGCGCCCTCCCCCATCCACTCAGACGGCGCAGCACGACCCTCGTAGTAGCCGGTGGCGCGCTCGGCATCGTGGCGCGATTCCAGGTAGTCGGCGACGCCGCGCGCCGATCCGGATTTGATTGGTGTAACTCTCAGCATCTGCATTCTCCTGGTGCGCGGAATGCACACCCTCACTGATCCCGCCGTGCGGAAATTCCCGCACCAAAAAAATCTAGGCGAGGCACCCCCTACGCACCACCAAAATAACGGACAGAATTCGTCCGTTATCCGGATCGCCGGATTTTCTTCGCGGTGTTGGGGTGGGGTGTTGTGGTCTCCCGGCTCCGCCGGGAGACACATACGCCGGGCCGAAGGCACGGACGACCGCCCGGAGGGCGGGCGGCACCTTCAGGTGCGTATGTGTATGCAGTAGCTCACCGAAGGTGAGCGTCGAGTTCCGCTTTTCTTTCGTCGCGAAGCGACGGCGTCCGGTTGGGATCGGATCGGAACGCGAACGAATCACAACGCATTACGTCGGTATCCATCGCAATCCGATCCAGTTTCGATCACAAAACATCGGCTCTGGCACGCACGCCGTCGATAACGTACGAATTATGCCCGTTATCCGACGCGACAATTTCCGCTCTGCGGATATATTGAGAGGGACAACTTTTTTTGGAGGTGAATGATGGAACCTGATCGACTGACTCCCCGCGTCGCGCGCCACGCCGATGCGATTGCCGCCGCCCGGCGGGAGGGGGTGACGTGGAAACAGATTGCCACACTTTTTGGCACCACTGCGGACACCCTGCGCCTGGCGCATGCGCGAGCGCGGGCAGGCCTCGCCTCGGGTCGGTATGTGGTGCAGCAGGTGCCGCTACCGGAACCTGTGGCAGATCGACCGCAAGGAGGCGTGGCACGCGACACGACGCCTGCGCAGCGTCCGCCCCGCCCCCTGCCGGCGGCGGGATCCCGTAGCGAAGAGGAAAACGCGGCGGCCCTGCGGGCGGCCGGGATCAAAGTGACCGATTAACTTAACTGTTTCATCAACGGAGGGTTTTGTATGTCCATCATCTATAGCAGTGGCTCGAAGGGCGGCAATGGCAAGAGCATGACGGCCGCCGTACTTGCGGATTATTTGATCGCCGCGGGACACCCGGTCGGGATTGTCGAAGGCGATCTGGGACAGCCGGATATCGCGCAGCGATTCAAAGACACCGGGGTGCATCTGATCGCAGTGAACCTGAACCGTGCGGGCGCATCCGAGGCGGCGGTCATCAAGTTTGCGGAGGCCCTGGACGGGTTGCCGCGGGATGCGCAGATCGTCGTGAATCTGCCGGCCGCCGCGGAGGACACGCTCGACGCGATGGCGGCGCTGCTGGTTGAGGCAGGGAAGTCGCTGGGGCATGAGTCGTATGTGTACTACTCACTGGGACATCAGCGCACTGCGACGGAAGCGCTCATGCGGTCCCTGCGCGACGGGCTGCTCGGTGCAGTCGGTCCGGCCCGGCGGTGCGTGATGTACCCGGTCTTTCTCCAGCCGGAGGTTGCGCGGTTCGACTTCGTCCGTTCGGGGTCGCGGGAGGAATACCTGACTGCAGGTGGTCTGGAAGCTGCGATGCCAGCGATCCGCCCCGAGAGCCTCGTTGACAAAGTACTGTCGCTGCCAGGCACGTTCACAAGTCTTGCGGCCCCGGACTCTGCACTGACTTTTGGCGAGCGGCTCTTCTTCGGGCGTCAGTGGCTCACCCAGGCACACGCAGCGGTCGCGACTCTCTTTGGTGCCGAACAGCAGGAGGCCGTCAATGAGTAACGACAACGAAAAAGTAGTCCCCATCACGCCGAAGGCGGAGGCCCTGCGGGGCCTCCCGCCGGAGTGGCGGGAAAAACTGATCGAGCAGGCCGCGCACATGGGCGTGCGCTCGGATCATGATACCGCCTGGCTGCTCATCGGGGCGTTCGTGAATGCCTGGGCCGCCGCCGCGGCTGCCGGCGAGGCGGCCACGGCCACCCAGAAAGCCGCCGTCGCGATCCCGGACCTGGTGTACAAGGGCGCAGTCGCCGCCGGCCAGGACCTGCGCGGCCAGGTGGCCTCTGCAGGGCAGGAGGTTCTCAAGGCGGCCACTGACCAGGCGGCCAAGGTGCAGGAAGGTATGGTCGCCGCCGTCCAGGGAGCCGCCCAGGCCGGAGCCGGCACACTGGCATCGGCCGTTCGAGGAATGGACACCAACGCCAAGGCGCGCATCGACGAGATCATCGCGCGAGGCGTGCACGAGGTCTCGGCAGCGGTCCGCGCAGACGCTCGCGCTGCGGTGGCCGGGCGGATGGCAAGGAGCTGGGGTGTGGTCGCGGGCCTCCTGCTGTTTTTCATGCTGCTGGGCGGGGTCGGGGCGTGGGGCGGATTGTATTTGAGCCACCACCTCACTCCGATTAATATGCAGATTGCGGTCAACCAGGCGGGGCACAGATTGTGCGGCACCCTCCGGATCGGAACCCAGGCCTGCCTGGTGCACATCAATCCGTGATCGACCGTTTTACGTGCATTTAAAGTGGGGGCGATTCCGCTCCCATTTTTTTTCTTCCTAGATGGCGAAGGAAAATCGGCTTGCCGCGCTTGTCGATGCCGGAACGTCAGACTTCTTGAGAGGTGCAGGCTGTGGTTTCGGCGCCCCAGGTGGCTTTTTATCTGTCATCTTCCTAACCCGCTTGTTTAATAGTCCGCCTTAACCAACAACCCGACGTGGATCTTCTTCGTCGATGTTCTCGAACTGATTGATATGCACTGCCCCATCAGGAAACTTTGCGATAATGTCCAGTTCACCGCCCATGGCCTTGATATAGGAGCGCAATGTACTGATGTACATGTCAGTGCGGCGCTCTAGTTTTGATACAGAGGCCTGTTTAATGTGAAGCACGGCAGCCAGCTGCTCCTGGGACAAATCTCGCGCTTGGCGGAGTTCGTAGAGGGGTAGTTGCTCCGTCAGCGCACGAGCAAGGGATGATGCCTTGGCTTGAGCAGCCGGGGACATCCTTTTGCGCAGATCGTTAAACTTCTTAGCCATCGTAGAGACCCTCCTTCTTTAAGGCCGCCAGGTGTTCATCGTACAGCTTGTCAGCAACTGGGACGCTTTCCTCATACCATTGGTCATTGCCGGTCTTGTCTCCACCCAAGAGGAGAATCGCCGTGCGGCGGGGATCAAAAGCATACAGCACGCGATATGGACTACCTCTATGCTGTATTCGCAACTCTCGCATGTGTCCATGGCGCGAGCCTTTGACGCCACTGCTATAGGGATAAGGCAGTTGTGGTCCGCGTGCCTCAAGCAGCTCAACCATCGCCGCTACGGACGCCTGCTCGCCCTCATGGAGGCTGTCCCACCAGCCCTCAAATTCGTCGGTATATTCGACGGTCCATTCCACGGGAAGAATATAGCCTCTAGGGAATAACTTTTCAAGTCTGACTGTTGACCCGGCTAGTCAACCAAGCTTCTGCGGCCCCCGGCCGCGCAGACCGCCTTTTCCTGTAGACGGGGGTTGAGGTTTTCGGGGCGGGCCGGGCCGAAGGCCCAAGGCCCGCCCCCTATAGGACTACAGTCCTATACCCCTATAGGCGCCGGGCATCTGTGCCACGCCGCCGGGCATCTGTGCCACGCCGCCGGGCATCTGTGCCACGCCGCCGGGCATCTGTGCCACGCCTGCCCGCCGGATGAACCCGCCCCCGACCAGCAGGCCGTAGGCGACGAAACCCGGCGCGTCTTGCGCCACCCGCCGCCGCGCGTCCCGGCGTTGCTGTCCCGTGGCCTGGATGCCAAGCCAGCCCAGCACTTTATCGACCGGCAAACCGTCTGGGCGCCATCCATCGCGGTCGTGCGTGAGGACGTGCCGTGCCACGGCCTGGCTGATCGCGTTTTTCATCTGCACGATCGGCCGAGGGTCGTACCACACCCCGAGCGTGTCGAGCAGTGCGGCCCAGGGCGCGGACAGTGTCAGGCGCCAGAGCTGGCGTTGCCCGCCGTGCAGCGGGTCGGGGACGATCGCTTTCGCCCAATCCATCTCCGCGATGACCTTCGCGACCCCACCTCGCTTGCCATTCTTTAGCTCCCACTCCACGTCCGCATTGCGCAGCCCATCCACCAGCTCGTTGAGGCCAGCCCAGCTGTACAGTGGAGTGGTGGCATGGTCGCGGGCCGACTTGCGTCGGCGCTTCTGTCCCGTCCACATCCTCCGCCGAATCTGGTACGGATCGACCAACAGTCTTATCCGGCCATCTGGCTCACGAAACGACTGGAGGTGTGTGTGCATAATTATGTCCATTGCGTCGGCGTGTCGCTGACCTAGCGCACCAACCACCCGGGCCTTCCCCCATTGGGTCTCGACCCACTGTCCAGCCATCTGGTTTGGGCTACGCGTTGCCTGGTAGATGCACAACCGCGCCGCGTGCGCCGGGGCGGTCGGCAGCCGTCGCTCAGAACGGGCACGCTGTCGTGGTCGCATGTGCGCCCCCCTTCACTGCTCGGTACCGCCTCGCACCCGCACTTTCCCTTGCCCCCTTTTTCTGCGCCGCCGCCTTAGCACTTTGGTCGGCGGGCCGCCAATCGCGCGCCAGGTCCGCGAACAGCATCCGCTCCGGCAACCATGCCACGCGCACCTTGCCAGTCGGGCCGTTGCGCTGCTTGCCGATGATGATCTCGGCCGTTCCCTTGTCCTGGCTGTCCTCGTTGTACACTTCGTCGCGGTATATGAATAAGATGACGTCCGCATCCTGCTCGATGGCGCCCGATTCGCGCAGATCCGACATCACCGGACGCCGGTTCGGCCGCTGTTCAAGGTTGCGGTTGAGCTGAGACAATGTGACGACCGGCACGTTGATCTCCTTTGCCAGGCTCTTGAGCGAACGGGTTATCCCAGCGATTTCCGTGGCGCGTGTCTCGTCGCCTTCACCTCCAGACATCAGCTGCAGGTAGTCGATGATGACAGCCGCGAGTTCTCCGTCTCGTGCCGCAGCGCGCGCGGCGCGGAGGGTTGCGCCTGCTGTGCGTGCTGATTCGTCATACACGATCGGCAGCACTCTGATTTCCCCGCTTGCTGCGGCGAGCCCAGACCACTGCTCGCCAGTGAGTTTTTGCGCCTGGCGCATCTGCGGCACGGTGATCCCTGTGCGCCGGGCGAGAGCACGCTCGGCTAGCCCTCTGGCGGACATCTCAAGGGTGATATACAGCACTTTTCCTCCACTGGCGGCAGTCCGTTCTGCTAGTTGCTCTCCGAGGCTGGTCTTGCCCATCGAGGGCCTGCCAGCGACGATGATGAGATCGCCGCGCTCGAGTCCGCCACCGAGCGCCTCGTCAAGGTCCAACAGGCCCGTCGCGAGCGGTCGTATCTCCCCGCGCGCCCGGCGTTCGATCATGTCGAGCGCGGCGGCAACCGCATCCGCGCTTCTGGTGGCCGCGTTTCTCTGGCCGGTCGCCTCGCTGATGTCGAGGATATGCTTCTCGGCGTAGTCCAGGAGCTCCGCGGCATTGCGTCCCTCGGGATTGTAGGCGCTGTTGCCGATGTTGTTGGCAATACGGATGAGGTTGCGCAGGATGGCGCGCTCGCGCACGATGTCCGCGTAGGCCACGATGTTCGCGGCACTCGGGGTGTTGTTGGCGAGCTGGCCGAGATAGGAAAGCCCGCCAGCGGCCTCGAGCTCGCCGTTTTTCTCGAGCCATTCGGATACGGTCACGACGTCGGCCGGACCGCTGGCATCGCACAGGCTTGCAACGGCGCGGAAGATCAGCCGGTGTTCTTTGCGATAGAAATCGTCAGGCGAGACGCGGTCGGCAACCTGGTCCCAGCGCTGATTGTCCAGCATCAGGCCGCCGAGAACGGACTGCTCGGCTTCGATGGACTGCGGTGGAGTATGATTTGATTTCATATCGCACCTCCCTGGAACAGCTCCTGCTGCCCTGGGCGGGGTGTCTTTTTCCCCGCCGGCCGCCCCCTCCTGGATTTTTTTGGTCGTTGCAAATCATTGGTTTGTAACTGGAAAAGTGCGTTTTTTTCAATCCGTATTTCCTCTTTTAATTTTTCTGGGTTGGCTAGCATTTCATGTAGAATCTGCACAACCCGGCGCGGCGAGATATTCATTATCTTGCTGATTTCTTTTATGTTTTTTCCGCCCTGCGCCGCGCGCATGAACTCGCCGTGGCGGCCCGGCAAATCCCGTGGCAACTCAATCCCTGCCCGCCGCGCAAATGATTGATTTAGAGGCAAAATCTGGTCGTCGAGCAGATCCCAACCGCCATCCACTGCATCGGGATGAATGATAATAGTTCTCATTTGCCACCCCCTTTCTTGGGGCGGCCCGGTCGCCGTCCGGCCGCTCGTGCGGTCGCAAAAAACTCGCTAAGTGATTGATTCGGTATGAGAATTCTGCGGCCAACCCGGAGATACCGGATTGCAATTCCGCTTGTTTTCAATAACTTATATAGGGTGATAGGGTGAATGCCGAGCGCATCCGCGGCCTCAGGCACGGTAAGTGTTTGTTTTTCCATTATAAATCCCTCGCCGCCCCGCCCAGGGCAGCAAAAAGGGACGCGGGGAGAACCGCCCGCGCGCGGCACGCAAGCACCTGTTTTCAAATGAAAATTTCAAATGAAAACCAGGGTTGGATTTTTTCGGCGAGCGCGCGGGCGGGCGGGCGGCTTGAGGCAGATGGCGCCATAAGACGCGCCAAGTGACTGATTAAATGTAGCTTTCTTTAGGGAATGGACGCAGGGAACCCACGCCTACCACTGAATGCTGTTTGTGTTGTGCCCAGCTAGCACTAGCTGCTATTAAAAATAGCAGCTCAAACTAAAAGTTCAAGGTTCGCTCTTTTCAAATTTGAATATTGTTTTCTGCGCTGTCAGAAAACCACCTAACAAAACTCGGGAATGTCTCCACGTTAATAAACTGGCTTAGTTCGAAACTTTCCAGGTGGGCATGACGAGAAAAATAGATAGCTACCTTTGTTATTTCCGCCTTGGGTATGATCCCGCCGATACCACCAATGTTGTGTAAAGTGTAGTAGCCAAGAAGTTGGTAAAAGTTGTCTGATCTTAGCCCAAAATCCTTGGTTGTCTTGATATCTATAAGCATGTCATCAATCAGGAGGTCCGCATCTGCGCCTTTTATCAGGGCAGACGCTTCACCGAAATCCGGATTCAGAAGACAAGGATTTGTTGTTCGAAATAATTCTGGCGGCACGATCGACACCAGATTTCGCAGATCCTCAATATCTTCCTTAAAGGCAGTACCGAGGTTTTCGTCAACGTACCCGGCACGACAGACCACATCGAGTTGCGCAAGATGAATCGTGCTACTGATAAGACCGTCGGTTAATTTCCCTAAGGAAAGAAATCGCTCGTGTTCAATCCAGGCTTGGTTGAAGACCCTGCGGGCCGTCGCGAGGATGGCAGGATTAGCGCTCCCGAGCATGGCAGAGTTATCTCGCCCAACAGATAGTTCCTCCGTGTCGATATCGTAGGAAAAGACAGCATCACGCTCTTCAAGAATCTGAATTGCGTATTCGGCCACCCACTGCCACCGTATGGCATTTGGGTTCAGGCGCTGTAGATGGAAACGAAGGAGATAATCGAACGCTGTCCCCACCAGCGCGTATCGATTTGATTTAGGTGGCGCGATGATCTCCTTCTTGGCGGTCAATTTCGGCACGTTAAATTCGCGACGGAATCTTTCTTTTACCTCCGGCTGCCTCAAGAACGATGTCAGGCTCATGCTTTCTTTACTCTTCAGCGCGACCGATCATCGTGTACGCTGTAACCATCACCCCAACCTCCCCACCAGATCCTCGGCCCTCAGATGCGTGTACCGCTTCAACATCTGCAACGTCTTGTGCCCGGAAATGGCCGCCACTTCCATCGGGTTCAGTCCCTTCTCAAAGAGCCGAGAAATCGCCTCATGGCGCAGGTCATGGAAGGTGAGACCCTCGATGCCGGCCGCAGCGCAGACCCGCTCGAAGGCCTGGCTGATCGAGTCCGGACGCATGCCCCACACCTGCCCATCGATCCGACGGACTAGTCCGTCCAGGACGCCCAAGGCGGCTGTAGAGAGCGGCACGCGGCGTGGTTCGGTCTTGGTTTCCGGCACGAGCAGCACCCGCGCCCTTTTGTCCAGATGTTCCCAGCGCATGGCCGCGATCTCGCTCCGGCGCATGGCGGTCTCGATAGCGCAAGTGATGATCGGGCCGATCTCGCCGCCGTAGGTTGTGGCGGCTTCAAGGAGGCGGGATTGTTCATCGCCGACCAGGCGGCGGGTACGGCCACGCGGCAGCTTGGGGCGCGCGGTCTTCGCGAGCGGCACCGGGTTCCGTAAGGATTCCATCCCCCACGCCGACGCGGCAACGGTATACAGGTGAGAGATTAGCGCGAGCTCTATTCTGACTGAGTTGGCCCCCACGCCGTCTTCCTGGCGCTGGCGGATGTAGTCGGCAAGGTCCTTGCCCCGGATTGCTGCGAGTGATTTGGCAGCAAGTGGGCGCGATTTCAGCCGCCGAATCTCCCCACGCTCCCCCGCCGCGGAACGTTTGTGCGCCGTGACTTCCTTTTCGTACCGATCCAGCGCCTCATCCAGGGTGGTGCGCTCGGCCTCGGTTCGCGAGCTGTACATCCCCTTGTCTATTTCTTCTTCTGTCTGGGTTGCCCATCGCTCGGCATCGTCGCGAGACGCGAAAGTCTTGCCGATAGACCGGCCCCCGCAGCGCACTCTCGCCCGCCACTGGCTCTTTCCGCGTCGCGTGATGTTCGCCATGCCCGCCCCTAAATTTTTTGGACCAACTGGACCAAAATTGGACCAAAAATTAAGGGAGCTGGCTAGTAATTTTCGTAAGTCGTTGATTAATGGTGCCGGTGACCGGAGTCGAACCGATGACCTACTGATTACGAATCAGTTGCTCTACCAACTGAGCTACACCGGCGCACAACCGGGGAGTATACGGAGGCCGTAGATACAAAAACAACCACTTATAAGGAATTTACCTGGCCTCGGTACTTGGACGGCGCATCCTGACGATGACGTCTACGCCCTCCATCTGGGCACCCGCTGGCAACGGCGGAAGGCCTGTGATCCGCACTTCTTCGGCATCGATGTCCGTCAGCACGCCCGTGACGACATCGTAGAAATGATGGTGCGGAATCATGTTGGGATCGTAGAAAACCTTCGTCGGGTCGACGATCAGCTGGCGGATCAGGCCCTTTTCCGCGAACAAGCCAAGAGTATTGTATACCGTGGCTTTGGAAACCTGGGCTTGTTCGTTGTTAACCAGCGTGAACACGTCTTCGGCGGAATAGTGCCCTTTTCGGGAAAAAAGCTCCCGGGCAATTTCCACCCGCTGGGCGGTCGGATTGATCCCATGATCACGGAGCATGGAACCAACCTCGTCATGCGTATAGGTTTTGGCATCCATATGCGTGACTTCCATCGACACAGCAGCAGAAAAAGGAGCGCGTTGCATAGATTTAGACCTATTGTAAGTCATGGACGGCCGTAAGTCTAACAGGTTCGGATCAAACTAAATTGACGAGGATCAAGCAAAGTTGGTCTAGCCAGCATTAAATCCGCAATCAGCCTCGCCGATGCGGGGGCAAGCACAATCCCGTTCCGGAAGTGTCCGGTATTGACGAAAAGCCCAGAAATATCAGGGTGTTCGCCGATGTAAGGGACCCCATTCGGGGAGCCTGGCCTGAGTCCCGCCCAGTGGTATTCAACCTGCCAGTCTCCGAGTTCGGGTACCATCGTGCACGCCGCGGCCAACAGCAGCTCGCGGGCGGCTGGGGTTGTGGATTTGTCGAACCCCTCCTCTTCCTGGGTACTTCCAACCAGAATCCGCCCGTCCCGCCTGGGAATCAGATACCGGCTCTCCCGGAGCAGAATGCGCGAGAATGGGGCGGACGCTCCCCGCAGCACCAGCATCTGACCCTTCACCGGACGCAGCGGGAGATCAAGACCGACGGTCGCAAGCAAGGAGGTGCTCCACGGACCGGCGGCCACCAGGCATCGATCTGCAGGCAGTGCGCCCGATGCAGTATGAATGCCACTCAGCCGCTTGCCAGAAAACTCGAAACCCGTCACGGCCGTCCCCTCCCTGAACTCCGCGCCCAGGAATCGAAGGTGACGTACCAGGGCCTTGAGGAACCGCGGATTCCTGACCTGAGCCACGTCTGGGAGGGTCAATGTCGGACTCGGGCCGGTTCGCAGGCCAGGCTCGAGTTCGAGCACGGTATCCGGATCAAGCAACTCCGCAGCGACACCACGATCCCGGCACCAGTCCAGGCCGGCCTGGCTGTCTGGAGCGTCCAGAATCAGCAACCCCGATCGGATCCATTCCGGATCAATGCCTGTGGCTCGTCCGAGCGATGCAGCCAACTCGGGATAGCGCGCCTGACTCCAGCGCGCAAGCGGATCAACTGCCTCGGGATACCGCCAGGGATAAAGCGGAGACAGGATCCCACCGCCCGCCCAGGACGCCTCATTTCCAACCGATTGCCGGTCTAAAATGACCACACTTTCGCCAGCCAGAGTCAGCTCATAGGCTGAAAGCAGGCCGATGATGCCACCGCCTACGATGTACCAGGGAGTTTTCATGACACCTGCCAGATGCCTTGCGGAATCTTACCGAGATGGCCAATCCAATCCGCCGCCAAATCCGCGGCCTTTCAAACACCCGCGTTAGGGAGCGGCGCCATGAACCTGTCCGCCGCGAGGGTCCGCAGACGAAGAACAAGACGGCATTTCAGGGAACGTTACGCAACTCCCGAGGGACCGGAAAGATCACGTGCTCGGCCTCGGCAGGCTGTTCATGGACCAGCGTCGCGCCCTGTTCGCGCAGTTGCCTCACAACCTGCTGAACCAGAATTTCCGGCGCCGAAGCCCCTGCGGTAAGGCCGACGCACTTGGCACCGGCCAGCCATTCGGGACGGATATCCTGCGGGCCGTCAACCATATAGGCACGGACTCCAAGCGCCTCAGCGACCTCCCGCAGGCGGTTGGAATTGGAGCTGTTGACCGACCCGACCACAAGCACCACATCGCAACGCCTGGCCAAGGCGCGCACGGCATCCTGGCGATTCTGGGTTGCATAACAAATATCATCCTTGCGCGGACCCTCGATCTTCGGGAACCGTGCACGCAGCGCGTCGATGACCCGCGCGGTATCGTCCACCGAAAGCGTCGTCTGGGTAACGAACGCGAGTCGCTCGGCGTCCTTCACCTGCACCCGCATCACGTCCTCCGGTGTTTCCACGAGATAGATGCCATCCTGCGCCTGGCCCAGAGTGCCCTCGACTTCGGGATGGCCTGCATGGCCGATGAGAATGCACTCGATGCCGTGCCGGCGGTGACGAACGACTTCCATGTGTACCTTCGTCACCAGCGGACAGGTGGCGTCGAACACCTTGAGTCCTCGCCGTTGGGCTTCGTGTCGAACGGACTGGGGAATGCCATGCGCGCTGAAGATGACGGTTGCATCGTCAGGCACCTGATCGAGGTCGTCCACGAATACCGCGCCCTTGGCCCGCAGTCCATCCACGACAAAGCGGTTGTGCACGACTTCATGGCGCACATAGATCGGCGCCCCGAAGCGGGCCAGCGCCTGTTCGACGATTTCGATCGCGCGGTCCACACCAGCGCAGAAGCCGCGCGGGCTGGCAAGAATGAGTTCCATGGAAACGGACCCCGAACGATGGCGGCAGCTGTGGACTGGCCTGTTATTATGATCGGGATCCGCAGCCAGGTCCAACCTGGGGGAACTCCACTGCGAGGATCTCCACATCTAGAATCAGGTCATGGCCGGCCAGGGGGTGGGAGAAATCGACGGTCACCTCGGTCTCTTCGACCGACATGATCCTTCCAGGCATCCCCTCGCCCGTGGGCAGGGTGAACTCCACGACCGCCCCAGGCTCCACGGCCAGTTCCGGAGGGAATTGTGCACGTGGAATCACGTGGATATTCTCCTCGCGCCTCGGGCCATATGCATCGGTGGCGGCGACTTCACAATGCCTCTTGTCGCCGGCAGACAGGCCCAGCAGACACTGTTCCAGGCCGGCAGCCAGATCGCCCCGGCCAATGGTAATCATCAGAGGCTCGCCTTCAGCGCTGCGATCCACCAAGGTGCCGTCGCGAAGCTGCAGAATGAAATGCAACGTGACGCGGCATCCCTCCGCCACCGCGCGGGCAGTCATGCCTGCAGCGCACCTGCTGGACGACAACCGCCCGTGCAGACGACGGAACGCCCGGCACGGCGCACTTCCCAACTGCGATGCCGGATCGCCTGCATTGCCGCAGCTCCGTCAGGCCACGTCACGTCGGCCGAAGCGCAGCCCGAGCGTATCGAGCAGCAGCAGTACTGCCCCGACCGATATGGCCGAGTCGGCCAGATTGAACGTGGGCCAATGCCAGGACCGGTAATATAGATCGAGAAAGTCCACGACATAGCCGTGCACCAGCCGATCCGTCACATTTCCGGCAGCACCCCCCAGGATCAGCATCAATGCCACCGCCGTCTGCGCATCGTTGGGACCGAGGCGGGCGATCATCACGAGGATGACGATCGACGCGACGATCCCGACAACGATGAAGAACTGGTTCTGCCAGCCCGATGCCGAACTGAGGAAGCTGAAAGCCGCTCCCGTGTTGTACGCCAGCGCCAGATTGAAGAACGAGGTCACGGCGACGTTGTGCCCGGTCAGATAGGCCACGGCCGCATGCTTCGTCAGCTGATCGGCTACGTAGACGAGCAGGGCAATCCATATGAACTTGAACATCAAGCGTAGTACCTCGATTCTCCGGTTCCCGTCACGTTCTCGATGCAACGGCCGCACAGCCGGGGATGCTCGGCACTGGAACCGACGTCCGCACGGTGATGCCAGCAGCGCACACACTTCCCGTGCGCGGATACGGTGACCTGAATCTTAAGTCCCTCCATCCCGGATCCGACAGCGTCGGCGGTGGCGTCCTGCAACCGGTGAATCCGGGCATAAGAGGTGATCAGCACGAACCGCAGTTCATCCTTCAGCTCGGCAAGCTTCGCGTACAGCTCGGGAGCGCAATACAGGTCCACCTCGGCATCCAGCGACGATCCGATGGCGCCGGCAACCCTGGTCTTCTCGAGTTCCCGCGCCACCTGCTCGCGCACTTCCAGAATGAAGCTCCAGAACGAATCGGTCGCCACCTGCGGAACGTTTTCCGCAGCTGCCGATGGAATCGTGTGCCATGCATCCAGAAACACGCTTTCGACGGGGCGCTCCGGCATCGCCTGCCAGACCTCTTCGGCGGTGAAACTCAATATGGGGGCCATCCACCGGACCAGAGATTCGAGTATGTGCAGCATCGCCGTCTGCGCCGAGCGGCGTGCCGGGCTGTCCTTGCCGGCGGTGTAGACACGATCCTTGATCACATCGAGATAGAAACTGCCCATCTCGACCACGCAGAACTGGTGCAGCTTCTGGTAGACGAGATGGAAGGCGAATGCATCGTAGGCCTCCTGCAGCTGTCGCTGCAGGCGAAAAGCCTTGTCCAGGGCCCAGCGATCGAGCGCAAGCATTTCCGATGGTGCCAATGCGTCACGCGCATCGAACCCTGCGAGGTTGCCAAGCAGGTAACGCGCGGTATTCCGGATACGGCGATAGGAATCCGCCACGCGCGTGAGGATCTCGTCGGAGATGCTCATCTCGGAACGGTAATCGGTGGCCGCAACCCACAGCCGCAGGATATCGGCGCCCAAGGTTCCAATCACCTTCTGGGGAACCACCTGGTTGCCGAGGGACTTCGACATCTTCATGCCTTTCGCGTCGACCGTGAATCCATGGGTCAGCACTGCACGGTAGGGTGCAACTTCGCGCGTCGCCACCGAAGTGAGCAGCGAGGACTGGAACCATCCGCGATGCTGGTCGGACCCTTCCAGATACAGGTCGGCCGGGTGCCCCAGCTCCGGTCGCCGTTCCAGCACACAGGCGTGGGTGACGCCTGAGTCAAACCACACGTCCAGGGTGTCGGTGACCTTCTCGTAGCGGGACGCTTCCTCGCCCAGCAGCTCGGCTGCCTCGAGGTCGAACCAGGCGTCGATGCCGCGCTGCTCGACCAAGCGCGCGACCTTTTCGATCAGCAAAGCGGTATCCGGATGGAGTTTCCCGGTCTGCCGTTCGACGAACAGCGCGATCGGCACCCCCCAGGTCCGCTGGCGCGAGACGCACCAGTCAGGGCGGGTGGCAACCATGCCCTCGATGCGCGCCTGTCCCCAGTCCGGAATCCAGCTGACCCGGCGTATCTCCGCCAGTGCCTGCTTGCGCAGGCCAGCCCGGTCCATGCCTATGAACCACTGCGGAGTTGCGCGGAATATGAGCGGGGTCTTGTGCCGCCAGCAGTGCGGGTAGCTGTGGCGCAGCGCTTCAACCCGCAGCAGCGCGCCGCGTGCCTTGAGCAGCTCGATCACATGCTCGTTCGCCCGGAATACATGCTCGCCGGCGAAATACTCGGTTCCCGGAAGAAACCGCCCGTCACCACCCACGGGGTTATCCACCGCCAGGCCATAGCGCGTACCCACAGTGAAATCATCCTGGCCGTGGCCGGGCGCAGTGTGCACAGCGCCCGTGCCGGAATCGGTCGTGACATGATCCCCAAGGATGACCGGCACCTCGCGTTCGTAGAACGGGTGGCGCAGCCGCAGCCCTTCGAGGTCGGCGCCGCGGCACGTGGCGACCACACGGTAGCCGTCCATGCCGTAGCGCAACATGACGTCTTTCACCAGAGCATCTGCCAGCAGCAGGCGCTCGGGGCTGTGCTCGCTGCCGCATTGCACCAGCGCATACTCGATGCCCGGATTGAGCGCAACCGCCTGATTGGCCGGCAGGGTCCAGGGAGTGGTGGTCCATATCGGGATGGACACCGGCCCGCTGCCCTCGCGCTCCCGTCCGGGCGCATGACGGCAGCGCGCAAACAATTCCTCTTCATCAACTAGCGCGAAGCGCACGTCGATCGCCGGCGACGTCTTGTCCTCGTATTCAACCTCGGCCTCCGCCAGCGCCGATCCGCAGTCGATGCACCAATGGACAGGCTTAAAGCTTTTGTAGAGATGGCCGCGGGCTATGACCTTGCCAAGCTCGCGTATGATGTCGGCCTCGAACTGGAAGTCCATGGTGAGATAGGGCTGCTCCCAGTCACCAACCACACCCAGGCGGCGGAAATCAGCGCGCTGCCCATCCACCTGCCTGGCCGCGTATTCGCGGCAGGCCTTGCGGAATTCCGCTGGTTTGACCTTCTCGCCCGCCTTGCCGATCTTTTTCTCCACCATGAGCTCGATCGGCAGGCCGTGGCAGTCCCAGCCCGGAACATAAGGTGCATTGAAACCGGCCAGCGTCTTGGCCTTGACGATGATGTCCTTAAGGATCTTGTTGACGGCATGGCCGATGTGGATATCGCCGTTGGCGTATGGCGGACCGTCATGCAGGATATACCTGGGCCTGTTCGCGCCGCGTTCCCGCATGCGCCGGTACAGATCGAGCTGCTGCCAGCGCCTGAGAACTTCCGGTTCACGCGCCGCCAGATTTGCCTTCATCGGAAAATCGGTATGCGGCAGGTTCAGGGTGTGCTTGTAGTCTTTTTCTTTTGCGTCCATCGATACAGCCTGTCAGTCGGTCGACAGCCGGACGCCGTTATGCCCGGCCGGCTGAGCGGCTGATTCAGTGGAATTGGCAATCCGCATTTTCCGCTGCGACGGAGGAAAAGTCCAAGGCGCAATCAGCGCTGGCGGAATTTCTGCAGCCATGCGCGCGCTTCGCCGATATCCTGGTCAATACGGGCCTTCAGCTCGTCGAATGACGCAAAGCGCCGCTCATCGCGCAGCTTGTGCAGAAACTCCACGCTGACCTGGCGACCGTAGATATCCCCGTCGAAATCCAGAAGATGCACCTCGAGCAGCGTGCGGGTTCCTTCGACCGTCGGCCGGATCCCGACATTGGCGACACCTGCAACCGGGCCGTCGCCCACACCGAACGTCTCCACAACGTAGACCCCGCGCACCGGAGTCACCTTGCGGTGCAGATGGATGTTTGCCGTCGGGACTCCGATTGTGCGCCCGCGCTTGTCGCCGTGCGCCACCCGACCGGACATGCGGAAGCCGCGCCCGAGCAGCCTGGCTGCACCACCAAGATCGCCGGCGGCGAGCGCCTCGCGGATACGCGTGCTGCTGACACGCGCGCCGTCGACGCTGAACGTGTGCATGGGTGCGACCGCGAATCCGTACAGTGCCCCGGCTTTCTGCAGCATGCCGAAATCGCCGGCGCGCCGCCGGCCGAAGCGGAAATCGTCGCCAACCACGAGGTAACGCACCCCGAGCCCTTCGGCAAGTATCGTACGGATGAAGTCCTCGGCCGGCATGTCTGCCAGCGGCGCCCCGAAGCGCAGGCACAGGACCCGGTCGACCGAGTAGCGCTTCAGTGCCATGAGCTTGTCGCGCAGCCGCATCAGGCGCGCTGGGGCGTCCGTCGGCTGGAAATATTCCTGGGGCTGCGGCTCGAACAGCACCACGACGGTCGGCAGCCGGAGCTCCGATGCCTTTTCCGCCAGCTGGCCGATCACCGTCTGGTGGCCGAGATGCACGCCATCGAAGTTCCCGATAGTGGCCACACATCCGCGGTGGCGCGGCCGCAAATTATGGTATCCGCGTATCAGTTCCATCGGGGGAGTTGTTCTGGTTCACGGCCGCAATCCGGGTCTCTGGCAAGTCGCTGCAGCCATGCTGCGTTTGCCCAGGACAGCATAAGGTTTCCCGCCTCCCGGTACAACGGACGCCCGTGCTCACACGGCCCAGTCGGGATCGAATTCCTGAATCACCTCGTCCAGCGGACGCCGGCCGGAATAGCCTTCGTGATAGGCATGGTAGTGCCCGATCCTGAGCTCCGGGAATTTCCAGCAAAGATAGCCGTCCCCGGTGTCGAAATCCACCAACCACAGTCCTTTGACCACCAGGCCGAGCCGCTCCATCTTGGCGACCCAGCGCTTGACGATGGTCTCGTAGCGGCGCTCGACCTCCCGAATCATCGGGTTGGTCGGAACCATGGATTCGAGCCTGCGCCGTACCGGTTCCAGCTCCGCATGCGCGGCCTGCGTGATCGAGCGCACCAGTGGAAACAGGTCCTGGGCTTCCGCCAGAGTAAAGATGCGCGGGTCATTCGGTGCAACGATCTGAAAAATGCTCGAACCTCTACTCATCTGTGTCGACCTTCTGCAGAACCAGCTGTCGCGGGCGAATACCCAGAAGCAACAGCATCGCCGCATAAACCAGCATACCAGCAACCACCCAGAATGCCAGCCGCCCGACACGCTGCAGGGCCCGCGCCTCGAGCCAGGTTGCAAGCGCGCCGGCACCCCACCAAAGCAGCACGCCCATCGCAAGGCTGGCAGCGGCCAGCCTTGCGATGTAAGTACCCAACCCCGGCCTCGGCCGATACACCTTTTGACGCAGGAGGCCGCGCAGCAGCAGCCCGGCGTTGACATAGGCAGCCAGCGAGGTGGCCAGCGCCAGGCCCGCATGGGCAAGAGGAAAAACCAGAGTCAGACTGAGGACCATGTTGGAAACCAGGGCCACCACTCCGACACGTACCGGGGTCTTGGTGTCCTGGCGCGCGTAGTATCCCGGAGCCAGGACCCGGATCAGAAGAAAAGCGGTCAAACCGAAGGCGAAGGCCATCAGACTGCGCGAGGCCATGACCACATCATGGGCATGAAAAGCGCCGTAGCGAAACAGGGTGGTCAGCATCGGACCACCCAGAACCATCAGCGCCACCGTGGCTGGAAAACCGACCAGCAGGACCAGGCGGATCGCCCAGTCGAGAGTATGCGAAAAGGCCTCGCGCGATGCGCGCACATGCTTAACCGAAAGGCTGGGCAGTATGACGGTTCCCAGCGCAATGCCGAACACCCCGACAGGAAACTCCATCAGCCGGTCCGAATAGTAAAGCCACGACACGCTGCCGGTGACAAGGAACGATGCCAGCAGCGTGTCGATCAGCAGATTGATCTGGGACACCGAGACGCCGAACATGCCGGGAATCATCAGACGGAATACGCGCCGCACCCCCTCGTCATGCAGCGCCAGCCGCGGCCGCGGAAGAAGCCGGATCCGGAGCAGGAACGGCAGCTGGAACAGCAGCTGCGCCACTCCCGCGATCGCCACCCCCCAGGCGAGCGCGATCACCGGACTGTGCATGTGCGGCGCCAGCAGCAGGGCCGCACCGATCAGCGACAGATTGAGCAGCACCGGTGTGAACGCGGGAACTCCGAATCGCCCGTAGGTATTCAGAATGCCTGCCGACATGGATACCAGCGAGATGAACAGGATATAGGGGAAGGTAATGCGCAGCATTTGCACGGTCAGGCCGAATTTCTCCGGCACCGCCAGAAAACCGGGCGCGAGCACCATCACCAGCAACGGAGCGGCAATGACGCCGATGACCGCAACGACAAGCAGTACCGCTGCCAGTACGCCGGCGACATGGTCCACGAAAGCACGTGTCGCATCGGCATTGTCGCGGGTTTTGTACTCCGAAAACACCGGCACGAAAGCCTGCGAGAACGCGCCCTCCCCGAAAATGCGGCGCAGAAAGTTCGGGATACGGAAGGCCACATAGAAGGCGTCGGCCGCAACGCCCGAACCGGCGCCGATCAGATGCGCGAATATCGTGTCGCGTATCAACCCGGCAATGCGGGACAGGAGCGTTATTGCACCGATAAGCAGGGTCGACTTGATCAGCTTGCGTGACATGCCGGGGCGCCGGGGTGGAACCGCAAATAAAGGCGCGATGATATGCTAACTCGCCCCGTGCCGCACGCAGCGCCCGGCACGGGGCGTTGCGGCGCCAGGCATGCGCCGGGATTGACAAACTGCCGCAAAATCAGGATAGTTGCGCCCCTTCACCGGCCCGTTCAACTCGAGGGAAACGGCTTTGGCAAATACGGTTCAGGCAAAAAAGCGCGTGCGCCAGGCGCAGAAGCACCGGCAGCACAACACTGCCATGCGCTCTACGTTGCGCACCCACATCAAGAAGGTTCTGAAGGCAGTGGAAAAAAAGGATGTTTCCGCGGCACGGACAGCCTTCCAGGACGCCATGTCGGTCATTGACCGGGCAGCCGGCAAGGGCATCATTCACAAGAACAGCGCCGCCCGTCACAAGAGCCGGCTCAACGAACGGCTACGCACACTGGCCTGATTTCGCGCCGAACGACTGGTTCATCGCCGCCCGGCGACCGCAGGGCTAGGCCAGCACCAGATTGTCGCGGTGGATCAGTTCGGGCTCACCCACATAACCGAGAAGCGCCTCGATCTGGCCGCTGGCTTTGCCGATGATCCTCACCGCCTCGTCCGAGCCGTAATTCACCAGACCCCGGGCAACCTCAACGCCCTGGGGATCCAGACAGACCACCAGTTCGCCGCGCTGGAAACTGCCTTCGACGGCCTGCACTCCTACCGGCAGCAGGCTGCGTCCGGCTTCGCGCAGGACCTTGGCGGCGCCGGCATCAAGCCGCAAACGCCCGCGAACCTGCATCTGGTCGGCCAGCCAACGCTTGCGCGCGGCCATGCGTTCCTCCGTCGGCACCAGATAAGTACCGATACGTTCCCCGGCAAGTATGCGCGGCAGCACCTCCGGTTCGCGCCCCCAGGCAATCACCGTCGCCGCGCCGGAACGCGCCGCCTTGGCTGCAGCGAGCAGCTTGGTGCGCATGCCGCCGCGGCCCAGCAGTCCCGACCCGCCGGCCATGGCTTCGAGGGCCGGATCACCTGCCACACCTTCCTGTACCAGCCCGGCCTGGGGATCGAGACGCGGGTCGGCGGTGTACAAGCCCGCCTGGTCGGTGAGGATCACGAGCAATTCCGCTTCCAGCAGGTTGGTCACGAGCGAAGCCAGGGTGTCGTTGTCGCTGAACCGGATCTCCTCGGTCGCCACCGTATCGTTCTCGTTGATGACCGGTATGACGCCCAGACCGAGCAAGGTCCGCAGGGTGCTTCGGGCATTGAGATGACGCTCGCGGTTCGTGAGATCGTCATGGGTCAACAGCACCTGGGCGGTGCGCAATCCATGGTGCTGGAACGCTGTCTCATACACCTGCACGAGCCCCATCTGCCCCACAGCCGCGAGGGCCTGAAGCTCATGCAGGGCATGCGGCCGGCTCTTGTAGCCCAGACTTTGCATCCCGGCGGCGACCGCGCCCGAAGACACCAGCACGATCTGCACCTCGCGGGCACGCAATGCCGCGATCTGGGCAACCCAGCCGCCGATGGCCAGGGAATCCAGGCCCTGGCCGTGATTGGTCAGCAATGCGCTGCCGATCTTGATGACACAACGGTTGACGCGCGTCAGCGCCCGCCGCAGATCATGCATGGGAACTGGCCTCCTCCTTCGGCTTGGCCGGCAGCGCTCTGGTGCGTTCCAGGCGGGCCATGAGCTGCGCGGTCAGCTCACGGCAGCCGGCACCGGTCGCTGCGGAAATCGCAAACACGGGGCGCTTCCAGCGCAATGCGCGGACCAGGGACTGCACGCGCTGCTCGCGCTCCTGCGGCGGAATCAGGTCCATCTTATTGAGCACCAGCCAGCGTTCACGCCTGGCCAGGGCCGGGCTGAACTTCCTCAGTTCCGCGGCGATGCTGCGCACGCCGCGGACAGGGTCGGCATCCGGGTCCGGTGGAGCCATGTCGACGAGGTGCAGCAGAATGCGGGTACGCACCAGATGCCGCAGAAACCGGATGCCCAGCCCCGCGCCTTCGGCCGCCCCCTCGATGAGTCCCGGGATGTCGGCCACGACGAAGCTGCGGTGCATCTCGACCCGCACGACCCCGAGCTGGGGATGCAAAGTGGTAAACGGATAGTCGGCGACCTTGGGCCGCGCCTCCGATACTGCACGCAGGAAGGTGGACTTGCCGGCATTGGGAAGCCCCAGCAGACCGACGTCGGCCAGCAGCTGAAGTTCGAGCAGGAGCGCGCGCTGCTCCCCCGGCGTCCCCGGCACGGTATGGCGCGGGGCGCGGTTCGTGCTGCTTTTGAAATGGGTATTGCCGAGACCACCGCGACCCCCTTTGGCCACGAGCAGCCGCGCTCCGCCATGCGTGATGTCGCCGATCATCTCTCCGGTATCGGCATCGCGGACCAGGGTGCCGAGCGGCACGGGGATGACCAGATCCTCGCCCGCCTTCCCGGAACAGTTGCGCCCGTGGCCCCGCTCCCCGTGGGGGGCGCGAAACTGGGTCGAGTAGCGGAAATCCGCGAGGGTGTTGAGGCCGCTGTCGGCCGTGAGATAGATGCTGCCGCCGCGACCGCCGTCTCCGCCATCCGGGCCACCCCGCGGTACAAACTTCTCGCGCCGGAAGCTGAGCGCTCCATCGCCCCCGTTTCCCGCTTCCACGCGAATCGTGGCCTCGTCGACAAATTTCATAGGAATGGTATCCGTTCAGGGGCTCCGAGCCCGACCGGCGCCGGCGCGCGCCCCCGGGCCGTTACCCGTGCGGCGGGCCCCGAAAAAACAAAACCCCGCACCGTCCACCGATGCGGGGTTGGTGCGATCGGGTCCGGGGACGTATCAGGCCGGAACGATGCTCACGGTCTTGCGTCCGCGTGGGCCCTTGGTCTCGAAAACGACCTGTCCGTTCGAGAGCGCGAACAGCGTGTCGTCCTTGCCGATCCCGACGTTCGTACCGGGGTGGAATTTCGTGCCGCGCTGCCGCACCAGGATGTTCCCGGCGAGAACCTGCTGACCGCCGAAGCGCTTGATGCCGAGACGCTTCGATTCGGAATCGCGGCCGTTACGGGAACTGCCGCCTGCCTTTTTATGTGCCATGGATTCAACCCCTGCCGTTAATGCCGGTTAAGATGCGGCTAGCCTGCCGCGCCGGAAATCCCGGTGATTTCGAGCTCCGTGTAGGACTGCCGGTGACCTGCCTGCTTGCGGTAATGCTTGCGCCGGCGCAGCTTGAATATGCGCACCTTGTCGGCCCGGCCGTGACTGCGCACCGTTGCGTTCACCGCCGTGCCCGCCACAACCGGGTTGCCGACGCGAACATTCTCACCGTCGGCGACCATGAGCACCTTGTCCAGGCTGACCGTCGATCCGGCGTCAGCCGCGATTTTCTCAACCCGCAGCACGTCGCCAACCGCCACCCGGTACTGTTTGCCGCCCGTCTCAATCACCGCGTACATGCTTGAATCTCCGCAAGAAATGACCGCCGTGAGGCGGCTCATGAAAGCCGCGTAGTTTACTGCCTGCCGTGCAAAGTTACAAGCTTGGCCACTTTGGCTACGCTCGGAGATACAACCACACCCGACATCCTTGCAGACAAACGGATCATAAACTAGCATGCGCCCCCACTGTGCGACATTATCTTCTGAACAAAGCCCCATGGATCTAGATGCCATCCTGGCGCTCACCCACGATGACCGGCAGGCCGTCGATCGCGAGATCGCCCGCCGGCTGCAGTCGGACGTCGCGCTTATAAACCGGCTGGCCGGTTACATCATCCATAACGGCGGCAAGCGCCTGCGGCCGCTGATCGTGCTGCTGGCAAGCCGCGCCTGCGGCTACCAGGGCACCGACCACATCGCGCTGGCGGCCATCGTCGAATTCATCCACACCGCAACGCTTCTGCATGACGACGTGGTCGACTCCTCCGAACTGCGGCGTGGACAGTCGACGGCCAACGTCGTGTGGGGCAATGAAGCAAGCGTCTTGGTCGGGGATTTCCTGTATTCGCGCGCCTTCGAAATGATGGTCGACGTTCACAACATGCGCGTCATGGAGATTCTCTCGAAGGCGACCAACACGATCGCGGAGGGCGAGGTGATGCAGCTGCTCAACTGCCGCGAGCCGGACATCCCGGAGGAACATTACCTCTACGTGATCCGCAGCAAGACTGCCAAGCTGTTCGAGGCGGCAGCCCAGCTGGGCGCGATCATCAGCGGAGCCGATGCGGCGGTCGAACAGGCGCTCGCGGCCTACGGTATGCACCTGGGCACTGCCTTCCAGCTCATCGACGATGTCCTCGACTACAGCGCCGACAGCCAGGCTCTGGGCAAGAACATCGGGGATGATCTCGCCGAAGGCAAACCCACTCTGCCCCTGATTCATGCGCTGCGCACCGGCAGCTTCCAGCAGCGCGAACTGTTGCGCTCGGCACTGCGTGAAGGCGGGCTCGAACATATCGATGAAGTCATGGCCGCCATTGAATCGACCGGAGCCATCGCGTACACTGCGCGTCTAGCCGAGGACGAAGCGGGCCGGGCGGTAAAGGCGCTGGCCGAGATTCCCGATTCGCTCCACGCGCGCGCGCTGCTCGACCTCGCCCATTTTTCCGTGCATCGCAATCACTAAACCGATCGGGGTGTAGCTCAGCCTGGTAGAGCACTAGCTTCGGGAGCTAGGGGCCGGAGGTTCGAATCCTCTCACCCCGACCATGTGGCGCGGACAGATCGCGCTGCGGCGTCGGGCGGTGCAGCTGGGAGTGGGGTATGGAGGAACTGCTACGCCTTGTTTTGGTCGTTGCGGCCATCTGGCTGATCATTCACAGGCTTAAACACCCCGGCCCACGAAGTCGCGTCACCCGGACTTCCCGTAAGGAAAGTCCGCCGGACAGCATGCCGATGCTGCGTTGTGCTCGCTGCGGGGTCTATATACCGCAAGCCGAGGCGGTAACTGCACACGGTCAGGCATTCTGCAGCCGCGAACACGCCACCCTCGGCATGCGCCGATAACTGGACCGTTCTTTGCGTGCTGTCTTTGCGTACTGCCGGAATCTGTGCTAATCCAACAAGAATGACAGCCACGGACAGCAGTGTCTTCGGAACCGGGATGAGCGCCGCAGAAAGCGAGTCGGTAGTCGCATCGGAAAACTGGAAGCTTCTGCGCTATTTCAATGGCTACCGCGCGTTCATAGCCTGCGCAGCGGCCGTCTATGCCCTTTCCGGAGTCCGCATTTCCCCCTTTGGCGACTCCGATCCCCGGCTTTTTTTGGGGACTGCGCTGGTTTACGCCGCGCTAATGCTGGCCGGAGTCACCGCTTCGTGGCGCCGCTGGCCGGGTTTCGATACCCAGACCGGCCTTCTGTCCTTCCTCGACGTCATCCTGCTCACCATGCTGTTGCACGCAAGCGGGGGTCTGGGCAGCGGGCTGGGCCTGCTGCTCGTCGTTTCCGTCGGTGGCAGCAGCCTCATGCTGGGGACCCGGCTCACGATATTTTTTGCCGCGCTCGCGACCGTCGCCATCGGCGTGGAGGTCAACTGGGCCTTCCTCACCGGCGGCACCTGGTCTACCGACGGCTATACCCAGGCCGGGCTGCTTGGCCTGGGACTGTTTGCCACCGCCGGCCTGTCCCATATCCTTGCCGAGCGGCTGCGCGCGACCGAAGCCCTGGCGCAGCGCCGCGGCATCGATCTCGCCAACCTGTCCCAGATAAACGAGTTCATCATACAGCGCATGCAGTCCGGCGTGCTGGTATGCGACGCGGGCGGGCAAGTGCACATGCTGAACAAGAGTGCCCGCGATTTTCTCGGCCTGCGCGAGCCGTTGAGCGGCAAGCCGGTCCTGGCGGATATTTCGGCCAGTCTGGCAACCCAGATGGTCGACTGGCTCGGCAAGTCCGCGGCCAACCGCGGCCGGCAGCTCGTCACCACCCGCGCCGGTTACACCCTGCTGCCGCGCTTCCTGTCGATCGGCGAGGGGCAGAACTCCGGCGTATTGGTCTTTCTGGAGGACACGGCGATCCTCAAGCAGCAGGCCCAGCAGCTCAAGATGGCGGCGCTCGCCCGGCTTACCGCCAGCATTGCCCACGAGATCCGCAATCCGCTCGGCGCCATCATCCATGCAGGCCAGCTGCTGAGTGAGTCGTCCAGCCAGAGCGGCGAGGAAAAGCGACTGGTGCGCATCATCGAAGACCAGAGCCGGCGCATGAATGTTATTGTCGAGAACGTGATGCAGCTCAGCCGCCGCGACCATGTGAACCCGGTGGCGCTCGACCTCAGCGCCTGGGTACGAGACTTCGCGCACCAGTTTGCAGAAACCAGCGGCAAACCTAAGGACGTGGTTTCGGTCGTCGCCCACAGCGCCGTCGAAGCATGCATGGATCCCGATCAGCTCAACCAGGTCATCGGCAACCTGTGCCAGAACGCCCTGCGCCACAGCCCGCCCTATACCGGCCAGCCGCTGATCGCCCTGAGGGCCGGCGCAGATTCTGACCGTCGTCCCTACCTTGATGTCATTGACTGGGGTTCGGGCGTGCCGCCGGAGATCGTCGACAATATCTTCGATCCGTTCTTCACAACTACGCCCCGGGGCACCGGGCTTGGCCTGTATATTGCCCGGGAACTTTGCGAGGGCAACGGCGCCCGCCTGGATTACCATCCCGGAGACGGGATTGGCAGCCGTTTCCGCGTGACCTTCCTGCGCGCCGAGGAATGCGGCGGCATGGGGGCATAATGGGTACGAAGGCCATGGTCAAGGGGCAGGTCCTGATTGTCGATGATGAACCCGACATACGCGAACTGCTCGAGCTCACCCTGGGGCGCATGAACCTGGAAACGCGCGCGGCGGAAAATCTCGGCGAGGCCCATGAGCTGCTGGAGCAGTTCTCCTTCGACCTGTGTCTGACGGATATGCGGCTGCCGGATGGCAACGGCATTGATCTCGTACGGCACATCCAGAACCGGCATCCGCAGGTGCCGGTCGCGGTCATCACCGCACACGGCAATATGGAGACGGCGATCGCCGCGCTCAAGGCAGGTGCCTTCGACTTCGTCTCCAAACCGCTCGACATCAACGACCTGCGCAACATCGTGCGCTCGGCGTTGCGCGTCGGCAACAGCCCGGCAACGGTACCATCGAGCGGATCCGGCGTGGGCACCCGCCAGCTGCTTGGAGAGTCACTCGCCATTCAGAAGGTAAGGACCCTGATTGAAAAGCTCGCGCGCGGCCAGGCGCCGGTCTACATTCACGGCGAATCCGGTACCGGCAAGGAGCTCGCGGCACGCCTGATTCACAACCTGGGACCGCGCGCCGACAAGCCGTTCGTACCGGTCAACTGCGGGGCGATCCCGGAACAGCTTATGGAAAGCGAGTTCTTCGGTCATAAGAAAGGCAGCTTCACCGGGGCGGTACAGGACAAGGAGGGTCTGTTCAAGGCCGCCGACGGCGGCACCCTGTTCCTCGACGAGGTCGGCGATCTGCCGATTCCGATGCAGGTCAAGCTGTTGCGTGCGATCCAGGAAAGAACCGTGCGTCCCGTGGGCAGCCAGAGCGAACTGCGCGTGGACGTGCGCATTCTGAGCGCCACGCACCGCGATCTTCATAGCCTGGTGCGCGAAGGCAAATTTCGACAAGATCTCTACTACCGCCTCAACGTGATCGAACTGGCCATACCAAACCTGCGCGACCGGCCCGAAGACATCCCCGTGCTGGCGGAACATCTGAGCGCCAAACTTACGGCCGGCATGGCAAGCGCATCCCCGAAACTCTCGGCCGAGGCGCTTCAGGCACTGTCCCGCTACGACTTCCCCGGCAACGTACGGGAGCTTGAGAATATCCTGGAACGCTCCCTGACCATGTGCGACGGCAGCGAGATCACGGCAGCCGACCTGCAGCTGCCGGAAAGTGCGGCCGCCAAAGACGATGCCGGCACGCCCGTCGAACTGGGCGGAGACGAGTCGCTCGAGGAATACCTGGCGCGCGTCGAGGAATCCGCCATCCGTGACGCCCTTGATCGCACCAACCAGAACAAGACTGCTGCCGCCAAGCTTCTGGGCATCACCTTCCGCGCCCTGCGTTATAAACTCGAGAAACTCGGCATCGACTGAACGTGCACCGCAAACGTGCGGATGCCGGTCGCCTTCCGCTTTGTACCACTGGTCGGTCAATACCCGAACCCGTTATCAACCACATCGACGAAAAGCGTCACTCACTGCCGCGGTACGGCGCACCCAAAGCTTGGACAAAACCGGAGGTGCTGAAAATAGCCAACCCCGTTGGCGCAAGCAAAACCTTGTTCATCAAGGAAAATCCGCGACAGGCCTGTATCCACGGCAAACCCGGGATGGGTGGTATGAATTATGCACCTTATCTCTCCGAAAGAAGTGGCACGGCGAGTCACAGGAAATGAGCATTTTGACGTTGCGTCGATCGTCTGCTACTTATTCTTGGTGGGTCGGAGGTCCGGGAAAGCATCGGCCCGGTGGCATAGCTAAAGAGAACGCCAGGGCGCCATGCAAGCACGGCTGGAGTAAACGCTGGGCTGGTTTTTTCCCGGAGCGACGGCCGAAAGAAAAACTTGAACTGGAGGTTTTATGAATAAACTGCAAAGGGGCTTTACTCTGATCGAGTTGATGATCGTCGTAGCGATCATCGGCATCCTCGCCGCCATCGCGATACCGGCCTATCAGGACTACATTGTGCGGGCAAAAGTGACAGAGGGTCTGAGCCTGGCAGACTCGGCTGAAACGGCGGTCGCCGAGACCTTCCAGTCCCTCGGCCATATGGGTACGACGGGTAATATCGGCAATAATTCCAACGCCAACAGCTTCGGTTTGCCGCTGGCTACGAGCATTGTTGGACAATACGTCGTGAGCGTTGGTGTCACCGACGGGGGCTCGCCCATAGTTATCACCTATAACTCGGCTACCGTGGGTGGCGGGGTAACCGCGGGTCATAACGTATTGGAGCTCACTCCGGTTACCACCAACGGAAGCGTCGCATGGATGTGCGGCTATATGCCTTCTCTGAATGGTGTAGCGAACCCGAACGTGGCCGGAACCACTGTCCCCGCCAAGTATTTGCCAGCAAACTGCCGGCCGTAATGTAGACTGAACCTAAGTTATTTTCGGAAATGCCCCGCACGCGGGGCATTTCCACTTCTGGGGTCCGGCTCAGGCCAATCCATGATACGGCGAGCGCGAGGATTTACCTTGATTGAACTGATGATCGTCGTGGCGATCATTGGCATCCTCGCCGCTATCGCAATTCCGGCGTACAGAGACGACGTCATCCGGTCGAAGATCACTGAAGGGCTCAGTCTGGCGGATGCGGCACAGACCACCGTAGAGGAAGCCTATCAGGTCAAGGACGGACCCTTACCGGCGGGGGGCAACCAAAGTTATGAGCTTCCCGCACCAACCAGCATTACCGGCAAATACGTCACAAGCGTCGCGGTGGCTGGCACAACCGGAGTCATCACAATCACCTACAACGCCGCCAATATTGGCGGTAATGTGGATGGGGCCCACAACGTGCTGACACTGAAGCCGGCCACCGTGCCGGGGGGCCAACTGTTCTGGGCCTGCGGCAATACCATAGTGGCGGTCGGAGGCAAGACGGACGACAACACGGCCGGCGGTACGACCGTGCCGGCTGAATACCTTCCGGCCGTCTGCCGCTAAGTACTCTGGTCCATAAGTCCACACACGTATTCTCAGCTCATGCCGCGAGTTGTGCCCGGGGATCGGAAGGCGATCTGATCTTCTTAAGCAGCGCGGCAAGGTCGCGACGAATGAATTTCCACTCGAAGAGCTGGGCGATCGCTTCATAGTGAGCTTGGAAGGCCAACAGTCGTTCCTCAACCGCTGCCAGCGGGGAGGAGTCATTGGGGCTGAGCGCCTTGCGCTGCACAATGGAGAAGCAGATCTCGATCTGATTGAGCCAGCTGGCATGCACAGGGCCATGGACAGGAACCAGCCGCGGATATTTCTCCTGGAGTCGGGCGACGCATTGTGTACCGCGATGAGAGCAGCCATCGTCCATGATCCAGAAAACCCGGCGGGCCTTATTGTACGGTGGGTGCCGCATGACTTGGTCAACCAGCCGCTCGAATGGGGCGATACCGCTTCGGCGCTCACAACGGCCAAACACCTTGGCGCGATGCACATCGAGGGCGGCCAAGTAGGCCCAGGCGCCGCCGCGATGGTATTCATGCTCGACGCCGCATGGACGTCCCCGGCTGGGTGGGCAGGCTGGGGTGTTTACGAACCCGCGCCTGGATGCTCGTTTTCTCGTCGGTAGAGAGCACGAACCCATCGTGGCGCAGGGCCTTACCCTTCCAGATCCGCTCATAGAGGTCCAGGATCCGTCCCGCCTTGACCGCAAACTGCGGATCGCGGGGAAAGATCCAGCAGCGGTGCTGCCAGGGCCGGATCGCATCCTCATGGAGCCAGCGCCAGACGGTGCTGTCGCTGAGGGTGGCGACCACGCCCGACTGCCGGGCATGGCGGGCCACTTCGGCGACACTGAAGCGCGACAGCGGCAGGTGGTGCGAAGCCAGTGGCTCACAGGCCAGCGCCTTGATCTGGACGACCACGTCTGGGGAAAAAGTCCGGGGGCGACCGGGACGGGGGTGATCCTCCAGACCCGTCAGGCGTTCCTCGAAGAAACGCTTTCGCCACAAGCTCACGATTTCCCGGCGGGTATGCAGGCCCGAGGCAATCTCGTCATTGCTCAAGCCATCGGCGGCGAGGAGAATCATCTTGGCCCGTATCACCTGATAATACGGTAACGTATATTTTGCCGCACGTCGGGACAGTTCCCGGGCCTCGTGTCGAGACAAGACGATAAGATGTGGGCTTGTTCTTGGCATACAGGAACCTCCGTGTCTTCCAACATGCCACGCGAAATGGTTGTTTGCAACATTCATATACGTTATCGTACTTATGAAAATAAGCACTAAGGTGCGGCCTTCCAGAATTGCCATCTCGGAGCAAAACGCCCGGCTCGGGCGAGGGCCGTTTCGTCGGCCTACTGGACGAACCCCACGCGACAGCTATGCTTTAGGCATCGGAGATCCTGGATCCGACACGAGGCAATGCGTCGGCCTTTGCTGACACCAAAATACTCTACTCTCAATGTCCATTGACATCGGGTATGTCACTCCCGGGGCACGATAACCGAAGTACGGATCTTAAGGGCTCATGCAGGCAAGACTCTCCCCTTTAACGCGAACGGCCTTGTTGTTCGTTGTACTGTGTTTGACCTGGATCGCCTACTACCGGGGCTTGTCGGGCGGCTTCATCTTCGATGATATCCCCAATATCGTAGCCAACCGGGAAGTCCACATCACCAAACTTGACGTCAGTTCTGTTCGCGCTGCAATGTTTTCCACAGGCTCCGGAATACAGACGCGCGCCCTCAGCATGCTGACCTTTGCCCTTAACTATTATTTTTTCGGACCCAAGCCGTTTTCCTTCAAGGTCGTCAATCTGCTGATCCATCTGTTCAATGGTATTGGGCTGTTCATTCTGGCAAATCTGGTGTTGGACGCGTACCGACGCATCCATCAACCGCAGCTGACGCCCGCGAACGTCTACTTCATTTCGCTTGCCGCTGCCGCTGCATGGCTGCTGCATCCACTCAATCTCACCGCGGTTTTATACATCGTTCAGCGCATGACAAGTCTAGCCGCATTCTTCATGGTCTGCGGCCTGTGTTTCTACGTCTGGGGACGGATGCGCACCTGGCATTCCAGGCCAGGTGCGCACCTGATCCTGATCGGCCTGTGCGTATTCGGCCCGCTTGCCATGCTCGCCAAGGAAAATGGCGCGCTCCTGCCGCTGTACATGTTTGTCATCGAAATATCGATTTTCAGGTTCCGCAATCAGTCGGGCCGGCTGGACCGGAAAATCGCGGGATTTTTCATTGCCGGACTGCTGCTCCCGGCTATCGGCTGCCTCGTCTGGCTCATCGAAGACCCACAGCGCTTCCTGGCCGGTTACGCAGTGCGCACATTCAACATGGAGGAACGCCTGCTCACCGAGGCGCGGGTGCTGCTGTTCTATCTGAAGCTCATAATCACTCCCTCACTCGGGCAGTTTGCCCTGTTTCATGATGACATAGCCGTGTCCCAGGGCTGGCTACACCCGCTCAGCACCCTGCCTTCGGTGATCGCGGTCATTGCGCTCTTTCTGTCGGGCATTTTTCTGACCAGAATGAGGCCCATCGTCGGCCTCGGGATTCTCTGGTTCTTCGCGGGTCACGTGCTGGAATCGACCTTCCTGCCGCTCGAAATCGCGTTTGAACACCGCAACTACCTCGCCGATTTCGGGATCCTTCTGGCCTTCTTCTATCTGCTGCTGAATCCGGCATATAGTACGAAAACGCTTCCTCTTCGCCGCATCAGTGCGGTACTGTTCGTCGGTATTTACTTCGGCATCACTTTCGTGCGCGCTGGGCAATGGGACAACAACTTAGACCAGGAGGTATACGAGGCTGCCCACCATCCGGACTCTATCCGGGCGAACTATAATGCCGGGCGGATCTACAGTAACCTCGTCCTGGCCGGCCATCCGCAATTCACGCGCCAGGCCTATGCCTACCTCGAGAAGTCCAGGGCACTGGACACGTCTGGCATCATGTCCGACGTCGGGCTGATCTTCTTGGAGAGCAGACTTGGCACTCCGTTGGATCCGTCGCTGCTGACCGAGATCAGGGACAAGCTGCTGCATTACCCCATCTCGTCCAGCACGATATCGAGCCTAGGGGAGTTCGAGAAATTCAGCCTGCCAAAGTTCGCGAAATGTCGTGAGGCCAAATGCTTGATCAGCAGACGGCAAGTAGCCTCGGTGTTCGAGGCAGCGATGAGGAATCCCTGGGTACGCAAGACCAAGCAGCCATACGCCGACCTGCTCACGCTTTACGGTACGTTCCTGGTCAACCAGTATCATAACGCGGAGCAAGCCAGGCGCTACTTCGAAGCCGCCGTACGGACGGATCCCGGCATTGCCCAATACCATATAAATCTGATCAAGCTGCTGCTGGTGATGCATCGCTACGACGAAGCACGCCGGCAGTTCCGGGCCCTGGAGGCAGTCAATTCGGCCGGCGAGTTCCCCAACCAGGTTGCATGGCTCAGGGCCCAGCTCAGAATGCCGAGCCAGCCGAAAACACCGGGATAGGGTCCGGCGCTGGGAGCCTTATTTGCAAACCGAAAAATGACCGTTGACAAGGATATTTAAGCAGCCCATGGACCCAAAACTCAGCATCGTGTTGCCGGCAAAGAATGAGGCCGGCGCGCTGGCGAAGCTTCTGCCTGTACTGAGGCAGCGGTATGTGAATGCCGAAATCGTGATCGTCGACGATGGATCTGACGATAACACGGCGGATCTCTGCCGGTCGCACACGGTCAAGGTCATTTCCCTTCCCTACAGCATCGGAAACGGCGCCGCCATAAAGCAGGGCGCACGGGCCGCGCAAGGGGAAATCCTGGTTTTCATGGATGCCGACGGTCAGCACCAGCCGCAGGACATCGACCGCCTGCTCGCAAAGATCGACGAAGGCTATGACATGGTGGTCGGGGCCCGCAGCAGCAACTCCCAAGCGAGCCTGCATCGGGCCGTGGCGAACCGGTTCTACAACCGGCTTGCGACGTGGATGACAGGGCAGACGGTCCAGGACTTGACATCCGGGTTTCGCGCGGTAAAAGCGGAGAAGTTCCACAAATTCCTGTACTTGCTTCCAAACGGATTTTCCTATCCCACTACCATAACAATGAGCTTTTTCCGTGCAGGATACAGTGTCGCCTATGTCCCCATCGCCGCTGCAAAACGAGTGGGCAGGAGCCATGTGCGACCGATCCGCGATGGCATGAGGTTCCTGCTCATCATATTCAAGATCGGCACGCTTTATTCGCCTCTGAAGCTGTTCCTGCCCGTCAGTCTGCTGTTTTTCCTCACCGGGCTTTCGTATTATCTCTACACATTTATCACTGTACACCGCTTCACCAACATGTCCGCTCTGCTGTTCATCACATCGGTGCTGGTTTTTCTCATCGGACTGGTCTCCGAACAGATCACCTCCTTGAACTACAGGAACAGCGAGGACTGATTCGGGTCTATGCGAAAGCGGCTGCTTGTATTGACAAGCACCTTCCCGCGATGGGCCGGCGACAATCAACCGCCTTTCGTCTTCGAACTTTGCCGAAGATTGGCGGACCATTATGAAATTTTCATCCTGGCACCCCACACCGGCGGCGCACAGGAAAGAGAAGCTCTCAATGGACTCCGGGTCGAGCGCTTTCGGTATTGCTTCGTCCGGGCGGAGGTACTGGCCTATGGCGGCGGTATCTTGACGAACCTGAAGCGCAATCCGTTTGCCTATGCGCTCGTTCCTCTTTTCCTTCTGGCCCAGCTGATTTCCGCTGTTAGGATCGTCCGGCGGGAAAACATAGATCTCATGCACGCCCATTGGCTGATTCCCCAGGGCGTCATCGGCGGGCTGATTCGCACCTTTTTGCGTCCGTCCCCGGTCCTGTTGTGCACCTCGCACGGCAGCGATATTCACGGGCTGGCCGGTGCGACTTTCTCCGCTCTCAAGCGCTGGGTGATGAAAAAGGCCGATGCCATGACCGTAGTAAGCACCGCACTGCTCGACGCAGCCAGCGCATCGGGCGGCGATACATCGAAAATACATGTGATCCCCATGGGAATCGACGCGGCTGCGCTGTTCACGCCCGACCCCGCAGTGCAACGAGATTCCGGGACCCTGCTGTTTGTCGGAAGACTGGTGGCCAGCAAGGGGGTAGCCGTGCTCATCCGCGCGCTGACAGCCGTCGCGCAGCGGTATCCGGGGGTCAAGCTGCAGATTGTCGGATCCGGACCCGAGGAGCATCGCCTGAAAGAGCTGGCACGCCGGTGCGGGGTGCTCGACAACGTTCAATTTCTCGGCGCCATGACAAATGTCCGCCTGCCACAACTTTACCGGAAGGCAACCCTGTTCATTTCACCGTCCCTGTCCGAAGGCTTCGGATTGACGCTGGCCGAGGCGCTTGCATGTGAGTGCCCCGTCATCGCGACCGACATACCGGGAATCCGGAACCTGGTCATCGACGGGATAACCGGGACGACGGTGCCAGAAAATGATCCGGAAAAACTCGCCGAGAAGATTCTTGCGCTGCTGGGCGACCCCAACCTGCGGCGACAGCTGGCCGAACGCGGCCGGGATCACGTCCGGTCGACATGCGACTGGACCGCTACTGTCGCGCGCTACCGCGAGCTTATCGATTCACTACCGGTCTAGGGGCCGGAATCCGCTCGCTTTTTGATGATGAGAAGTTCGTGATTGGCCGTTTTCACGCCCGATCTGCTGAACCAGTCATCGAGCCGGTAGACCAGACGGCCGGCAAGACTTCCCAGCCGGTTCCAACGCCTCATGAGCATTCCGGCAGCGCAGTATATTCCACTGATCAGGACATCCGCAGATCTGTGTCCGATCACCGGGGGCTCGAGGAAGACGAACAGCGGTCTGCGCCCGACGATCTCGAGACTGGCCCTATGCAGCATCTCGGCGTAATGCTGTTCCCCGCGATATTTGACATGCTGGCGCAGCGCATAGTCACTGCCCATGATGTGATCGAACACCAGCAGATACCCGTCCCGCTCCAGCATTTCGGAAATCGAATTGAACGCCCGTTGCGCGGCGTCGTCGTCGGTGATGTGATAAATGACGTCAAACACTGTGATCACAGAAAACCGCGAGTCGATTGCCGCTGAAATCGAGGGACTGGTGACGTCCGCGCACAGGAAACGGTACTCAGGGTATTTTGCTGCCAGCCGTTCCATCCCCTCCCGGGACAGATCAATCCCGACGAGAGCTGGAACGCCGAGTGCCCGCCAGAAATCGACGTAATACCCACTACCTGCCCCGACATCCAGGACCTTCGAGCCTGCCGGCTCCAGCCCCAGTTCTTCAATGGCGTCCCTCAAAACAACTGCACGCCGCCGGTAGATGTATTCATTATATGCGCGCCCCAGCGACCGATGCCCAACCACGCCAAGGTCAATGTCTCCGCTGATGCGGCGCGTCCAGTAGTCGACTTGATCGAAATCAGGATCTGTCATTTCGCTTCCCGCGAAGCCGGGAATGCCGTGACAATCGGAAGGATTGCGATGCCGCTCAGCATCTCCATCGCAACCACCCATAGACGATATATCAGAGCCAAAAGCACGGCGTCGGCCACCGGTACGGCGTGCGCGAGAATAGCGCTGCTGACGAGTTCCCGGACGCCGATGCCACCCGGGGCAAACAGTGCTAGAAATCCGACCGTGATGCCGACAGTATTGGCGAGAATCAGGGTTGCGATCAGCTTCACATCAGGCATCGATCTGAAAAGAGCGAAATATAGGCTGCTGAAGACCAAGCCGTTGAGCACCCACAGCAGAGTGAATCTGCCGAGCAGCGAGAGGTAGGCGCGCGCCGGGACGCCGGTCCGGACCGTGGCCGGACCCTCTTTCCTCAGTTTGTGCCAGAAAAAAAGGAATCCGCGAATGCCGTAGTCTCTCATGAATGTCCCCAGAACCACAGCGAGAACCACCGCCACCCCGGCCAGCCAGAAGTACCGGGCTGGCAGCAGGACAACCACGAGTGCCGCACACAGGACAACGCTGGCGTGCAGCAGGATATACTGCTCGTAGAAGGTCGCAAGGAAGGTATTTTCCAGGCTGACGCCATGTTTTTTAAGGTGTAGCCCACGGGCGACCATTCCCCATACCTTGCCCGGCAGGTACTTTCCGATTCCTACCATTGTCAGCTGGCAGTAACTTTGCAACAGGGAGAGTTTCGCGCATGAAAGCATCAGCACTATCTTCCGCCAGATCGAACTCGCTGTGAACCAATAGAATACCTGGATCACGGCTGCAGCAAGAAGAAATCCGTGGGAAAGATGCAGCACATGCCAAAATTTGATTGCGTCGTGATAGAAATAGCCGGTCACGAAGACCATGCTCGCCAGGATGAAAAGCGCCAGCCAGACTTTCTGGATGAACTTAAGCATGTCGCCTCGCGAGCAATCCGCTTCCGATGCGACGGAAATGCGGCATGGGAGGCAGTCCTGCCGATTTCACCAGCACGCCTCCGGCAATTGCGGAGTCACGAGGAAATCACCGCTCGGCATCTCTGCCACCGACAGCGCATGACCACGGTTTCCTGCCCCGACGCCGGCCGCGCCGCGCGAGCGCCCGGACCCGCCGCTTACGCAATTCGAGACCGTCAACGCCCGTCCTGACGGCAGGACCATCTCTGCAGCTGCGGCCCGCGAAAACTGCTGCCCTTTTGCGGAGCAACATGACTGATCTCCGGAGTCCGCCTGCTCTGCCCACCGGCCGTGCATGGATGTGCGAAGCCGGTGCAGCCAGCGCGCCAGCACGTCGCCGTGGGTTCGCCGCAGCCGCTATCGTGACGACCGACGGCGCGCTGATCCATCAGAGACGCTCCAAGTTCACGCTCAGCGTGAAATTCCTTTGTCCGCCGCTGCTGCTTTGCCCCATCAATCGCAGCAGCGGCTCGAGTTCAGCAGGGTGCGCAGCGGGTCTTGCCAGTCCACTGAACCGCATCTGCCCGGTACCCGGCTGCCAGGTGCCCTCCCCGCTCAGCACCAAGGGACCATCGCGCGTCTCAAGTCTCAACACTGCACTTCGCCCGTGGCCCTGCAAGTATAGTCGATAATCCCCAAGCGGTCTGACGCTGGAAAGACTGCTCGCTGCCTGCTGCCATTGAACCACCGCGCTTCCGTTCACGGTTCGGCTGCCGAACGTGAAGCGCTTGGCACCGACATGCACCTGCCCGGCGGGACCAGCCAACGCCGCCGGGCTGTAGAGAACACCGACAAGCTGTGCCGGAAAACTGGCAGCGACATCGCTCAGGACGATCCGGCGGTAGCCCAGACCCAGATCAGCCCGGGCCTCGGTACCCGCTCCGTGTACCGCGGCGTGCGCACGCAACTGTCCCGCGATAAGCCACAGAGGGTTGATTACCCAGCGGGCGGTGCCCAGGCTCTGCGGCGGCGAGGAAACGACGTGGATCACCAGATCTCCGCGACCGCGCCAGACCGTCCCGGCGGGCCGGTCGATACTCACAATGCCACGGCTTGCACGCACCATCGCCCAGGACACCCACGCCGCCGGCGCCGTCGCAATCAGGAATGCCAGGTAGAATGCCAGACCCAAGAAACCGAAAAACAGCCAGCGGCGTGTCATGCTCCCGGCCCGCGCAGCTCGAGGCGCGCGTCCACCACCCCCGGCGTCGCCTTCGCGTTTATCGCTGCACTTTCTATGCGCACCCCGTTGTGCGCCTGCAGCGCATCAAGCCAGGTCACCAGCGTATTGAACGCAACACCCTGCAGCACCAGACGCGCCCCGCTGGTGCCATTCGGCTCCAATTTGGTCAGAGCGTGCTTCAAGCCGTACGCGGCCGCCGACTGCTCCAGGGATGCCAGAATGGCGCCGCTCGAGGCATGTCCGATCTTGCCGCTTGCACGCAGCTGGCTGATCTGCAAGGCCTGGGCCCGCATGAGCGTCAGGCGCGCACGATCGCGCGGGACCGCGACGCGCAGCGCGTGCAGATCATGCTCCATCGGCATCCACAGAAGGTCAAAGAACAGAAACGCACCCAGCGCCACGGCCGCAATGATCACGGCAATACGCTCGCGCACCTGGAGCGCCCGCCAGCGCGCGCGGTAGGGTTCCAGGAACGTCAGTGCCGGCCATTTCATGAGGATGCCCCCGGCTTGACGCGTATGCGCCCGTCGACAGCCCCGCTATGGCTGGTGGCGTCCATCACCTTGGCGCGCAGGCCGTGCGCAGCCAGCGCACTGCGCAGCGCCTCCATAGACTGATAATCGGCCACGCGCACATCGAATGTCAGGCTCGAGTCTGAATAGTTCAGGCCGCGCAGAAGCACTGCCGGGGCCGACTGGATCGCCGGCGCAGCCTGGGCCAGCAGGGGCAGAAAGTCCCCGGGCACAGGCCGGCCGCTGCCCGATTGCATCGTGCCCAGTTCGCGTGCCATCTGCAGCGCCGGATCCACGATGGTGTGCGCATTCGGAAAGCTGCGCTGGAACAGTTCGTACATCTCGCGCCGCTGGGTACGCTCGACCTGCTTCAGGTGCCACCATGTGCCGAGATTGACTCCGAATCCAAGCACCACCCACACCGACAGGATCACGCCTGCCGGTCGCAGCGCCTGCAGTACCTGGCGCATCGGATCTGCCCGCGAAAACTCACGCTGGAGCAGGCTGAACCCGGAAGCACCGGGCGGCTGTGCCCAGAATTCCTTCTCCAGGCGATGTACCGGCAGTTGCAGGGTATCGGACCAGCGTCCCAGATCGATCGCTTCGGGCGGATTGTAAAACGACAACGACTCGGGAGCTGCTGCACCGGCACGCGCCTCACGCAGGGCGATCGCGAGCGCTTCGGGCAATTCACCGCCGCGCGGCAGATCGCAGGTGAACCCCGACCATGCGCCCGTGCGCACGATGAGCTCACCGCCATCCGGCGTGAGCGACCATCCCTGCCCGGCCCAGGGAAGCGCCAACGTGGCCGGGCACAGGGCCGCGGGTTCCAGCCCCGCCGCCTTCAGGGCATCGATCCAGGTCTGCAGCCGCGTGCGTGCGGTAACGCCCACCGCCAGGCTGCCTCCTCCTTGCGGACGATAGGCAAAATGCAGACTTTCCGGTTCCCCCAGGAGCTGGTCTTCCAGTGCGTACGGCAGCGCTTGGGCAATCCGGGCGCGTGAGGTCGTCGGCAGGGTGACCTGCGCCAGCATGGTTTCCGCCGCCGGCGTCCAGACCCAGGCGTGGGCAGCGCGCAGTTCCGGCGGCAGTTCAGCCAGATCGGCAACCTCGCCCTGACGCATCTCGCCGCTGTCCGCGCGCCACCACCACGATACCGGCAGGCCGTCCTCCGGCCAGCCGGCAGGCAGCCGCAGACTCAGCATCCCGCGGTCCGGAGTGCGGAAACCCAAAACGCCATTTTTCACCGGTGCGTTCATGGAGGAGCGAATGATGGACTTGGTCCCTATGCCGCCAGATCCGATTGTGTCTGCCGTCATGTCTGTTGTCGGTAGCTGCCAGCGCTGGACACAGTTTAACCGCTATGTGCCGTTCTGATCCAATGTCGACTGCGATGGCAATCCCTTGTCCGCACTCGCCGGCAGATTGGCAATCAGGACCCCGGACCGCCACAGGACCGTCGCCGGCTGGCCGCCGCCGGCACAGTAGACAAGTGCCCGGCTGTCGCTGTAGATACGGCCGAAAGTCGTCTGGATGTCCACGATGAAATAGGAAGTCTTCACGTCGTAAGTCTGCTGGCTCGCCGGCTGCAGCCCGGCGCGCGCCTGGAGCTGTGACGTATCGGTGAAGGGATCCGGCGGGGTCTTGTCGCGCTGATCAATCAGGTTCTGGGCGGTCTGCAGCGGCATGGCATTGAACAGCGCACTCAGAACCATTGCGCTGGTGGTGTTGATATTGATCGTGGTGGGGACAGGCAGGGCCACCACGTAAGGCCGCAGCAGTTCGACGGATTTGGCATCGAATCCGCGCACCAGACGCAGCTCCTCTACGCTCTGCAACGGCTGATTGGCGTCGCGGTAGGGCGGCGTGAGCGTCAGATAGTAGTCGCTTTGGGCGCCGTTCGGCCGTGCCGGGCCCGGCGGGCCGATCCAGTCGAGCAGGGCATCGATGACCCCGGGGCTGATGCCGAGAGATCGCAGCAGGTTCTGGAATACCGCGATGTCCGGCTGGCTCGGAACGCTGCCGCGCATCAGGTTGTTGAGATTGAATCGCGCCTCCGCATCGTAGATCCTGATGGCAACGCTTCCATTGGCGACCGGCATCGGCGGGAGCGTACGCGCCCACGCCTGGGTAAGATCGTCCGTCGGGTTGTTCTTCTTGGCGTTGTCCTCAAGTACCTTGAGCGCGAGTTCGAGCGCGCCGTCACGGACCTTGTCCGCCTGCGCACGGTCGGCAAGGTTCTCAACCTGACGTATCCACACCTCCTGATTCAGGCTGAGATAAGCCGCGATGGCGGCGACGATGGCCACGACCAGCAGGGCGGTGATCAGTGCCACACCGCTCTGCCGCAGCGGACGGCAATCCGCTTTCAGGTGCCTATTCATGTACGAGAAACAGCCACCTGAAGCGGCCGCGGCCGCGGATTGCAAGCTTGATCTCGACACCGCGCGGAAACGGACTGAGCGGATTCATCGGACTGGCGATTGGCGAGCTGCCAGACAGCTGCGGCCACAGGTCGGACCACAGCTGCCCGGAAGTAAAGGCACGCACCCGGAACTCCGTGACGTTGCGCAGAACCGCCGACTTCACAGGCACCGTGTTCGGCGCACGATCCAGCACCGGCCAGCTCAGGCGCCACAGCACGTGATTCTCTAGCTGGTACCCCACGCGCTCGAGGTCGCTGCGCGCGGCATTGCCGGTCACCAGGACTCCGCCGCGGGTGAACTCGAGCTGCGGCGCATTGAGCACCTGCATGTCCTCAGGGCGGATGATGAACGGCTGCAATATCTGGCCATCATCGTCGATGACCGGACGCGGCCGCACCTGGGAGAGATCGTCCTGCAGGTGCGCAAAACACATGGCAAGCCCGCTCCAGAACCTGCGCTCCGCCGTCACGCGGTCCCGGATGCGCAGTACCTGGTTGAGCGCGCCGTAGGCCATGACCGCTATCAGCGCAAAAATCGCGATCGCTACCAGCATCTCGAGCAGCGTCAGGCCGCGCGCGCGATAACTCCCCACACCCCGGTTCATCCTGGCTGCCTCAGAAAGCCGATAATCCGCCCGAGCACTTCGCGGTTACGGTGGGCGCGGACATCGATCCGAATGCGGCGGAACCCGGCGATCGGCGTGGCCGATACCTGCTCACGCCAAAACCATCTGCGGCCGTTGAACTCCGTGGTGCCGCTGGTGGTGTCCGTCGACGGCCAGTCGCGGCGCAGCTGATGCTCGGTCATGCGGTTTTCGGCCACCCACTGCGCTTCCAGATGGTTGCGCAGGCTGATACTGGTCTCGATCGATTGAATGGTCACACGCATGACCGCCGCCAGGGCGATCGCGAGCACTGCCAGCGCCACCAGCACCTCGAGCAGGGTGAAGCCGCGCGCACGGTTAGGCACGGGGCTCCACTGCCCGGATCCGGCCGTCGGCGGTCCCCTCCACGCGCCAGCTGATGCTGCCGCGGGTAAGTACGATATCGAATGCGGGCAGCTCGCCGGTCGGAAGCAGGATCAGCTCCGGCCGATTTCCGGCATCCGCACCGTTGATGGTGATCGAACTGATGGACATGCCCGCTGGCAACCGGCGCGGACGCAGGATCTCATCCGAGCTGACGGCTTCGAACCGGCCCTTGCGGTTGTCGAGAACCATAAACTGATAGCCGTCGGAAGAAAATGCGACCGCATACACTTCTCCCTCCAGTATCGATTCCTGACGCGCCGTGCGCACAAGCAGCGCGAGCCGCGCCGCCTCCTGTTGGACGGCGCGCGATTCGCTGCCACCCAGGCCGAGCCCCACCGTGCCGATCACGATCACGATCAGCAGCATGACTACCAGCAATTCGATCAGGGTAAAGCCCTGCCCGCGTGGGCGCAGGCCCGACGGAAGTCCGGGTCGGGGATGCGCCCGGGGTCCGGGCAATGGCGTGCGGAGCACGGCGAGACCCCACAACGACTCAGCGCCCACCGGTGCAGGCAGCGGGCTGTCCATCTGCCCTGACATCACCCGGTATTCCGCCCGACGAGGCCGCCGGACGTAACCCGCAAATCACCGTATGGCATACGCCTTGCGCTGCCCTCAGCCTGCTCACTGGTTCAGATTCCAGTTGCCGATTTCCTGACTGCTGCTGCCGCCGTCTGCCGAGGGGCCGTTCGGACCATAACTGAACACGTCGATCTCGCCGTGCAGGCCCGGATTGAGATATTGATATGCATGCCCCCACGGATCCTTCGGCATGTGATCCAGGTAACCGCCGGGTCTCCAGTTTTCCGGGATATTGCCGGAATCGGGTTTGCGCACCAGCGCCGCCAGTCCCTGGTCTGTGCTCGGATAGGTGCCGTTATCCAGACGGTAAAGATCAAGCGCACTCACGATGGCGCGAATGTCGCTCTTGGCCGCTACCACGCGCGCCTGCTCGGGCCGATCCATGATCCGTGGGACAATGATGGCCGCGAGGATGCCCAGGATCACCATGACCACCAGCACCTCGATCAGCGTAAAGCCGGAATGTTCTCTGCTCCTGTACATTGCAATCCTCACTTGATCAACTGATTCATATCGATTATCGGCAACATGATCGCCAGCACGATGAACAGAACGATGCCGCCCATCACCAGTATCAGTGCCGGCTCCAACATTGCGGTGAGCGCAGAGACCCAGTTCTCGAGTTCCCGTGTCTGCGCTTCGGCCGCACGCGTGAGCATCACATCAAGGCTGCCGCTCGCCTCGCCGCTCGCGATCAGATGGATCACCAGGGGCGGAAACAGTTTGGCCTTGCCCAGGGAACGCGACAGGCTGCCACCCTCGCGCACCTGACGCAGAGCATCCTCCACGGCGGCGCGCATTGGCAGGTTGCTGACAACCTGGAACGCCGACTGCATGGCGCTGAGCAGCGGAATTCCGCTTGCGGTCAGGATCCCGAGCGTGCTGGTAAGACGCGCCGCATTGATGCCGCGCACCAGGCGTCCGAACAGCGGTATCCGAAGCAGAGTCCTGTGCCAGCGCAAACGCAGCTTCGGCTCCCGCAGCATTGTGCGCGCCCCGAAATAGGCCACTGCCGCACCGACCAGCCACCACACGCCCACGGCGCGCACGAATCCGCTGAGATGGATGAGCACACGCGTCGGCATCGGCAATGCCTGCCCGGTGTCGGTGAAAACGCGGGTCACCTGCGGCACCACGTAGATCAGCAGCCCGGCCACAACCGACAGCGCCACGATGGTCACCAGCGCCGGATAGATGAATGCAAGCATCACCTTGTTCTGCAGCGCCTGCCGCTCCTCGGTATAGTCGGCAAGCCGCTCGAGCACCTCGTCGAGCCGCCCGGACTGTTCACCCGCATCCACCATGTTGCGGTAGATGTCCGGAAAGGCCTCCGGGAAATCCTTCATGCTGCGCGCCAGCGCCTGGCCCTCCAGCACGCGTCCACGCACGCCGGCCAGCACCGTACGCGTGCGTGCGGATTCGGTCTGTTCGATCAGCGCATTGAGACATTCCTCAATCGTCAACCCTGCGTGCACCAGGGTGGCGAACTGCCGCGTGAGCAGGGCAAGCTCGCTGCCGGAAATGCCGCGCCGCCATATCCTGCGATGCGTTCCACGAACCTGCGCCTCGGACCTGCCGGCGTGGATGGATTCGACATGCATGGGAGTGAGGCCGCGCTCACGAAGCATGGCGCGCACCTGCCGCTCGGCGTCGGCCTCGAGCACCCCCTTGACGGCTCGGCCTTTGGCATCCAGAGCCTGGTATTCAAAAGCGGCCATTACGCCACCCGGCGCAGCCGGCTACGGGTGCGATACGTGCGCATCGGCAGCCCATTCCGGAACGGCATGACGCCGTTTCCGGACAGTCGCCACCATATCCTGTCACACATCGCTAGTCCTCGCGCGAGACGCGCAATACTTCTTCCAGGCTTGTCTCCCCGGCCCGTACCCAGCGCAGTCCATCCTGGCGCAGGCTCTGCATGCCTTGCTCGCGCCCATGATCCCGGATGCGGCCCTCGGCGGCACGGTCGTGAATCATGCTGCGCAGCATGTCGTCCACCGGCAGCAGTTCATAAATGCCGGTGCGCCCCTGATATCCGGTATTCCCGCAGGCCGGACAGCCCGTAGCCCGGTAAACAGTGGCGTGTGCGGCCTCTTCCGGCGCCATTTCCAGCAGCTCCGCCTCGGCGGCCGTAGGCGCATGCGCCTGCCGGCACTCAGGACAGAGCCTGCGTACCAGGCGCTGTGCCAGCACACCCAGCAGGCTCGACGCCACCAGAAACGGCTCGACGCCCATGTCGACCAGACGCGTGATCGCGCCCACGGCATCATTGGTATGCAGGGTTGCGAGCACGAGATGGCCGGTAAGGCTCGCCTGCACCGCGATCTGCGCGGTCTCTAGATCGCGAATCTCCCCGATCATGATGATGTCGGGATCCTGCCGGAGAATCGCGCGCAACGCCCGCGCGAACGTCAGGTCGATCTTCGCATTCACATGGGTCTGACCGATGCCGTCCAGATCGTATTCGATGGGATCCTCGACGGTCACGATGTTGTGGCGTTTCGCATCAAGCTGCGACAGCGCGGCATACAGAGTCGTGGTCTTGCCTGAACCCGTCGGTCCCGTGACCAGTATGATCCCGTGGGGCTGGTGGATTAGCCGGTCGAGGATGGCGAGCGTGGCTTCGGACATCCCGAGACTGGCCAGCCGCAGGCGCCCCATCTGCTTGTCGAGCAACCGCAGGACAACGCGCTCGCCGTGGCCGGTAGGCAGGGTCGAGACGCGCACATCCACCGGCCGCCCCGCAAGGCGCAGCGTGATACGGCCATCCTGGGGCAGGCGCTTCTCGGCAATATCGAGACGCGCCATGATCTTGATGCGCGAAACGATGACCCCGTGCAGAACCTGCTGCGGCTCGACGATGTCGCGCAGCACGCCATCGAGGCGGAAGCGCACCACCGAGCGGGTTTCAAAGGGCTCGATATGGATATCCGAGGCACCTTCCCGCACCGCCTGGGTCAGCAGCGCATTGATGAGCCGCACTATGGGGGCGTCATCCTCGCTCTCGAGCAGATCCTCGGCGCGCGGCAGATTCTGCGTGAGCTCCGCGAGGTCCATGTCTTCGCCCAGATCGTCAACGATCTGCATGGCCTGGTTCATGCCGCGTTCGTAGGCGCGATTGAGCGCCGCGTCGAAAGCCTCGGTACTCAGCTCATGTACGCGCAGCGGCCGTCCCAAGGCACGACGCAGCTCTGCCAGGACCGTAGTCGATACACCCGGACGCGACCACACCTCGACGACGCCGCCGACCTGGCGTGCGCTCAGAACGCCGTGCCGCTTCGCGAAATGATACGGCAGGCGCTGACAAAGCTCCTGATCCAGCTCTTGCAGATCGAAAACAGCGCTCATCAGTGGCAGGCACCTTAATGCTTTTGTACGGGGGCCGGCGCCGACCCCTGGTCGATCGGCGTATCGGGGGGCATGCCCGGTGGACCGAGCAGTTCCCCGGGCGCCGCCGGATTGGTTGCCGGTTCCGACCTCGGCGGAATATTACGACTCACGCTGAACCGCTCCATCAGTGCTCTCTGGGCCGGCGTCAGCGGCTGCTGCCCCGCAATATAGGAGTAGCGGTCCGCGGTAAATCCGCGGGCATCGGCCATGCTGCGCACGATCACGGGACGCAGAAATATCATGAGGTTGGTCTTGACCTTCTCGTGATCCTTGTACCGGAAAAGCCAGCCGAGAAGTGGCAGATGTCCCAGAACCGGCACCGACTCATCGTTGGTGTTGATGCTGTTCTGGATCAGCCCGCCCAGCACCACGGTATTGCCGTCGTCAACGATTACGGTCGTATCCAGGGCGCGCTTGTTGGTGCTCTCGGTCAGAGGATTCGACGAGGGAACCACGCTCGAAACCTCTTCCTGGATGTTCAGCTTCACGGTATCGCCCTCGGTGATCTGGGGCTTCACCTTGAGGGTCAAACCGACATCCTTGCGTTCTATGGTCTGGAACGGATTGACCACACCCGATGTCGTCGTGGATTGAGCATATTCACCGGTGAGAAAGGGTACGTTCTGGGCCACAACGATCTTGGCCTGGGCGTTGTCCAGGGTAAGAAGGTCCGGGCTGGACAGGATGTTGGCATTATCGTCGGTTTCCAGGGCGCGCGCCAGCGCCCCCAGGCCGCGGGTCACGGTGCCGTCCGGGAGCACGATTTCCGGTCCCACGAATCCGATCGAAAGTCCGTCGGCGGCGCCAAGGGTCGTGATCGGATTGGCGACGGCATTGATGATTCCTGCACCCTGCGACGAAAAGTTTGTGACGCCACCAATGGCGCCCGCGCCTGCCCCTGTCAGTCCGGCCCACTGGATGCCGAACTGCGATGCGCGATCGCTCGACACTTCTGCGATCAGGGCTTCCACGAAAACCTGGGCACGGCGTATGTCGAGCTTGGCGATCACGCTGCGCAGGCTGTTATACACGGAGTCCGGGGCGTCGATGATCAGGGCATTGGAAGACTCATCGGCCTGAATCCGTGATGCCGCCGCTTCTTTGTTCCCGACTGGCGTCTTCAGTGCGGTCGCGCCGCTGACGCTCGGTGCCGGCGCCTCGGATTGCGCTTCACCGGAAAGAAGCCCGCGCAGAATCTGGGCGAGCTTGGTCGCATCGGCATTGCGCAGGTAGATGACATGGGTCCTCCCGCCGGGCTGTGCCGGGACATCAAGTTTGGCAATGAGGGATCGCAGCTCAGCCAGGCGCCCGGGGTTGTCGGCACGCACGAGCAGACTGTTGGTGCGCACGTCCGGCACCACGACGAGCCGGTTTCCTCCGGCCACTCCCCCGGGCACGACTCCTGGAAGTCCCGGCTGACCGGCGACACTGGCCCCTCCTATGAACCGGCTGATCACCGGCGCAACGTCCAGCACCGAGGCATGCCGCAGCGGGATCACCGTGACTCCGGTGTTTCCGGGCTGATCGAGACGGCTGATGACCTGCAGCACATTGCGTACGCTCTGCGCCGTGTCGGTGATGATCAGGGCGTTGGCCGGCGCGTAGACCGAAAGCATCGCCGTCGGCGACATCAGAGGTCGCAGCAGCGGCAACAGCTGCGGCGCCGAGGCGTGCTGAACCACCACGACATGCGTTGTCCACTGGTCACTCCTGCGCGCGCTCGACCGGAAACTCACTCGCGCCTCGGGCTTGGCCTCGGCCTCGGGTATGATCTTGATGATACCCCCGGGGCCATTGACGGCGGTGAAGCCCTGCGCCTTGAGAGCCGAAATGAAAATCTGGTAGGCGGCGGCCTTGGAAACCGGCGTGGACGAGATGATCGTCACCTTACCCTTGACACGCGGGTCGACAAGGAAATTACGCCCGGTGATCTCCGATACCGTCCTGATCACCGCCTGGATGTCGGCATTCTGGAAGTTGAACAACATCTCTCCCGGACGCAGCGGCCGCGTCGGAGCAGACGGCGCAGGGGAGTAGCTCGGCGGCGGCATTTCCCTCGGGACCGGCGGAGCGGGCGGCGACGGCAGCGTCGCCGGCGGGACTGCCGGTTGAACCTGCTGGGATGCCGGCGGCGCGGGAATCTCTCCGTTGGTCGCTATCGGCACCATCTCAACGGCATGCGCACCGACGGAGATTCCCGCCAGACCGGCCACCGACAGCGAGAGCGCGACTATCAGAAACCGACGATTGTTCATGTGGCGATCATTTCCCCTGAGAACCGGACCATAGGCGTTATGGCGCACGGGTCACTGGACCTGGTACTGAAGGACTTCCGTGCGGCCGTTGCGGACGATCTGAAGCTGCACATTGGCCAGAGTCGACGCCTGCTGGTAGGCATGAATGGCTTCCTGCATGTTGTTCACAGGCTGACCATTCACGCTGCGTATGACGTCCCCGACATGCAGGCCGAGCTTCTGGTACACGCTGTTCGGCTGAATCTCGCGCACCAGAAATCCGCCACCCGGATCAGGCACCATCAGTGCCTGCGTCAACAGGTTCTGCGGCTGGTGGAGTTCGGCATTGATTACGCCACGCGGGACGACGTAATCGTTTTGCCCGCGCTTGAGTATGCCCGTAAGGGCAGGACCGGCCGGAAGCATTGACCCCTCGGATGCGCCAGCCCCGTCACCCTTAACCCCTTCCAGCATCAGGCTCTCCGTGATCCCGTTGCGTCTGAGCAGGACACGGTCAGGATAAACCGCCTGCAGTACGGCTCCGGCCGTCACTTCCTGGCCGATGGCGAAGGGTTCCTGCGGATGGCCGTCGACGCTGATGAGCGCAAAGCTGGCGCCGCCCGCCGCCACGACTCCGGCAAGGACGAGATTGAGGCCGCTGATCGGAATTGCGTCCAGCGACTCACCCCCGGCGCCCGCCACCTGCGGCGCCTGACCAAAGAGCTGCGCGTCCAATACCGGCTGTATATTAAGAGACTGGTTCGCGGCTCCCGCATAGCGGTCCGGAATCACCTGCGGCACGGTGGGAACGACCAGCATCCATGTCCACTCCGCCATACCCCAGGCAAGTATGACCAGTGCGACGATATTGACGAAGGCAGGGAACCATCGCCGGAACAGCGGCGACGCAGACCCCCTCCGCAGCGTGGCGATTATGTCTTGCCCGGTGCCCATAAACTGCCCCGGTGCTGTAGTACTCATGGGTCCCATTATATCCACCTGCCGGGAAAAAACTAACCATATGCGGGGGTTTAGTGACGATAGTTCAAAGGATCCCGGCACACCGGCCGGTGGAATTCCTGCACCTCGATAGCCCGCCGAACCCCACGCCACCCGAGTACTTCTGCACGCGGCAGGCGCCGCCCGAGGCCCATCGGCAGGCAGTGACTGCATGGGCTGGCAGTGAGCTTGAGCTTCCGCGTTCGCTGCAAAGCAGGTACAATTTCGCGGCCCGCGCTGGCTGTCTGGCAGCAGCAGGAAGAGAAGCAGGGTGTTTCCATGGGGCGGTAGCTCAGCTGGGAGAGCGTCGCGTTCGCAATGCGAAGGTCCGGGGTTCGATCCCCCGCCGCTCCACCATAAAAACAAAGGCTTAGCGGCTTGCTAGGCCTATTTTTTTGCCGATTTGAGTTGTTGAACCTTGAGCTTGATCAGGTCACAACCTCGGAGCTTGCTGTCGATGGCCAGATTGAACAGGGCCAGATCGCGGGTACTTTTGGCAAGTTGTAGCCTGATACGGATGGCCCAGATCTCCCGAAGCTTGAGGGGTGGTTTCGGCCCGATCAGACGGTCTTTGTCCCATGGGATATGGTCCATGGTTCCGTTGGTACTACTCTGATTGCAGGACGTGGCATGATTCCTCCTATGTACTGAGGGAACACCATTTCGGTGCACTCTGGATGGGACGCTTCTGAGCCTCAAGCCAGGCACGGGTTGCAGTTTATATCATCACTGATATAATTAATTGATGAAGCCCATCACCTTTCTCGGTGATTCTCTCGGAGCGCTGCGCGCTTTCCCGCACGAGGCACGCCGGGAGTCGGGGTTACAACTGGATCGCGTGCAACGCGGACTCTTACCAGAGAGCTGGAAACCGATGAAGACTATCGGCCCCGGTGTCACCGAGGTCCGGGTGCGTGTCGAAAGCGGGATCTTTCGGGTGCTGTATGTCGCCACGCTTCCGGAAGCTGTCTATGTGCTGCACGCTTTCCAGAAAAAGACCCAGAAAACCGCCAAGGCCGATTTGAGTCTGGCGACGACGCGCTACAAGGCGCTGAGGAAAGAGCAATGAAGAAACAGACCTATGCAAGTGTATGGGATGCCATCGAAGATACACCCGGTGCAGCTGCCAGCATGCGCGTGCGTGCGGAATTGATGATCGCCATCCAGCGTTACGTGGAAGCCAGTGGCGATACCCAGGTCCAGGCCGCGAAACATCTGGGGCTCACGCAGCCACGCCTCAACGACCTGCTGCGCGGGCGCATTGAGAAATTCAGCTTGGACGCCCTTGTGAACATGCTGGCGCGCGTCGGCCGGCATGTGGCCGTGAAGGTGAAAAAGGCCGCGTAACCTCAAAGTCTCGTACGATGCCAACGGCAACCGGCTCTCCAAAGTGACCGGCACCACGACCATTCCCTCGGAACGGAAACGGTCACGTATCTGTACACCGATTATGACAACATCCCAAGGTTGGCCACCAACCCCACTGGGACCATCGTCTGGCTCTAGGAGGGGGTCTTCGGGAATACCCCGCTCGGCCCACCGAGCCCGTTGGATGTGACACTCCGGTATCCGGGCCAGACCTACGATTCCGAGACGGGGCTCTCCGATAACTGGAACCGCTACTATGATCCAGGGACGGGGTTGTTGAGTTGCAGCTAACACTGGCCCGGGTTTTGCATTGAAATTTGACCCATCTATGTGAGCCAGTATGGCTCAAGCTTTGGGTAGTTTCTTAGTCTTTCCCCCCTTTTCGGTTTTGATGGTGCTGTTCTTGAAGCGGTAGCTCTCGTTGCCGGTCTCCTAAGGAGGACGTCGTGGTATCCGAGTATTGGCGGGCGGTGATCAAGAGCCGGGTCGGTATCGCCCTCGTGCTCATGGGACTCGAAGTCATTGCCCTCTTCAAGGACAAAGACTGGATGCTCGCGCTGTTGGTTGCGGCCATCCTTGGAGTATGGGGCGCTATCTGGGTGACTGCGTATTGGACCTACATTGCTAAGAAGTAAAGACCCCATCCGCCCCACACCCGACGCATCATGACAACCCGGGCTGCGACAACCCCTTGTCTCAATCCTCGTTCTGAATAAACCCGATCTTCCGTTTCTTCGGGACCTCGGGCGGGACCATCAACTCGCGGATGGCAGAAAGAATGCTCGCGATCGCCTGATCGTGCGCGCCGAGCCGGCGTTCCAGCTCATCCAGCTTGCGCTTAAGTTCCTTGTTGGAGGCGAGCATCTCGCGCAACCGCACGAACGTGCGCACGACGTAAAGACTCATCTCGACCGCGCGCGGCGTGTTCAGTACCGCGGCCGCCATGATTGCCCCGTGCTCAGTGAAGACATAGGGCAGATACCGCCGCCCGCCGCGCCCGGCGTCTGAGGTCGCAAATTGCGACCTCCGGTCTTTGGCTGCTGCCGCGGACACAATGAAAAGCGCCGCCCCATCGGGGTAGTTTGGCCTTGGCTCAGCCGACGCCAAGCAGGAGACGAAGATCGTGGCTGATGGCGCCAACGGAGTCGGAATCCGTGGCAATCAATCGCGCCCGGCCGTGGCGGTCGAAGATGAACACCGCACTGCTGTGGGACACCGCATAGTTGCCGCGGACATTGGGCTTTCCGCGGGTATAGACCACGCGGTAACGCTTCGCCAACTTTTCCAGCGCATCGTCGCCACCACGCAGTCCGACGAACTCCGGACCGAACGCGCGGACGTAGCGATGCAGCACCGCCGTCGTGTCGCGGGCCGGGTCGACCGTGACGAACAGCACGCGGACCTCCGCGGCGTCTGCCCCCAAGCCGTGGATGGCCTCCCCCAGTTTGGCGAGGGTGGCAGGACAGACGTCAGGGCAATGGGTATAACCGAAATACAGCAGTACCACCTTGCCGCGGTAGGCCGAAGCGTCTACCACCCGGCCGGAGTCATTCGTCAGGTTGAACTTGAGCGCGGGCATGAGGCCCGTAATGTCGTCGAGCATCCAGCGCTTCGGTTTGCTGCAGGCTCCCACAAAGACCAGGAGCACGAGCGAGCCCAGCAATGCCCATCGGCGCAGGCGCAGGGCGTCGAAGTTCGGGCGCGTCATTCGCTGTCAGCCCCATTTACCCTGAACATCACCCGCAACGGTGCCGCGCCGGTAAACTTCAGTGTGACCGGCACCGTATCGCCGACCCTCAGTGGCTTCACTCGTCGCACCAGCATGAGATGGTACCCCCCGGGAGAGAATCGCAAAATCGCACCGGCTCTGATTTCGAGGCGCCGGACCGGAACCATGGACGACATTCCGCCTTCTTCCATGCTGCGATGGATCTCTGCTTTGCGGAAGGCGGGGCTCGACGCTGCGATCAGCACCACCGGCCGGACTCCCTGGTTCGCGAGGTCGAAGTAACCCGCCAGCGGCAGGTCCCCCGGCAGCAGGCGGATGCGCGCATGCGTTACCACGGTGGTCGACGCTGCAGGGGTGACAGGCCAGGCAGCGGGCGCCGTCAGCCCGGTCACAAACGTCATACCGATGAGGTAGCGGCCGAACCGGGCCAGCACCCCGATGTCCGCGCGTTTCTTCATCCGTTCCGACTGTATGCGCAATGTCATGCCACGCTCCGCTCAGACGTTCACGGCATTGGCCAGCGTGGATTCGGCACTCGGCCTGCCACCCTGTTCGTGCAGCATGTAGCGCAGGATGACCAGCATGTTGACCGCGCACATCATCGCCGGCGGGATCCAGGTCAGCAAGCCGCCGATCTGCTGATCGGTCATCGGATTGATCGCCCAGGCGCGCCCGCAGATGCCATAGACATTGTAGATGATGGACCCCCGAAACGTGATGTATGCGCCCAGCGGAATCTGAAGCAGCGCCACGAAAATAAGGATGACAATACGCGTAAGGTACGGGAGTTTGGCGTGTCCCTGCGCACTTAGCGGGGCAACCATGATCCACCAAAAAAGCATCCCGTCCACCACCATGCTCCAGTTCATGATGCGATAACGGTTCACATCCAGCATGGCCGTGAAATGAACAGCGGGAATGAGCCAGAAATAGATGATGCCCACGAACATCAGCGGCGCCACGAGGGGATGCTGAAGGAATCCGTATAGCGACCGTACCGCTCGGCTGCCGAAGATGGGGCGAAACACCCGTTCGCGCAGGCCGCGGGGTACGCCGCGCGCGATGGTATCCCAGGGTCCGGCCAGCGCCATCAGAAACGGCCCGGCGTGGTGCAGGAACAGGACTTGCAGCCGATGGATCCAAAACATGTGCTGCGCGAGAAAATCGAAGTATGTTTGCAGGGCGATATAGATGAGACCAAGCCCCACAAAGAACGAGAGTGGCCGCCAGAAACCAACGGCCCCACCGGCATGTCTGGTGAGCGCCAGCCCGCGCACATAGGCGGCAATCAGCAGGATGCAGGTAATGAGTACGGTGGGAGAAAACTCCCAGGGCTCAAGATAGACGATGATCGGCTGCACGCGATATCAGCCTGTACCTGTCAGGGACTACAGCTTTCGATCGAGCAACGCCAATTCGGCTGTCTCTGGCAATGCTCGCATATTTGGTTGCGACGCCGTGTCCTTGCCGGTTGATGTCGCCGGCATCACTGCGTCAGTTCCGATACATCGGACCGGATTCCGCATTCCTTCAGAAACAGCGTCCATCACTGCATCGGCAGTCGCCTGTGCGGCGGTTTCAGGCCTTCACGCGACTCCGGGACCGGAGAATCACTTTAGAGTGATTCTACCACTACAATGGTTGCATGAAATTTATTCTGATGCAATCGGATCTGCGGCCAGCCACGTCGCAACACGAACGAACGGTCCGATATTTCGATTTCGGCGGTACGGTGCCTGTTGATGCCCTCAAAAACGCGCAGATCCCGATAGGCAGTCTGCGCCCGAATGGTCCGGGCACCCGCGGCACCATGCCGACTTCGGCGAGGGATTGAAATCAAGACGCAATGCTCCCGGACGCAGGCGGTCACGCAATCCGCAGGCCGGTCCGGAACGGGACCAGGGCCCAAAAAGACGCGATATTTTCAGCGTATGGGTTGGTGGCACGTAAAATCGGCATGCTTTCGTGCCCATTAAGGCTACTCTGGATCCGGATTCGGATTCGTTCCAGATCTTTCACGCGGCCTGCGAACGCAGCCCGGCCGGGACTTGGCCTCCGGCAGACCGGTTGTGCGGCCTGCCGCGGCTGGACCGGCTCCTGGCTACGGACGGGCCCGATGAGTGCTAGAATGCGCCGCACACTGCCCCGGTAGCTCAGTGGATAGAGCAGCCGCCTCCTAAGCGGCAGGTCGGACGTTCGATTCGTCTCCGGGGCACCATTATCCCGCAGATACGGAGGGGCAATTTGCTGCAAGTCGTCGATTTAACCTGCTCGCGCGGGGACCGGGCTCTGTTCGAGAAGCTGTCCTTCTCGGTACAGCCGGGTGAACTGCTCTATGTTCAGGGTGCCAACGGAAGCGGCAAGACCACGCTGCTGCGTACGCTTTGCGGGCTCTCCCAGCCGGCGGATGGGGAAGTGCGATGGCAAGGAACCCCGATCAGCCAGCTTGCGGACGATTACCGCAGCCAGCTCTGCTATATCGGGCACGCAAACGGCATTCAGGGCGATCTCAGCGCCGCCGAAAACCTGCGGTTCGGTACCTGCGTCGGCGGCGCGGATTCTCACGTCGACATCGCCGCGGCACTGGAGCGGGTCGGCCTGACCAAGGCGGCGCGGCTGCCGGCGAAGTTTCTTTCGCAGGGCCAGAAACGGCGTCTCGCGCTGGCACGCCTGCTTGTGGCCACCAAGCCGCTGTGGATTCTGGATGAACCGCTGACGGCACTCGACGTCCATTTCGGCGCAATCATGAACGAGCGGCTGACGGCTCATGTCGCGGCCGGAGGACTGGTCGTCATCACCTCGCACCAGGAGCTGGCGGTGACCGGACAAATCAGCAAGATCAGGCTGGACTCCTGATGTCCCAGAATCTGCTCGGCACCGCCCGCTGTATTTTCCAGCGCGACCTGATCCTCGCCGCACGCAAACCAGCGGATGTGGCCACTCCACTCGCGTTCTTTGTCATCGTCTCGAGCCTGTTTCCGCTGGGCGTCGGACCTGAACCGGACGTCCTGAGCAGGCTGGCGCCCGGGGTCCTGTGGGTTGCCGCGCTGCTTGCCACGATGCTCTCCCTGGGGCGACTGTTCGCCGGTGACCATGCCGACGGCACGCTGGAGCAGATGACCCTGAGTCCGCACCCCCTGACGCCCCTCGTTTTCGCCAAAGTTGCGGCCCACTGGGTGACCAGTGGCCTGCTGCTGGTGGTTTTGAGCCCACTGTTGGCCATGCAGCTGAATCTTCCCGCACACGCCATGGGAACTCTGGCGGTCACGCTGCTTCTCGGCACCCCCGTGCTCAGTCTCCTGGGCAGCGTCGGCGCCGCCCTCACCCTCGGGGTGCGGGGAGGGGGTGTGCTGCTGTCCCTGCTGGTGCTGCCGTTGTATACTCCGGTTCTCATTTTCGGAGCGGGGGCCGTCACGGCCAGTGCCTCGGGTCTTGATACCAAAGCCTATTTCTCCCTGTTAGGAGCCTTTTTGCTGCTGGCGCTGGGTTTCGCGCCCTGGGCCACAGCCGCAGCACTGCGCATCTCCTTAGACTAAGCGCGGCCGGATACCAAACTCATGTACAAATACGCCTCTCCAAAGAACTTCTACGCCCTGGCCGGACGCCTCATTCCCTGGCTCGGCACGATCACGCTGCTGCTGTTCGTTTTCGGGCTGTATCTCGGGTTATACGTCGCACCACCGGACTACCAGCAAGGCGACAGCTACCGGATCATGTTCATTCATGTGCCGGCAGCATGGATGTCGATGTTCGTCTACGTCATGATGGCCGGTGCCGGACTGGTGGGCCTGGTGTGGAACATCAAGCTTGCGGATATGCTCGCTACCGCGAGCGCTCCGATCGGGGCGTCCCTGACGCTCATGGCGCTGGTTACCGGTTCGCTGTGGGGAAAACCAACGTGGGGAACGTATTGGGTGTGGGACGCGCGGCTCACGTCGGAACTGCTCCTGTTTTTTCTCTACATGGGTTTCATGGCACTGCAGGCTGCGATCGATGACCCCCGACGCAGTGCGCGCGCCGGTGCGGTACTGGCCCTCGTCGGGGTCGTCGACATTCCCATCATCCATTTCTCGGTGGTTTGGTGGAACACTTTGCATCAACCGGCGTCTATAGGTTCGTTGGGCAGAATCGTATCTCCGACCATTTATCCGAGTATGCTGCATCCGCTGCTGATCATGTCCATCGCTTTTTTCGTGTTCTACTTCACGGTGGTTTTGATCCGCATGCGCGGGGAAATCCTGGCACGCGAGCGTCACACCGGCTGGGTCACGCAGATCGTGCGCAGCGGGATGGAAGCCCAAGGGGCGCGTCCATGACCTGGAACAGCTGGCATGCCTTTTTCGCGATGGGTGGCTATGCCGATTACGTGTGGGGCGCCTACGGTTTTGCCACCTTGGTGCTGTTCTGGAATGTGGTCAGCGCTGTACGCAAACGCAAGGCTGTCCTCAAGATGCTGCGCGAGCTCGCGCTTGCCGATCAGGCCCCGAAGGAAACCGGTGCGCAGCGTTACGTGAGCGAGTGAGGTTCAATCAATCCCAATGAAAGCCAGACACAAGAAGCTTTTTCTCATCGTCGGCGGCGTGGCCGTGCTGACCGTCGCGTCACTGCTGATCCTGAACGCCTTCCGCAACAACCTGGTTTTCTACTTCACCCCCACCCAGATACTCGCGGGGAAGGCACCGGTCCACAGCGTGTTCCGGGTCGGCGGTCTCGTTGAGAAAGGCAGCATAAAAAAAAGTGGCGGCGGTCTGACCGTGGATTTCGTCGTGACCGACCTCCACAAAGCCATCCGGGTTCATTACCATGGAATCCTGCCCGACCTGTTCCGCGCTGGCCAGGGCGTGGTATGCCAGGGCCGGCTCAACGCCCGTGGCCAGTTCATCGCCGACCAGGTGCTGGCGAAACATGATGCGAAATACATGCCGCCGGAGGTCGCACAGGAGCTCAAGGACCACGGCGGCAGCTCGACCGCGCAGGTCGATCCGGCACCGCAATCTTACAGGCCATGAAGAAATTCCTGATCCCCATCGGGCTGTTCGCTGCGCTCGGCTTGCTGCTTGCCTACGGACTGCGCCTCAACCCGCGCAGAATTCCTTCACCATTGATCGGCAAACCGCTGCCGCATTTCGACTTGCCGATCCTGCAGGAACCGGGAAAGACTCTGACGAATGCCGATCTGCGCGGCCACGTGGTGCTCATCAACATCTGGGCGTCGTGGTGCGTGTCCTGCCGCGAAGAACATCCGCTGCTGGTTGATCTCGCCCGCAAGAATATCGTGCGCATCATCGGCGTCAGCTACAAGGACAAACCCGCCGATGCGCTGGCGGAACTCAAGGTTAGCGGCGATCCCTACGAAAAGGACGTGCTGGATGCCAATGGACAGGCCGCCATCAACTGGGGCGTTTACGGCGTGCCGGAAACCTTCGTCGTCGATCGCAATGGCATCATCCGCTACAAACAGATCGGACCGATCACGCCACGGGCGTGGCGCGACAAATTGCTGCCGCTCGTTCGCAGGCTCGAGGGTTAGGCGGGTCGTTCGCTGCCGGCAGACGCTCTGCGCCGGAATGCTGATTGCGATCCGGGACCGCATTGCAGGCCCGACTGCGATTCTCTGCCTGTTTTCAGTTCGCGACCGCAGGCTGCCCTCGGATCAGGCCCGGACCGGCAATGTGCCAGAAACGCGCCGTCCGCGGGCAAGGTCCGGGCCTCCACGGGCCCGGAACCGATCACTTCCCGTGGCTGCGTTCGGCCGCTTGCATCTGTGCCTGCACCTGTGCGATGCCGTGCAGCAGGGCATGATGCGCCGGATTATCGCCCGGGATCAGAGCCGCAAGCCGCTTCCAGTAAACGATCGTCTTGGCGGGATCGCCATGATGATAGGCGGCCAGCCCCAGGAACCAGAGTGCATCGGGGTTGTTCGGCTGCAGCTTGTGAAGCTGGCTGTAAAGCGTAAAGACCAGTCCGCTCGTTTTGCCGGGGTTATCGGTGAATTTGGCCCAGGCGTAATCGGAAACAATCTCCGAATTCTCCGGCGCCATCCGGTAGGCTTTGGCATAAGCCTTGAATGCATCTCCCTTGCGCCCGAGGACGAAATAGGAGTGCGCCAGCCGCGCCCATCCCACTGGATCATCCGGTTGCGCAATGAGCTGCCTGTGGAGTTTCGCGACCATTGCCAGGACCATCGGCGGCAAATCCGCCTGCGCCTGCGACCTGCCTTCAGCGATGCGCAGCATACCCTCGAGGGTCGGACCGTTGACAATGGCATCCAGACTCACGGCAGCGGTCGGCAGAATAATGGCCAGCGCCACAACGGTCGCGAGCCAGAGTCTGCGTGGACCACCTGCCTCCCGCGCCTTGCCCGAATCGGCCGGCAGCTGCTCCAGCTGCCTGAGCACCGCCGCGAGTTCGGCTGAAACCCGCAGTTCCTCGTCCCGCGCTATCTGAGGATCCATCCCCTTGTCCGCCCGTTCGGCATCGATTTCGTTGAGCTGGGCCACAAGGCGCTCGCGCACCAATTCCAGCTCATGCCGCGGCGTGCCGGGAATCACGGCAGCCGCACGCCGCAGCGGGCGCGCAACGAACCACACAGTGCCGACGACTAACAGCACGGCGGCTGAAAGCAGTATCCAGATCCAGAGCATGACTTAATCCTGTTGACGGGCGGCGCGCACGCGCGCGAGGTCTTCCTCGGTAAGTAGCGGAGGGGGGGGTTCCGTAGCGCGGCTGTGGCGACGGATCACGAACCAGCCGGACAGCGCGAGCACCGCCAGCAGGAACAACGGAAGTATCCACACGACCGCGCCAACCGTATCGAACCGCGGCTTGAGCAGAATGTAATCGCCGTAGCGCGAAACGAAGTAAGCGACGATCTGCTTGCGCGACTTGCCGGCACGCAGCTGCTGGCGGATCAGGACACGCATGTCCCGGGCGATGCCGGCCTTGGAGTCGGCCACCGACTCATTCTGGCAGACCGTGCAGCGCAGGGTTCTGGCGATGGAGAGTTCTTTGCGCGTCAGCGCATCCTCATGCACCACCCTGCCACCAGTCGATGGCGTGGCCCCGAAAGCCGGAGCCAGCAGCGCGAGAATACCCATCAGGAATAGGAAACGGCGCATGGCTTTGAAACCTACTTGGCGTAGGCCGAGACGGCCTCCGCAGCGACGGCACGCGCCCCGTGCCGGACCCGGTGACTCAACGTGACTCCGAGCCCGAATATCATGGTCAATCCGCCTAGCCACAGGAATTCGACCAGCGGGTTGATATAGACCTGAACGACATAGCGCACAACTCCATTCTTGCCGGGAACTGCGCCCCCGATCACAGCGTAGACATCACGCAGCGGATCAGAGTTCACCGAGGCGTTCGTCGTCGGCATCTGCTGCCGGCCATAGTCCCTGCGTTCCGGCCGCAGCACGAACCCGTGGTCAAGTGAGGTCAGCCGCCCCTGCAAAGCCACATAGTTCGCCTTCTTGAAGGTGCGCACACCGTCGAAGCGCAGGCGCTCGTTCCCAATCTTGACCACGTCGCCGGGCGCCATCACGACGGATTTCTCGAGCCGAAACAGTCCGGTGCCGACCACACCCACGGCGATCATCAGGATGCCAAAGTGGACGATCATCCCGCCATAATGCCGACGGTTCCCCATTACCGTGCGCCACACCGAAGCCGCAACGTTTTCCGAGGCATGCTGCAGGCGTCGCTGCAGCACAGCCCGCGCCAGATCGACAACCAGCGTGCCGAAGACAAAACCAACCAGCCCGATCGCTACGGGTCCGGTCCAGTATACGGGCCAGGCGAGCACGGCCATCAGCACACCGGCCACCAGGCCCATGATCACGGGAATCACCACACGCGCGCGCAGACGGATCAGGTTGGCCTTGCGCCAGGGGACCAGCGGACCGACCGCCATCAGCAGCAGCATGATGAAAAAGATGGGCATCATCACGAGATCGAAATAGGGAGGTCCAACCGTGATACGCGACCCGTTCAGCGCATTGATCGCCAGCGGATACAGCGTTCCGAGCAGCACACAGCCGGCGGCTGCCGTGAACACCACGTTGTTCCATACGAACAGGGATTCACGTGAAAGCGGCGAGGTTACCGTCTCTTCCGCCTCCTGGTAGCGTCCGCGGACCAGAAAGATGCCGAACGACACGGTCAACACCACCGTCATGAATATCAGAATGTACGAGCCCTGCCCCGGATCGACGGTAAAGGCATGTACCGATGACAGCACTCCCGAGCGCACCAGGAAGGTTCCGAGCAATGACAGGGAAAACGTGGTGATCACCAGGAAGATGTTCCAGGTATGCAGCATGCGTCGACGTTCCTGCACGGTGATCGAATGGATCAGCGCCGTCCCCACAAGCCAGGGCATGAAGGAGGCATTTTCGACCGGATCCCAGGCCCAATATCCTCCCCATCCCAGCACGTAGTACGACCACCATGCGCCGAGCACGATGCCCAGGGTAAGAAATCCCCAGGCAATCAGCGCCCAGCGGCGGATGATTCCGATCCACAGCTCACTCTTCCAGCGCGTAATCAGTGCTGCCATCGCAAAGGCGAATGGCACCGAGAAGCCGACATATCCCATGTAGAGCATCGGCGGATGCATTACCATTCCCGGGTCCTGGAGCAGCGGATTCAGGTCGGCACCCTGGGCCGGGACCGGAAACAGCCGCATAAACGGGTTCGACAGGAACAAAGACAGCCCATAGAAACCGGCGAGCAGCCATCCCTGCACTGCCAGGATCACAGGCAGGCGCTCCGGATAGCGCGACTGGCCGTCGAAAGCCAGCACCATGGTGAACAGGGTCAGGACCCAGATCCACAGGAAGAGCGACCCGCGGTGCCCACCCCACAGCGCCGCCACCTTGTAGAACAGGGGCAGATGCGTATTCGAATGACTGGCCACGACCAGGACGGAAAAGTTGTTGGTCAGGAAGGAGTAAATGATCGTTGCCCCGCCGATGCTCGTGAGCACGAAGACCGCGACGGCCAGATTGCCCGTCAGGCTCGCCAGCTCCGGGCGGCGCAGCACTCGCGCCGCGATCGGGGTGAGCCCCTGAACGCAGGCCAGTACGAATGCAAGGATGGCGGCAAAGTGACCGAGTTCGATGAGATTGAGGGAAAGGCCGTTCGGTGACATAGGAGCACAGGTATCCGTCAATGAAGATGCTTTCGAGAAACGGCAGCCCGCTGACTGCAGCGAGCGCGTAGTTTACGCCCTACCCGCCGATAGGACAAACGGCTACTATTGCGCCCGGCGTTGCAGCTTCCGGAACCCGGAAGCGCCGGATTCGGCCCTGCCATCGGTCTGGCGTACCGTATCTTGCCGGTCATGGTGGTTGTACACAGTTCCTGTGGATAAATTTGTGTATAAGCTGGGAATTCTGATATTGCGTTAGGGTGAATAGCCTATTTCAGTTGGATTGAACATTTTTTAAACAGTTCATATAGTGCTTATAAATCAGTGATATATAGTTTCTCTAATATTCGGCCGATGCAGTTAGTCTCTGTCACAGAAAGATTTTTTTCATCTGTGCAAAATCCGCCTTCCGGGATGACTCCCGTGCGACCCGGGACGGAGATCGCCGACGCATGACGACCCTCGCCCCCGGTAGCGAACCGGCCGGTCTCATCCGGCGGCTGGCGGCGATCCTGTACGACACGCTGGTGTTGATCGCCGTGCTGCTGGTCGCTGCGGTGCCCTTCGATCTGATCGCCCGGGGGGCGCCGACGAGCGAGGCCGGACGATACCTCTTCCAGTTCTACCTGCTTGTCGTGGCGTTCCTGTTTTTTGGATGGTTCTGGGTACATGGAGGCCAGACGCTCGGGATGCGCGCCTGGCGCCTGCGCGTCGTCAATCGCGCCGGTGGCGCGGTCTCCTGGAGTCAGGCGCTGCTGCGTTTCCTGGCTGCTTTGCTGTCGTGGGTGCCGTTCGGGGCCGGATATCTCTGGGTACTGGCCGACCGCGACCGCTGCACCTGGCACGACCGGCTTTCCGGGACACGCATGATCGTGATCCCGAAGGACGTGGGCGCACTCTCCTCCTAACCGACCCGTCGCAGCATGACGAGCGCTATCCCCAGAAACAGAAGCGTGGGCAACACCGTACCGACCACGGGCGGCAATCCGTAGAGCAGGCCGAAGTAGCCGAAACCGCGGCTTAGGATATAAAACGCAGCGCCCATCCCGAAGCCGATCATCAGGCGCACGCCCACACCGCTGCTGCGCAGGTGCGTGAATACAAAGGGAATCGCGAGAATCACCATCACGGCGGTGGCAAACGGAGAAACAATCTTGTTCCAGAACGCCAGCTCGTAACGGCCGGTATCCTGCTTGTTTGCTTTCAGGTGCTGGATATAGCTATACAGGTTCCAGATCGACAAGCCTTCCGGCTTGACGGCGAACACGGCGAGCGTGCTGGGCTTGGGGGCAGCCGACCACACTTCCGAGGGCAGATGGCGCGTCCGCACCTGGTCATGCTCAATCCAGCTCTGGCGCACGTCGGTCAGCTGCCAGTGGTGGTCCACGTAGCGGCCGCTACTGGCGTAGGTCTGCTTGCGCAGGTGGTCGCCCGCTCCAAATTCATAGATATTGACCTTTAGCAGACTCAGGTCGGGAAGGACTTCGCCGACATGCACGAACGACAGCCCGTCCCGCATCCACAGGCCGTAGTTATTTTCCTGCGCGACCCCCTGGTGCAGGGCCTGCGAACGCCCGCGCTCTGCCATGTTTTCCGTCACCGGAGCGATGACCTCGCCCAGGATCAGCGCGGCGACCGCGAAGACCAGCCCGATCTTCATCGCAGCTCCGACGATTTGCAGTATCGAAACTCCGGCGGCACGCATGGCGATGAGTTCCGAATCCACCGCAAGCGAAGACAAACCGAGCGTCGTCCCAAGCAGTGCCGTCATGGGAAACAGCCGATACATTTCCCAGGGCATGCGCAGCAGCACGTAGACGACGACTTCCGACATCCCGAAGCTTCCCTTGCCGTAGTCGCCGAGCGCATCGGCGAACTTGAAAAACATGAACAACGCCATGAGCACCAGGAATACCAGGGCAGTGCTGGTCAGAATGCTGCGCGCGATGTGCCGGTCGAGTAGGGTCATTGTCTAACGGCGCAGAAACCGTGGATACGGCAGCAGCGTCCTGTTGCCTGCACGCCGCATCAGCAGGTAAACGGCCAGGACTATAAAAATCCCGTGGACCCACCACAGTCCGACCGCCGCGGATACCCGGCCGCTCTTGATCAGTGCATCCCCGACGGCAAGCAGGTTGGCATATACGAAGTACACGAGTATCGCGCTGAACAGGCCGGCGTAACGGCCGCGGCGCGGGTTGGTATAGGCGAAAGCCACAGCGATGAAGGCAAGGATGAACAGCGTAACCGGCTTGGCGATCCGCCAGTGCAGCTCGGAAACCGCGTTGCGGCTTTTCGTATGCAGCAGTTGCCCCAGGGACATCGCGTCGATCTGTGTCGGCACTGGCGGTGCCACCCGCGGCACGATCCGCACAATATAAGTCTGGAATTGGAGGATGCGATAATCGGCCCGTCCCGGCAACCCCTCATAGCGGGTACCGTTATCCAGCACCAGATACTGGTCTCCCGTGTTCCGGTCCGTGTAGTAATGACCTGTCTTGGCAACCAGCACGCCCTGCTTTCCGAGCTGTTCATTGTTCACGAAGATGTCGCTCAGGCTGGATTCGGCGTGATTGACCGATCCGACATAAAAGAAGCCGCCACCTTTCACCTGGTTGAAAGTACCCGGAATAATGCCGCTCACCTGGTAGTGACTGCTGCCGGAACTCTGCGCCTTGTGGATGAGGCCGGAGGCGAGCGGCTCCAGATAAAAGGAAAAGAACCCGGCGACCAGGGCAAAGCCCGCGGCCAACAGCGCGACGGGACGCAGGAAATGCAAGATACCCAGGCCACAGGCGGAAAGCACCGTCATTTCGTTGTCCCGGTACCAGCGGCCGAATGCCAGAAGTATCCCTATGAATACCGACAGCGGCAACATCAGGGCGAGGGTCTTTACGGTTTCCAGCGCGAGCAGTGTGAACAGGATCGCCACCGGCACGTCGCCCACCGCGGCCTTCGCCAGCCCATTGACCAGGCTGATGACCAGGAAAAGCACGAGAAAAATGAGCGTAACCGCAACGCTGGACTGAAATGTCTCGCGCATGAGCGCGCGATCGATGATCAGCATGATTCGCCGGCACCGCTGCCGGCAGCGGTGCCGGGGCGCACCCGCGCCGAAGCCTCAGGCACAATCCCCGGATATCCTGCGTGCGGAACGCGGGAAACAACCATGGCGATAGCTCACCCCTCCATTCCGAATACAGCCTCCCCTGCAATCTCGTCGTATAGACACCGGCCCGAACCGGCGGCGGGGATGTGCTTGCGGCGCAAAATATACCATAATCGACGCGCGCAAAAGCTCACACAACCCTGAGGTGTCCATGGAATTCACCGTAAAGAGCGGCGGCCCGGAAAAACAGCGCAGCGCATGCATCGTGGTGGGCGTGTTCGAAGGCCGCAAATTCACCGCCAGCGCCCGGCAGCTCGACCAAATCTCCGGCGGTGCACTCACCGCCATCCTCCGCCGCGGAGACCATTCCGGCAGCATGGGGCAATCGCTGCTGCTGCATCACGTACCGAACATCCCCGGGGAGCGCGTGCTGCTGATCGGCTGCGGCAAAGAGAAAGATCTCGGCGATGGGTCCTACCGCGCGATTCTCGCCTACGCCGCGCGCGCCCTGGGTGAGACCGGCGCAACCGAAGCGGCGGTCTTCCTTGCCGATCTGGAGGTCAGGGGCCGCGACCTCAACTGGAAGCTGCGCCACGCGGTGGAGATGACGGAAGAGGCGTATTACCGGTTCGATCAGATGAAGAGCCGCAAGAGCGAGAAGCGGCGCGCATTGCGCCGCATGGTGCTGATGGTTCCCAAGCGCAGCGATCTTGGCCCCGCCGAAAATGCCGTGCGCCAGGGCAAGGCCATCAGCGCCGGCGTGAAGCTGGCGAAAGACCTGGGCAATCTGCCCGGCAATGTCTGCACTCCCGGCTACCTGGCCGATCAGGCGTGGGCGCTGCAGGAGGAGTATGGAGTCAAGACCACTGTGCTTGAGGAGCACGACATGCGCGCGCTCGGCATGGGCGCACTGTTGTCGGTGGCGCGCGGCAGCAGCCAGCCGCCGAAGCTGATCATCGTCGAATACCGGGGCGGCAGCGAAACCCAATCGCCGGTGGCGCTGGTGGGCAAGGGCCTGACCTTCGACGCCGGCGGAATTTCGATCAAGCCGGCGGCTGAGATGGACGAGATGAAATACGACATGTGTGGCGCAGCGGCCGTGCTAGGCACTCTCAAGGCCATTGCGGAGCTGAAGCTGCCGATCAACGTGGTCGGCGTGATCCCGAGTTCGGAGAATCTTCCGGACGGCAACGCCAACAAGCCAGGCGACATCGTCACGAGCATGTCGGGCCAGACCATCGAGGTCCTCAACACCGACGCCGAGGGGCGCCTGATACTGTGCGATGCCCTGACCTACACCGAGCGCTTCAACCCGTCGGTGGTCGTCGATCTGGCCACGCTTACCGGCGCCTGCATCGTCGCTCTGGGCAGACACGCCAGCGGCCTGATGACCAACAGTGAGCCGCTTGCGCGCTCGCTGATCGGGGCCGGAAAATATTCCTTCGACCGGGCCTGGCAGCTTCCGCTGTGGGAAGATTACCAGAAGCAGCTCGACAGCAATTTCGCGGACATGGCGAATATCGGCGGACGCGACGCTGGTGCGATAACTGCCGCCTGCTTTCTCGCCCGCTATACCAAGAAATTCAAATGGGCCCACCTGGATATCGCAGGCACCGCGTGGAAAACCGGCAAGGAGAAAGGAGGCACGGGGCGGCCAGTGCCGCTGCTGACGACGTTCCTGATCGAACGCAGCGAAAATCACGGACAGACGGAGGCATGACCCGCATAGATTTCTACGTGACTCGCAACGCGGATGCCGGCAGCCCTGATCTGCTGGTGTGCCGTTTCGTGGAAAAGGCGTTCCGCCACGGCCACGAGACCTACATCCTGACCGCGGATGCGCAGCAGACTGCCCGTCTGGACGAGATGTTATGGACGTTCAGTCCCGGCAGCTTCGTCCCGCACCGGCTCAGTCCGTGCGGACTCGACCCTGCGGAAGACCCACGTCCGGTGGTGCTCATCGGACACGAGGAACCGCCCGCGGTCTGTCATGACATCCTGGTATCGCTGAGGCCGGAAGTGCCGGGCTGCTTCAGCCGCTTCCAACGCGTGGCCGAATTCGTCGGCGCCGGCGAGGAGGACAAGCAGCAGGCGCGCGTCCGGTTCCGGTTCTACCGCGATCGCGGCTACCCGCTGGAGAACCACGACGTCTAGCCTGGTCCGCTGCGGCGACCTAAACTAGCCCAATGACAAACGGGCCCGCCGACAAGCCGAAACATACCCCATCGTCCAGACACACCCTGGAGGAAGTTCTGCAATCGTTGCAGGACCTGCTGCGCAACGAACTCCAGGAGGGCGCGGGGCAACCCGTCCCACCGGCCGCGGAACCACCGGCGCACGACGGAAAATTGCCCGCTTCGCCTACCCCCACCGATATGATCGCCCATCTCGAAGGGAGCCTTGCCGCGCTCGGGTCTTCGGGGCAGGACGCTGCGCACGGCATCGCGGCGCCGCACACCGGGCCACCGGCATCCGGCCGTCATGATGACGGCCACGGGCCTGCCGACGGTACGAGCGGCGCCAAGGTACGGGAACCGCACGTTGATGCCGCAGGCCAATCTGGCATCGCCCGAGACGCGCAACCCGCGCCGGGAGGTCTCAGCCAGTCTGCACCCGCGGCAATGGAAAATCCGCCCCGCACCGTCATCCCGCAGCGCGGCAGCAGCGTCCCGGCCAATCAGCGTCCGGACCGGCGTTTCGGAGGCGAAGTCAGCCAGCGCGAGCTGCCATTTACCGATGCTGTACCCGTGGTTTCCCGGGAAGTCCCCGACACACCGGGTCCGTCGGAGCGCATCGCGGTACGGCAGACCGAGGGCTCGGACACGTCCAGCGAATCGGGCGTAGAACATCCGCCACCGGCCGACACCGGGATACCGGCAGGGTTTACGGCCGGCAGCTGGCACGATCCCGGCCAGGAATCGCCGCACGCGCCCGCTACCGTCGAAGTGTACTGGGATGACATTCCGGTGCTCCAGAACGCCGTCGATCTCGCGCCCGGAAAAGGTTCGGCAGAATCTCAGCGGCAGGCGGCGCCTGCCCCGACACCGGGCGAACCACAGCCGCCACCTGCCGCAACCCTGCCGTCGGCCCACGCCCACAGGATTGCGGTTCTTGCGGCGGCTCGCCTTGACGTGGAACTGCGCAAATCGGGCGCGCGATCCCTCGACAGCTCTGTGGTCACGCGACTCGCCCAGATCCTCGAGGAAATGCTGGCACAGGGTGCGGCAAACATGGACAATAACTCCTCAAAATAGATAGCAAAAAAATAGATAGCAAAGACCGGCCACGCCCTGCCCGGACACTGACGATCAGGGCGGCAAGGCAGATCGCGGCCGACATCACGCTTCTTCAGCCAAGAACACGCGACATGACCCTTCACGATCAGAAAAGCAGCGCGCCCGGCAAGGTCAGCGCACCGCTCGAAAAGACCTATGAGCCGCGTTCGATCGAGCAGCGCATCTACCAGGCCTGGGAGCGTGCGGGCTACTTCACACCCGGCAACCGGTCATCCGGCTCGCCAGGCGCAGACAGCGAGCCGTATTGCATCATGATCCCGCCGCCCAATGTCACGGGAAGCCTGCACATGGGACATGCTTTCCAGGATACCCTGATGGATGCGCTGATCCGCTATCACCGCATGCTGGGCAGCAACACCCTGTGGCAGGCGGGAACGGACCATGCCGGCATCGCCACGCAGATGGTCGTGGAGCGGCAGCTCGAGGCCGAAGGCAAGAGCCGCCATGACCTCGGACGCGAATCCTTTGTCCAGCGGATCTGGGAGTGGAAGGTCCAGTCGGGCGGCGCGATCACCCGCCAGCTGCGGCGCATGGGCGCTTCCGTCGACTGGTCGCGCGAGCGCTTTACCATGGATGAAGGACTGTCGCGCGCCGTGATCGAGGTCTTTGTACGCCTGCATGAAGAAGGCCTCATCTATCGCGGTAAGCGCCTGGTCAACTGGGATCCTGTACTGCACACGGCCGTGTCCGACCTGGAAGTAGTGGCAGAAGAGGAGCCCGGCCATCTCTGGCACATCCGCTACCCGATAGAGGGAACGGCGCAATATCTCGTCGTGGCAACGACGCGCCCGGAAACGCTGCTCGGCGACAGTGCGGTAGCGGTCAATCCCGAAGACGCACGGTACCGTCACCTCATCGGAAAAACGGTCGAACTGCCGCTCACCGGGCGCAGGATACCGGTGATCGCAGACACCTACGTGGATCAGGAGTTTGGCTCCGGCTGCGTCAAGATCACCCCGGCACACGACTTCAATGACTACGAGGTCGGCAAACGCCACGACCTCCCGCTGATAAACATCTTCTATTCCGATGCCTGCATCAACCTGCCGGGCTCCCCGTATCACAACCTCGACCGCTTTGATGCACGCAAGAAAATCGTCGCCGATCTGGACAAGGCGGGCCTGATCGAGAAGATCGAGGACCATCGGCTCAAAGTGCCGCGCGGAGACCGCACCAATGCAGTAATCGAACCGTTCTTGACCGATCAGTGGTACGTCAAGGTCGCCCCGCTCGCCGCCGACGCCATCAAGGCGGTCGAGGACGGGCGCGTCCGGTTCGTTCCGGAAAACTGGGCCAAGACCTACTTCGAGTGGATGAACAACATCCAGGATTGGTGCATATCGCGGCAGATCTGGTGGGGCCACCGCATCCCGGCATGGTATGACGCCGACGGCAATCTCTTCGTTGCACGCAATGCCGCCGATGCACACCGTCAGGCCCGCCAGAAGCACGGCGGGGATGTTCCACTGGAACAGGACGAAGACGTGCTCGACACCTGGTTTTCCTCCGCCCTCTGGCCATTTTCCACCTTGGGCTGGCCCGAGCAGACAACGGCACTGGCGGACTTCTACCCCACGAGCGTGCTGGTCACCGGATTCGACATCATTTTCTTCTGGGTGGCGCGCATGATCATGATGGGTCTCAAATTTGCCGGTGATGTGCCGTTCCGTGAGGTCTATATCCATGGCCTCGTGCGCGACTCGCACGGCGAGAAGATGTCGAAATCAAAAGGCAACGTGCTCGACCCGATTGACCTCATCGACGGGATCGATCTGGAAACCCTGGTGAGCAAGCGCACGACGGGTCTGATGCGTCCACAAGACGCCCCACGGATCGAAAAGGCCACGCGCCGGGAGTTTGCCGACGGCATTCCGGCTTTCGGAACCGATGCGCTGCGGATGACGTTTGCCAGCCTCGCCACCCAGGGTCGCGACATCAAATTCGATCTAGGGCGGATAGAGGGCTACCGCAATTTCTGCAACAAGCTGTGGAACGCAGCACGCTATGTGCTGCTCAACACCGAAGGGTGCGATTGCGGCGAGATGGGCGGGGAGATCGAACTCAATGCCGCCGACCGCTGGATCATCTCACGCCTGAACGAAGTCGCGTCCGAAATCGAAACAGCTTTCGGCACATACCGTTTCGACCTCGCGTCCCAGGCGATCTACAGCTTCGTCTGGCACGAATACTGCGACTGGTACCTTGAGCTGTCCAAGATCGTGCTGAACGACCCGCAGGCTGCCGTCGCTCCGCTGCGCGGCACGCGCCGGACGCTGGTGCAAACCCTGGAAGCCGCGCTGCGCCTGCTTCATCCGCTCATGCCCTTCATAACCGAGGAGATCTGGCAGCGCGTGGCGCCGCTTGCCGGTCGCGGCGGGCCGACCATAATGCTTCAGCCCTACCCGCATTGCGATGCGCGTCTGCTTGACCCGGACGCAGTCTCGGAAACCCGTTGGCTGATGGCGGTGATCACGGCCGCGCGGACTGTGCGCAGCGAACGCGACATCGCGCCGTCCAAGCCGCTGCCGGTGCTGTTGCAGAACGGCAGCGATCAGGAACACGCCTGGATGCAGCGCAATCGGCATTACCTGACGTCGCTTGCCCGCATGGAGTCGCTGACCTGGCTCGGTGCAAGCGATGCGGCACCGGAATCTGCCATGCAGCTGGTGGGTCAGCTGAAGGTGCTGGTGCCGCTTGGCGCATTCATCGACAAGCGCGAAGAGCTTGCGCGTCTCCGGAAAGAGATCGAGCGGGTGGAAAAGGAGCTCGTCAAGGCGCGGGGCAAACTCGCCAACGGCGACTTCGTCGCGCGCGCACCAGCGCAGGTTGTGGAGCAAGAACGCAGGCGCGTGCGGGAGTTCGAGGCCATCCTGGCCGAGCTGGAAAAACAGCGCGCACAGGTAGCCCATCTGGCAGGCTGAAGCGGATGCTGCGCGCCTGCCGCGCCTGGTGCATGCAGACCGGCACGCAGGAGATGGCGCCCGGCCAGCGCTGAGGGGTCTGCCGGAAGGCGCGCCCGACAAACCACCGCTACGGCCACGAAGGCGCCGGCGTCATTCCTTGCAGGTCGAGAGGAATTTGGCGGCCGGCCCGTTGCAGGGGTTGGGCGAGAACTTGAGGGCCTTGGGCACCGCGCCTTTCACTGGCGGCAAAGCGGGCTTCCGGATGTCCGGCGCCGCTTCGGCAGTCCGCTTCGGATGTGCCGCCACGACAATGGCCGGGGCGGGGGCAGACTTGATCCGCTCCTCGGCCGAGCGCCGCCGCAACGCTGCCTGAGCACGCTCTTCCGCCAGGACGGCACGCAGCTCCGCCTGGGCTGCACGTTCGCGCGCCTTGGCAACCGCCAACGCCGCATCGCGTTCCCTCTGCAGGGCGCGGGCCTCGGCAATCGCCGCATTCCTTTCATTGCGCAATTCGCGCAGCCGGGACGCTGCGACGGCGCGCGACGGTACGGCCGGCGCGCGCATCGCGGCTGCCACCGGCGCAGGTGCCGGCGGCAGGACAACGGGCGGTGCAACCGCGACCGGAGCGGGGGGCGCCACGGATGTGCGTGACGGGCCAACCGGCAACCTGTTCCTGCCCAGATCCAGATAGACCGCGCCGATCAGGATCACCGCAACCAGCAGGCCGGCGACGAAACCCAGCATGACTGCGGTACCCCAGAAGACCCGCGGCCGCCGGTCAGCCGCGAGCGGGACCATTCGGTAATTTCCCATGCCCTCCCCTCCTTCAAGGTCGGTGGCCGTGATGTCGCTTGGCGAACCGCCTTCCGGACCGGTCGTAAGCGGTCTCGGTTGATCCCCCGATCCGGGTCCCGCCGGCGAAGCGGATGCAACATCGGTCGTACCCAGTGACGAATGTGACCCGCACGCCTCCCGCCCCGACCGTCCTCCTCCCGTGCGCATCACTTGATGCACTACCGCTGCACGACGCTCATTGCGCGGCCAGTTCTCCATGCCAACGAGTCTGCTGACCGCACCTCGTTGCGGATCTGCAGCCTCGTCATTCAATTCCGGCTGCACCGGCAGGACACCGCCAACCGCCCCGCGTTTGCGCATCGGCTGCTCCTCGGCAGCCGGCGCGGCGACCGGCATCGTCTCGCGCAACGCCTCCGCCGCAGGCCGCGTTGCGAACTGCGGCAAGGTCCCGCATGCCTCGCGCTCGCGCATGACGGAATGCACGATGTCCGCCCCCACCGTAATCCGCCTCAGGGCATATGCGCAGGCGAGCACGTTGTCGCAAAGCAGGTTGGTCAACCGCGGTATTCCGCCGCTGTAATGGAAAACCGCATCGCAGGCTTCGTCGTCGAAAATGCCCGGATCGCCCCCGGCAACCGACAGGCGGTGGCGGATATACTCACCGGTTTCAGCGCGGCTAAGCGGCCCCAGATGGTAATCAACTGCAATGTACCTGGCGAATTGCTCGAGCCCGGGCAAGCCCAGCGTCGCCCGCAGCTGTGGCTGGCCGATGAGAACGGTCTTCAGCGACCGGCTCGACCCGGCGCTCACCTTCGACAGCACCTGCAGCTCGGCCACCATCGCGGCCGAAATATTCTGCGCTTCGTCGATGATCAGGACGGTCTGTCGGTCGTGCGCATGCTGATCGGCCAGGAACCGGAGGAAGTCTTCATACAACTGCGACCGGGTCCGATCCTGATACTCGAGCCCGAATGCGACGGAAATCCAGCCGAGGAGTTCGCCAAGCGACCCTTGCGTATTGGAGACCAGCCCGATGGTGAACCGGTCGGCGTATTCGGAGAGCAGGCGGCGAATCAGCGTCGTTTTGCCGACACCGGCCTCGCCGCTGATGACACAGAACCCATCCTGTCTGAGCAGACAGTACTCGAGCAAGGCCAGCGCCGTCCCGTGCTTTCGACTCAGATACAGATAGCCCGTATCGGGAAGCAGCGAAAACGGCTTCTCCTTCAGTCTGAAGAAGGATTCATACATCCAACCACCCTCCTCATTGCCACCGCACCAGCAGATCGGTGGCCATGCGGACGTCCAGATCTTCTACCTCGTGATCTGCCTGGCTGAGGACACTTCTTGCAGGCATCCTCGAAAATCACCGGCCCCGTGTCGATCCCTTGCCGTTTCCCCGGCAACGCCAGGGGCGGATTCGTAATATATTTTAGGCCATTCTGCTGTTTTTTGTGGTCAATTGTGGTGGGGGCAAGGGCAAAAGGCAACCTCTACTCCTGTTCATACCGATCCGGACAGGAAAGACTGGCCGCAGGTTGCCCGCGCTGCCCGGATACGGGTCTCAAACCGCGCCGCGCCACGTTCGAATCGGGGAATGCCCTGCCGCTCCGGTTGCCGACCGGCGGCAGGCGGGGGAAGAACTTCCGGCCATGGAAGACCATGCCGCGGAACGGGGCAATGCGGCTTCTAGCGTCTCCGTTTCACGCCCGGGCCGCGCTTGGCCACCGTCAGACGCCGCAGCAGCAGCCCAATGCCGGGGCCGACCCGCCGTATCTCTTCCCGGTGCATCGCGGTAAGGCGCTCCAGCACCCGGGCACCGCGCGGCGTCAGCGATACGTAGACCTGGCGGCGATCCGCCGATGCCGCACGCCGCACCATCAAATGCCGGTTCACAAGCCGGTCCACAAGCCCCACTGCGCTGTTGTGTTTGATTTGCAGCCGCTCCGCGAGTTCGCCGATGGTGAGCTGCTCGCGGCCGGGAAATCCGCGGATCGCCAGCAGTGCCTGATGCTGCTGCGGCGTCAGTCCTACGCGGCCCACGACGTTTTCGCTGAAACGCAGGAATTGCCTCAGGGCATACCGGAATGACGCGAGCATTTCGTATTCCGCCGTCGTCACCGCTCGACCCCCGGGTTTTTCTTTTGCAGGCATTGCTCCCCCCTGTCTTCAACGGTCACTGTACGATCGGACACGCCACCGCGCCGAACCGAACCCGGTCCCCGGGCCGGTACTATATCAGCCGCCGGCGGCGCGCGTCACAGGGAACTTCCTGCGCGACAGCGGCGCGAAGCGCCTTTGGCCCGAGATGACCAAGGCGGTCTTCGGTCGGGACGGATCCGTCCATGCCATCCCGGTGCCCTGCAAACCGCACTCCCGGCACCCAGGCGCCTTCACACCGGATATCCGAACCCGGTCGCCTGAAACGCATCGCCCGTTTTCCGGTCTCACTCATTATAAGGAGACGGACAACAGGCGATGCGTATCGCTGCCGGCACTCAGAAGACCCGGAAAGCGCTGGGTGGCGCGATTCGCAAATGTCAAGACCGCACCGCCGCAAGGTGCACGGCGCACGACACCTTGCGCTCTTGGATTCCGGTGCGGAAAAGCGCTATATAAGATAAATAAGATCCACAAAAACCAGGATCGAAGGGGGAAAGTGACGACATGCGGTAATTGAATGCAGAATCAATGAGGAGGTCGGTTATGGCTAACAGGACATCCGGTTTCGTTGAGCTGATCGAGAAAGACCGTGCTAACCGCGAAAACCTGGAGTGGCGCGGAACATTTCTCCAGTACCTCGAAAAGGTCAAAGCCGATCCATCCATCCCCAAACTCGCGCACGCGCGCATCTACGACGCACTGGTCCAGCGCGGCGCCTCGGACATCACAAGCCCCGCCGATCCGCGAATCAAGAGGCTGTTCGGCGACGAAGCGATCAAGATCTACCCTTTCTTCAGCGACGAGTTCTTCGGAATCGAGCCCACGCTTGCTCAGGTCGTCCGCTATTTCCATTCCGCGTCCATGCATGGCGAAGAGTCGCGGCAGGTGCTGTATCTCATGGGGCCCGTCGGTGCCGGGAAGAGCTCGCTCGTCGAGCGGCTGCAACGCGGCCTCGAGGAGAGCCCTCCGGTATACGCCATCGAGGGGTGCCCGATGGCCGAAGAACCGCTTCACCTCATCCCCAAACACCTTCGTGGCGAGTTCCAGAAGATGCTGGGCCTTCATCTGGAAGGCGAGCTCTGCCCCGTGTGCCGGCACCGCCTCAGGGAGGAATTCAACGGCCATTACGAGGACGTGCCGGTCGCGACTGTACCGTTTTCGCGGCATGAGCGCCGCGGCGTAGGCGTGGTGCCACCGGTGGATCCGAATAACCAGGATACATCCGTGCTGATCGGCTCGGTGGACATTTCCAAGCTCGACACCTACTCCGAAGGTGATCCGCGCGTGCTCGATCTCAATGGCGCATTCAACGTCGGCAACCGCGGCATGACCGAATTCATCGAGGTGTTCAAGAACGAGCCGGAATATCTGCATACGATGATCACGGCAACCCAGGAGAAGTTCATTCCTGCGCCCGGCCGCCACGGTACGGTCTACGTCGACACGTGCATCGTTGCCCATTCCAACGAGGCCGAGTGGCAGCGGTTCAAGGGTGACCCGACTAATGAGGCGATACTCGATCGCGTGGTCGTAATCAAGGTTCCGTACAACCTGCGTCTGGCTGAAGAGATCCGGATCTACAAGAAACTCCTGGAGAGGTCGGACTTCCGCGAGCATATCGCACCGCACACCCTGGAACTGGCCGCCATGTTTGCGATCCTTTCGCGTCTCGAACCGACCAACAAGTGCGACCTGATGACCAAGCTGCGCCTGTACAACGGCGAAGACGTGGTGGAAAAGGGAAAGACCGCGAAGATCAACGTGCGCGAGCTGCGCGAGGAAACGAGGCGCGAGGGGATGTTCGGCATCTCGCCACGCTTCATCATGAAGGCGATCGACAACGCACTTGCCGAAAGCCCGGACGGAATTAACCCGATTAACGTGCGCGAAGCCCTGATCAGCATGGTCAAGGGCGCGGACCTTCCGGACGACACACGCAAACAGTACCTGGAATTTCTGCAGGACGTCCTGCACAAGGCTTATCTGGAGATGCTGGAAAAGGAAATCACGAAGGCATTCGTGTTTTCCTTCGAGGAGCAGGCAGAGGCGCTGTTCCAGAATTACCTGGATCATGCCGAGGCCTACGTCAACAAGACGCGCCTGAAAGACCGCAATACGGGTGAAGACCTGCAACCCGACGAGAGCTTTCTGAAATCCGTCGAGGAACAGATCGCCATCGTCGGCTCCGCTGCGCAGGGCTTCCGGCAGGAGGTCATGGCCTATCTCTGGGCCAAGAGCCGCCGCGGGGAGAAGGTTTCGCATCACTCCTACGAGCCGCTGAAGGAAGCGATCGAGCGGAAACTGATGAGCTCGGTGCGCGAAATGAGCCGCGTCATCACCAAATCGCGCACGCGCGACGAGGAGCAGCTCAAGAAGTACGATGATCTCGTCAAGGCGCTTCTGGAGCGCGGCTACAGTCCGCATTCAGCGGAAGTCGTGCTGAAATACGCCGCAAACAACCTGTGGAAGGACTGAGTGCGATCGCGGAGTTCATGGTATGACCGAATCGGTGTTTCGCTCATATTCCGAGTCCGATGCACTGCGCTCGGACCGCAGTGCCGGGGACCGTCTGCGTCACCGTCAGAAGGTGCGCGAGGCCATCCGCGAAAACGTAGCTGACATCGTCGCCGAGGAGTCCATCATCGGCCAGAGCCGCGACAAGATCATCAAGGTTCCGATCCGCGGCGTGCGCGAGTACCACTTCATATTCGGCGACGACTCCCCGGGAGTCGGCAGCGGGCCGGGCGACAGCCAGCCGGGACAGGTGATCGACGAGGGCGAAGGAGCACAGTCCGGCGGCAAGGCCGGGAACCAGCCGGGCGTCGACTACTACGAGACCGAAATCACGCTCGAGGAACTGGTCGACATCATGTTCGAGGACCTGGAGCTGCCCGACATGGAACGCAAGAAGCTGCGCGAGGTTCCTGTCGAAAGCATGCGCAAGCGCAAGGGGTTCCGCCGAGTGGGCATCCGTGCCCACCTCGACAAGAAGCGAACGGCGATGGCGCGCATGCGCCGCAAGCAGGCGGCGCGCACAACCCCCGTCAGCGAACTTGGACTGGCACGCTTCCCCTTTCACCGCGATGATCTCAAGTACCGCCACATCGTGCGCGATCAGCGATTTCAATCCAACGCCGTGGTCCTGTGCATCATGGACACCTCGGGATCGATGGATACCATGAAGAAATATCTTGCGCGCAGCTTCTTCTTCCTGCTGTACCAGTTCGCCAGAACCCGCTACAACAATGTTCAGGTCGTATTCATAGCGCACGATGCACAGGCCCGGGAGGTAAGCGAAGAAGAGTTCTTCACCAAGGGTGGGTCTGGAGGAACGATCATTTCCTCGGGATATCTGAAGGCACTGGAAATCATCAAGGAGCGGTTCCATCCCTCGCTTTGGAATGTCTATGCCTTCCATTGCTCGGACGGGGACAACTGGACCCAGGACAATCCGGCGGCGCTCAGAGCGGCGCGGGAACTGGCCGAAGTCTGCAATCTGTTCGGTTACGGAGAAATCAAGCCGCTCAATTCCGGATCCTATGGCGATTCGCTGCTGGAGCTTTTCGAGAAGATAGAAGCTGCCAACTTCCACGCCCTCAAGATCGAGAACAAGGAAGACATCTGGCCCAGCTTCAAGCAGCTGCTTTTGCGTGAACGCACCGGCGAGACGGCGGATTATCCGTAGTACTGGGAGAAACGATGGCCCGCAACTGGACGATCCAGGATCTCGAATACTGGGATGCCCGTATCCAGGAGAAAGTGCGGGAATTCGGCCTGGAATGCTTTCCCCAGGAGTTCGAGGTCTGCGATCACGAACAGATGCTCGGTTACATGGCTTATCACGGCATGCCGGCGCACTACCCGCACTGGTCATTCGGCAAGGCATACGAGAAGCTCAAGACATTGTACAGCTACGGGGTCTCCGGACTCCCGTACGAAATGGTGATCAACGCCGCACCATCGCTCGCTTATCTGATGCGCGAGAATTCCCTGTGCCTGCAGATCCTGACGATTGCCCATGTCTACGGTCACAATGACTTTTTCAGGAACAACTTCACGTTCCGCAACACACGTCCGGAGCTGGCAATCGCACACTTCAAGCTGCGCGCCGACCGTGTCCGGCGCTATGCTGAGGACCCGTCCATAGGCCTGCAGCGCGTGGAGGAGATTCTGGATGCCGCGCACGCGTTGTCTCTGCAGTGCCGGCGCGACACCGCCATCAGGAAACTTTTGCGCACTGAACAGCAGGAACGCGCCCTGGCGGACGCGATGCCTCCCAGGGATCCCTACGCAGGAATCCACAAACCGCGCGAATATCGGGCGCCGGACCTGAACAAGCTCCCCCTGGAACCGGAAGAGGACATACTTCTGTTCATTGCCGAGAACCAGCCCTATCTCAGCGAATGGCAAAAGGACCTGCTGCGCATCGTTCATGACGAATCGCAGTATTTCATTCCCCAGATCGAGACCAAGATCATGAACGAAGGCTGGGCCAGCTACTGGCATCACCAGATCATGAACGGCCTGGAGCTGCCGGAGGACCTGCATCTGGAGTTTCTGGTTCACCATAATCAGGTGGTTCGTCCCCACCCCGGGGGCCTCAACCCGTACTACCTGGGATTCAAGCTGTGGGAGGACATACGGCGGCGCCACGACGGCGTGCAGTCACCTGTCGCTGTCCGGTCTCCGGGCGCAACGTGTGGCCGCGGGAAGATCTTTGAAGTACGGGAGACTGATCGTGACGTATCCTTTCTGCGGCGGTTTCTCACGGAGCCGCTGATGCGTGAGATGGACCTGTTCGAGTATCGCCGCGAGCCGGACCAGACTGTGATTACGCAGGTATCGGATGCCGATCACTGGGAAGCGGTGCGCGACTCGCTGTTGCGGAATGTGGGAATGGCGACCGTGCCCGTCATCCGCATCGTGGATGCCGACTTCTGCCACAACCGCGTGCTTCTGTTGCGCCATGAACACGACGGACGCGACTTGCAACGCGAGTACCTGGAAAAGACCCTGGGCTACGTGCACCGCCTGTGGGACCGTCAGGTGCTGCTGGAAACGACCGTCTCCGGAAAGAAAGTGACCTTCAGTTTTGACAATGGCGGCTTCGGAGAGATCAAGACCGAACAGCCGGAACGGCGGCATCCGCAGGATTAGCGGCCGGCCGCATCCCGCGCGGCCGGATCGCGCCCGCTCAGGCTTTGTGCATTCCGCGACTCCACCCTCACCGGATAACAGAGCTTGCGCCCGCCGCCCGGCACAGCGTCATCGATCGCTCTTCACCGACCATGGCGCCTTCAGGCGCTTGGCCGGAGGGGTTCCGGGCTGTTGGGCGTCCGCACGCCGCTTTTGCCGCTGCCGCACGACGCGGGACATGGTCGCAAACCGATTGCGCAGTTTCATAGCCTCGATCACCTCCAAAGCTGGACAACAATTCCTTTGCCGCAAAAACCCGTTTTGTTCGGCATGACAACGAACCATGGCCAGCCCCGGGACTGCTGCTGGTTCTGGTTCCATATCTTCATAGACCAGCGCCGGGACAATTGTTTCCGCAAACCGGCACCCCGAAAATTCCCGCCGGATAGACGGTCAATGGACGGACGAAGATGACGGCACCGGCCGTACCGTGCGGTGAGCGCAAACGGAAGCAATACCGCACGGCCGGACAGCCCGCGGTTATGCTTGTGTCCGTGATCATTGTATATTACCGGTCACCGGCCTGTCGCAATCTGCGAAATACGCCAATAACCGCTCCGACGGACGGCATGAGGATGCGTGCCATGATGGAATTCGGCAGATTCCGCAATGCTCTCAACGAATCCCTCTGGAATGCGGATCTGGCATCGCTTAGCCCGCTGCGCCGGCGGGTCCGATGGCTGTTACGCGTGGTCCATGTCGTGATACACGACATTACCGATGGACAGCTCACGCTACAGGCCATGGGGCTGGTATACACCACACTGCTATCGCTTGTGCCGCTGCTTGCCGTCAGCTTTTCCGTGCTCAAGGCATTCGGCGTGCACAATGCCATACGGCCGTTGCTGCTTCACTTTCTGGCGCCGCTGGGCGACAAGAGCGGCGTAATCAGCGCGCGTATCATCGGGTTCGTCGAACACATCAAGGTCGGCGTACTCGGCGCTCTGGGGCTGGGGTTGCTGATCTACACAGTAGCGTCGCTGGTCCAGAAGGTGGAGCGCGCCTTCAACTACACCTGGCAGGTGGAACAGACCAGACCGCTGATTCAGCGCTTCAGCCAGTATCTGAGCGTACTGACCGTCGGCCCGGTACTGGTGTTCTCGGCGATGGGCCTGACCGCCACTCTGATGAATGCATCCATAGTAAAGGCATTGGCGCAAACCGAGCCGCTGGGCGCAGCGCTGCGGATCATTGGTGCTCTGGTTCCGTACGCGTTGGTCATCGCGGCCTTCTCGTTTGTCTACATGTTCATTCCGAATACCAAGGTACGGCTGCGGTCTGCCGTGACCGGCGGCATCATTGCCGGCGCTCTGTGGGAGGGGACCGGCTGGCTTTTCGCTTCGTTTGTCGTAGGCTCGACGCACTACAGCGCGATCTATTCAGGTTTTGCCATCGTGGTCATGTTCATGATCTGGCTGTATCTGAGCTGGTCAATACTGCTGGTGGGCGCCAGCATCGCCTTCTATCACCAGCACCCCGAGTCTCTCGCCCTGCATCGCCGGAAACTGCATCTCAGCGCCCGCGGACAGGAGCAGCTTGCGCTCATACTCATGGCCTGGATCGTCCGCAATCACTACGGCAGCGGACCGGAGTGCAGCCGCGACAGCCTCACCAGGCAGGCGGGAATTCCCGAGACGCTCGTCTCAGGCATGCTGAACCTGCTCGAACGGCACGGACTCGTGGTGCGATCGGCCGGAGAACCGGAGCATTACCTTCCGGCGAGATGTCCCGAGACCGTACCCCTAACAACCCTGATGGACGCGGTACGCAGCTCAGGGGAGGACAATGCCCCGTTGGCCCGCAGGCTGCCGAATGAACCCTTTGTGGACCGGCTGATCGAGGGCATGGATCGGGCCCTGGAGGATTCAATAGGCAACAAGACCCTGAAAGACCTTGCACTTTCAGCCACGGCGGCGCCGGCCAACAGGCTTGCTCCAAACAGCCAGGCAATGCCCCGATGAAATACCCGCCGGCACCAGTAATCGCGGACCGGCAGGCAAACTGTGTCAGAATACGTATTAATCAATTCCAAACACGACGGCGTCAGGCGGCGCCAGAAGGTGAACTATGAACACCGAGGCTCTCTCCGCGGAAGAACGAATTCTGCGCTCAGTCAAGAAAGTGCTGGCTGACGTAGCCAAGGACACGTTTACCCGGCCCGGACACAGCCATCCGCTTTCCGATGAGACCGTGCAGGGGATCCGCGAATGCTTCGGGCTCATTGCCGCACGTGAGCGAGAACTCGCGGAGGCGGCCGGAAGGTCCATGAACCAGCGACCCCGCTATGTCGACGAGCCGGCCGGTGCCGGGCACGTCGTGATTCCGCTGAGCAGGGTCGGCCGGACGAAGCCCGGGGAGCCTGAAAAGCAGGACTGAGGACCCCGCAGGACGAGACCGGCCGGGCTGGATTAAGGGGTCAGATCGGCGGCAGCGGATCTGAACTGCGCACGCCGCGGGGATTCCTGTCCGGGGCAGGCACGGCGCTGCGGATCAACTCAGCGGATAAGGCTGCTCATCCTGCAGGTCCAGGAGCCGCGCCACGACTTCCAGGGCATCGCTGACGAACATATCGAGATTGCCCCAGCGGTCCGAAGTACCGATGACCTGCGCACCGTCGCGCATGATGATACGCATGGCATGCTTGCCCGTATGCCCGGAACTGCCGGCCGCACGCTCGGACGTCACGTACAGACCCGGCTCCGGATCACCTTCCGTAATGACAGCGGCAATGTAGCGATAACTCACCCCATCGCCGCTTTCGACCTCACCCAGCACGGTAATGAGGAATGCGCCGAGTTTGTAGCGGCATTGCGGCAGGGCCGTGATTATCTTGGGTTTGTCCATGGGAGAACTTTGACCGTCCGACGGGAACGGAAAACTTCATCTCGCGGCTCGCCAACAATTTATGGGGCTGCGCAATCAGTCCACCGCGGCACCCGGGACGGACAGAGCCGGCCCGGAAACCGCATGGTAACGCGCCGGAATCCGGCTAGAACATGTTGAAAAGGTCACCGACCAGATCGTTTGCCACGGCAAATCCGGCGCCAACCCCCAGGCCGCTCGTGACGCTGCTCCAGAACCCTCCGCCGCCGGACGACTGCGCTGCCCATCCGCGCGGCTGAATGCTCGGGCTGGGGTGCGTCGCCAGCTGCGACTCCAGCGTCTTGATGTACTCTGCCATCTGGTTGACCAGTCCCACCATGGCCTGATTCTGGGTCTGCATAGACATCGCGATTTCACGCAAGTCCAGCGCCCATTCGCGTCCGGTCGTCTCGTCCGGGGCCGCCGAACGCAGCTTCTGTGCGAACTGCTGCATATTCTGGATCACGGTCTGGGACTGCTGCTGGACCTGTGCGATTTGATTTTCTGCCTCGGTGTAATCCATGTTCGTGTTCCTCTAACAGTGCTTCAATTCAGGGATCTGATCCGTCCGACAGCGCCCGGAGCCAATGGTTCCTCGGCCGCTTCCGGAGACAGGACGGACGCAACAGCCTGCGCACCGGCGCCCTACCGCCCCCGCAGCCTGGGCAGCAATAGTTCGATCTGCCGGACCATGTTCCCGCTATTCCGCCCCGTCGTCCAGCCCCGGGGCCGGTCGGCGCCGCCGGAAATTTCTTGGCGCCCCGCTGCGCCGCAGCCCACCCGGGCGGGGGGCGCGGTTGCGCGAAATCTCCACCGGGAGGACGATCTCAGACATCGCACCTTGGTTGATCGGCCACATTGCAGAACGTGCCTGAAACCGGAACAGAACCGCCCGGCTCGCGACTTTTCCGGGCAGCTTCGGACCGCATGTCGCGGACAAAGGATGGCAGCCGCGGATCCGTCGCTTCCGGCTCCATGCGACTATAATTCATCAATATACAGCCTGCACCGGCGTGTACCCGAACATGGCAAAGCCCTATGATCACAGCTGGAATCCGGCCGCGGGTGGCGCCGGATCGCGGCATTGATCGTCATGAGGCACGGGGTATCGACCTGGCAGCAACGAGAAGAATACGAACATGGAAAACGAAGACGGCGAATCTCTGCGGCAGCTGCTGCTGCAGTTGCGCCTGGAGCACCGGGGTCTCGATCAGGTCATTTCCCAGCTGTCGGCGGATCTGTTCGCCGACCAGCTGCAGCTGCGGCGCCTGAAGAAACGAAAACTGCAGTTGAAGGACTTCATCGCGCGTCTCGAAAGCCGCATGATTCCGGACCTGAACGCCTGATCAGCGCCGCCCGCTCCGGCGACGCGCACCGCCCCGGGTCTTCCCTTCCACACCCGCTGATCCGAGACTCTTCGACGCAATTTCCTGCACGTCCCGGGAAAGCGCCGGCTCGCGCAGAATGCGTTCGAGCTGCTTCTTCATGAGCACCTGGCGCCGCGCTTCATACTTGTGCCACAGGCTGAGCGCCCCGGCGAGCCGGGCCGCGAGCTGCGGGTTCAGCCGGTCGATTTTCAGAACCTGGTCGGCCAGAAACGTGTAGCCGGCGCCGCTGCGGTCGTGGAACCGAGCGGGATTGCCGGCGCAGAACGAACCTATGAGTGCACGCACCCGGTTGGGATTCTTCAAGGTGAACGCCGGATGGCGCGTGAGCGCCTTCACCTCGGCGAGTGTCCCGGGCAACCGCGACGTGGCCTGGAGCGCGAACCACTTGTCCAGAACCAGCGGCTCATCCCGCCATTTATCATGAAACTCGGCAAGCACATCACGGCGCTCGCGGCAGTCGGTGCCGGCGAGTGCCCGCAATGCAGCCATCACGTCGGTCATGTTGTCGGCGCGGCGAAACTGCGCGACACACATCTCCCGCACTTGCGGATCATCGAGCTCCATCAGGTACGAAAGGCACAGATTCTTAAGACTGCGGCGTCCGACGGACTCCGGATCGACGCTGTAGCCTCCCCGCCCGACATTGTCCTGGTATATGGCAAACAGATCGTCGCGCAGCGTCAGCGCCAGGGCACGAAGCACCGACACGCGTGCGTCGTGCAGCGCCTGGGGGTCGACCGGATCCATCAGGTCGGCAAGGTAGGCTTCGGACGGCAGGGCTAGCACCTGCGCGATCATCGCCTTGTCCGGATCGTCGCTGCGCAGCGTCGCACGGAAGGCTTCGACGAACTGCGGATCCAGTGGCTGCATGCCGCGCCTGCGGGGCTTTGCCGCAAGATCGAGGATGAATCCGGCAGCCAGCTGCTGGCCGGCTTCCCAGCGGCTGAACGGATCACGGTCGCAGCCCAGCAGAAAGCAGCGTTCGCGCTCACTCAGATCGGTCTGCAGTCTGACCGGCGCCGAAAATCCGCGCAGCAGCGATGGTACCGGCTCCTGCGGAACACCGACGCACACGAAGGTTTCCTCGGCCTGCCGCACCTGCAGCACACGCGTGCCCACCACCCCGGAGTGCTCACCCATCAGGCTGACGGACAGCTCCCGTCCGTCTCCATCGAGCAATGCGATCGCGAACGGGATGTGAAAGGGCTCCTTGTGCGGCTGGCCGGGTGTCGGCGGACAGGTCTGGCGCACATGCAGGATGTACACCCCCGAGCGTGGATCATAGGCCCGCCCGATATGCACTTGCGGCGTGCCCGCCTGGCCGTACCAGAGCCGGAACTGTCCCAGATCGATGCCGCTGGCGTCTTCCATCGCCTTGACGAAATCGTCGGTCGTAACGGCATGGCCGTCGTGCCGATCGAAATACAGATCGGTGCCACGGCGGAATGCGTCTGCCCCGATCAGCTCCCGGAGCATGCGAACCACTTCGGCACCCTTGTTGTAGACCGTCGTCGTGTAGAAATTGTTGATCTCGACGTAGGATTCGGGCCGTACCGGATGCGCCATCGGCCCCGCGTCCTCCCGGAACTGGTGCGTGCGCAGCACGTTCACGTCCTGCACCCGGGCCACCCCGCGAGAGGTCACGTCCGCGCCGAACTCCTGGTCGCGAAACACGGTAAAGCCCTCCTTCAGACTCAGCTGGAACCAGTCGCGGCAGGTCACCCGGTTTCCCGACCAATTATGAAAATACTCGTGTGCGATCACCCGCTCGATCGCCTGATAGTCAGCATCGGTAGCGGTATCGGGTCTGGCCAGGACATACACGGAGTTGAAAACATTCAACCCCTTGTTCTCCATCGCTCCCATGTTGAAATCATCGACGGCGACGATCTGGTAGATATCGAGATCGTACTCGCGCCCGAACACCTGCTCGTCCCAGCGCATCGCCTTCTTGAGCGACGCCATGGCATGCCCGCATTTGTCGGCATTGTGGTGCTGGACATACATGCGCAGCTGCACGGAACGACCGGAGCGCGTCACAAACCGGTCTTCGATACAGGCAAGATCTCCGGCTACCAGCGCGAACAGGTAGGAAGGTTTCGGATACGGATCCACCCAGGTTGCGCGATGCAGGCCATTGCCCAGGTCGACGCGCTCCGATGGATTGCCATTGGACAGCAGAACCGGATAGCGGACTTTGTCCGCCACGATCGTGGTTGTATACCTGGCCATCACATCCGGGCGATCCGGGAAAAACGTGATCTTGCGGAAGCCCTCGGCTTCGCACTGGGTACAGAAATTGCCACCGGAGACATACAGCCCCGTGAGCGTGGTGTTGTTCCGCGGATGAATCTCGGTTTCGATCTCCAGGGTGAAACGGCCCGGAACGCGTGGAATCGTCAGGGACTCGGCATCCAGCAGATAGTCCCTGCCGGAACCGAGGCGTTGCCCGTCCAGCGCAATCGACTTCAGGTCAAGCTCGCGTCCGTCGAGCACCAGCGGCCGGCCGCGGGAGATGTCACTGCCGGTCACATCCAGCTGCGCAAGTACCCGGGTTGCCTGCTCGTCCAGGAAAAACTCGAGGTGCACATGATCGATGCGATAGTCAGGCGGCCGGTAGTCCTTGAGGTAAACCGCTTTTGCCTTGCCCGCTGCCTTGGATGCCGCCATCTGTTGCCACTCCCGCCGGTTGCGCTTGAAAAACCAGGAACCCAGGCGCGACAGCGCTGGCGATCCCACTGCACTCGCCGTAACTTTAACATGTCCGTGCAAGGCCTGCCCGCCGGTGCTGGCGCGCAACGGCGCCGTTGCGACACCGATTACGGATGCGGACCAACGGCACCGGTCGCGGCGTCACGGCCTGCGGCAGGCGCGGCTGCTCCCGGGTTCGATGTCGCACGCCCGGACGACAAAAAGTCTTTGCTGGGCGCAGCACCGCCGGCAGCTGCAGCGCTGCGCGCTTGGCTGGAACGAAAGGTTATGGGAACATGAGGCCGTGACGGGACCGGAACCGGGGAGCGCTCCCATTCACAGCCCGTAGGGCACCGAAGGGAATCGGCACTGCCGGTCCATTCCTGGATGAGAACATCACACAAGCAATCCCTGAGGGACAGTCATGAGCATCCGGAATCCACTTAGCTTCGCCTTGGTCGCGATTTTTGTGTGCGGCTGTGCCGCGACCCCCTCGAAACTGACTACCCAAAAGCAGCGCATCAGCTACGTGGTCGGATATAGAATCGGGGAGAATCTCAAGAATGAGCGCATGGATATCGATTCCAAGGCGCTGATGCTGGCGATCAATGATGCAGAAAGCGGCAGGCCGGCGCGGCTCAGCAGCGGCCAGATGCGCGCAGCGGTCCTCGCCTACCAGCACCAGCGCGAGGCCGACCAGGCCACACTGGCACAGAGGAATCTGGCGGCGGGAACGAAGTTTCTCGCGGCAAACGCGAAAAAACCGGGGGTCGTCACCCTTCCCAGCGGACTGCAGTACAAGGTGATCACCGAGGGCAAGGGTCCCAGGCCGAACGTGAGCGACACCGTCGTCGCAAACTACCGGGGATTGCTGCTCGATGGCACCGAGTTCGACAGCTCGTACAAGCGCGGGAAACCGGCGACGTTCCCGCTCACCGGAGTGATCCGGGGCTGGCAACAGGCGCTGCAGCTGATGCCCGTCGGATCCAAGTGGAGGGTCTACATTCCCGCCAATCTCGCCTACGGCGCGGGCGGTGTGGGCAGCGTCATCGGGCCGAATGAGACGCTGATTTTCGACATTGAACTTCTGAAGATCAAATAGACGGCGGTCCGCCGCCGGGGAAGCGATCTGCGACGTCACCATGCCAGTGGGCCGTGGATGCAAGGCCAGTCAAACATCGTTCGCAAGGATCTGGTGCTCGTTGGCGGCGGCCACAGCCACGTAGCTGTGCTCCGGGCTTTCGGAATGCGCCCCGAACCGGGAGTACGGCTCACCCTCATAACGCGCGACGTCCACACACCCTACTCCGGCATGTTGCCCGGCTATATCGCGGGCCACTACAGCTTCGACGAAGTTCACGTAGACCTGCGCCCGCTCGCGCACTTCGCCGGCTGCCGGCTCTATCACGACGAAATGGTCGGGCTGGAACTGGAGAACCGCCAGGTATTGTGCAGCGGGCGCCCGGCCGTCCCCTATGACGTGCTCTCGATCGATATCGGCTCGACACCGGACGAAAGCGGCATTCCGGGAGTGGCAGAGCATGCGCTGCCGGTAAAGCCTGTCGACCGCTTTCTCGCAGGATGGGATCTGATCGAGAGGCGCGTGCGCAATGCCGCGCGTACCTTCCGCATCGCAGTGGTGGGCGCCGGCGCCGGAGGCGTAGAGCTCACGCTTTCGCTGCAGCATCGCATTGCATCCGCCTGCGGCACCGCGCGGGTGCAGTTCCACCTGTTTTCGGAGGCACCGCGGATCCTCCCCACGCACCATGCGCGGGTGAGACGGAAGTTCATGCGCATCCTTTCGGACCGGGGAGTATCGGTCTATCCCGAACATCGCGTGCTCAAAGTCACGGCGGAACATCTTACTGCCACACATGCGGGCACCGCTCTGTCCTTTCCCTACGATGCGCTCATCTGGGCGACGAACGCGGCGGCTCCGGGCTGGATCGCCCGCACCGGACTCACGACCACTTCCGATGGCTTTATCGAGGTCGACGACTTCCTGCAGTCCTATTCTCACCCGGGTGTTTTCGCCGCCGGCGACATCGCGACCATGCGCAATCATCCGCGCGCGAAATCCGGCGTGATGGCGGTACGACAGGGTCCGGCGCTTGCCGCGAATCTGCGGCGCGCTTCGAAATGCGAACCGCTGGTCGCGTTTGTTCCGCAGCGCCGTTTTCTCGCGTTGATAGGCACCGGAGACTGCTCCGCCATCGCTTCGCGCGGACCGCTGACCATCGAAGGAGCAGCCATATGGCGCTGGAAGGACCGGATAGACAGGCGCTGGATGGAGCGCTACCGGGACCTGCCGCCGCCGAACCGCATGGCCGGCGGCGCGGGCGGGCCGGATACCCCCGCCGATGGCGAGGCTTTACGCGAGATATCCGCGTGGGCGATGCGCTGCGGCGGATGCGGATCCAAGATCGGCAGCACGGTACTTGCCCGCGTACTTGCCCGCATCCCGATAGTACCGCGCACCGACATTCTCGTCGGCATGCGCGATGCGGACGACGCGGCAGTCGTCGAAGTGCCCGCCGGACAGGTCATGGTGCACACTGTGGATTTCTTCCGCGCCATTGTCGACGATCCGTACCTGTTCGGCAGAATCGCTGCCAACCACAGCCTCGGCGACATCTATGCGATGGGCGCACAGCCACAGTCGGCCCTCGCCATTGCCAGCGTTCCGTTCGGTCCTGAAGCCAAGATCGAGCAGGCGCTCTACGAGATGATGGCCGGCGCCGCCGTGGCGCTCGAAGAATCCGGAGCGGCACTCGTCGGCGGACATTCGAGCGAGGGCGCCGAGCTGGCCTTCGGCCTGTGCGTCAACGGCTTGGCGGAACGCGGACGGCTTCTGCGCAAGGGCGGCATGCGCCCCGGAGACCGACTGATTCTCGCGAAAGCCCTGGGCACCGGCACGCTGTTCGCCGCCGACATGCGCCGGCTTGCCAAGGGACGCTGGATCGATGCGGCGCTGGAGTCCATGCTACAGTCAAACCGCGCGGCCGCCGACTGCCTGATGCTTCACGGAGCTCGTGCCTGCACCGACGTCACCGGATTCGGGCTGCTGGGTCACCTCCTGGAGATGACCCGCCCTTCCCAGGTCGACGTCGAAATAGAACTCGACAGTCTGCCGGTCCTGGACGGTGCACTCGAATCCTTGGCACAAGGGATCTTCAGTTCCCTGCAGCCGGAGAACATCCGCCTGCGGCGCGCGATCTGCAACCTCGATGCCGCCGTTGCGCATGCGCGCTACCCGCTGCTGTTTGATCCCCAGACGGCGGGGGGTCTGCTGGCGTCCGTCCCCGAGGAAAACTCGGACGTCTGCCTTGCCGCCCTGCGCCGGCTCGGCTATGCCCGGAGCGCGGTCATAGGGCGCGTCATGGAACCGGGCAACGCGGCTGCATCGGTGACACTCGTCCTGTGATGAAGGTCAGAACCGTCCGCTACAACCCGGCCAGCACAGCGCGCCATGCCTGCCGCTCGTGCTGCGGATCGAACAGTGGCGCACGCAGTGCACAGGCATCCTGAAGGCGCGCGTAGAAAACCGGGTCGCTCTCGGCCCGCAACAGCATCCCGGTAAGCGTCGCCGTGTCTTCGACCGGATAATACCCCGGGTACCCGGGGCCAAGCAGACCGACCGATCCGTCGATGCGCGAGGCGATCACCGGAACACCGGCGACCACAGCTTCCGAGATCACATTGGCGCCCCCCTCCATGCGCGATGACAGCACCATGAGCCGGCTGCGCGCGAGCACCCGCCGCACCTCCCGGTATGGGACCTCGCCGCGCCAGCGATATCGCGGGTTTCGCGCCATTTCTGCGCGCGCCGCCTGCGCCCAGGCATCCGTGTGCGCCTTCCCCAGTTGCAGCACCTGCAGTTGCGACTGCGAAGGAAGGTCGCGGACAGCATAGGCCGTGCGCAACGGGTCCTTTTCATCGCGCAAATGTCCGATCACGCAGATGAGGAAACGCCGCGGAGACGGTTTTCTCGCGGGAAAGGCGCCCGCCGACTGCAGAATCACCCGCACCTTGCCGCGCAGCGGCTGAGGAACCGTGTCGATCGCAGCCTCGTGCAGAACCACGAGCCGGTCAGCGAGCTCCATGGAACGCGTTGTGACTTCACAATCGGCACGCAGGAAGTGGTAAAGATCCGTACCCGTCAGTGCTACAATCAATGGCCGCTGCGGATAACGCTCCCGGAAACGCTGCACTGCATCGGCGCTGCGCCAGGCGTGCAAGGCGACCATCAGGTCCGCCGGCGCACCATCGTACCCGACCGTAACCGAGACGCGGTGGCCTTCGGCCCTGAGGATTCTGGCCCAGCGGCATGCAGTGGTGCGGTTGCCGGCCCGCGATCCTCGCGGCGCAGGCGTCACAATCAATATACGCATGGATTTCACAGGGACATCAGTCGGAACAGGCATAGTATATGGCCAATCCCGTGACGGCGGCAGAACTTCTCGGATACCTCGACGATACGCACACGCGCATCCTGCGTCTGGTCACCGATCTCGGCCCGGACCAGATGCTCGGCCCGCGTCTGCCCACGGTGAACCCCCCGAACTGGGAAATCGGACACCTGGCGTGGTTCAGCGAATACTGGGTCCTGCGCAATCTGGACCGGCGTGCCCCGCTCATGCCCGAGGCCGATGCCCTGTACGACTCCTCCGCGATCGCGCATGACCGGCGCTGGGACCTGCCCCTGCCCCGGGTCGTGGACACCCTCGCCTATCTGCAGGCCGTGAATGATGCGCTGCGCCAGCGCCTGCATGACCACGGAGACTCGCTGCCAGACAGGGATGCCTACTTTTATCTGCTCGCCATTTTCCACCAGGACATGCACTCCGAGGCGTTCATGTACACGCGCCAGACCCTGGGGTATCCGGCGCCGGCCGAAACCGCTGCGATTGCGACGCCGGCCGGGTCGCTGCCGGGGGACGTGGAGGTGCCGGGCGGCCGCTTCCTGCTTGGCGCCACGTCGACCGAGGGTTTTGTGTTCGATAACGAAAAGTGGGCGCATCCGGTGGAACTGGCGCCATTCCGGATAGCACGGGCGCCGGTCACCAATGCGGATTATGTGGCCTTCGTCGACGACCACGGGTACGGCCGACGCGAGTTCTGGGACGATTCCGGATGGGAATGGCGCACACGGGCCGGCAGCGAAGTGCCCCGGTACTGGCGCAGGAACGGTTCGGACTGGGAAGTGCGCCGTTTCGATCGCTGGACCGCACTGGCACCGCACGCGCCGGTGATGCACGTGAACTGGCACGAAGCCCAGGCCTGGTGTCGCTGGGCGGGGCGGCGGCTGCCTTCCGAAGCCGAATGGGAGGCGGCGGCAGCCTGCGAGGTCATGCCGGGCGGCGTGATGGGTGCGCGGAAGCGCCGTTATCCCTGGGGGGACGAAACCCCGACCGGAGCGCATGCCAATCTGAATGGCGGCACACTCGCCGGCATCGATGTTGCGGCGCTCCCGCAGGGCGACAGCGCCTGCGGCTGCCGCCAGATGATCGGCAATGTCTGGGAATGGACCGCATCCACTTTCGCTCCCTATCCCGGGTTTTCTCCCGACCCTTACCGCGACTATTCCGCGCCATGGTTCGGAACGCACAAGGTTCTGCGCGGCGGAAGCTGGGCAACCCCGGCGCGACTGGTGTGGAACACCTGGCGCAACTTCTTCACGCCCGACAGAAACGACATATTCGCGGGGTTTCGCAGCTGCGCACGCTAGCACCGTCGACCGGAAGTTCGCCCGCATCAGGCGCCGGTCGCGGCGTGCGTTAACATGGAACACCCACCCCGATAATGACCACAGCGGCGGGTTCGCCATGACGTCGATTCTACAGCCGTTCCTCGTCAATGGTCCGTTTGGCGACCCCTCGGTTTACGTGGATTTCCGGTTTGCCAGACGTGCGCTGCTCTTCGACGTGGGAGATATCCAGTCGCTGCCGGCACGCAAGATACTTCGTCTGACGCACATTTTCGTGTCGCACGCCCACATGGATCACTTCATGGGGCTCGACCGGATCGTGCGCATCTGCCTGGGTCGTGCCCGCACTCTCGCCCTGTTCGGCCCTCAGGAATTCATTGACCGCGTCGAACACAAGCTCGCAGCCTATACCTGGAATCTCGTGCAAGGCTACGCGACCGATTTTACGCTCGAGGCAAACGAATGGCGGCCGTCGGGAGAGCTGCGCATGGCCCGCTTCCGCTGCCGATCAGGTTTCAAACGCGAGGATCTGCCGTCCCGGCCTGCTGCCGACGGCGTGCTGCTGGATGAGGAGAATTTTCGCGTGCTCGCCACGCTGCTCGATCACCGTACCGCATGCCTGGGCTTCGCGCTCGAGGAAAAACAGCACATCAACATCTGGAAGAACCGGTTGACCGAACTCGGGCTTCCCACAGGTCCATGGCTGAATGAACTGAAAGCGGCAGTGCGCCATGGAGACCCCGATGACACGAAAGTCCGCGTCCACTGGACCGACCGCGGCGGCCATCATGAACGCGTGATTCCGCTCGGCGACCTGCGCCGCGATGTGCTGCGCTTCGCCACTGGCCAGAAGATCGCCTATATTGTCGATATCGTCTACCACGCGGACAATGTGCAGCGCGTCCGCCGGCTCGCGCACAATGCCGACTGCCTGTTCATCGAGGCGGTCTTCTTGCACCGGGACGCCGACCATGCCGCCCGGAAATACCACCTTACGACACGTCAGGCCGGCGCGCTCGGGCGCGCCTGCGGCGCCAGGCGCCTGGTGCCCATGCACTTTTCGGCACGCTATGCCGGTGACGAGGCAGACATTTACCGAGAGGTCGAGGAAGCCTTTTCCGGAAATGCTCCGGAACCCGCCTGAACATCTTACGCGCCGTCAGCGCCGTCCATCACCGATGCTGTTGAGGAACCGGTCAACCAGCCCCCACAGCCACTCACTGGCGCGTGAGTGCCACGACCGGTGCATCCAGTCCCGGTAGGTGTACTCGATGGTTTGGGCGAAATCGGCGTCGAACATGGCGCGAACCTGCTCAGCGAATTCATGGTCTTCGATTGCCTGGTTAGCATCCAGGTTCCAGCGCAGATTCCAGTTATCGAGATTGCTCGACCCTATCGACACCCAGGAATCGCACAGGCTCACTTTGCTGTGCAGAACGCGTGGCTGAAATTCGAAAATACGCACCCCGCTTCGGAGCATCGAAGCGTAGAATCTCCTTCCCGCCAGACGCACAGCGGGGTGGTCGGTTCGCGGACCCGGCAGCAGCAACCGCACATCGACGCCGCGACGTGCAGCCCTCCGGAGCGCGCGCCGGATACGGCGCGGTGGCACAAAATAGGCAGTGGAAAACCACACCCGCCGCTTTGCGGAATGCACATGCGTAATCAGATCACGCTTTATTCCCTGCTGCGACCTTCCCCGCATCAATGTGACACGCCCCAGCATGCGCTCGCCCGCAGCGACTGCCGGCTTGTCCGGAAGTTGCAGCATCTCTCCGCTATGGCGCTTCCAGCTCTCGATGAACAGCGTCTGCCAGTCAAAAATCACGGGCCCCGCCACCTTCACTACGGTTTCGCGCCAACGCGATTCCGGCGAGTCCGCCGGGTCGAATTCATCGGTGATTCCGGTTCCTCCGACAAACGCCGTCGTTCCGTCTGTGACCAGGAGCTTGCGGTGGTCCCGGGCAAGATTCTTCAGCCATTTCCCGATACGCAATGGATTGTAGAAGGCAAGCTTCACGCCGCTGCTGCGCAGGCGCTCGCGGTCACCGCGGCCGAGGCCGCGCGCACCGAAATCGTCCAGTATGACGCGCACATCCACACCGCGTGCCGCTGCCGCTACCAGCGCGTCGATGAAGCGGCCGGCAACGGTCCCGGTCTCGAAAAGGTAGATTTCCAGATACACGTGATGGGCCGCGTCGTTGATGGCCTGGAGCATGTGCGGGAAGAACCGGTTGCCGTCGACCAGCAGCTGGAAGCGATTGCCGCCGCGCCATGGAAACCGGTATTTCGAGATTGAAGGTCGCCGCTCCCGGCCCGCCGCCGACGGCACCTTGACTACAGGTACATTCACTGCAATTCAAAATCCGCAATCACTGGCAGATGGTCGCTTGCCACACGCGAGACACGCAAATGGCAGGTACGCGCATCGAGCAGCCGGAACTGGCCGCGGAAGAAGATCTTGTCCAGGCCCCCGGTCGGAGAAAACGCCGGGAAGGTCCGCATTGGATACTGCCGCCCGCCACCGCGCGACGTCGCGCACTGGAATCCCAGCTCTTCGGTGAATATCGGCGGCAACTGGCTGCGCCAGTCATTGAAGTCTCCGCCAACAAGACAGGCGTGAGCCTGGTCCAGGTCCGAGAACTCTCTGGAGCGCCGCAGAAGCGCAACCTGAAGCCGCCGCTCGCGCGCCGATAGACCCAGGTGGAGATTGAATACCTCGATGATATGCGGGTGACCGAACTGCTTCTGCGCCTGGATGCGGGTGTGCTGGCAGCCGCGGCGCTTGTGCGAATCGATCGTGAGATCGATGTTGCGTTCGCGCAGAATCGGGAAACGGCTGAGCGTCGCGTTACCGTAGCGCCCTTTGCGCAGGTCGACGTTGTGACCGACCGCGTAGTAAGGGTATCCAAGCAGATCCGCCAGCTCGCGCGCGAGATCGAGGTTTCCTGAGCGGGGCGCTCCGGAGTCAACTTCCTGCAGCAGCGCGACGTCCGGCCGCACATGCCCAAGAATCGTCACGATCCGGTCGAGACGGAAACGGCGATCAATGCCGATCGCACGATGGATGTTGTACGATACAATCCGAAGCTGCATCCGCGTGTCGAATCCTCTTCTGGCAGCGTTCGCACGACTGCCTGAATATTGGCCCCTATCCGGCGTACTGACAAGTGCCTCGCTCGGGCTCACGGCGCCGCCTCGTCAGAGCGATATTTTGACGCGTGCGCCTTTTGCGATAGTGTTAGCCGGCGGGCTTGCTGCAGAACTGGCTCATGACCATGGCACCGAATTCCAGGAATCGCGGTGAACCGGAGATACCGACGGCCGCCAAGGTTGCGTTCCTTTCCCGTCCGCACGCCTACCCGGAACATCCCCTGCAAGTTTACGCGCTCGAAACCCACATGTCCTGGGTATTTCTCACCGATACGCATGCATACAAGCTCAAGAAGCCGGTCCGCCGGGACTTTCTGGACTTCAGCTCCATCGAACTTCGACGCCGCGACTGCGAAGCAGAAGTCATACTCAATCGCCCGCTGGCTCCGGGTATTTACCTGGGGATGATCCCGCTCATTGTGAGCCTGTCCGGCGAGCTTCGGCTTGGCGGAGACGGTCCGGTGGCCGACTGGCTGGTGAAGATGCGGCGCCTGCCGGCGGAGCGATTCCTTGATCAGGCAATACTGAATGGCTCTGTCCCCGGGTCCGAAACGCGCCTGGCGGCCGAGCGCCTGGCCTGCTTCTACCGGCAGGCCCGCCCGATTGCGATGGAATGCACAACCTATCGCCGTCGCCTGCGCGACCGGGTCGAGGATACCTGCCGCGAGCTCTCGCGCCCGGAATGCGCGCTGCCCGAAGCGCAGTTGAGGCATGTCGCCGCCGCCCAGCTCCGGTTCCTCGACATTCACCAGACGCTTGTCGACGAGCGTGCGGAACACGACAAAATCATCGAGGCTCATGGCGACCTGAGACCGGAGCACATCTGCTTGGTTCCGGAACCGGTGATCATCGACCGTCTGGAATTCAACCGCGATTTCCGCATCCTTGACTCCGCCGATGAACTTTCCCTGCTCGCTGTGGAGTGCGAGCGGCTTGGCGCTGCGCAGGTCGGGCGGCTGTTCATCGAAGTTCACGCACGCATCAGCTCCGACACTCCTGCGCCGGCGCTGCTGAGTTTCTACAAGAGCTGCTGGGCCTGCTTCCGCTGCAAGATTGCGGTCTGGCACGTCCTGGACCCCGAGGTCCGGGACACGAAAAAATGGTCGGCGGCGGCGTGCGACTATCTCGATCGCGCCGAACGGTATGTGCGGGATCTGGACCTCGGCTGAGCTGCCGGACCGGCTCATGCCCGGTTGAGCTCTACAAGGGATTCGTTTGCATTCAGCCGACGTATCGCCTCCGCCAGGAATCCGGCAATATCCAGGATTTCGAGTTTCGCGCGTGCCACCTGCCCTGCGATGCGGAATGCGGGAACCGTATCGGTAACGAGCACGCGTTCGATGGGCGCCTCGGCAATGACCGCTTCGGCGTCAGCCACGAATAACCCATGCGTTGCCGCCGCGAAAACCGACACCGCTCCGGCCGTGCGGCAGACACTGGCGGCACGCGCAATGGTTGTGCCGGAACTGATGAGATCGTCTACGATGATGGCGATACGTCCGCGCACCTCCCCGACCAGCGCTCCTGTGGTGACCTTCCCGAGTGCGCGTTCTTTCTCGATAAAGGCCATGTCGACCTCGCGCCCGAGCGCACCCGCCAGAGCCTGGCGGAACAGCTCTGCACGCTTGACGCCGCCGACATCAGGCGAAACGACCGCCACGCTGTTTCCCCGGATGCGCTGCGCAAAGTGCCTGACGAACAGCACACGCGCCTCCAGGTTCTCGGTCTGACACCGGAATGCATTCTGGAATGCGGCAAGGTTGTGGACGTCGACCGTCATCACCCGGTCCGTGCCGACGCTCTCGAACAGCTTCGCAACATAGCGCGTAGTCACCGGATCCCGCGGCTGGGTCTTGCGATCTTTGCGCGCATAGGAAAGATACGGCACGACCGCAGTGACTCGCGCGGCAGCCGCGTCCTTGAGGGCACCGATGAAGAACAGCAGGCGGCACAGTTTGTCATTGACGCTGCCGGCCGGCTCTTCATGCAGAGATTGGACAACGAAGACATCCCGGCCCCGAACGCTCTCGAGTGGCCGTATCTTGTGCTCACCGTCCTCGAATTCCCGTTCCTCGTGCCGGCCCAGAGGCAGGTCCAGCGATGCGGCAACGCGCGACGCAAGATCCGAGCCGCAATTGAGCGCGAACAGGCTGATGTCTGCGACATCCATCTAATCACCGCCCTTCAGCCGGTGGAGAACCCCGCCGCATTCTTCACCGCCGCGGCGTAGGGATACACGGGCCGGAGCCGTGGCCGATCATTCTGCATTGCACACCGCCGCTTCCCGTGGCAACCCGGCCACGAATTCCCGGGCTTAGTGCGTAAACTGGCCGTGCCGCGCCTCTTTCAGCAGCGAAAGGAATACCTCGCCGTCCACCTGGATTACCTGTTCGTGGTCACCGGCCTCAAAATAGATCACCGGTTGGCCAACCAAGCTGTCATCGACGATCGTGTCCATGCCATACGCGGGTCCCAGCGGCGGGATCGCCCCCGGATCGCAGTCCCGGAATACCGGCGCAATACGGCTCTCGGTCGCCAACTCAAGGCGGCGGCCGAGGAGTTCCGATAGCCGATTGGTGCTCACATGACGGCTGCTGGGAACGACGGCCATCACGTAGCCGCGCTCGTCGATCAAAACCACGGCCTTGGCCAGCTGGTCCGCCGCTACCCTGACGGTATGGGCTGTCGCCCGGCTCGTCTCGGTGTGCGGGTGAGGTACGACTGCATAGTGCGCACGCTGTCGCTGGAGAAAATCGGTGATCGTTCTGGCAACAGCCATAGGGATACCCTCCCTTTCAGGGTCTGGTCAGCTTGCCCGGCGCATTACCCGGCCCACCGGCAAAACTCGGCCCGGACTCGAAGTCCCCTTCTACCTCGCCCACTGAGAGCGCATTCAGTACCGCCACGACGGCGCGGGGGCTCATTTCGTAAAACATGAGGCCGACCGTATTTCTGGATGTCCACACGATGAGCGCGGGAACCCGGTAAATACGCAGAATGCCGCGCTCGTTTCCTACGAAAACCAGCTCGACATGGAGATTTGTAGCGGGGGCATGGTCCTGAACCTCCACGCGTACTCCGCCCGCTCCGAGGTCCCGTATTTTTACTCGTTTGGTCCCGAGCACGGGACTGTGAAGTATGGCCTTCACCGTCAGCGGCCGACGCGCGTTCCAGCGATGCTCCATGGCACACTCTCCCTGTATCTACCATCATGGAAGAGCATAGTCATCCGGCCTGCATGGACGCATTGACCCATGTCAAAATCCGCCGGAGCCACGAACTCGGCTGCGCTGCTTCCCATGCGGGAAATGCGCCGATCATCGCTCCATGGGGCAATGTTCCGCCACTGCGGCGGGCGGGCGGCCGCACGGCCCGGCTCGATCCATCGGCCGAGAAGCCGCTGATACCGGAAATCCGGCGCACGGGCCTAACCGGCATGTCTGCGGCCGATCGGGCAAACCCAGAAGTACATGCTAATATGCGTAACGTGCCCCAGGGAAATCGGCACGGTCCCACGAGCCCCGGCTTTATGCGAATCCGCGAAATTCCTTACAACTACACGTCCTTCTCCGACCGGGAAATCGTCATCCGCTATCTTGGCGATGCGATGTGGGAAACCCTCAACGAACTGCGCGGCACCCGCCGCACCGGGCGCTCGGCACGCATGCTGTTCGAGGTCCTGGGAGACATGTGGGTGATCCACCGCAACCCCTACATCCAGGACGACCTCCTGGAGAACCGGAAACGGCGGGGGTCGCTGGTCCACGCCCTGCATCATCGCCTGGATCAGATCAGCGAACGCGCCGAAGGCAACCCGCTCACGCTGGCGCTGGTGGCGCGCGCGCGCGATTCGGTACACGAGTTCGAGAACTGGTTCCCTCGCCAACGTGCGTGGCGTCGGCGTCTGCGCAAATACCTCGGACGATTGACGCGCCGCGACAATGTGGATTTCAGCGGACTCGCACGCGTTTCTCATGTTACCGACGCTACCGACTGGCGCGTCGAATATCCGCTGGCGGTCGTGTACCCGGACAGCGAGGAAGAAACGGCCCACATCGTCCGGGCCTGCATAGATCTCGGGCTGACCATCATTCCGCGCGGCGGAGGCACCGGCTATACGGGCGGCGCGGTCCCGCTGCACGCCGAATCGGTGGTGATTAACACCGAAAAGCTCGACCAGCTCGGGCCCGTGGAAGTCCGGCAGCTGGAGGGAGTCACGTCGCCTGTGCCGGTGGTACGGGCCCAGGCCGGAGCGATCACCCTGAGCGTCGCAAAGCTCGCGGAAGCAAGCGGCTACAGCTTTGCTGTCGATCCTACGTCCCAGGATGCCTCCACGATCGGCGGCAACATCGCGATGAACGCCGGAGGCAAGAAGGCGGTGCTCTGGGGCACGACGCTCGACAATCTCGCATCGTGGCGCATGGTGACTCCGGATGCGCGCTGGCTGGAGGTGACGCGGCTAAATCACAATCTGGGAAAAATTCACGAGCAGGAGGAGGTCCTGTTCCGCATTACGCGCTACGAGATCGACGGCCGCACCCCGCTGGGCGAGCCGCACATGCTGTCCGTCCCGGGAAAGGCTTTCCGCAAGATCGGGCTGGGCAAGGACGTGACCGACAAGTTTCTGGCCGGTCTGCCGGGGGTGCAGAAGGAGGGGTGTGACGGCCTGATCACTTCCGCGGTGTTCATCCTGCACCGCATGCCGACCTATTTGCGTACCCTGTGTCTTGAGTTCTTCGGTCACGATCTCGGCAAGGCGGTTCCTGCCATTGTCGAGACCAAGAATTACCTCGACCGGTGCCCGGGGGTCTTCTTGTCGGGCCTGGAACACCTGGATGAGCGATACCTGAAAGCAGTCGGTTACGCAACCAAAGCCGCGCGGCGGGATCGCCCCAAGATGGTGCTGCTCGTCGATGTGGCAGGCGACGACGAGGCGGCGGTAGCCACCGCCGCGTCTGCGGTAGTACGCATGGCCAATGCGCGCGGGGCGGAGGGGTTCATCGCGGTGAGCCCGGAAGCCAGGCGCCGGTTCTGGCTCGACCGCTCGCGCACGGCGGCCATCGCCAAGCACACCAACGCCTTCAAGATCAATGAAGACGTAGTGATCCCCCTGGACCGGCTCGCGGAATACTCCGCAGGCATCGAACGCATCAACATAGAGCAGTCGATTTCCAACAAGCTGCACATTATCGAGGCGGTCCGTGAATACCTTCAGGGTCTTTCCGACGTTCCACCGCCGGCCGCCGACTACGAGACGAGCCATGAGGCGATGGCCATTCTCGGCGACAAGAAGGCGGCCGCCCTGGAACTGCTCGATCGGGTACATGCACGCTGGTCATCCATCCTGGGCGGGCTCGACCGGACTGTCGACGCCGCCGAAAATCTTTTCGACGTGGAGGTGCAGGCGCCGGCACAGCCGGGCGAGACGCTGATCCAACAGCTGCTGCGGCGTGACGTGCGGTTCTCGTATCGCACGGATGTCGAACGACCCTTGAAGCAGATTTTCGGGGGACTTGAATTCTTGCCCGTACACCGGCAACTCGACGCGATCCACTCGCGGGTGCGCAACGCCCGGCTTTTCGTAGCGACCCATATGCACGCGGGCGACGGCAACGTCCACACCAACATTCCGGTCCATTCCAACGACTACGGTATGCTGCAGGAGGCGGATCGAATCGTTGCGCGTGTCATGGCCCTGGCGTTGTCGCTAGGCGGAGTCATATCCGGAGAACATGGTATAGGCATCACCAAGATTCAGTATCTCGACAAGGCATCCATCGAGGCGTTCGCGCAATACAAGCGCACGGTCGACCCGAACGGAAACTTCAATCGTGGAAAGCTGCTGCCGGAATCGGGTCTGGAACGCGCCTACACGCCGTCCCTGCGCCTGCTGCAGCAGGAGGCAATCATACTGGAGGAAAGCGAGCTCGGCGCCCTCAATGACGACATTCGCCACTGCCTTCGCTGCGGAAAATGCAAGCCGACGTGCAGCACCCACATACCCAGAGCAAACCTGCTGTACTCCCCGCGCAACAAGATCCTCGCCACGGGTCTCATCATCGAGGCCTTTCTCTACGAGGAGCAGACACGTCGCGGCATCTCGCTGCGCCATTTCGAGGCGATGAACGATGTCGCCGACCACTGCACGATCTGCCACAAGTGCCTCAACCCCTGCCCGGTCGACATCGATTTCGGGGACGTGACGATCCGCATGCGCCGGATCCTCAAGGACCGGGGCAAGCGCAGTCCGAATCCCGCGACCTGGCTGTCCATGGCCTATCTCAACGCCACCGACCCGACAAAAATCAGGCTGCTGCGCAAGTCGCTCATCGAGTGGGGTTACGGCGCGCAACGCATTGCCTATCGTCTTGCCCGGCATGTCGGCCTGCTGCACAACAGCAGGCCGCCCGAGGCAACGACGGGGCATACCCGGGTTTCTGCGCAGATCATCAACTTCGTGCGCAGACCGATGCCTGGCGGCCTGCCGTCCATGACCACGCGCGCGCTGCTTGGAATCGAAGACAGCAAGACAATTCCGATACTGCGGGATCCGGCCCGCATCAGCGAAGACTCGGACGCGGTGTTCTATTTCCCCGGATGCGGATCAGAGCGACTGTTCAGCCAGGTGGGGCTCGCGACGCTGGCGATGCTCTACGAAGTCGGTGCGCAGACGGTCCTGCCTCCCGGCTATCTGTGCTGCGGCTACCCGCAACTGTCTGCCGGCGACGAGCGCAGGGGCTCGAAGATAACCACCGACAATCGCGTCCTCTTCCACCGCGTCGCCAACACGCTGAACTATCTCGACATCAAGACCGTGATCGTTTCCTGCGGCACCTGCATGGATCAGCTGCTCAAATACGAGTTCGATGCGATCTTTCCCGGATGCCGCCTTCTGGATATCCACGAGTACCTCATGGAAAAAGGCGTGCGCCTGACCGGGGTCAAGGGCGTGCGCTACCTGTACCACGATCCCTGCCATACACCCATGAAGACCTACGCTCCCGTGAGCGTCGCCTCAAAGCTGATGGGACAGGAGGTGACTCTGTCCGACCGCTGCTGCGGGGAAGCCGGAACCTTTGCCATTGCACGTCCCGACATCGCAAACCAGGTCAGATTTCGAAAACTGGAGGAGCTACGTCGCGCAAGTCAGCGGAGCGCGGGGCAAGACCAGACGTCCGGCACTGGAATGAAAATACTCACCTCGTGCCCCGCCTGCGTACAGGGTCTGTCCCGATACCGCGACGAAACCGGACTCGACACGGATTACATCGTCGTCGAACTGGCCAATCAGCAATTGGGCGCGGACTGGCAGCGGCATTTCGTCGAACGCGTCCGCCGTGGCGGACTGGAGCAGGTTCTGCTCTGAACCGGGCAGGGTCGCGCCTGGGCCGGTACCTGCGCTCCGGACCGCAGTCCGGGAGGACCGGCAGCACCGGGACAATCAGTCCTGGATTTAGGCCAGACGGCTCCAGTCGAAGGTGCAGTCCAGATGCGCGCGCACCGCAATGACTCCGCTCAGCCCGTCGTTGATCATGACCTCGAGCGGCGTGCGATCGTCGAATCGGCGATTGGCCGTGTGCAACCATATCGCATCCATTGTACCGTTGAGCGGATGACTGGTACGAAGCGCATCCGCGATTCCGGCCAGATGCTCGATGCGCTCGGCGACCTCGGCATCGTCGGGAAGCGCCTTGTTTTCGCGGTACTGTCTTATCATTCCGGGGCGGGTACCTGGCGGGAGCGCAAGAATCGTCACCTGATCCGCCGCCGACAACCCCCAGTGGTCCAGTATGGATATGACCGCCCGCGCGAGATCCACGCGCTGTTCGTGACTCAGTTCATGCATTGACCGCACTCCAAAGAATCTGTGAAATCGGCACGACTGCCCGGTGCGCCACGGGCTCGGGGACCGAGCAAATCCGCCCTGCATCTGTCGACCCGCTTTCATATTAAGCCTAACACGGAATCCAAAACGCTGTCATACGCACCATAATGGGCGCGCTCCGAATTGGTCCGTCGCCACCATCCCGTATTCGTCGGGCGCGCCGTTCGCAGCCATCGCCCACGCGTGGCACGACGCCAGCCCGCGCGGCTTTATATTGAGGCCGGCTTCGGGCATGATAACGCCCCGTCATTGCCGATCATCCCGGCCGATCTGGGCGCAAAGCGCGTGCTGACGGTGGGTATTTGCAGCAATATGAACCGACAAAACACGAACCCAGAATCCATCCCCGGTGACAAGGAGCTGCGCAGCCGCGTCAGGCTGTTCGGCGAACTCCTCGGCGACGTCCTGCACAGCCAGGCTGGCGGGCAGGTACTGAAGGCGGTCGAAACGCTGCGCAAGGGATTCATCAGTCTGCACCGGCGGGAAAATCCGCGCATTCGGCGGCAGCTGATGCGCCTCATCGACCGCCTTGACCCCGAAACCCTGACCCACGTCCTGCGGGCATTCAACGCCTATTTCAGCCTGGTCAACATCGCGGAGGAGGCGTTTCAGCACCGCCAGCGGCGGCGCATGATGCGCTCGGGCGGGCCGTTGTGGACCGGGTCATTCGATGAAACACTGCGCTGGTTCCATGCGCAGGGCATAGGCGCGGACGAGCTGCAGACGCTGTTCGACCGCCTGATGTTTGTGCCGGTGTTCACCGCCCACCCCACCGAAGCCAAGCGCCGCACGATCATGCAAGCACTGAGGCGGATTTTCGTGACTTCCGAGTGCCTCAACGATCCGCGCCTCGGCAAAGAGGAAATCCAGGATACCATCGGGCAGCTGAGGGCCCAGATCCAGATCCTCTGGAAAACCGACGAGGTACGGACGCTGCGTCCCGCGGTGCGCGATGAGATCCGCAATGGTCTTTTCTATTTCCGCGAAAGTCTATTTCGGGCGGTGCCCACCACCTACCGGCTGGTCGAAGGCGCCGTGCGCAGGATCTACGGCGACGACACCGCCGGCCAGCCCCTTGTCCGGGTCCCCAGCTTCCTGAGGTTCGGCTCATGGATCGGCGGAGACCGCGACGGCAACCCCAATGTAAAACCGGAGACCACGCTGCTCGCGGTTGGCTTCCACGTCGAGGAGATTCTGCAGGAATACATGCGTCGGCTGACTGCGCTCAGCAACATACTTACCTATTCGATACTGCTCACCCGCCCATCCGATGAGCTGATGAAGAGCCTGGCGCGCGACGAACGCTTCGGACACCACGCGTTCGGCACCAAGCCGGAACAGTTCTTTTCCGAACCTTACCGCCGCAAGCTCTACTTCATGCGCTACCGGCTCGAGCATACGCTGCGCGCGGTACATCAGCGGCTTCACGGCGAGCCCGGCGGAGACGTGTCGGCAGCATATGGACGAGACGAACAGTTCCTCGCCGACCTGTACCTGATCCGCAACTCGCTTGTCAGTCATCGTGACCAGGAAATAGCCGATGGCGAGCTCAAGGACCTGATTCGCCTGGCGGAAACCTTCGGCTTCCACCTTGTGCAGCTCGACATAAGACAGGAGGCCTCGCGCCACTCCGAGGCCCTGAACGAGATTTTGGCACAACTTCCGGGACAGAAGTCCTACGTCTCCCTCGACGAGCCGGCGCGACTGCAGCTGCTATCCGAACTGATCGCGGCACCCGCCCCCATGGCGGTCGATCGCCGACGTCTGGGCCCGGCCGCTCGCGAGACCCTCGAAACCTTCGAACTGATGGCGCGGCTCCAGGACAACGTCAGCCGCCATGTGTTCGGCAACTATGTGATATCTATGACCCATGCAGCCAGCCACATTCTGGAGGTGATGCTGCTGGCACGTCTGGCGGGGCTGGCCGGGCTGGGCGCGGAGGGCTGGCACTGCGAGATCAGGATAAGCCCGCTGTTCGAAACGATCGACGACCTTGCACGTATCGAGGACGTCATGCACACGCTGCTCAGCATTCCGACCTATTGCGCGCTGCTGAAGGCTTCCGGAAACGTGCAGGAGGTCATGCTCGGCTACTCCGACTCCGCCAAGGACGGCGGTACCCTGTCTTCGTCGTGGAACCTGTACGAGGCACAGAAGAAGATCATCGGCATTACCGAGCACTTCGGAGTCAGCTGCCGCCTGTTTCACGGCCGGGGCGGCACCATCGGCCGGGGCGGTGGGCCCACGCACGAGTCAATCCTGGCCCAGCCTCCCGGAACGGTCAACGGCCAGATCAAGTTTACCGAACAGGGCGAGGTGCTGTACTACAAGTACAGCAATGCCGAGACCGCTGCCTATGAGCTTACAATGGGCGCCACGGGTCTCATGAAGGCAAGCATTTCTCTCGTGCGCCCCACAGTGCAGGACCGCAAAGACCATCTCGCCGTCATGGAAGAACTCGCACGCGCTGGTGAAGCGAGTTACCGGTCGCTGACCGACCACACTCCGGGCTTCATGGACTATTTCTACGAGGCAACGCCGGTCAACGAGATCGGATTGCTGAACATCGGCTCGCGCCCGAGCCACAGGAACCGGACTGACCGGTCGAAAGCTTCGGTACGTGCGATCCCCTGGGTATTCGGCTGGGCCCAATCGCGTCACACTCTGCCGGCATGGTACGGCCTTGGCAGCGCGCTCGAATCCTGGCGCGCCAACGATCCGGCGCGGCTGGCTAAACTGCAGAGCATGTATCTTGAATGGCCATTCTTCCGGTCGCTGCTCAGCAATACCCAGATGGCACTTTTCAAGAGTGACATGGATATCGCGCGCGAGTACGCCGAACTATGCCCGGACCCCGATACACGCCAGAGGGTCTACCGGATGATAAAAGACGAATTCCATCGCACCATAACCCAGGCGCTGGATGTCTCCGGTGCCAAGCATCTGATCGAGGACAATCCGGTCCTTGCGCTTTCGCTTGCCCGCCGCAACCCCTATCTGGATCCGCTCAACCATATCCAGACGGTTCTGCTCAAGCGCTACCGCGCCGCACCCGGTGACGAGAGCCGTCCGTCCGTTTGGCGCGACCCGCTGTTGCGCTCCATCAACGCCATCGCCGCCGGGATGCGCAATACCGGATGATGTCGTTGCAGGCTGTCGAAGCGGATCGGGCTGCCTGCACATCCATGCGCCGCGATGCTGCACACGGCGCCGCTGACCCCGCCGGCTGCGCGGACCGGAATCAGCACGGTACCGTTGTCGCCTGCCGGCAGACGCCCCGGCTCCTAGCCCGAGGTATCACATGGATCATGCGTGAACCGAGGCATCGATCTGCCTTCCAGCTTGACGATGACCGCGGCTTCAACAAGCAGCGCATCGAGGCTGTGCGGTGATGCTGGCGTCGATGCCAGCTCGAGCCGGCGCAACAGGGCGTGACGGCGCCGCACGTTCAGATAATCTTCTGCCATCATCATCGGGCCGGCAAGCGAGAACCCGGCACCCAGGTGGTCGAATGCTCCCGTGAGCTTGCGGCTGAGAAGGAGCTGGCCATATACAAGTTCGGCAAGCGCCCTGGCCCGGCGGTTGCGGCCACCGGCGCGCACAGCCATATCGTAATCGTAACATTGCGCTGCTCCCTCCAGCCAATAGCAGTCTCTTCCAACAGGGTATGAGTCTGGACGGGGGCACGTATTTCCAACGAGGTATGAGTCTGAAGGGTAGCGTTTGGGTCGATCATTACCCCCATGGTGATCGATATGAACGAACAACAACTCAATACGGTGGCGCGCTTACGCGCCTTTTTAGACGGTACGCAGGAGGTGCGCTTTGAGCCGATGGGCGAGGATACCGAGCGCTACGCCTTTATTGCCGCGGTAGTACGGCGTCTGCGCTACGGACGCCTGCCCCGGCCCGATAAGGGGGTGGTGATGCGTTACCTGGAACGCACCACCGGCTACTCGCGACAGCAGGTGACGCGCCTAGTAAAGCGGGTACGGCACGGGGGGATCCTCGCCAAACGCTATGCGGCGCCGACGCCCGGCTTTGCCCGCAAGTTTACGGCCATCGATGTGGCGCTGCTGGCCGAGACCGATGCGCTGCATGGGACACTGTCAGGCCCGGCCACGAAGTGCCTCATGCAACGTGCCATGGAGGTCTTTGGGGACAGCCGCTATGAACGTCTGGCCGGCATCTCGGTGGCGCACCTCTACACCCTGCGCCGGGCCGCAGGCTACCAGGCACGGCGGCGGCACTGGACCAAGACCCGGGGTTATAACGTCCCGATTGCCGAGCGCCGCGCCCCGGCCCCCGACCATCGTCCGGGCTTCATCCGCATCGATTCCGTACACCAGGGTGATCAGGACGGGGTAAAGGGGCTCTACCACATCAACGCGGTGGACTGTGTGACCCAGTTCGAGATCGTCGCCACCTGTGCGCGCCTGAGCGAAGTCTACCTGCTGCCGGTGATCGAAACGCTGCTCGAGGCCTTTCCCTTCCGGATCCTCGGTTTTCATGCCGATAACGGCTCGGAGTACATCAACCACACGGTGGCGAGGCTCCTGGAAAAACTACGGGTGGACTTCACCAAATCTCGCCCCCGCCACAGCAATGACAATGGGCTGGCCGAGACCAAGAACGGGGCGATCGTACGCAAACACCTGGGCTACAGCCATATCCCGCAGCACTATGCCGCCCAGGTCAACGTCTTCTGCCGGGATTATCTCAACCCCTATGTCAACTTCCACCGGCCCTGTTTTTTCGCCGAATCGATCACGGATGCGAAGGGGAAAACCCGCAAACGCTACCTCCTCAAGGACATGATGACGCCGTATGAGAAGCTGAAATCACTGGGAAACGCCGAAGCCTTCCTCAAGTCTGGCGTGACCTTCGATGAGCTCGATCAGACCGCCGCGGCCCTGAGCGATAACGAGGCGGCTGAACAACTTAACCGGGCACGAAAGAAGCTCTTCCAGTCCATTAACCGTCGATCCAGACAGGCAGCCTGATGGAGGTTTCTACCCCCTTTGGTTCTATGTTCAGATATCCTTTGTTCAGACTCATACCTGAATTGGAATTGACTATAGCGCGCAATCATGATTTGCAGCCGCCCGGTGATGCAATGGTGCCCGGAGCGTTGCCCGCGGTGCATGATGCGCTGCGCCTGCTCCAGCAGGCTGCGCGCCTGTTCCGGGACCAGCGGCTCGGCATACCACCTGCCCAGCCAGCCCGCGTGCACCCTCGCCGGCTCCGCCTTGATCATCAAAGAGCTTCCCGGACGTTTCGACCCAACGATCCAAACGGCATACAATCGCGCCTCATCACTGCATGGCCACCGGATGAACGATGCCAGACTACGAAAATGCGGTCACTGCCGCAAGCGGCGGACGCGGATCGGGATATGCCGGACGCCATCCGCGGCAGCATGGTCCACGACGGGCGCGGCCATGAAAACATACTTCATGCGTCACGGACAGACAAATTACAATGTTCTCGGTCTGTGCAACGACGACCCGGCACGGCCGGTTCACCTGACCGACCTGGGGATAGAGCAGGTGCGGCGTGCGGCGTACGATCTGAAGGATGTGGCCCTGGAGCGTATCGTCGTCTCCGAGCTGCCACGCACGCGGCAGACAGCCGAGATAATCAATGGTGATCATCATGCGCCCATCACCGCGCATCCCGCGATCAACGACTTCCGTACCGGTCTCGATGGCGAGACGGTGAGGCAGCTATACTGCGCCATCGCCGCTGATCCCATGCATACCCGCATAGGCGGAGGCGAAACGCTCTTCGAACACAAGCAGCGTGTGCTTGGCTTTTTCGACTGGCTGCGGTTGCAGCCGGAGCGTACAGTGTTGGTGGTTGCCCACGAGGAAACGATGCGGGCAGCAGTCGCCCATTCACTTGGGCTCTCCGATCAGCAGATGCTGGCGCTGCGCTTTGCCAACGCCGAGGTCATCACATTCGATCTGTAGGGTCGTGGGCAGCACAAGATGACGCGGCCCTTTCGGGAAATTCGGGAAACGCGCCAGCACGGTGTGCGGACTTCGATCGGACGGGCACAAACAGGGGTTTGCCACCGGTCCGGCGGCCACCGGATAGCGGTTGCGCCGCGGCATTCGGTGGCGGAACATAATATGAGGATCGAATCCGGCCCGGGGATCTTGCAAACCGGCCGATGCGTCCGCATGCATAGCTGTAAGAGTGCGACCATGGGCCGGGCACCGAAGGCTGCGGCCGCAGCGGCTTTCGGGCGGCGTGCATTCACAGGTACTCCCGCAGCCCCTGCACCCGTGCGGCCGGCACCGCAGGTCGCACCGCACGGGTGGCACCAGGGAATGAGGCGTGCGTTAAGGGGCGCGGTGTTATCTTCGAAGTTCTCTTGCATATAGGTCAGAGGGACCGCATGTCAAGACATGATCCGAAATCCTGGATGTGGGACGAGGCCCTCGAACTTCTGGAACGGGCCGAACGCATGCAGCGGCAGTTCTTCCGCCTCGCTCAGAGCACCGGGCAGCGCCCGATCTGGGAACCGCCGGCGGACATCTTCGAAACATCCCGTCATCTGTGGATGATGATCGCCTTGCCGGGGATGGTTGCAGCACAGGTTCAGGTCGCCATCGAGGCTGGTGTGTTGCGGGTCTCCGGAGACCGGACGCTGCCGCCGGAGCTGCGCGCCGCGACGATACACCGCCTTGAGATTCCCTATGGACACTATGAACGGCGTATCGAACTGCCTCCCGGGCGTTATGAATTCGACCATAGGGATCTGGTCAACGGCGTTCTGATACTGAGTCTGCGCAAGGTGTAGCACGATCAGGTGCATAAACTATGGAAAACCACGACGACAAGACGCAACAGGAGATTGCCGCCCCGGAAACCGCGCATGCTGAACCGCGGCCGGTCCCGCCGGATGCGCTGATCATCCTGCCGGTGCGGAATACCGTCCTGTTTCCGCGCATGATCCAGCCGATCAGCATCGGACGCCCCATGTCGGTCACGGCCGCCCAGGAGGCTGCACGCAGTGAACGTTCCATCGGCATCCTGCAGCAGCGCAATGCCGAAGCCGATGTCCCGACCGAGGCCGACCTCTACCGGATCGGCACAATCGCCACCATTGTTCGCTATATCACGGCTCCCGACGGGTCTCACCATATCATCGCCCAGGGGCAGCAAAGGTTTGGAATCCTCGAGTTCCTTGAAGGCTATCCGTTCCTGGTGGCACGCGTCGCACCCATGGAAGAAGTGGAAACGACAACGAGGGAAATCGAGGCGCGCACGCACCGCCTCAAGCAGCAGGCTGCCGCGGCGCTCGAATTCATGCCGCAGGCGCCGCCGGAACTGGCTGCGGCGATCGAAAGCACCAACGCGCCGGCGGCCCTGGCGGATCTCATTGCCGGATTTCTGGAGCTGAAGCCGGCCGAAAAACAGGAAGTCCTGGAAACACTCGATGTGCAGACGCGGCTCGACAAGGTCCTTGGGTTTCTGGATCACCGCCTGGAGGTTTTGCGTCTCGCCGCCGAGATTGGCAAGCAGACCAAGGAATCGGTTGACGCGCGGCAACGCGAGTTCATGCTGCGCGAGCAGCTCAAAACCATCCAGGACGAACTTGGTGAAACCGGCGCCAAGGATGTCGAGGTCGAAGAACTGACCAAGGCGATCGCCGATGCCCGGATGCCGCCGGAAGTCGAGGAACAGGCGCGGCGTGAGCTCGCCCGACTCGAGCGCATGCCCGAGGGCGCAGGTGAGCAGTCCATGATCAGGGCATACCTCGATTGGCTTACCGCATTGCCATGGTCTACGGCAAGCGAGGAGTCAATCGATATCGCCGAGGCGCGCCGCATACTTGACGAGGATCACTACGGGCTGGAAAAGATAAAGAGGCGCATCCTTGAATTCCTGGCAGTTCGCAAGCTGAACCCGCTGGGCCGCAGCCCCATTCTCTGCTTTGTCGGTCCGCCGGGCGTCGGAAAAACCTCGCTCGGACAGAGCATCGCGCGCGCGCTCGGGCTGAAGTTCGTGCGAGTGAGCCTGGGCGGCGTACATGACGAAGCCGAGATCCGCGGTCACCGCAGAACCTACCTCGGCGCCCTGCCCGGCAATATCATCCAGGGAATTCGCAAGGCTGGCACGCGCAACCCCGTGTTCATGCTCGACGAGATGGACAAGCTTGGTTCCGGATTCCAGGGGGATCCCTCTGCAGCATTGCTGGAGGTTCTCGATCCCGAACAGAATGCCACGTTCCGCGACAATTACCTGGCGGTGCCGTTCGATCTGAGCAAGGTGGTTTTCATAGGTACCGCCAATATGCTCGACACCATTCCCGGACCGCTGCGTGACCGCATGGAGGTCATCGAACTTTCGGGCTACACCGAAGAGGAAAAGGCCCAGATCGCCCGCCGCTACCTGGTACGGCGCCAGCTCGAGGCCAACGGTCTCACCCCGGGGCAGTGCGAGATCACAGATGCGGCCCTGCTTGCCCTGATCCGCGATTACACCCGCGAAGCGGGCGTGCGAAACCTTGAGCGCGAAATCGGACGCGTCTTCCGGCACGTAACCATGCAGATCGCCGAAGGCGCACAGTCCATGGTGCGCATCGATTCCGGTGATCTGCAGGAGATTCTCGGCGCCCCACGGTTCGAAAGCGAAGTTGCCATGCGAACCAGCCTGCCTGGAGTTGCCACGGGGCTCGCATGGACACCGGTAGGCGGAGATATTCTATTCGTGGAGGCAAGCCGCGCCCCGGGGGCAGGCCGTCTGATTCTGACCGGTCAGCTCGGCGATATCATGAAGGAGAGCGCCCAGGCTGCGCTCAGTCTGGTCAAGGCGCGTGCCGCCGAGCTCGGTCTCGCGGCAGAAATCCTGGAGAAAAGCGATGTTCATATCCACGTTCCCGCCGGCGCCATTCCCAAGGACGGGCCCAGCGCCGGAGTTGCCATGTTCATTGCCCTGGTCTCCCTCTTCACTGCAAAGACCGTGCGCAGCGATATCGCCATGACCGGTGAGATCAGCCTGCGCGGTCTGGTGCTTCCGGTGGGCGGAATCAAGGAGAAGGTCGTTGCAGCGGCACGTGCCGGCATCGCGACAGTGCTGCTGCCTTCGCGCAATCGCAAGGACCTCGAGGATATTCCGGACAGTGTCCGCAAAAAGATGAAGTTCGTCTGGATCGAACACGTAAGCGATGCCGTGACGGCAGCCATCGGGAAAGGAGTATGGAACCAGGACCGCGAGGATCAGACGCGCTCCTCCACCGAGGCATCCTCACGCATGGCGCCGTGACGGTTCGCGACCGGCGGCATCTGCGGCGCGGATCCGCACGTGCCATACTCCCGCCTTGCTAATGGCCCAGGAACAGGCCGTATACGGCAAGATTGAGGATCGTCAAAGGTACGCCGACGCGCGCAAATTCCAGAAACGTCAGGGCAACACCGCGGCGCTCCGCATTCTGGACGATGATGACATTGCTCGCGGCCCCGAGGATCAGCAGATTGCCGGCAATGGTGCTGCCGGCAGCAAGCGCCAGAGAGGCATGGACCGTGGCAGTATGCACGAGTAATGGCAGGTACAAGGCCACGAGAGGTACGTTCGAAATCAGCTGGCTGAGCAGCACGCTGAGCCCCATTATCGTATGCACGTCGGTCAGATCGAGCCGCCCGCGCGCAAGCAGCGACTGGATATACCCCGTCTGCCACACGCTCCTGGTGAGCACGAACAGGGCGGCGAAGAACGCCAGAGTTTTCCAGTCGACGTCACGCAACAGCTCACCGCGACGCGGACTCAGGACCAGCAGCGGCAGAGCGGCCGCGACGGCAATCCAGCTGAGCGGAAGCACGCGGGCTGCACCGGTCTGCTCCAGCAGCGCGTTGGCTGCCCCCAAGACGATCACCGTCAGCAGTGCGATGCGCGCCAGGCGCGCCAATGCCGGGTCGGTGACAGCCACTGGCGCGTGCACCAGAATGCGTGTGTGAAAAGACCCGCGGAAAAACAGGCGCAGCGCACCATAGGCAATCACGAGGTTGACGAGGCTCGGTACGGCCAGGGCCCTGAAGAAGACGCTGAACGGCGCGTGCATCCCGGTCTGCACCGCAATCAGCAGATTTTGGGGATTTCCGATGGGGCTCATGACGCTGCCGATCGTAACAGAGAATGCCAGCGCCAGGAGCATCAATTTCGGATCCATGCGGTGCTCGCGGGCCAGGCGCAGCATGAGCGGCGTTCCAATGATTGCCACCGTGTCATTCATGAGCACCGTTGATGCCATGCCGGCTGCAAATAGCACCATGAATACCAGCGCGCCCGGCGAGGCCGCGCGGCTGAAAAGCCGGTACGCCACAAAATACAGATAGCCGCTGGCCACAAGCGCCTGACCCACCACGAACATTCCGAACAAAAACAGCATCACATCCGGGTCGATGGCCCGGATCGATGCTTCGACGCCGATCTGCCGGGTCAGAATCACCACGGCAGCGCCAACGACCATGGCCTGCCAGATCGCGACGCGCAAGCGGCCGAGCCGGCGCAGAGCAATGAGCGCGAACACGCAAAACAGCGTTATGAGCGGAATGTTCACAGGTGTCCGTCCGGGATTCGCGAATACATGGGGTGCCCAGTGCGATCATCGGAAACAAACTGCGGAATTTGTCTGTGCGCCATTCTTGTGCAAATCCGGCACGCCAGACGCCGAGCCCCCGGATAAGCGCAGCGCCCTGGGACGGACAAAAGACGATCGCCGCAGACAAAGGCCCCGGCTGGCCTGCGGCATCGAACCGTTGCCGCCAGTTCCGCGCGCGAAAGCGGCAGTGCGCGTGCGGGCCTACGCGTCAGCAGGTACAATGGCCCGGAAAGACACCTTCCCGGGCACAATAAGGATAAATCCATGTTGATCGTCTTTTTGATGTTGTGGGTGGCAACTGTCTTCGGTCTGTGGCTGGTGACGCACATCGTTCCGGGAGTACGCGCCCGCTCGGGCCGCGGGCTGTGGCTTGCCGCCCTGGTGCTGGGGCTGATCAACGCGTTCATCCGCCCGGTCCTGTTCTGGCTCACATTGCCGCTGACTTTCCTGACATTCGGCGCGTTCGCACTGGTAATCAATGCTCTGATGATCAAGCTCGTGTCCTGGTTCGTGCGCGATTTCGAAGTGGACGGATTCGGCGCCGCGCTCCTGGCCGCGGTAGTGCTGGCGCTGCTGAATCTTGCCGCCCTGCTGCTATTCGGCTGGATAGTAGCCGGCAGCGGTGTCGGTCTTCCCAGGAACGGAATCCTTACCTGAAACCGCACCAGAGTGTCCGGGCCTGCCCGGCTGCTCGCCGCATGATGTCTGCCGCATCGCGATCCCGCGTGTCGCTCCTCATTCCCCGTTTTCCGGCCACCGGCCGGCGCCGAAAAATTTCATATACAGCAGCAGATTTCCCGCCATGACCAGTCCATAAAGAAAGAACGGGATCTCGAAGTGTGCAGCGTCGAAAAGATGTCCGCTGACGCCGATCCCGGCCGATGTTGCGATCAGTCTCGCCACACGGTTGATACCGAGTGCGCGCCCCATCTCGTCTTCATCGACCCGCTTTGTCAGTTCCGACTGCTGTATCGGCAGCCCGGCAACCCTGAGTGCCGGCGCCACAATATAGATTGCGGCGGACAACGGAAGGAACCGGATGATCGGGAAAACCAGAAACAGCAGCAGCCCGGTCCCTCTGGTGATCAGAATGCTTTTGAGAAATCCCAGCCTTCTCTCGAGCAGCGGCGCGCCAAGAAGCGACAGCGAGGCAAGCAATCCTGCGGAGAAGGCAAATACCGACATCTCCGACTTGGGCAGGTGATAGACGAGGATGAAAAACGGTATAAGGAACGGCACGACCAGACCCTGCGCAAATCCATTGAGCATTCCGGTCAGGGTGAACTTGCCAATGGTTGCCCTGGTCTTGAGGCGAACCAGTTTTCCGCGACTTGCGTCGACTTTGATGCACCACAGCAGCGGGATTCCCGCAGCCGAGATAATCGCAGCGACCAGGAAGATATCGCGCACCTCCAGCACCCTCGCGAGCAACGCTCCCAGCGCCCCGGCAACCCCGGCAAGAAAGGTAAAGAGCGAAAAATACTTCGTCCTCTCCTGGTACGATGTAAGGTTCGCCAGAACCACACTCTGGACCGGCTGGGCCACGCCGCCGACCCCGCCGCCTCCGAGCGATCCGGTGGAGGAATAGCCGCCGAGCATGGCTGCGGGCACAATCAGCCAGAGGCTGTGCGACAGGTAAACCATGATCGCGCTGAGCGGCAACAGAAGGTTGGCCACGACAAGTGTGCCCCGTCTGCCCCAGACGTCCGCGCCGATCCCTACCAGCAGGCTGAGCACTGCGCCCGCCAGGGTGGCGGCAATAAATATGAAGCCGATCACCAGCACACCGTGAGGGAATCTGGTGAGGATGTAGTATGGGAAAGCCAGATTTAACATCCCGGCCGCGATGCTGCGGCAGGTACGCGCCAAGGCAAGAAAAACCATCGCTCGCCGGTTATCCATCAGGCCCGTGGGAACTCGATCACCCCGGTCGATCCGGACGGACAGTGGCACCGGCATGCGGTGACTTCGCGGAAACAGCGCAACGCAGGCGGATGGATCCCGGCGCCTGCCCCGAAATCACGATCCCTGACGCTGGTGCGAACCTGGACAAGGTACCGCAGTGCCGACCAGACCGCAGTATCCGCCCGGGTTCTTGGCGAGATACTGCTGGTGATATTCCTCGGCATAATAAAATTCGGTGGCATCGAGAATCTCGGTGCTGATCCGACCGAACCCGGCTGCACTGAGTGCCTCCTGATAGAGGTCGCGTGATGCGTGGGCAGCCATCTTCTGCGCACTGCCATACGTATATATTCCGGAGCGGTACTGGGTGCCGATGTCATTACCCTGGCGCATGCCCTGGGTGGGGTCGTGAGACTCCCAGAAAAGCTTCAGCAGCTCGTCGTAGCGGGTGACCGCGGGGTCGAATACGACACGCACGACTTCGCTGTGACCCGTCATGCCACTGCATACCTCGCGATAGGTTGGATTCGGCGTGTATCCGGCGGAATATCCCACGGCAGTGGTGTAGACACCGGCGAGCTGCCAGTACTTGCGTTCCGCGCCCCAGAAACAGCCGAGCCCGAATAGCGCCAGCTCCAGGCCTTCCGGAAACGGTGGCGCGATAGACCGGCCGTTGACAAAATGGCGCGGCGGAATCGGCATGCGCTCGCTGCGACCGGGGAGCGCTTCGGTCAGGGCGGGAAGCTCGATTTTTCGGTATGCCGGCATGCGCATGATCCGGGCTGGTGGCTGACCAGCGAGTTTGCTCCACGGGGGATGAAAACTCAAATCCGCAGATCAGGCCATCGTGGCGATACCAGGTATTGGCATGCACCCGGAACCAGGTTCCTCATCCGGCCTGGCGGTCCACCGGGATAATGCCTCATGGGGGATTCCTGCAGGTCACCGCCCACTACACAGCGAGCCGCAGCCGGTTCCACAACTCGTCGATGGTACCGGCCTCGCGCGCCGGCTTCAGGGCAATCAGCGGAACCGTCTTGAGCACCTGTCCTGCGGCAGTGAATGTAAGGTGTCCGATCGTCTGACCCGTGCTGACGGTACGGGGCAGACCGGGATCCAGATACCATTGAATCGTCAGGTTGCTCCCCCTGGGGACGGTAACGGTCACTGCATGGCCCGTTCCGGCAGGCAGATGCAGGGGGTTAAAGTCCACCCGTGTCAGCGTCACGACCGGCGTGCTGTCACCGTAGAAGGTGCGGTTTTTGAAAAAGCGCATGCCGTAATCGAGCAGCGACTCCACGCCGGAAGTGCTCTCCTTCCAGCTCGGTCCGTGCATCACCACCGCGATCAGGCGGCGGCCATGACGCACGGCCGTGGCGTCGATACAATAGCCCGATGCATCCGTTAGCCCCGTCTTCAGGCCATCCGCGGTCGGGTCGCGGAACAACACCGGATTCCAGGTAGGCTGCTTGATCTTGTTGTACGTGTAGAATTTGCGCGAAGAAACCGTGAGGACCTGCGGATAATTCTGGATCAAGTCCCGCGAGAGCCGGGCGACATCCAGCGCGCTCGTGTAAAGTGTCGGCGCCGGAAGCCCGGTGACGTTGACATAGTGTGTATCGTTCATCCCCAGCCGACGGGCAGTCTCGTTCATCAAATCAACGAACGCGGCTCTGCTGCCTGCAACCGCCTGCGCCAAGGCAACCGCCGCGTCATTTCCAGAATCTATGATCAGGCCGTGCAGCAACTGATTCACGTTGACAGCCAGTCCGGGCTGGATGAACATCCGCGACCCCGGAGTGTGCCAAGCAGCCGTTGAGACGGGCACGGTCTGATCCATCGACAGCATCCGGTGCTGAAGTGCCTGATAGGTCAGATAGGCAACCATCAGTTTGGTGAGACTCGCCGGTGCGGCATGCACCTGATCGTCCTTTTCCGCGAGCACCTGCCCACTTCCGAAGTCCATCAATACGTAGCTGCCGACGGCGGGCAGCGGCGGGGACGGCGGGACCAGGGGGCCGAACGATTCATTCCCTGTTCCGGAAGATGCAAGTGCCTGAGGTACAAACAGCGCGACGCCGGCGGCAAGCAAGCCGATGCGCGCAATACGGGATATCAACGAAGTCATCAATCTGCTCCAGTGCAAAATTTCAATACTCGGGACCCCAGAAACGCCGGCAGATGCGGTTGGAGTTCCCCGTCCGTCGCGTGATGATAATCACGCTGGCGCGAAGTGCAACTCCGATTCTGCCTCGCCTGGAACCAGACATGCATCCAGAGCGCGTGCGGATCTCTGGGGGGCGGCATTACCAACCGGAAATCGAGCCGCATGCACCTTCAGTCTGCCGCCCGGTCGGGACCGCCGTCAGCCCGGTTGTGCCCGACACTGAAGTCGGACCCGATGGCATTTCCGAGCAGGAGCTTGAGCTCCTTTGCCTCCGGGAAACGTCCCTGCTCGCGACGCGAAAAAAGCACGACACCGTCGAGACGAACGATAAAGTCCCCGCCACTGCCCGGCTTCAAGGCAACTTCGCCGATCTCCGTTTCGAAGGCACGCAGCAGCTCCTGTGCAATCCACGCGGCGCGCAGAAGGAATCCACACCGGGTACAGTACTCAATCTCGATATGCGGTGCTGCGCCGCTATTGGCCATGGATGCACAATCCGGTTCGTCCCGCCACCCGGCCCCGATTGCCGGCCTCAGGAATCCCGGCCGGCAAACCGCCTTCCGCCGCTGGCCGCTGCCTATTCAGATGCGTCCGGAGCGAGATGGGCATCGGCGCGTGCGCATAGGGCATCGAAGTATTCCTCCATGGGCCGATTGCTTCCGCGCATGCGGTCAACCACCGCCCGGGCCCACGCAATGTACTGGCGCTTGCGATCAACCGGCCAGCCCTCCGGGGGACGTTCAACGATGTCGCGAACGTTGCAGATCTTGTCCGCCAGCTTGACCAGTCGAGCGCGCTTTGATTTCAGGTGCGCATGGTCGATCTGCAGCTGCTTGCGCTGCAACGGAGGCAGGGTCTTGTCATCCGTCACCTCCTCGACCACCTCGCTGATGTCCTTCCCGAAGCGGTCCCTTATATCCTCTGCAGTCGTCTCGGTGTCTTCGATCGTATCGTGCAGAATGCCGGCCGCAATGGCCACCGCATCACGCACCCCCCCTATGACACACAGCACTTCTGCCACGGCTATCGGATGGTTGATATAGGGCGATGCCTGCTCATCCTTGCGCCGCTGATCGCGGTGCCTGTCGGCCGCAAAGTGCAGCGCCTGAAGTATCAAGGTCAACTCGTCTTGTGCCATGGAAAAAGCCCAGAATCCACGTTAAACGAAGCGCACGCCGGATCCGCCCGGTCCCGCCCCTGAATCTATGCTCCGGACCTGCGGTTTTCGGCAAGCATGTTGCAGAACACGGCCCCCTGCTCGAGCGCGTCATCCAGCGCCACATGGGTATGTGCCAGCTCGTCGAACCAGCGCTTGGGAAGATAGGTGCGCGAAGTCATGCGGAATTCGGTCTTACGCATCCCCATTGCATAGGAACGTATATCCAGGGCGTTTTCGCGGAACGGCCGCATACCGGTAAATCGCACCAGATACCAGTAAATCCACATGAAATCCCAGCTGGCCGGCCATCCGACGAATACTGCGCGACCGGGAAGCCGTTCAAGCCAGGCGGCATATTCGGACATGACCTGCTCCGGTGCGCGCACGTCTTCGCGGCACGCAGCCCATGCCTCGGGAAAGCCTTTCCACCACTCCTCGGTAACCGGATGTGGGCTGGACCCCGGCAGGGTCTGCAGGTTGGCTGCATAGGTGCCCACGATCGTCTTGTCGGCGCCATAGGCGACGGATGCAAAACTCAGCATCGAGTGCGGGCCCGGAATGGGTCCATCCGCCTCGATGTCCGTGCTGACATAGATTTCCGCCAGACTGCCCACTCCACCCTTACCCATCTGTTCTCCGCGTTGTCTGCAGTTCGAACCGGTCCGGCTCATCGCGGTCTCCGGTCACAGAATTGCCCCAGGTTCTTTGAGCGCATACTGAGACAACTGTTCCACGATGTAATTGTACGCCTCGTCGACCGAGTCCGTACTGTAAAAGATCGCCAGGTCCTGCGCATCGATGGTGCCGCTACGGACCAGGGCATCGAAGTTGATCACCTCACTCCAGTATTTGCGGCCGAACAATACGATCGGCAGATGCTTGCGGATCTTGTGGGTCTGCAGCAGCGTCAGCAGTTCGAACAGCTCGTCAAGTGTCCCAAAACCACCAGGGAAAACGATAACCGCCTTGGCGAGATAGGCGAACCAGAACTTGCGCATGAAAAAGTAGTGGAAATGAAATGAAAGCTCGCGCGTCACGTACCGGTTGTCAAACTCCTCCACGGGTATCGAAATCGTCAGGCCTACGTTCATGCCTTTGGCTTCGGATGCCCCGCGGTTCGCCGCTTCCATGATGCCTGGGCCGCCCCCGGTACAGACAACAAAGCGTCGCTCCTCGTCGCTCAGCTTCTTGGACCACTCCGTGAGACGCCGCGCCAGCTCGCGTGCAGCCTCATAATAGCGCGACATGTCGAGCCGCAATTTCGCCTGGGCCAGATCGCCGCTTCCCTGTTCGGCGGCCTGCACCTCCTCCTCGGCCTGGACGCGCGGGACCACGCGTGCCGACCCCATGAATACAATGGTGTCATGGACCCGGTAGTGCGAGAAGCGGCTCTCCGGCTCCAGATACTCGGCGAGGATACGCAGCGCGCGGGCATCGCGGCTGTCGAGGAATGATTCGTTGCGGTAGGCCTTGACCGAGTAATGCCGTCTTTCTGTCATCAGCTATGCTCCCGCGGGACTGCGCGATTCTCCGGCTCCACGGCGAAAGAGGCCTGTCTTTCGCCGTCCTTCCGCACGCGGAAGCCGCGCCTCAGGCCCTGCGGTCAGGCAGGGCGGTGACGCCCGTCCGGCTGGACTAGTCCTGCAGCCAGCAAACCAGATAATACAGGCGGAACCCCTCGGAGGAGCGTGCCGGACCGACAACCCTGGCCGGATAGCGGTCCTCGGAAGTATTGGCAGCGGCGAGCGCCGCCGCTTCCGATTCGACGATCTGCACGCAATCCTCGGAGAAACGTCCGCGTTTCCGCCGTGGCGCATAAACCACCGCATAGCGCTCTTCGACGATGCCCGTATCCGGATCCAGCGAAATGCCGCGCATGGCTGGCAATTATCACCCTTGCCTGTCGGCAGAACAAGCGATACAAAGGACCGGCCGCGAAGCGAATCGCATCGAGGCAGCGCCACTGCAGCACAGGGACATCGACCGCGGACCATTCCGATGAACCGGGACACGAACCAACCGGCACCAAATCGCCTGTGGCCCGCGATCCTGCGGCGCGCACAAGAGGCGCTCGAATCCGGGGCACTGCAGCCCATTGGAACACGCGAGGAGATCATCGAGCAGGCAGGCGTGCGCTACAGGGCACGCATCGTCACGAACCTTGCACTCAAGGACTTGATCCGGAGACAGCGCGACTCCACGGGCGCCGCACCAGGACAGCCGGACCCCTTCCTTCCGCCCGACCCGGATCTGTTCGTTGCCGATGTTTCGGCGACGCATTTCTGCCTTCTCAACAAATTCAGCGTGATCGATCATCACGTGCTCATCGTCACCCGCCACTTCGAGCCGCAGGAGGTTGTCCTCAACCGGAGTGACTTCGAAGCCCTGTGGACATGCATGGCGGAATTCGACGCCCTCGGCTTTTACAACAGCGGCGCCATTGCCGGCGCGAGTGAAACGCACAGGCATCTGCAGCTTGTGCCACTGCCGCTTTCCCGTCAGGGCGATGCCATTCCGATCGCGCCGTTGCTGGGCGGGCACATGCAGGACGGGCGGCTCGTCTCCCTGCCATTCGCACACGCCATGACGAGGCTGGATCCGCTCCTTCTGCGGCGCCCTGCGGACGCCGCGGCTGAAAGCCATGAACATTACCTGTCCATGCTCGATCGACTCGGCATCGCAGCCGCGCGCACCGAGAGGGGGACACGGCCGGCTCCTTACAACCTCCTTGTCAGCAGGAGCTGGATGCTGATGGTGCCGCGATCGCGCGAACGCTTCACCACCATCTCGGTGAATGCTCTCGGCTTTGCCGGGTCCTTTTTCCTGCGCAATGAACACGAGCTTGCAACGATCCGGCGCGTCGGGCCCATGAATGTACTGCGCGAGGTGGCCATTTCCGGGTTCCCGTCCCGATGACTCCGGGCATGCCCTGCGCCCCGCCAAGGCGCATGTCACACGGAAGTTGCCGCACGGCGCGGACGAGCATCACGCGCAGGTCATCGGGCACCCATGGATATCCCGTCAAAAGGGCCTGAAATTATCCAGAAGCGAAAGCGCTTCGGCGACCGGCTTGCAACAGACATGCCCATCGAAGGTGTTCAGCCCTTTGGCGAAGTAAGGATCTGCGCGCAGCGCATCCACGCCTCCGTGCGCAAGCCGCAGCGCGTACGGCAGCGTCGCGTCGGTCAGCGCCATCGTCGAACTGCGGGGGTAAGCGCCGGGCATGTTCGTTACCGCATAATGGACCACTCCGTGATGCAGGAAAACCGGATCCGAATGGGAGGTCGGCCGTGACGTCTCGATGCATCCTCCCTGGTCAATGCTGACGTCGACGATCACCGAACCCGGCTCCATTTGCTGCACCATGGCCTCGGTGACCACATGCGGCGCGCGGGCACCGTGAGCAAGGACGGCTCCGACCAGCAGATCGACATCCCTGAGATTCTGCGTGATGCGCTGTTCGTCCGAGACCAGAAACCGGATTTGCCCGGAAACGGCAGGCAGCACGGACGCCGCTTTCCTCGGGTCCAGCCCGAAAACCACCACCTCCGAGCCGAGGCCGGCTGCCGCCCGAGCCGCATGCTGTCCCACTACTCCGTCGCCGATGATGACCACCTTGCCGTGGCTGCGGCCGAGCAGGTTGCCCAGAAGCACTCCCTTGCCGCCGTTCGGTCGTGACAAATAGTGATTTCCGACCGTAATCGACATGGCCCCGGCAACGGCGCTCATTGGCGCCAGCAACGGCAGCCGTCCGGCCTCGTTCTCGACCGTTTCGTAGGCGACGGCAGTGGTTCTGCTGGCCAGCAGACTTTCCGTCAGGAGCCTGGGAGCGCCGGCGAGATGCAGGTAGGTAAACACGATCTGCCCCCGCAGCCAGTGGTATTCGGACTCCAGCGGCTCCTTGACCTTCAGAACCAGGTCGCAATTCCATGCTTCTTCGGCAGACACCAGCTCCGCTCCTGCCTCGCGATACGCCCCGTCGCCATATCCGGAGCCAGCCCCGGCCAGAAGCTGCACGCAGACGCGGTGTCCGGCGGAGATCATTGCGCGCACGCCGGCCGGGGTCAGGGCAACGCGATTTTCCTGATCCTTGATTTCCCTGACCACACCGACCTTCATGACAGACGCTCCCGCAACGGACTCGTGACCGGGCGCTAGGCAGTCGAGGATCCCGTGCCGGCGGATGGTCTGATCGACCGCGAAAATTCGAGCATGCGTGAGGTGGCGCGCAGCGCCCTGACCCGCACCTCCTCGTCGAGCCGGACTTCGTTCTCTCCCCGCTCCAGCACGCGCGCCAGGCCACGCAGATCATTCATCGCCATCCATGGGCAGTGGGCACAGCTGCGGCAGGTCGCGCCGGCACCGGCCGTGGGCGCCTCGATCAGCAGCTTGCCTGGCGCGGCTTGCTTCATCTTATGGAAGATTCCATTATCGGTTGCGACGATCATGGAGGGATGTGGCAGCTGGCGTGCGGCATTGATGAGCTGCGTGGTTGAACCAACCACGTCTGCAAGTTCCAGGATGGCGGCGGGAGATTCCGGATGGGCAAGCACAGCCGCCTCCGGATGCTTTTCCTTCAGTGCCGCCAGGGCCTGGGCCTTGAATGCCTCATGCACCACACAGGCCCCCGGCCACAGCACCATGTCGGCTCCGGTAACGCGCTGTATATAGGATCCAAGATGGCGATCCGGCGCCCACAGTATGCGTTCGCCTTGTTCCTTCAGGTGCCGGGCCAGTTGCACGGCGATGCCGGAAGTTACTACCCAATCAGCCCGCGCCTTGACCTCGGCACTGGTATTCGAGTACACGACTACCGTGCAGTCCGGATGGGCATCGCAGAACGGAACGAACCGATCCGCCGGACACTCGAGATCAAGCGAGCACTCCGCCTCCAGTGCCACCGTCAGAACCCGCTTCTCCGGATTGAGTATCTTGGCCGTCTCGCCCATGAATCGCACGCCGGCCACGATCAGCGTCGTTGCCGGATGTTCATGACCGAAACGCGCCATGTCGAGAGAATCCGAAACAACACCACCGGTCTCCTCGGCGAGGATCTGCAGGTCTTCGTGCACGTAGTAATGGGCCACCAGCACCGCATCCTGCTCTCTGAGCATGCGCTTGATCCGGTCGATGATCTCCTGTCGCTCGCCAGCGGCCATCGGGGTAGCGCGCGCCAGCACCTCCGCGGTATCGGGTGCCTTAACGACCGGGATGACAGGTACAGCTACAGGACTATTCATGCATCACCTCCAGCGGCTTCGTGGATCCGAGCGGGTAACCGCCCGGGGCACGCTCTGAAAGCCTCGATGCGAGGCGTCGCTGCCTCGAAAATTCCACTGATCCCGGCCGGCCGGTGCAGCCGGCGGAGTCTGACACCGGCGGTAACGTCGCTGCCGATTGCTTCCGGTACCGCCTAGCGGACGATTGCCACCGATCCCGGCTGCCTGGCGCGATACAGCCGTGCCGGACGGCTGCGCCCATCATTCCGCTTTTCGCAGGTCTCCTCGATGGCACCCAGGGCCAGCACCCGCCTGCGAAAATTGCGCTTGTCCAGACCGGCGCCCTGTATGATCTCGTAAACCTCCTGCAGTTCGCCCAGAGTAAACATCTCCGGCACCAACTGAAAGGCCACGGTCGAGTAGTCCAGCTTTGCCGCGAGCCTCCGGCGGGCTGCCGTCACAATCTCCTGATGATCGAATTCAAGGATCGGCAACGCATCGAACCCGAACCATTCCGCTTCTCCGGCGTCCGCAGAGTGCCGCAACACCACTCTGTCCGGCGGCATCACTGCGTAGTACGCGACATTTACGACTCTGCCGCGCGGATCTGCGGATACCCGCCCGAAGGTATACAGCTGCTCAAGGTAGACGCCGCAAATCCCGGCCTGCTCTGCGAGTTCACGACGCGCGCAATCCTCCAGATTCTCCTCCAGCCGGACCCGGCCGCCCGGAAGAACCCAGCGCTGATGATGCTGCTCGCGCATTCGCCGGACTAGAAGCAGTCTGAGGGCGCGTTCATGCACCGCAAAGATCGCGATGACCACGGCGACCAGAGGACGATTGGCAGATTCTGAGCCCATTGCACGGGTACTCGGTGTCTAAAAGACACTGCAGGCAGTGTACACGCAACATGCTGACTCCATCAAACCCGGCCCCGGCGTCTGTGACCAGCCGGAAACCGGCACCGGAGAAGCCTCGTCGACATGACAATTTTCGCATACCACACCGGCGCCGGTCGTCGAAAAGTATTATTCCTTCCCATGGCAAACTGCTATTATTTGAAGATATGGGGGCTGGGCCCGCAACGGTGCGTTGATGTGCCGTGGGCCGGACATGCGCGATTTCGGTAATCCTGATAAGATTTTTTTTTAAAGAGCGAACCGACCGGACATGAAGCCGCACAAGCAGACCATCGCCCTGGCAACGACGGCTAGCATAATCTTTGCGGCGATACTCTTGCCGAAGATTTGGGCCGATGAGCACCGGACCGACTTCACCAGACCTGCTGCGGTGATCGCGGCAGCACCGCCGGCTGTGCAGGCGGTGCCGGCCGTTGCCACCCAGCCTTCCCCGAGAGTGCTGAATCGGGCCGAAGAGTTCCTGCGGTATGCGAATCCGTATGGGCTTTATCTGCGGTCTGGCTCCGCCCTGGTCATGGACGAACGAAACGGCACCGTGCTGTATTCCAAGGATAGCGACACGCAGCGCCCGATTGCGTCCCTGACCAAGCTGATGACCGCCGTGGTGGTTCTCGATGCACACCTGCCGATGGACCGGCTCATCACGATCACCCAGGCCGACCGCGACACCTTCCGGGGCTCGAGTTCGCGCCTTCCGTTCGGAACGGTGCTGACACGCTACGACGTGCTTCATGTTGCGCTTGCAGCTTCCGATAACCGTGCCGCCGCAGCCCTGGCCCGTACCTACCCGGGGGGCAAGGCTGCATTTGTGCAGGCTATGAATGCCAAGGCACGGGCGCTCGGAATGACCAATACCCATTACGTCGACAGCACCGGTCTGTATAACGGCGATGTATCCACCGCTGCCGACCTCGGCAAGCTCATCATGGCGGCGGACAAATACCCGCTGCTGCATAAATTCACGACTACCGGGATGTTCAGCGTCGCCGACCGGCGTACCGGTCACGTAATAAGGTTCCTCAACACTGACCTTCTGGTCAGGAACAGGGCCTGGAACATCAGCTTGAGCAAGACCGGCTACACCTCCAATGCCGGCCAATGCCTCGCAATGGAAACCGCGATAGCACACAGGCCGGTAATCATCGTGCTCATGGATGGCTGGGGCTGGGACGCGAGGTTCGCGGATGCGCGGCGCATACGTCATTGGATCCTCAGTACCGACCGGCGTATCCCGGATTATCTCAATGAGAGGCTGGCGAGCGCGCAGAACTAGCGCCCTGGCCTGCTTCCCGCGATGCGTCACGCGTGACCGCCTGACCGGCCGGTCTGCTTCCGGAAAAGTCACCATCGGCACTTCCTGCTTCCGGAAATCGCGGAAGAACCCCGGCTGCAGCGCACGATCAGGGACCATGCCTGCAGGCATGATTTCTCTCGCCGGATAAAGACCTAGGCTTGCGGGCCACTTTCCCCGTCCGGGAATGGCAGGGGAAGATAAAAAAACACGAAGCGTCCTCCCTCCACGTCGACTTTCAGCGTTGCTCCGTGATTGACGCCATAGTCCACGTAGCCCGGAACGGCGCTCGCCTGGTGACATTCGCTGGAGTGCTGCGGCGACTCGAAGTCCCGGTCGCGGTCGTACCACGACAGCAGCATATGGTCACCAAGCCGCGCGCCGGCCTCGTGCTCAGCCAGCGCCATGGCGACCTGCAGATCGGCGACCGGCCGCTGCGGGCTGATCGCCACAACCGTCAACCTGGACAGATCCGCTGCCGCCGGCGCACAAGCGCATCCAGCCTCACCGCCCTTTTCCGGACCCATGGATGGCTCCCGGCCACTACGTTCATTCTTCGGCCGCATGTTCCTGACCCCGGTGCACCGCGACCGCTCCCGGATCAGGCAAGATGGTCGTCGATAAAGCTGCGTACATAGGTCTCTGGCTTGGCGCCGCTGAAGCGTCCGCGTTCCACGCCGCGATCGAACAGAATAACGGTGGGAAACCCTTTTAGTCCGAAACGGCCGGCAAGGCGCATGTTATCGTCCACCTCCACCTTGGCAAGGCACAGCACACCCGCATAGGCACGGGTCACCTTTTCCAGGACCGGAGTCAGCGCCCGGCACGGGGCGCACCAGTCAGCCCAGAAATCGACGATCACAGGCTGGACGTGGGAGGCGTCGAGAACTGACTGCGAAAAATCGTTTTCACTGGCATTGAATATCAGGGGATCCGGCATATTTTCCACGAGCGCACGGGTTGCAACGAGCGGTAAAACCTAACATGCGCGCCACCGCCGGCGCAACGGCGCGAATCCCGGGATCCAGCCGTCACTCCTCGCAGGAATATCCCAGCTGCGACAACCCATCCTCCAGGTAATCCGCAACCAGCGGAGTGGCAATCAGATAGTCCGCCGTCCGCACATTCCATGCGGCACGCGCAGTGTCCAGCGCCTGGATCCATTCGTCGATGCCGAAGTCTCCGCGCCCGACCCACATCAGCGCCACCACGGCCTGCTGCTGGTCGGGTTCAAGATCCTTGATCGTGGCCTTGAACTCCGCGTAGACGGGGTCGTCCTGATGATCAGCGAGCACCTGCAGGGCCCAGTCATCGCTCGGACTGAATGGCGTATCCGGCAGGACGACTTCCTCCTTGGCGTGAAACTCGTGCGCCTTGTCGATCAGGAAGCAGACCGTCTCGGGGTTGACTGAAAATTCGATATCTCCTGGCATGGGTTCCTCCTCATAGCCAGGTCACCGCCTGCGTCGGGTCGAAACCACAACCGCAGGCAGGATGCCGGCAATAAACCATGGCACTTTGCGGTCTCGACTCTATCCCGGAATGCGGTCGCACAACCCGCCCCTGTCGGGAGAGACCACACCTTAAACCATCGCGCGACGGATCCCACGCTTGAGGTCGTGAATGCGGCGCAGGATGTTGCGCAATTCATCGTGGTCCTTGGCGGCAAGTGCCGCATCGCGCCTTTTCTTGAGCTCCCGGATACGTGTCTTGATGCCGGACTTGTCGACGCCGACCACCTCGTGGTGCTCGTGCGCGTCTATCCCGAGCGCCTTGCACAACGCGACAAGGAGGTGATCCTTGTTCAGCTGTGTGTAACCCTTTACCGCTTCATGTTCGAGACCGGATGCGATTTCGCGGAGTTCGGCAACGGTCTTCCCTTTGAGCTCCTCGTAGCTGTATGCCATAGGTAAAGTCTCCTTGTTCATCAACAAAACATCCAGCGCGGATGTCCATGTCCGCCTCGGGCCGCGCGAGAAACGGTCGAGGCATGACCTCCCGCCCCACCATCGATGCTGAAAACGACAGCTCGGCCTTTGCGACCGCCGTCAGCTACTGCAGTCAGGGGCGCAGATGACGCGCAAAGAACTCCAGCGTGCGCGGCCAGGAAGCCTGATCGGCGGATTCGCGATACCGCTCGGCGCTGGTGAAATTCATGAATGCATGTCCGGCACCGGCGTAGCTGTAAAACTCATGAGGCTTGCCGAGGCGGGACAGTTCGGCATCGAACTGCTGCAGGTCCTGTGGCGCCGGATTGGTATCCTCGGCGCCGGCGTGGAACATCAGAGGACAGTGGATCTCCGCGCTGCGCGCAAACGGCGCGACGACGTCATCCCCCCACGGAACCATGATATTTCCCCCATAGTAGGCCACGGCCGCCTTGAAGTGCGGATTGGCCGCCGCCATCAGGTAGGTCACGCGGCCCCCCATGCAGAAACCCGTTATGCCAAGGCGCGCGCTATCGACGCGGGGATGACGATGCAAGTAGTCCACGACTGCATTGACATCCTCTTCCACCTCGCGGTCTTTCAGCAGCCGGTAGCGTTCCATTGCCTCACGCGTCGGATCGAGGCGATGGTAGAGATCGGGTGCGACCGCGGCGTAGCCGGCCTCGGCCAGGCGATCGGCCATGCGGTGAAGAAACCTGTCAACACCGGGCGCATGCTGGATGACGACAATCGCTGGACAACGCTGCGCCCCTTCCGGAAGCGCCTCGTACACCGCCATGCCGGCACCGCCTGCCGTGATCGTTCTGGTAAAGCAAACCATCTGCTCCTCCTGAATCCTTGCCGCGGCGAGAGCCGCTCCGGTTACATGGAGCATGTGCCGGTGAAGGCGGGCAGCCGAGGCCAGCGCAATCATTGTGCCTCGATTCAGCGGGTACTGACAAGCGAATGCGGCACTTTACCTGTCCGCCACCCGCTTCTAACATAACGCCCCTCCATCGCGACCGACGGCATCCACGGGACCGTGCGCTCGCGGTCACGCAGGCAGGTACGCAAATGGGCTCCGACTGGATTCGCATCAGAGGCGCACGCCAGAACAATCTCAAGAACCTCAACCTGAGGCTTCCGCTCAACGAACTGGTCGTCGTCACGGGTGTGAGTGGCTGCGGAAAATCGTCGCTGGCTTTTGATACGATCTTTGCCGAAGGCCAGCGGCGCTATGTCGAGACATTTTCGCCCTATGCCCGCCAGTTCCTGGACCGCATGGACCGGCCCCAGGTGGATGCCATAGACGGCATTCCTCCGGCCATCGCCATCGACCAGATCAATCCGGTACGCACATCACGGTCTACGGTCGGAACCATGACGGAGCTGAACGACCATCTCAAGCTCCTGTTCGCCCGGGCCGCCCGCCTCCATTGCCGCAAATGCGGCCGCCCGGTAATGCGCGACACCCCGGACAGCATTTACGCCCGCCTACAGGAACGCACCTGCGGTCGATCGCAACAGGTACTGATCACCTTTTCGGTCAAGATACCGGAGAACTTCAGCGAAAACGAGGTTGCCGATCTGCTCGCAGCCCAAGGCTACACGCGCGTACGGCGCTGCGCGCCCGACATTCTGGAAGTCATCCAGGACCGCATCCTGATCACACCGGAAAACCGCGCACGGCTCGTAGATGATCTCGAAGCGGCACTCAAGGCCGGCCGCGGCCGTGTCTCGGTTCATCCTCTGGGACCGCAGGGCGAGGAGAACGATCCCTGGCGTTTCTCTTCCGGACTGCATTGCGCGGACTGCGACATTGAATACCATAATCCGGTCCCGAACCTGTTTTCGTTCAACTCCCCGATCGGCGCCTGTCCGGCCTGCCGGGGATTCGGCCGTATCATAGGGATCGACTACAACCTCGTCGTTCCCGACGAATCCAGGACGCTGGCCGGGGGCGCGATAAAGCCGTGGCAGACCGAAAGCTACCGCGAGTGCCAATCCGACCTTCTGCGCTTTGCACGCAAGCGCAAGATCCCCACCGATGTCCCGTGGAGCCATCTGTCTCCGGCTCAGCGGCAATGGGTACTGGAGGGAGAAGGCGCCTGGGAAGAGGCGAAGTGGTACGGGGTAAGGCGATTCTTCGAGTGGCTGGAAACCAAGAGTTACCGCATGCACATCCGCGTGCTTCTGTCGAAGTATCGCGCATACACGGTCTGTCCGGATTGCGGCGGAGCACGGCTGAAGCCCGAGGCCCTGCTCTGGCGTCTCGGCACGGACGCCGACGCCGCCCATGCACGCTCCGGCAGCCCTGCTTCGGGCGACCACGGCGGCGCAGTGCCGCTGCCGGGACTGACGCTTCGCGATATCACACTTCTTCCGCTTGGCCGCTGCCGGGAGTTCTTTGCGCAGCTGTGCCTCGGCGCGCCCCTCGACGAGGCGACGGAGCTGCTGCTGGGCGAGGTGCGAACGCGCCTCGCTTACCTCGTGGAAGTGGGTCTCGGATACCTGACGCTGGACCGGCAGTCGCGCACGCTGTCGGGGGGAGAGGTGCAGCGCATAAATCTGACCACGGCACTGGGCACCTCCCTGGTCAATGCACTATTCGTTCTGGACGAACCGTCCATCGGCCTGCACGCGCGCGATGTCCAGCGCCTGATGGGGGTACTCAACCGGCTGCGCGACGCGGGAAATTCACTGCTCGTGGTCGAACATGATCCGCAGGTCATGCTCGGAGCCGATCGCATCCTCGACCTTGGTCCGGGTCCGGGCGAACACGGGGGCCGGGTGGTCTTTTTTGGAACACCCGCAGCGCTGCTGCGTTCGCGCCGCTCCCTTACCGCACGCTACCTGCGCGGCGAGAAATCCGTCGCTCCGGAAGAAATCAGGCCGACCGGAAACCCGAATCAGGATGCAGCGATCGAGATACTCGGCGCGACCGAAAACAATCTCAGGAACATCGACGTACGGATACCGCTGAACCGCCTGGTCTGCATCACCGGAGTGTCGGGTTCCGGCAAATCGACGCTGATGGTAGACGTCTGTTTCAACGCACTGCGCAAGCTCAAGGGTCATGCGGCCGACCCCGCCGGGCACCACCGTGAACTGCGCGGACATGCCCAGCTGCACGACGTCGTTCTGGTAGACCAGTCTCCGATCGGGAAGACCTCGCGCTCCAATCCGGCAACCTACGTCGGCGCTCTCGATCCGATACGCAGGCTGTTCGCCGGGCAGCCGCTCGCAAAGCAGCGAGGGTATACCGCCAGCACGTTCAGCTTCAACGCCGGAACCGGCCGCTGCCCTACCTGCCAGGGCTCCGGCTTCGAACACGTGGAGATGCAGTTTCTAAGCGATGTTTACATTCGCTGTCCGGACTGCGACGGCCGGCGCTACCGAAATGAAGTTCTGGAGGTGAAGCTGTTTGCACAGGCACATTCGAAGGAGCCTGCCGCCAGAAACCGGAAAGGCCGACCGCTCCGGTCACGCGCGGCAGGGACGGCCATGTCGATTGCCGATGTCCTGGACATGACCGCGTCGGAAGCCATCGGATTCTTCTCGGAGCATACGGAGCTGCAGCGCGTGCTCGAGCCGCTGGCGGCCGTCGGACTATCCTATCTGAAGCTCGGACAGCCGGTTCCGACGCTTTCCGGCGGTGAAGCACAGCGCCTCAAGCTCGCCGGCCATCTGGCGGAGGCGCGCCGGCGGCGCGACCCTGATCGGTCCATCCTGTTCCTTTTCGACGAGCCCACGACCGGTCTGCACTTCGATGACATCGCCACACTGCTGCGCGCATTCCGCCGGCTCCTGGACGAAGGCCACTCCGTGGTTGTGATCGAGCATAATCTGGACGTCATCCGTTCCGCGGACTGGATCATCGATCTCGGCCCTGAGGGTGGCGATGACGGTGGCACGGTCATTTGCACCGGCACTGCCGAACAGGTATCCCGGCATCCCACCAGCCACACCGGCAAGGCGCTGCGGGAACACTTGCTGGCCCCGGGACATGCCGGTACCGCGCAGCTGCCGGACCGCTGCCTCGGGAATGATGCGCTTGTCGCTGCGCCACGGCCGGCGCACCCGGACTCCGCCATCCGCATCTGGAATGCGCGCGAACACAACCTGAAGGGTATCGATCTCGCCATACCACGCGACTGTTTCACGGTGATCACCGGCATCTCCGGATCCGGAAAGAGTACCGTGGCCTTTGACATTCTCTTCGCCGAAGGGCAGCGCCGCTATCTCGAATCGCTCAACGCCTATGCACGCCAGTTCGTGCAGCCGGCTGCACGCCCGGACGTCGATGCGATCCGCGGCATACCGCCTACCGTGGCCATCGAGCAGCGCACGAGCCGCGGCGGGCGCAAGAGCACTGTGGGTACGCTCACCGAGATCCATCATTTCCTGCGGCTGCTCTTCGTCAAGCTGGGGGTCCAGCACTGTCCGGACTGCCGTGTTCCGATCGAATCGCAGACCGCAGAATCGATACTGGGGCGCATACTTCGCGATTACCGCGGCCACAGGGTCACTTTGCTGGCGCCGCTGGTGATGGCACGCAAGGGCTACTACACGGATCTCGCGCAGTGGGCCTACGGAAAGGGTCACACACGGCTGCGCGTCGACGGCACCTATGTCGGCACGGCCGACTGGCCGCGCCTGGACCGCTTCCGCGAGCATGATATCGAATTGCCCGTCGATGAGATGGAGATACGTCCGGACAGCGAAGAGCGGCTGCGCGCAGCACTGGAACACGCACTCGCGCTGGGTAAGGGAAATCTGCGGCTGCTTCCCGAGCCATCGCGGAAAAAGCGCCTTCCGGACACTCCGGTCCTGTTTTCGACGAATCGTGCCTGCAGCGTGTGCGGACGTGGGTTCGATGCGCTCGATCCGCGGCTGTTTTCGTACAACTCGAAACACGGGTGGTGCAAACGCTGCTACGGCACCGGAGTACTGCTTCCCGGTTTCGATGCAGACCAGTCCGGCGAGGAAATCTGGTGGAACGAATGGTGGGAAGGCGAGGAGCGCACCTGTCCCGACTGCGGTGGCCAACGCCTGAATCCCGTGGCACTCGCCGTACGCTTTCAGAACCGGTCCATTGCCGAGTTCACCGCCATGCCGGCGAGCGCTGCGGCCCGGCTGTTCGGTCGCATCCGTCTGACCGGCCGGGCTGCGGCGATTGCCCGCGATATCCTCGCGGAACTGGGAGCGCGGCTCGGCTTCCTGATGCGCGTCGGACTGGGCTATCTCACGCTCGACCGGGCCGCACCGACTCTGTCCGGCGGCGAGGCACAACGCATCCGGCTCGCGGCACAGCTGGGCTCCAACCTGCGGGGCGTATGCTACATCCTCGACGAACCGACGATCGGACTGCACCCGCATGACAATCGAATGCTTCTCGGGGCGCTGCAGGCACTGCGGCGCAACGGTAACACCCTGCTCGTCGTCGAACACGACGAGGAGACCATCCGCAAGGCTCAGCACGTGATCGACCTCGGCCCCGGCGCCGGCATCGACGGCGGACGAGTGGTTGCCGAAGGAACGCTCGACGTTTTGCTGGCGAACCCGGAGTCGGTCACCGGACGCTGCCTGGCGAATCCGATGAGCCATCCGCTTTTTCAATACCGGCCGGTGCGCTTTTCAGGAAGGGCGGTCACAGCCAGCATCAAGATCGAGAAAGCCCGACTGAACAACCTGAAAAACCTCAATGCGCGCATCCCCCTGGGACGGCTGGTATGCGTCACCGGAATCAGCGGCAGCGGCAAGAGCACTTTGGTACGGCAGATCCTGTACGAGAACCTGCGTCGCATCCTGCCGGTGCGCAGCGGCCGCATGCCTCCGTTGCGCGGCTGCCGCGCGATTCGAGGCATAGATTCAATCGGCCGCGTGCTGGAAGTCGACCAGACGCCGATTGGAAAGACACCGCGTTCCTGTCCGGCCACCTACGTCGGATTCTGGGACCAGATCCGCCGGTTGTTTTCCGCAACGGTCGAATCGCGTCTGCGCGGATACTCGCCGGCACGATTCTCCTTCAACACGCCGGGCGGCCGCTGCGAGACGTGCGAAGGCCAGGGCGTCAAGAAAATAGAGATGAGCTTCCTTCCGGACGTGACGGTGGCATGCGAAGCCTGCGCAGGCGCACGCTTCGGCACCGAAACGCTGATGGTGCGTTTCAAGGACAGGAATATCGCCGAGGTGCTCGCGATGAGCATAGACGATGCGACGGAGTTCTTCGCCGCCCAAGAGCGCATTCACCGGGCGTTGCGCCTGCTGCAGGACGTGGGTCTCGGATATCTGACTCTCGGCCAGCCCAGTCCGACCCTCTCCGGCGGGGAAGCGCAACGCATCAAGCTGGTGACCGAGCTGGCCAAAAACAGCCCCGCCGCACGCCTGCGGTCCGGGTCCGCCCCGGCAACCACTGCCCGGCACACCCTGTACATTCTTGACGAGCCCACCGTCGGTCTGCACATGGCGGACGTGGACAAACTCATACACGTGCTCCACCGTCTGGTTGCATCCGGAAATACCGTCGTGGTGATCGAACACAATCTCGACATAATCGCGGAAGCGGACTGGATCATAGACCTCGGTCCGGAAGGCGGCGACAGCGGCGGACGCATCGTCGCCCAAGGCGCACCCGATGTCATCGTGCACAGGCACCATTCCCACACCGCCCGGGCACTTGCCGGATTTCTGCACAGGCGCAGCACTGCGGCCCGTCGCCGGATGCGTGGAGGCTGGCGGTTTCGGATTCGACCCGCATGCGGCTGCCGTCGGCATCCTACGCAACGGACAGCCCGCCCGTACCGGCGCCGGTTCTGCCGTCTCCCCGGCTTTTTTGCATCGGCAGTCCGCCTCTGCAGGGGGCATCCCCTGCGCGACGCTTGTCCTCTTGCTTTCCGTGGTCAATCGCCCGGATTGAGCAAAGGCCCCGCCGTCCCGGCTTGAGCATCGATTTGTACAGGCGCAGAATTCTTGTGCCGCAGACGAAAATCCGGGGCATGCCCCACGTCCTGCGCTTCGCAACGCCGCCACCGGGAGGACCAAGTCCAGTGACCCTACGCAAGATCGAACAGATTATCCAGGCGCTGGCCGTTTCGGAAGGGGCCGGTGTCGTCGTACACAGAACGCTTGGAACTCCGGGGCTGCGCCACCTGGATCCTTTTCTGATGCTCGACCATTTCGCCAGCGAAAACCCGGATGACTATATTGCCGGATTTCCCGACCACCCCCACCGCGGCTTCATCACGCTGACTTACATGCTGGACGGGCACATGCTGCACCAGGACAGCATGGGTAACCGCGGGGACCTGCGCGCCGGCGGAATCCAGTGGATGAAGGCGGCCAGCGGCGTCATCCATTCGGAAATGCCGCAACAGACCAACGGTCTCATGCGCGGCTTCCAGCTCTGGATCAATCTTCCGGCGGCCGAAAAAATGAGCCGGCCAGGATACCAGGAGTATCCGGCCGCACGCATTCCTGAAGTCCATGCGGGCGGCGTGCACGTCAAGGTCATTAGCGGCGAATATGCTTCGCAACGCGGTCCGGTCGATGACCCGCATACCCAGATCCTGTATCTCGATGTCGCGCTCGCGCCGAATGCCGAGTTCAGTCACGCTCTTCACGGCGCGCTCAGTGCGTTTCTCTACCCGTTCGAAGGGGAAATCCGGATCGGCGAGCGAAGGGTCGCCACACACAACCTGGTGGTGCTTGGCACCGGAGACCAGGTAGCGCTCACCGCCGGCGAGCGGGGCGCACGCCTGATCCTCGTTGCCGGACGTCCGCTGAACGAGCCGATTGTCCAGTACGGACCTTTCGTCATGAGCACGGAAAAAGAGATTCGCGAAGCCATCGATGACTATCGCAACGACCGCCTTGTCCGAGCGGCCGCCCGCGTCGGCCCCGCCTGACGCCCAGGCTTGCTGCAACGACCCGCATGCGGTGCCATCCGGCCCTGAGCGGCATCCGGCATGATGATCCGGGTCTATCATCCTCCAGGCAGGCCGGTACCGGCTCTGAGCGAGGGAAAGTTCCTGGCAGTCGCTGTTCACGGAAAGGAATATCTGCTGTTCGCTTCGAGCGAATTGCATCGCTATCACAATCAGATCCTGGCGCATTTCCTGGTAGACCGGAAAATCCCCCACCGCTGGCTTACGTCGAAGGAACTTCAGGTCGACTATCCGGAACTGCGGGTGATGGGCGGCGGACGCTATCGACTCGATTCCGCCGTCCGGACTCTGGCGCTCTGGGATGAGTCACAGGCATACGGTTCATTCGACGCGCACGCACTGGCAAAGATGATTGCAGCAGCCGGCCCGCCATGGAACACCTACCGCATTGTATTGCCCGGCCGGTAAACAAAAACGGCGGCATTCCGGAACCGGGTCCGAATGTTCGCTGCACGTGCGCAAGCATTGTGGCTCCTTGCGTGCGGGTAACCCGGCCTGTTCTTCTAGAGCACAACTGAAACAGCGGCGCCTTCGCATTCTGCGCGCCGCCCCGGGGCGATCCGTACAATACGCGCGACAATCCATCGGGACAGAACGCGGCAAGGGAGATTCCCGGGGCAGCAAGCTCCTGCTCCGCAGCAACGCACCCGGCGATACACAGACAGGTCTACGCCCGGCCGGCGTTGGTGTCGGATGGCGAATGATAGTATTCGCTTTCTTCGGCGAACTGCCTGATCAGCCGCTGCAGTTCCGCCAGACGCATGTCGGCCGTGCCGATAGAGGCGCAGTCTTCGCAGCGCGGATCTCCACAGGGCTGGCGCGAATACAGCCAGTATTGTACGGCGCCCGCCAGCAGGCCGTCGGCGATGTCCCAGAGGTCGGCTTCCTCGTCGCTGTTGGCCTGGCGGTTTCCCAGCTCTACCGCCCTGTGGAATGCGTCGTTGAATGCCGTATCCGGGTCCGTTTCGGAATCTTTCATCGAAACTCCTCACCGCTGGTTGCAGAACATATCGCTACAGTTTACCAGAATGGCGGAGAAGCCCTGGCCCGAAACGGCGGCCACCCTGGCTGAGTGGCCCGGTCTGCAGGCCGGATCGGCCATGGCGCGAGACCCGGAGTCGAGACGCCGCCCCCGCAGGGCGCTAGGCCTCAGTTCCCGCTGCCGCGGCCACCAGCGCGAGATCTCCGGGTCTGACCGAACCAAGATCGAATTTCCTGGCGGCCGCAGCCATGCGCGTAAGCGCTGCAGCCATCGGCATGGGTGGCCCGGCGCTGCCTTTTTTTACCTGATGGAAGCGCAGCGGATTGATGCGTGCCACAACGTAGTTGCGAAGATAGGGCGAATTGAACCCACGGACCTGAAGACCGGCGATGATCCGCCGGACGTCGGCATCGATACCTTCGATCCGCGCCGCAAACCCTTCGCGTTCCCGGATGCTGGCAGAAAGACGGCGCTCGCTGAAGCGCTCAACCTTCCGCAGGAACGGACCGTAGGCGCCTCCCGCGAACCGGCTGTTCTTCTCGTATACGAGCCCCAGAGTCAGCAACTCGGGGGATTCGAACTCGGCGGCGAAATCCGATTCCCTGGCTGCCGGTCTGCGACCTGCGAGGTTTCGCGCCATGCGGATCACCTCAAGGCTGCGGTCCTTGAGATTGTGCGACTTTTCCGTATTCAGGGCCAGAATACGGAATGCCAGATCTTCGTCCGGGGAGACCAGGGCCGTGATCTGGCGCATCCCCAGCACCTTGGCGGCCGCCAGCCGATGCCGACCGTTGGGAGTCCACAGCTTTCCGTCCTGGCCGCGCACGACGATGAGCGGATCCAGAAACGCGCCGGCCTCCTCAATCCTCTGCGCGAGACGCTTGGTATGCGCTGGAGACAGATCTCTCTGGAATGGCGTTGGCTGCACTGCCGAAAGCGGCAATGCCGCCAGCAGCAGCGGCCGGCCGGACAGCGGTTCGCGATAGCCGCCAATGGCGGCACCGCCGGCCAAGCGTACCTGTTCCACCAGGGGGAGGAGATCGGGGGTCTCCAGCCCCAGTCCGATTTCTGCAGCCACCAGCCCACGCGTGGTCTTGCGCGGCGCCAATCCACGGGCGCTGGCGCCTCGGGTGGATTTCGATTTGCGCTTTTTTTTCGCCTTGGGAAGTGCCATCCGGACAAGTGTAGCGAAATACCCGGGAAGACGGTAAGACAGATCACCGCCTGCCGGTCCCGGGATGGATGCGGGAATGCGACACGGCTTGCGGGAGTGCTCCGCGGTCCGTTGTGAAGCGATTCCATGTCACCGAGCCGCATCGGCCGGTGACACCACCGGCAGCGTTATCCCGTGCCCCCTGCGACACCGGGACGGATATGAAAGACCATTTCGATAAGCTGCGTGAGCCCGCGCATCCGGAACCGGGGGTTCTCGTCGAGGGCGTCGCGCGCATGCAACCGCTCCACGCGATGCTCCGGTTCGTAAAGAGCCCGCACTTCGCGCTCCGAAACCGAGAAGGGAGGACCCGACATCTGCTCCTGCGGATAGTCCATCACTACCAGAAGCGTCTCCACGGATGGCGGCAGCATCGAGGCAAGTTTTCTGACGTACCGCTGGCGCATCTCCGGAGGAAAGGCAATGAGCGACGCACGGTCATAGACCGCAGCGACATCTGCCAGATCGCCAGCGCTCAATTCGAACAGGTCGCCGCGCAGCAGAGTCAGTCCGTCCGCCTCCCAGCGATCGAATGGCGGCTGGGTCTTCACCTGGACCGGCAGGCGGTTTTCCGCACAGAAGTCACGTACCGCAATCGGACTTAGCTCGACTCCAAGAACCCGGTACCCCTGCTCCCGCAGCCAGATCATGTCGTGTGTCCGCCCGCATAGCGGCACAAATACCAGCGCGCCGGGCGGTACCTGCAGATGCGTCCAATAGTCTCGCAGATGCGCGTTGATCCCGGTCTGGTGGAAACCGATCTCATTGTTCTGCCAGCGCTCCAACCAGAACTCGGGCTTCATGACTGTTTCTCCGTCAGCAAAACGCCCGCGCCGTGGTGATGGCGACGCAATCGGCGCGACAGGATTATCGTTCAGACTCGGTATCCGATGCGCTCCGGCTTGGCGGCCGGCTTGTGGTGCGCACATTCAGCATATCGCGCGTCGTTTCTGCATTCAACGGGCTGAACCGCCGTCCGATGGGAATCGCGCGCAAATGCCCTGCCCTAGCCCAGCCAAATGACCACCAGATAGATCAGTGCGGCCAGCACGAGGCTGCCGCCCCAAAAAGAAAGCCATCGTTGCCGTCCATATATGCCAAGGCGCACCAGCACCACACCGATCAACAGCGACAGCGCCACCGTAAACAACACCATATGGTCGGTAACCGCAGTGTGGGGGTGATGTCCGTAAATTGAATAGCGCATGGAATCTCCGTCTCGTTGTGATCTGCTGCTCGGCGCAGACGTAGAGTCCGCCCACGGGTACAACGCGCCCTGGACCGACCCGCTCGGCCACACACACGGGGCAGCATCTCCCCCGGATGCCCTGCCAGACGCAGACCGCCCTGCGCGCGCCAGGCCCTTCCGGCATTTCCGGCTGCGGCCCCAAATTCCCGGGGCGCCTTGCCATCCCAAGTCTGACTTGGATCAAATCACAAGACAGCGGAATTGTGTATAAGAAAGGCGTACCGGTTTTATGACAGGCGAAATCCGCAAGATCCAATCGGTCGCCTGCAACAGTGCGGTGACTGCGACGGACGGAAACACCCGTAAGGCGTCCGATCCCGAGCAAGACGATGCACCGGCGTCGACCGTAGAGCGGACCCGGTCTGCCCCGCCGGGCGGCCCTGAAACCGGGAATGAGTCATATATTATGATACAGCGGCTCCGTCAACAATATCGGCAATGCCTCGGCAAACACGTTTTTCGCTGCGAAATGTGATGCTGCTGAAGGCGACGTCCCGACCGGAGCCGCGAAAGCCGGCGTCAGGGAATCGGATGGCCGTGCAGCATTTGCGGGTCCAATGCGCCAAATCACGAACGGGAGTCTGACTATGGCCGCTCCGTTGCAAATCACAGTGCGCGACATGCCCCATTCAGAGGTTATCGATGAGGCGATCCGCAAGAAGGCCGAAAAACTCAACCGGTTCTACGACCGGATTACAAGTTGCCGCGTCCTGGTCGCGGCCGCACACCGGCATCGGCATCAGGGCAAACGCTACCAGGTACGCATCGACATCACGGTGCCCGGAAGTGAAATCGCGATAACACGGGATCCGTCCGGCAACGACTCACACGAAGACGTCTATGTCGCCATTCGCGATGCGTTCGATTCCGCCAGACGTCAGCTGCAGGAGTATGCGCGACGCGAACGCGGCGAGGTGAAAACCCACGAGACCGTGCAGCATGCACGTGTATTTCGATTGTTTCCGGCACAGGAATACGGCTTTCTGCGGACCGCCGACAATCGCGACATCTACTTCCACGCGCATTGCCTGCGCGACCTGGACTTCGGGCGCCTGGATTTGGGCACCGAAGTGACTTACGCCGAAGAAGAGGGTTACGAAGGACCCCAGGCGATCTGGGTAGCCAGCGGCAAGTTCGGCTCCGCAGACTGATGGCCGCCCGGCTAGCGGTGTCCTCGAACCAGCAGAACCGGTACCGGTGACAGGCGCATTACGCCTTCGGCAACGCTCCCGAGCAGAAAATGGTCTATGCCGCGGCGTCCGTGCGTACCGATCACAATGAGATCGGCGGGCCATTCGCGGGCATGCTCGGCGATGACTTTGGCGACCCGCTGACCGGGCGTCTCCATCTCTACCAGCCGGGTTTCCGCATCGATGCCTGCCTCGCGGGCTGTCCGTTGTGCCTGCTCCAGGATATTGCGCGCGAAGCTGCGCACGGATTCTCGGATCTGTTCGAGGTCTACGGGAGCGAACTCGGAATCCCAGACGGCGGCCGAGGAATCGGCAACGTGGATGATGCGCAATCCCGTGGACTCGCTGCGCGCCAGCTTGATGGCCTCCTGCAGGGCTGCATTTGCCGTGTCGCTGCCATCCACCGGAACCAGGATCTTCTTGTACAAGAGCCACCTCCGCTGATTGCATCCAGGTCTGGAGTCTGCCGCGGAACCCAGGTAGCGCCGGGATGCTGCGGCCCGTCGACGTCGAATGCCAGCCGTCGGTGCCGCAGACCGTGCGTCCCGGCACATCCATTGCGGGCAGACGGCACAGCTATTGTATACCGGCCGCCGGGGTCGTGCATGCCTGCGCCCGGGCATCGCCGTACCAGGGCAGCACCGCCGTCCGGCGTCAGGGCGCGAATACGATCAGCGGAACAAACATCTCCTCGGAACTCAGGCCACCGTGCACACCAATCTGGACGTGCCGGTGCTCGCCCGCAACCGAATCATTGATCGCGAAGTTCTCGTTCATGATGAGCGCATAGTGGCCGATCCGGTCGCCCAGGTGCGGGTGCGGCGCTCCAAGGCCGAAGTACCCCTGAGCCAGCAGCTCGGCACTCTTGACCAGAGTTGCCTCACGATCTAGCCGTGTCGTGACGTAGTCCTCGAACTGCATGCATTTGTCCGGATGCACATAGCAGAATGCTGCGCGCCGCTCTCCGCACAAGGGCATGACCAGAGTCTCAGACAGGGCCGGATGGGCTTCAAGCTCGATGACACGGTCCGGGCTTGTATCGATGAACCCATGATCTCCGGTCACGATTACGATGGCGTCATGACCGCGTATGACATCGATGAAATAGTCAAAGGCGGCATCGAGTTCTTCCAGATGCATCGACACCTGGCGACTCGCGACGCCATGCTCATGCGCCAGCCGGTCCAGTTCCGGCCAATAGGCATAGGTGAAGCTCGGTTCGCCACCCTCATCGAGCCCTCTTCCGATCACATCGAAAAACTGCGGAAGCGTGGTGTAGGCACGACGTATCGCCCCATGACTGTGGGCAACATTGAACGCCGAATCGATCAGACGCTGCGGTGTCACGGTGTAACAGCGACGGCTGATGCGATCGAACACCGATCGGTGCCCGAAAAACCGCGCCGCATCGATGCCGGATTCATCGAGCCCCATGCCTCCATGGCGATCCTGGAAGGGAAGCACGGCAATAACGCTGCCGAGCTCGCGGAAATACGTAAACCAGCCGGTAAGGCCGTGCTGTTGCGGGGCGGCCGCGGTCAGGAACGTGGTGATCGCGGTCGCGGTCGTGGACGGAAATACCGAGGTGATGCGCCCCCTAAGCCCGCGCCGCAGGGCTGCCCCCGGTTCGGAACGGGTGAGATATTCGTGGCCAAGCCCATCCACCACCAGCAATACCGCATGCCGACGGCGGGTGACCGCCTCCGCCTCCAGAGCCGCCAACGGAACATAGCCGGTGTCGCCGCCGCCAAGCCCGGCAACTAGGGAGGCCATGAGGTTCACGATGCTGCCGCCTCGATAATCGGGTAGGGGCATGGTCACCTCGGTCCGGTATTGAGCATCCTTGCCTACCGTTATCACAGGATTTCGATGCTACCGAATTATGCCGGCCGTGGCCACCCGCTTGCGGCAGAGCATGGCGCCACGGTGCCGGCCGCAGATCACTACCAACGCATGCCGACTTTCCGCGACGCCAGCAACGAGCGTCCAGGCGCCTTCCGCTGCCACGGATGACCGGCGACGGCACGGCATGATAACCTTCCAGCGATGCGCACGGTTCATTTCCACCCGGCTGTTCATGCGTGGTTTGTCCGGAAATTCGGTACACCCACTCCTCCGCAACGTGCGGCATGGCCCGCAATACAGAGCGGCCGTCATACCCTGATCGCCGCTCCCACCGGCTCGGGAAAGACACTGGCCGCCTTTCTCGCCGCCATCGATGCGCTCGTCCGGCAGGCTGCGGAGTATGGACTTGAAGACAGGACCCAGGTTCTTTATGTTTCGCCGCTGAAAGCTCTTTCCAACGATATCGAGCGCAATCTGCGCGACCCGCTCGCCGGCATCGCAGCGCAGATCCAGTCGGCAGGCCTGGATGGCGTGGCGATCCGCGCCCAGGTGCGCAGTGGCGATACCACGCCCGCAGAGCGCTCTGCCATGATCCGGCGGCCTCCGCACATACTGGTGACAACACCCGAGTCCCTGTATCTGCTGCTGACGGCAGAATCGGGGCGGCGAATGCTGGCCGGCGTCCGCACCGTGATCGTGGATGAAATCCACGCTGTCGCCGGCACCAAGCGCGGCGCCCACCTGAGCCTGTCTCTGGAACGGCTGAGCGCCCTGGTCGAGCGGCCGTTCGTGCGCATCGGCCTGTCCGCAACCCAGAAGCCGATCTCGGAACTGGCCCGATTCCTCACCGGGACGGAGACAACCGACTGCACCATCGTGGACATTGGCCATGTGCGCGAGCGCGACCTCGGCCTGGAACTGCCGGATACGCCGCTAGACGCAGTAATGTCGACCGACGCCTGGGAGGAAATCTACGATCGGCTGACCGAGCTGGTTTCCGCCCACAGAACCACGCTCGTTTTCGTCAACACCCGCCGCCTCGCAGAACGCGTCTCGCGCTATTTGAGCGAACGCCTGGGCAAGGACCAGGTCACTTCCCACCATGGAAGCCTGGCCAAAGACCAGCGTCTGGATGCCGAATGGCGGCTCAAGTCGGGCCATCTCAAGGCACTGGTGGCCACCGCCTCGCTTGAGCTCGGCATCGACGTGGGCGACGTCGACCTGGTGTGCCAGATCGGGTCGCCGCGGTCGATCTCCACGTTTCTTCAGCGTGTGGGACGGTCGGGACATACGATCGGGGGCACCCCGCGTGGCCGGCTGTTCCCCTTGAGCCGCGACGAACTTGTGGAATGCGCCGCCTTGCTGGATTCGGTACGGCGCGGCGAGCTCGACCGGCTGACCATCCCATCCAAGCCGCTCGATGTTCTGGCGCAGCAGATCGTGGCCGAGGTGTCGGCGCGCGACTGGGGCGAAGATGGGCTCTACGAACGCCTGTGCCGCGCCTATCCCTACCGTGACCTGACGCGCGCCGAGTTCGACGATGTCGTGCGCATGCTCGCGGAGGGGTTCAGCACGCGCCGCGGCCGGCGCTCCGCCTACCTGCACCGCGATGGCGTGAACCGGCGCCTGCACGCACGCAAGGGCGCCCGCCTCACGGCGCTCACCTGCGGCGGTGCGATTCCCGACAGCGCAGACTATCAGGTTGTCCTAGAACCGGCGGACGTCTTTATTGGTACGCTGAACGAGGATTTTGCTGTTGAAAGCATGGCCGGCGATGTCTTCCAGCTGGGCAACACCTCGTATCGAATCCGCAGGATCGAATCGGGCCGGGTACGCGTCGAGGACGCCCAGGGACAGCCTCCGAACATTCCCTTCTGGATCGGCGAGGCGCCGGCACGCAGCGATGAACTGTCCGCCGCGGTTTCGCGCCTGCGCACCGACATTGCGCACTCACTCACGGAGGTGGATCCGGAGTCGATTGCGCGGACGGCCTCGAACCTGTCCCGCAATCTCGGTCTGAGCGCAGGCGCCGCCGCCCAGATTACCGAGTACCTCGCGGCGGCAAAGGCCATGCTCGGAACCCTGCCGACCCAGCAGACAATCGTACTCGAACGGTTTTTCGACGAGGCTGGAGGCATGCAGCTCGTGGTACATGCCCCGTTCGGCAGCCGGATCAACCGGGCCTGGGGACTCGCTCTGCGCAAGCGTTTCTGCAGGAAATTCAACTTCGAGCTGCAGGCAGCAGCCACTGAAGATGCGATCGTGCTGTCGCTCGGTGAGACTCACAGTTTCGATCTGGAGGACGTCACGCGCTATCTGAAAAGCACCAGTGTCCGCGAAGTGCTGATCCAGGCGCTGCTGGCTGCACCGCTGTTCACCACGCGCTGGCGCTGGAGCGCCACCATCGCGCTCGCAATCAAGCGCAGCCGCGGTGGCGTCAGGACCGCACCCGCCCTGCAGCGCATGCAGGCAGAGGATCTGGTTGCCGTCGTGTTTCCCGACCAGATCGCCTGCGCGGAAAATATCGTGGGTGAGCGCGCGGTCCCCGACCATCCGCTCGTCAATCAGACAATCTCCGATTGTCTGGAGACAGCCATGGACATCGACGGTCTCGTCTGCCTCCTGCGCGACCTGGAGCACGGCGCAAAGACAACCGTCGCACGCGACCTGCCGCACCCTTCGCCGCTTGCGCAGGAAATCCTCAACGCCAAGCCTTACGCCTTTCTCGACGATGCGCCGCTCGAGGAACGTCGCACCCAGGCAGTCATGAGCCGGCGCTGGCTCGACCCGGTTTCCGCCGCCGATCTTGGCCGGCTCGACCCGGCGGCGATACGCCGCGTTCAGGAAGAGGCATGGCCAGAAGCCGCGAACGCCGATGAACTGCACGATGCCCTGATGGTACTGCTCGCTGTCAGCGAGCGTGAAGGCCTGTCCAGCGGATGGGCGGCCCACTTCGAACAGCTGGCCGCTGCCCGCCGGGCAACACGGTTACGCACCGGCAAGGCCCTGCTGTGGGCGGCAGCCGAACAGCTGCCGCTGCTGCGCGCTGTATTTCCGGAAGCGCAAGCCGAACCGCCGGTCGATCCGCCTACCGAGTCCGGCTTGCGCATCTGGGCTGCGGACGAAGCGACGAGGGAACTGGTGCGCGGGCGCCTGCAGGGGCTCGGCCCGGTCACGGCCGCGACCCTCGCGGGCCATATCGGCGCCGGTCCGGACGCGGTCCAGCACGCTCTGGCAGCACTGGAAGCCGAGGGTTTCGCGCTGCGCGGGCGCTTCTCTCCGCAACCGGCCAGCGGGGGTGGTGAGACCGAATGGTGCGAACGCCGGCTTCTGGCGCGGATTCACCGCTACACCCTCAAGCAGCTACGCGCCGAAATCGAACCGGTCAGTGCGGCTGACTTTCTGCGTTTTCTGCTCGAATGGCATGGCCTGGGATCCGATCCGTCGCGCGAGGGACCTCAGGCCCTGGCAGCAGTCATCGACCAGCTTGAGGGCTTCGAAGCGGCCAGCAGCGCCTGGGAGCAGGACATCCTGGCGAGCCGCGTACCACAGTACGATCCCCAGTGGCTCGACGGCCTGTGTCTTTCGGGTCGCATTACGTGGGCCCGGCTCACGCCACCACGGTCCACCACGGGCAGAGAGCGAGCGGCCACCTCAGTGCGCACCGCACCCATTGCACTGATGGCGCGCCCACATCTGGGCCTGTGGCGCACACTGGCGCAGGCATGCCATTCCGCCGATGTGCAGCTTTCGACCCGGGCCCAGGCGCTGGCGGGCTTGCTGGCTGCACGGGGCGCCTCGTTTTTCGAGGAGCTTTTGCGCGTGAGCGGCCTGCTGCGGGTCCAGGCCGAGGAGGCGCTGGCGGAACTCGTGGCGGCCGGGCTTGCGCACTCCGACGGCTTCACCGGTCTGCGCGCGCTGATCGCTCCGCACGGGCGGCGGCGCGCACGTGCGCGCGTACACGCATCCTCTTCGGGAATCGCGAATGCCGGGCGCTGGACATTGCTCGACCTGCACCCCCAGGCTGGCGAAACGATCGCGGTTGCCCGGCCCGGACCGGGGGCGAGGTCCGGCAGCGAACACGAGATGGTCGAACAGATCGCGCTCCAGCTGCTGCGCCGCTACGGCGTGATCTTCAAGCGGTTGCTCGAGCGGGAAGGCGCGTGGCTGCCATCCTGGTACGAGCTGCTGCGCGTGTACCGGAGACTTGAGGCGCGTGGCGAGATCCGGGGCGGGCGCTTCGTCGCCGGCTTCACCGGCGAGCAATACGCCCTGCCGGGCGCGATTGACACGCTGCGCGCCTTGCGTAAGCGGAGTCCGAACGGGACGCTGGTATCGCTCAGCGCGTCCGATCCTTTGAACCTTGTCGGGATCCTGACGCCTGGGGCACGCATTCCGGCGCTGTGCGGAAACCGCGTGCTGTTCCGCGACGGCATCCCCATCGCGGCACGCATCGGCGGCAAAGTCCGTTTCCTCGACGCATTGGAACCCGCAACGGAGTGGGAGGCACGCAACGCGCTGCTGCGTTCGCAGATCGCGCCGGCGGCGCGCGTTTGCCTGAACTGATTGCCCGCAGCGCTTGCCGGATCGGTCCGGCCGCGCCTTTCCATCCCGGCTCCGGGGTTCGTGACTTACCCGCTGCCCGGCGGCAAATGTACGCTCACCGCGCTCAACCCCCACAGCACAAGGTTGAGCTCGAGCGGCACGTGTACATGCGGATGGAAGGGGACAACCCGCGGAGTAAAATGCGTCACGGGACGTGTGCTGGCGATGCGGCAACGGTAGACATAGCCGTTTGCCGCGCCCGGTATCGCTGCCTGGCGTTCCAGCCCCACCCGCACCGGCGGCTGGGCCTCTACCTCATCGGCGTAGATCTCGACTGCCACTTCCTCCGGCGGGATTTCGCCAAGATACACGGCCAGCGAAAACGACCAGCCGTCGGATTCCTGCCACACCTCCAGATTGCCCAGATGGATTCCGGGCCAGTGTCGCGCTAGATTCTGCTCCCACGCACGCAGCTCGCGCGCACCTTTCCCCGCATCAGCCACGCGCTGCTGGAAGGCCTCGGCGGCCGGCCGATATATGTTCTGCACGTATTCCTGCACCATGCGGTTGCTGCTGAATCTGGGTGCAAGCCGTGCCATGCTGGCACGCATGCGCGCCACCCAGCGGTGCGGGATTCCGTCGGCATCGCGCCCGTAGAACACCGGCAACACTTCCTGTTCGAGCAGATGATACAGCTGGGTGGCCTCGATCCCGTCCCAGTCCGGCTCGCTGTGCTCACGACCGTCGCCGAGCGACCAGCCGACCTCCGGCGAATACGCTTCGGCCCACCAGCCATCAAGCTCCGACAGGTTGATGCCTCCGTTCACCAGCACTTTCATGCCGCTCGTGCCGCAGGCTTCCCATGGGCGTCGCGGTGTGTTGATCCACAGGTCGACGCCCTGCACCATCTCCTGGGCGAGCGTCATGTCATAGTCTTCGAGAAACACCGCGCGCTTACGCACCTCGGGTCGCTGCACGAACTCGACCCATTGGCGCACGAACTGCTTTCCCTCCTCATCGAGGGGATGTGCCTTTCCGGCCACGATGATCTGGACCGGCTGGTCATGGTTGGTCAGCAGCCGCACCAGACGCCGGGTGTCGCGCAGCAACAGATTGGGCCGCTTGTACTCGGCGAAGCGCCGCGCAAAACCGATGGTCAGGGCGTTCGGGTCGAGGATGTCGCGCGCGCCTGCCACCGCCTGGGCGTCCGCCCCGCGCTGTCCGAGCTGGCGGGCAAGCCGCTCGCGCGCGTAGCGCACGAGGTCGCTGCGCTGCCGGCCGCGAAAGGCCCAAACGGTCTCATCGTCCAGAGCCTCGATCGCCGGACCGAGATCTTCGAGCGCCCCCAGCCAGCGGTCTTTTCCGCAGGTATCGGTCCAGATCCGGTCCGCCCAGGACGAGTCCCATGTCGGCACGTGCACACCGTTTGTGACATGACTGACCGGAACCTCGCGCTGCGGCCAGCGCGGATACAGGCCCTGGAAAATGCGCCGACTCACCTCTCCGTGCAAGCGGCTCACGCCGTTGATCACACCGCAGGTACGTGCGGCCAGATAGGCCATGTTGAACGGTTCACCGGTATCGGCCGGATTTTTCCGCCCCAGCGCCAGAAGTTCGGAGGCGGAAATGCCGAATCCCGCAGAATAATCGCCGCCGTAGCGCGCCAGCAGCGATGATTTGTAACTGTCGAATCCAGATGGCACCGCAGTATGGGTGGTGAAGACGTTGCCGGCACGGGTCGCCCACAACGCTTCCCAGAACTCCACATGATGCGACTGCATGTACGCCCGCGCCCGTTCGAGCGTCACGAATGCGGCGTGTCCCTCGTTCAGGTGGCACACCTCCACTTCCAGTCCCAGCGCCTCCAGCGTGCGCCAGCCGCCGATACCCAGCGCGATTTCCTGCACCAGGCGCAGTTCCTGACCGCCGCCATAAAGCCGGCCGGTGATGCCGCGGTCGCGAGGACTGTTGAGCGGATCGTTGCTGTCTAACAGGTAGAGCATGATCCGCCCCACACGCACCTGCCATACCCGGAACCTGACCAGACGCCCGGGAAATTCGATCGATACGTGCAGCCAGCCGTCGGTGCCGATCTCTGCCGGAACGATCGGCAGGCTTGTCGTATCGTTATAGGGATAGGTTTCCTGTTGCTGGCCGCCGGCATCGAGGGTCTGACGGAAATAACCCTCCTGATAGAGCAATCCCACGCCGATCAGCGGAACCCCGAGGTCACTCGACGCCTTGAGATGATCTCCGGCGAGCACCCCGAGGCCGCCGGCATAAAGCGGCAGCGCTTCGCTCAGACCGAACTCCATGCTGAAATAGGCCACCGGCACGTTGCGCGCGTTTGCCACCGTCTCGTGCCAGCAAGGGCGACTGAGGTACTCCTGTCTGGAGCGCACCAGGCGCTCCAGTTCGCTGCGAACGACGGCATCCTGTGTCAGCTCCCGCATGCGCCCGGGCGACAGGTTCTGCAGAATGACGTAGGGATTTGCGGTCTGCGCCCAGATTTCCGGATTTATTGCCCTCCACAGGGCGTCACCTGCGTGGCTCCAGGTCCAGAACATATCAGTCGCCAGTTCAACCAGAGGTTGAAGCTCCACGGGCAACCCGACGGGCATCGCACTCCCGGTGACGATCATGCGAAAAACCTCGCTCGTGCCGGCCAATAGCCGGCACGCTGGTCGAAGGGGCTCTTCAGTAGGGCCATTGCCACTCGCGCACCTCGGGCATGTCCTCGCCATGGCGCCGGATATACTCGAAATGATCGACGCGCCTGTCGCGCATTGCCTGCTTCAGATGGGCCGCGCGATATCCGAGGCTCGGTACCCGGTCAATCACATCCTCCACCAGGTGAAAGCGGTCAAGATCGTTGCGCACCGCCATATCGAACGGGGTGGTCGTGGTGCCCTCTTCCTTGTAGCCACGCACATGCATGTTCGCATGATTCGTGCGCCGATAGGTCAGCCGGTGGATCAGCCAGGGATATCCGTGGTAGGCGAAGATGACCGGCTTGTCCGGTGTGAACAGCGCATCGAAATCCTTGTCGGACAGCCCATGCGGATGCTCCTCCTTCGGCTGCAGAGTCATCAGGTCGACGACGTTCACCACCCGGACGCGAAGCTGCGGCAGATTCCGCCGCAGCAGATCGACAGCCGCCAGGACTTCGAGCGTCGGCACGTCCCCGGCACAGGCTATGACGACATCGGTCTCTCCGCCCTGATCGCTGCTCGCCCAGTTCCAGATGCCGATGCCGGTGGCACAGTGTCTGCGCGCCGCATCCAGATCGAGCCACTGCGCCTCGGGCTGCTTTCCGGCAACGATCACATTGACCCGATTGCGGCTGCGCAGGCAGGAATCCACGACTATAAGCAGCGTGTTGGCATCCGGGGGCAGATAGACGCGGATCACATCGGCCTTTTTGTTGACCACATGGTCGATGAAACCGGGATCCTGATGGGAAAAGCCATTATGATCCTGACGCCATACATGGGAAGTAAGCAGGTAGTTGAGGGATGCAATCGGACGGCGCCAGGGAATCTCCTTGCTGGCGACCTTGAGCCATTTGGCATGCTGGTTGAACATGGAATCCACGATGTGGATGAACGCCTCGTAGCAGGTGAAAAGTCCGTGACGTCCGGTAAGCAGGTATCCCTCGAGCCACCCCTGGCAGGTATGTTCCGACAGGATCTCCATCACCCTGCCATCACGCGCCAAGCGGTCATCTTCCGGCAGCGTTTCCGCCACCCACGCACGCCCGGTCACCTCGAGCAGCGCATCGAGCCGGTTGGACGCAAGTTCGTCCGGGGCCATGACCCGGAAATTGCACGCTGCCTGGTTTATCTTCATCACGTCGCGCAGGAATGTTCCGGCTACGCGCGTCGACTCGCCCTGTACTGCGCCGGGCCGCGGTACCGGGACCGCGTAATCGCTCAGGTCAGGCAGGTTCAGTTCCTTCAGCAGCAGCCCGCCGTTGGCGTGAGGGTTGGATCCCATGCGCCGGGCACCCGTGGGTGCCAGGGCCGCCAGTTCCGGAAGCAGTCGCCCGTTGCCGTCGAACAGCTCCTCGGGCCGATAACTTTTCATCCACTGCTCAAGCAGCTTTACATGCTGCGGATTGCTGTCCATCTCGGTGATCGGAACCTGGTGCGCGCGCCAATAGCCTTCCAGCTTCTTTCCGTCGACTTCAGCCGGAGCGGTCCAGCCCTTGGGGGAACGCAGCACGATGGCCGGCCAGCGCGGCCGCTGCACGACCCCGTGCAAACGCGACTCGTTCTGGATCTCCTTGATTTCCGCAATCGCACGATCCAGCGTGGCCGCCATCTGCTGGTGCATCAACGCTGGATCCGAACCTTCCACGAAATACGGGTGATAGCCGTAGCCCGTCAGCAGACTCTCCAGCTCCTCGTGGCCTATGCGCGCAAGCACCGTCGGGTTGGCGATCTTGTAGCCGTTCAGGTGAAGAATGGGCAGCACTGCGCCGTCACGTACCGGATTGAGAAACTTGTTGGAATGCCAAGCCGTGGCCAGCGGACCGGTCTCGGCTTCCCCGTCGCCGACGACACAGCATGCGATCAGATCCGGATTGTCAAAAACGGCACCGAATGCATGCGCCAGCGAATAACCGAGCTCTCCACCCTCGTGGATGGAGCCTGGGGTTTCCGGCGCCACATGGCTGGGTATGCCCCCCGGAAAGGAAAACTGCCGGAACAGCCGCTTCATGCCCTCTGTATCGCACGGAATGTTGGGATAGAACTCACTGTAGCTGCCCTCCAGATAGGTATTGGCAACCAGTCCGGGGCCGCCATGTCCGGGGCCGGCAACGTAGATGACGTTGAGATCCTGCGCCTTGATCAGCCGATTCATATGGACATAGATGAAATTGAGCCCCGGGGTCGTCCCCCAGTGCCCCAGCAGGCGCGGCTTGATGTGTTCGAGCACGAGCGGCTTTGAAAGCAGCGGATTGTCGACCAGATAGATCTGGCCGATCGACAGATAATTGGCCGCCCGCCAGTAGGCGTCCATCTTGCGCAACTCCTCGGCCGACAGCGGACCGGCGGCCACGGCAGCTGCACGGTGCCTGGCACCTTTGCTGCCACCGGAAACTGCATCTTCGGTTTCTTTCATGTTCATCCCTCCAGATTGCTCCATCCGCCAGGCGATGCGGCCTGCATGGTCCTCTCAACGCCGCGCCATGACCGCGAGCGCCTCGCGGGCGAGTTCCCCGGCTTCATCCACCGAGAAAACCCAGACATCCACGGCACTCTGCGCGCTGCTGATGCGCCGCTCGCCGCCGGCCGCGCCGTTTGCGGTCCGGTCCAGCGCGACCCCGCACCATTCCATGCCGGACAGGATGCGCTCGCGCACCCGCGGCGCATGCTCGCCGATGCCGCCACCGAACACGATGCCATCGGTTCCGCCCAGTACCGCGAGGTACGCACCGAGATACTTGCGTGCTCGATAGCAGAAAAGCTCGATCGCCCGCCGCGCCCCCGCGCCGTCGTCGGCAAGCAGCTCTCGCATATCGCCGCTCACGCCCGACACACCAAGGAGTCCCGACTGCTTCTCCAGCATTCGGTCCGTCTGGTCCGGCGTCAGTCCCTCGTTGCGCTGCAGATAGGTGAGCAGCCCCGCGTCGATGTCCCCGCAGCGGGTGGCCATGACCAGGCCCTCCAGGGGCGAGAACCCCATCGAGGTATCGAGCGCCGTTCCGTCCCGGATGGCGGTCACCGAGCAGCCGGAGCCGAGCTGCAGACTGATGATCCGGCCGCGCCCGGCCTGCGCCCCGCGCAGCTGCGTCCATCGCCGCCACATGGCCCGGTGGGCAAGCCCGTGGAACCCGTAGCGCCGCAGCCGGTATTTCTCCGTCATCAGCCGCGGCAGTGCGTAGCTGCGCGCGGCATCGGGCAGATTGGAATAGAACGCCGTATCGAATACCGCGACCTGCGGGATGGCAGATCCGAAGCGCGCGCGGCACGAGCGGATCCAGCGCAGCGCCTGCTCGTTATGCAGGGGCGCCAGCGGCTCGAGCCGCTCGATCTCGTGCTCGACCGCCTCGTCCACGCAACGCGATTCCACCAGCAAGGCGCCGCCGTGCACGACACGGTGGGCCACCACGGAAATATCCGCCAGCCCGTGCTGTGCGATAAAGCGCGCGAGAAAATCCTCCTGCGCCGCAGTTGCCAGTTCCTCATGCGCCGACGCAAGCATTTCCAGCCGGCCTTCGCCCGGACTCCTGAAGGCCGCGAGGCGCACCGAAGAACTGCCGCTGTTTACCGTCAGTATGTTCATGCGTCGCCGTCGATAACCTGCAACCCACCGGACTGCGCGGTCCACAACCCGCAGGCTGACAGTCCGGTAGAGCAGCGTGCATCGCGCGCGGTGATTTTCATTCGATGCCCCACGATACCTGAGCGGAACCGCTGAACATTGATCCTCATCAAGATTCACGGCTCGGCGCAGGGCCGTGCCCGCGGCGAATACCCGGCTGTTTCCCTTCGGCCAGGCGGCTGAATTGCCCCGGCGAATTGCCTCCGACACGACAACGCGACCGCACTCGATGCATCGAGACCCGGCGCGGGTGCGCTCTCGATCATGCCGACACCCCGGGAATCCGTCGCCTGATGCCGGCGCATCGGTCGCTCGGGATCGACGCCCGTGGACATCGTTGCCCGCACCTCAGGACATGCGGTGGCGGAAAAGCCAGGCGGCGAGCGTCATGCTGGCGAGTGCGAGTGCCGCGAGCCCGGCGTACTGCGATCCAAGCACGCCGGCGCCGTCGCCCTGGAGGAAGGTGCCGCGCAGAATCACCAGGAAATAGCGCAGCGGATCGAGGTAGGTCAGGTACTGCACCGCCAGGGGCATGTTGGCGATGGGTGTGGCAAATCCCGAAAGAATCACCGCCGGGACCATGAACAGGAAAACCCCGAGCGCCCCCTGCTGCTGGGTCACGGACATGGACGAAATCATCAGGCCGATTCCAATGCCGGAGAGCAGAAATACGACAAGCCCGAGATACAGCGCCACCAGGCTGCCCGTGAAGGGCACGTCGAACCAGAATACAGCCGCAACCAGGATTACGGTCGCCTCCATCAACCCGATGACGAATCCCGGGACGGACTTGCCGAGCAGGATTTCGGCCGACCCTAGCGGCGTAACCAGCAACTGATCGAACGTGCCGCTTTCCCGCTCGCGCGCCACCGACAGCCCGGTCGCCAGCAGGGTGACCACCAGCGTGAGCAACCCGATGATCCCGGGGACGATGAACCAGCGGGACAGCAGATCCGGATTGAACCAGGAGCGCACGACAAGCTGCGCCGGAGGCGCCTGCCAGCCATGGGTCGCGGCCCATTCGGTGTCGAAACCCTGCACCACCTCATTCACGTAGTTACCCGCGAGCGCCGCGGTATTGGAGTTCCTGCCATCGATGATCACCTGGATCCGGGCCGGGCGGTGTGCCAACAGATCGCGGCTGAACTGCGGGCCAATGTGAATGACCAGCAGCACACGCTTGTCGTCGATCACCGGTGCGATCTGGCGTTCGGCGGTGAGTACCGCCTTGCGGCGGAAGAACGAAGATCCCTCGAAACGCGCCAGCAGTTCGTGTGACGCCGCGCCGCCATCCTGGTCGTATACGGCGTAAGGAATGTCCCGGATGTTGAACGTCGCGGCATAGCCAAAAATGACCAGCTGCAGCAGTGGCGGCACGATCATCGTCATTCTGGCCACCTTGTCCCGCAGGAGCGCCAGAAATTCCTTTATGACCAAAGCCCGGATCCGTGGCCACATGGCGTCAGTCCAGGCGCTTGCGCGACAGCCGCCAGGTGAGGCCGAGAAAGAAGGCCGCCATGACACACAGGGCGGCCGCGTTGGCCAGCACCACCGGCCATAAATCGCCCGCACCGAATACCGTCTGAAGGATAGCGACGAAATACCGGGCGGCGACGATATGCGTCAGGAGGCGGACCGGCCACGGCATTGAGTTCAGATCGAAGATGAAGCCCGACAGGATGAACGCGGGCAGAAAGGTGGTAACGATGGCGATCGTCGCCGATATGAACTGGTTCTTGGCAACCGTCGATATGAGCAGCCCCATGCCCAGCGCGACAAGCAGAAACAGCCCGGACGCAGAAAACAGGACAAGCAGCGTACCACGAAGCGGGACCGTGAACAGCCACACCGCCATCGCCACCGACAGCGCCATCCCTGCCATGCCGAGCACAAAATAGGGAATGAGCTTGCTCAGCAGAATGTCGGCCATGCTGACCGGAGTGGCCATGAGCGCCTCCATAGTCCCGCGTTCCCATTCGCGCGACACCACTTGCGCGGTGAGCAGCGCACCGATCAGGGTCATGACGATGGCAATCAGGCCGGGCACCAGATAATTGCGGCTGCGCAGCGCCGCATTGAACCAGATGCGCTGCTCCACCGTGACCGGAACACTGAGCGCACTGCCCTGGGCCTGCGCCTGCCGCGAAAGCCAGCCGAGCCACACTCCGCGGATATAGGCCTCGAGCAGACCGGCATTGTTCGCGTCGACGCCGTTGACGAACACGCCGATGCCCGCATTGCCCCGCGCCAGCACGTGGCGCCCGAAGTCACTGCGCAGCCACACGATGCCTTGCACCCGGCGGCGGACGAGCGCATGGGTCGCCGCCGCCATGGTCGCGTAGCGCCGCGGCACGAAATAGGGCGAGTGATCGAACCCTCCCAGCAGTTCCTGCGCCTGCGGCGAGTGCGGTGCAACCAGCGCCAGCGGCACGCGCCGCGCGTTGAGCGATACGCCGTATCCGAAAAGCAGCAGCAGGACGAACGGCAGAACCACGGCGATGGCAATTGCCGACGGATCGCGCATGATCTGCAGGAATTCCTTGCGAATGAGGCCGCGCAGCCGCATCCGGTTCATGAGGCTCTCCGGATGCTCTGCTCATGCTCTGCGATCAGCACGATGAATGCGTCTTCCATCGTCGGGTCCGGCCGCTCCGGGGTCTGGGCGAGGCGGCGGATCTCCGGTGGCGTGCCGGATGCAAGCACCTCGCCTTGCGACATGAGTACCAGACGGTCGCAATACTCGGCCTCCTCCATGAAATGGGTAGTGACCATCACCGTGACACCGTCGTGCGCCAGGGCGTTGATGCGCTCCCAGAACTCGCGGCGCGCGAGCGGATCCACGCCGGAGGTCGGTTCATCCAGAAACAGTATCTGCGGCTCATGGAGCAGTGCACAGGCCAGCGCAAGCCGCTGTTTATAGCCAACCGACAGCGCGCTGGCGTTAACCGAACGGTACGGTCCGAGATCGAACTCCTCCTCGGCCCAGCGCAGACGCGCATCGAGCGCCGCACGTCCGAGGCCATAGACCCCGGCGAAGAATTGAAGATTCTGCGCCACACTCAGGTTGCCGTAGAGAACGAAGCGCTGCGACACATAGCCGATGCGCTGACGCGCTGACGCGCCGGCGTGATACATATCGGCCCCGGCGACGCTCAGCTTGCCCGCCGTGGGCAGAAGCAGTCCGCAAAGCATGCGGAATGCCGTGGTTTTACCGGCGCCATTGGCGCCGAGAAGCCCGAATACCTCCCCGGTGGATACGTCGAAACTCACCCCCTTGACGGCCTCGAATGTTCCGAAGGAACGCCGCAGATCCCGGGCCATGATCACCACACCTGGAGGCAAGCGGACCGGCCCGGAAGCCGGGCCGGCTGCGGCAGCCTCGCGCTTCACCCGGGTGCGTCCGCCCTGCAGCAGGGCGACAAAGGCGTCTTCGACGCGTGGAACCGCCTGCTCCCAGGTCTCCCCGGGTCCGGGTTGCGGCGTTGCGCCTTCAGACAGAATGACCCTGACCTCGCTGGCCTGCAGCTGCGCATCGATGACGCCGGTCCGGTGCGCGAGCTGCTGCTGCAACCGGCGGCGCCCGCCGTCCGCGGCACGCACCAGATAGGACCGTCCCACGAGCGGCGCGCGAAACGATTCCGGACCGGCCTGGCCGAGCAGCCTGCCTTCGTTCAGCATCACGAGATCCTGACAGCGTTCCGCCTCGTCAAGGTAAGCCGTGCTCATCAGCACCGTGACCCCTTCCCGCGCGAGACGCTCGATGATGATCCACAGCTCGCGGCGGGAAATCGGGTCCACGCCGACCGTCGGCTCATCGAGAAGCAGCAGTCGCGGCGTGCTCAGCAATACGCACGCGAGCCCGAGCTTCTGCTTCATGCCGCCGGACAGTGCGCCGGCACGGCGCGTTCCGAATGGCCCGAGCGCGGTCATCACCAGCAGTTCGTCATAGCGCGCCGAACGCGCATCGCCCGCAAGCCCCTGGAGGTCGGCGTACAGTTCCAGGTTCTCGCGTACGGTCAGATCTTCGTAGAGACCGAACCGCTGCGGCATATACCCGATCGATCCGGAGGAGGCGCGGGCCTCGCTCGTAGCATCGTGTCCGAATACCGAAATCTGCCCGCGATCAGGCAGCAGCAGCCCGGCGGCCAGCCGCATCAGGGTGGTTTTGCCGGCGCCGTCCGGTCCGAGAAGACCGGTAATGACGCCCGCCGCGATCTCCACACTGAGTCCCTTCAGCGCTTCGGTGATGCGTCCGCCACCTGCCGCGAAGCGCTTCTCCACATCCTTGAACACCAGGGCGGCCGTTGCCATGGCTCAACGGGCGCAGGGGTGGATCGATTGACCCTGGGCCGGACGGCCCGGAAGGGGGATGGTCACCGTGACCGGCATGCCGAGACGCAGGCGACCCTGCGGATTGCACGCATAGACCCGCATACGATAGACGAGCTCGGTGCGCAGCTGTGCCGTCTCCACCGTCTTCGGAGTAAATTCCGCGACCGGCGAAACGAACCCCACCCACCCCTCGAAGTGCTTGCCGGGAAAACTGTCGCTCGAGATCACCGCGCGCATGCCCTCGCGCAGCTCGCCCAGGGCGGGCTCCGGAACGTAGGCCCGCGCCCACACCGGATTGTCCAGCGCGAGGGTCAGCACCGGGGTCTGCGGGCTTGTCATGTCACCCGACTCCAAGATCCGGTTGTCGATCACGCCATTCTCCGGGGCATAGAGATGCGTGTCGGCCAGCTCCTTTTGCGCCAAAGCGAACGCCGCCGTATCGGCCGCCACCTGGGCGCGGGCGGCGGCGATGTCCTGCAGCCGCGGGCCCTTGATGGCCAGCCGCAGAGCCTGCTCGGCTGCCTGCCAGCGTGAACGCGCGACCGTCAGCGCTTGCCGGGCATCGTCTCTGGCCTGCAGCGGCAGATAGTGTTCCTTCGCAAGCTCGGCATTGCGACGATAGGTCGCCCGGGCGTTGCGCCAGACGGCCAGCGCCGCCGCCGCATTCGCGCGCGCCTCGTTGATTTCCTCCGGACGCGATCCGGCGAGCAGACGGGCAAGCACCTGGTGGGCGACGGCAAGCCTTGCCTGCGCCTGGGCGACTGCGTCCCTGAACCGTGCCGGATCGAGCTTCGCCAGCAGCTGCCCGCGGTGCACCCGGTCGCCTTCCTGCACCGCGATGGCAGCGATGCGGCCGCTGTCATTGAAAGCGAGCTGAATCTCCCGGATGTCGATGGAACCGTAAACCGTGAGGGCGTCTGCCGGCCGGCCGGCACGCCTGAGGTACAGGTAGGCAGCGACGGCGACAATAGCCAGCACCGCCACGACTGCGATCAAACGCTGTTTTCGGGTTATCGCCATGATGCGGTTCCTTTAAAAAAAACGGTAGCGATTCATGGGGCCGCGCACCGGCGCAGCAGATCGTTGACGGCAACGACGTCGGCCGGAGCAAGAATGCCGGACGCGGCCTTCAACCGCACGCGCGCGATGATCTGGTCGTAAAGTGCCCGTTCGTAGTCGCGTTGCGCCTGGGCAGCATCGGATGCCGCCGTCAGCACATCCAGGATCGACCGGACGCCCAGATCGTAGCCCTTGCGCGTTGCCTTCAGCGACAACGCCGCGGAGCGGCGTGCCGCACGTGCCTCCGTCAATTGCGGGACGCTGTCGCGCAAGGCCAGAAAAGCGGTCTGGGTATCGAGGCGGATCCCGTCGTCCAGATCGGCGATATGCGCCTGCTGTGCCCGGACCTGCGCGTGCGCCTGGCGCACGCCGGCATCGATCGCGCCGCCGGCAAAAATCGGCACGGCCAGATTGAGGCTGGCTCCGGCCGTGTTCATCGTCATATCAGGCAGAAGCACTCCATAACCGTGCTGGGCGATCCCGGAAATGCTGATCGTCGGCCATGCGGCGCGCCGACGCACATCGACCTGGTCCCGGTCGGCACGCAATTGTGCCCGCGCCTGTCTCAGAAGCGGCTGATCGCGCAGGGCCATAGCCACCCACTGATGCATGCGGTCCGGATCCGGGCCGCGCGGCGCAAACGGCCTCACATCGCACAGCGGCGGCACCGGGGCGTGGGTCAAGCGCTCGAGCTGGCGGTTCGCAACCGAAACCGCATCATCGGCACGCGTCAGTACCGACCGGGCGGCGTCGAGTCGCGCCCTGGCCTCGGCAACGGCGACGATATCCCCGGCACCGATCTTCAGACGGGCCTGGGCTTCGCGGTAGAGGCTGTCGAGCAGTCGCTCCTGATCGCGTGCCACCCGCGCATCGGCGATGCGCCGCAACACGCCGAAATAGGCCTCGGTGACATTCAGGATCAGCGCCTGCCGCACATACGCCAGCGCCGCCTGGTCACCGCGGATACGGCTGTCGGCAGCGTGAAGGGCGGCGTACGCTGAACCATCCAGCAGCGGCTGGGTGAGCGTGACGCTGTAGCTGTCCGAGTAGAAAGATCCCGAGATCTTCTGGGGCAGCACCCCGGAAACGGTGGTGTGGTTTACGCCGGCGCTGGCACCGGCTGAAAGATGCGGCAGCAGCTGTCCCCGGGCGATCGAATGGCCTGCCTGGTCGGCCTGCAGCAGCGCGCGACTCTGTGCAATCACTGGCGACGACGCCATCGCCTGGTGGTACACGCCCACGAGATCCTCGGCCTGAGCATGCAACGGTGCTGCCAGCATCAAGGCCAGAGCCGCAGACCCGACCACCCGCCTTCCGGTTAGCTTCATCCGGCCGGGAGCTGCGGGCACCATCCGGCATTCCGGATATGGATCATAGATATGCGTATCGAACTCCGATGTCCCTTACGACACCCTGATGGCATAAGGAGCTTCACGCCTTTGCAGGTCCTGGATTTCCTCATTTTTGCTCCGGCCATGTCAAGCAATGCAGTCATGCTGCGTGGCATTTCGCACCGGCATCATCCGGGCGGGATCCCGTCGGCCCCCGGGCAACGTACACGCCCCACCCTACACCGTCACGTCCGTGTGCGATATGACATGAAGCAAATGCGGCGCCAGCTCGCTCGATACGCGGTCACCAGCCGCCCTTCCGCTTCAAGACGCGCGCCCCGGTGAGGGGCGGGAATTTGAAAATCGCGTCTGTGCCTGCGACCCGTCACATTGCGCAGTAACGGCAAGCCGGTGCTGGTCCATTCCGGACAGATTGGTGACTCAACGGAAATCGCGCGAATGTGTGACAAGCGCGCCGAGCAGCTCGGAACGATCTTCCAGGCACCGGGCAATCACGTGCAGCACCTCGCCCTCCCTCTGGATTTCTCCGGTCACCACCAGCAGGCGCGCACCGAGCAGCGCCCGGCGCTCACGCTCCGCCACGCCCGGCCAGACGATGACATTGACATGGCCAGTCTCATCCTCGAGCGTGACGAAAATGACGCCTCCGGCGCTGCCGGGACGCTGACGGCCGATGACCAGACCGGCAGTACGCACCGGGCTGCCGCGGGAAAGCAGGCGCACTGCGGCGGCGCAGTGTACCCCGAGGCGGTCCAGGTGCAGACGCAGCAGGGCCAGGGGATGACGACGCAGACTGAGTCCAAGGCTGGCATAATCGGCGACAATGTTCTCGCCCTCCGTGGGCGGGCGCAGCAGCGGCTGCGCCTCGGCGACGTCGCGTCCCTCGAGCAGTGGCAGATCGGGCTCCACACCGGCTACCGTCCAATGCGCCACATGCCGGTGTCCAGCCAGCCCGGCAAGTGCTCCGGCGGCGGCAAGCATGCCGAGATCGTGGCGCGCAAGCTGTGCGCGCCGGGCCAGATCGGCGACACCGGTGAACGGCGCCTGCATTCGCGCCTCGACCAGACGTCGCGCGCCGGCACGCGAAAGTCCCCGCACCAGGCTCAATCCCAGCCGCACCGCGGGCGCGCAAGAACGTCCGCTCTCCAGCGTGCAGTCCCAGTCGCTGGTGCGCACGTCCGCAGGGCGGACTTCGACGCCATGCCGGCGCGCGTCCTGCACCAGCTGCGCCGGGGAATAGAATCCCATCGGCTGACTGTTCAGCAGCGCGCACAGAAACGCCGCCGGCTCGTGGCACTTCAGCCATGCCGATGCATACACCAGCAGGGCGAAACTCGCGGCATGGGACTCGGGAAAACCGTATTCGCCGAAACCCTGGATCTGGGCGAATATCTGGCGTGCGAAATCCTCCGTGTACCCGTTTGCGCGCATGCCGTCGATAAGACGCTGTTCGAAGTGCTCGAGTCCGCCGCGCCGGTGCCAGGCGGCCATGGCCCGACGCAAACGGTCGGCTTCGCCGGCGCTGAAGCCCGCTGCCACCATGGCAAGCCTGATTACCTGTTCCTGGAAGATGGGCACGCCCAGCGTGCGCGCGAGCACTTCGCGCACCGCCTCCGAAGGGTAGCTCACCGGCTCTTCGCCCCGCCGGCGGCGCAGATAGGGATGCACCATGCCGCCCTGGATCGGGCCCGGTCGCACGATGGCCACCTCGATCACCAGGTCGTAGAAGCGATCGGGCCTGAGACGGGGAAGCATCGCCATCTGTGCGCGCGATTCGATCTGGAATACGCCCACCGTATCGGCCCGCTGGATCATCGCATACACGGCGGGATCCTCGGCCGGCAGGCTCGCCATCGTGAGCCGCCGTCCCTGGACCGCCTCTATGAGATCGAAGGCGCGGTGGATGGCGCTGAGCATGCCGAGCGCCAGACAGTCGACTTTCAGCAGGCCGAGCGCATCAAGGTCGTCCTTGTCCCATTGGATCACCGTGCGCTCGGGCATGGCGGCGTTTTCGATCGGCACCAGGGACGACAGCGGTCCGCGTGCGATCACGAAACCGCCGACATGCTGGGACAGGTGGCGCGGAAAACCCAGCAGCTCGCGCACCCGTTCCATCAAACGCCGGATGGCGGGATTGGCCGGATCGAATCCGGCCTCGGCAAGCCGATCCGGAACGACATCCCGGCCATCCCACCACTGGAGGTTCGCGGTCAGACGGTCCAACTGCTCCGGCGCCAGCCCCAGCGCCTTGCCCACATCGCGCACTGCACTGCGTGGGCGGTAAGTGATGACAGTGGCCGCCAGGGCGGCGCGTGCGCGGCCGTACTTACGGTAGATATACTGGATCACCTCCTCGCGTCGGTCGTGCTCAAAATCCACGTCGATGTCGGGCGGCTCGTTGCGCTCCCTCGAAATGAACCGTTCGAACAGCGTCTCGATACGGTCCGGGTCGACCTCGGTGATGCCGAGACAGTAGCACACCACCGAGTTGGCCGCGGAGCCACGCCCCTGGCAGAGAATGCCGCGGGCACGGGCAAAGCGCACGATATCGTACACGGTAAGGAAATAGGGTTCGTAGCCAAGCTCGGCGATGAGCGCAAGCTCGTGCGCCACCAGTCCGCGCACCCTGGCTGGCGCGCCGGCGGGCCAGCGCCGGCCCAGGCCCTCGGTAACGAGCCGCGCCAGGTAAGCGGCGGGCATCTCCCCGGTCGGAACCACCTCCTCCGGGTATTCGTAACGCAGCTCGTCCAGGGAGAAACGGCAGCGTCCAGCAATGCGCTTTGTTTCCGCGAGCAGTTCCGGCACATAGAGACGCGCCAGAACCCGGCGGGTGCGCAGATGGCGTTCACCGTTGGCATTCAGCGCACAACCGGCCTCCTCCAGCGGCACGCCCAGGCGGATGGCGGTAAGCGTATCCTGCAGGGCGCGCCTGGCGCGCACATGCATGTGCACATCCCCGCTCGCAACGAGCGGCAGACCGGTCTGCCTTCCCAGGTCGGCGAGGCGTGCGAGGCGTGCGCCGTCGAGACCGTCACGCATCAGTTCGACAGCGATCCACGCACTCCCCGGGAAATACTGGCGCAGCCACAACCCGGGCTCGGGGTCCAGCACCGGCCCGGGAATCTCCTCCGGCAACCACAGCGCCAGGCAGCGGGTGGCGATGCGCGCCACGTCTGCGCGCTCCAGGCTGTATTTGCCCTTGCCCGCCGCGCGCCGGCCGCAGGTAATCAACTCCGACAGATCTCCATAGGAGACGCGGTCGACCGCAAGCAGCACCAGCCGCGGCCCGTCGGAAAGTGCGAATTCGCTGCCCAGGATCAGCTTGATCTGCCGGTCGCGTGCCGCCAGATGTGCGCGCACCGCCCCGGCCAGCGAGCACTCATCGGTAATGGCCAGCGCCACATAACCGAGAGCGGCAGCGCGCTCGACCAGCTCTTCGGGGTGCGATGCGCCACGCAGGAAGCTGAAGTTCGAAAGACAGTGAAGCTCGGCGTAGTCGGCCAGAGTATTCATCGATCTGTGCGGGAACCCGGACCTTCAGTGCGGAAAGGGATAGCTCCTCGCCCCGCTACTCCTTGCGCCATGCTATCGGACTGAACGAATAATCATTTCCGTCGGTCTGCCGCAGAAAGCGCCGATACCGGCGGTAAATGCCTTGCACAACATTCGCGGAGATCCATACACCGAAGCATCCCGGCAGCCGTACCGCGACGAGACCGCACCCGGTCCGCGATCTCCGCTGGCGCTCCGCCCACGCCACAACCGGATTGCCTGCGCTCAGGCAAACATACCGTGGAGAAACCAGCGATGCTCTCCCGCAAGCTCCCGGTACACCCATAGCCGCACGCCCTGTCCGCTGCATGCGATGAAGTAATCGCGCGCGATGTCCTGTCCATCCCACCAGCCGCTTTCGATGCGTTCCCGCTCCCGCCCAAGCACCAGCATCCCATCGAGATATGGGCGCTCGCCGCGCACTTCCAGTGGCATCGGTTCACGCAGCAGCCACAGGGGCCGTTTCCGGTCCTCGGCTCCGTGCGATGTGCATGCGCTGCCTTGCAACAGCTGCCGGCCGGACCCGCCGCGAACTGCTGCACCACTCCCCGGCTCGGCATAGGTCCAGGCCCGTTCCGGACGGTGTTCCGCCACCTGCCCCAGGCCACGTACTGCATCCCTGCCCAGGCGCGCACGCAGCCGTTCGATGAGCATCCCCTCCGCCGCCTGCGCAGGCGCGAAGAAATCAAGATTGCGTGGGGCGAGCGGACACGGATCGGCGACATGCAACGAGACCTCCTCCACCGGAGCTGGCAAGGCAACACGGTCCAGCCGCTCGCGCAACAGCAGGGTCAGATAGGCTGCGTCGCGCGACGGAGCCACGAGCTCAAGCCTCACCGGGGTTGTCCCAGCCGCTGCATGATGAAATGACAATGACAGGGAACGCGTACCCGCATCGCGCGCGCGCAGAAAACCCTCGAGCTCGAGCAGCAAACGGCGCACAGGAAACAGCAGTCCTTCAGCCGTACTCACCGCACCGGGCAGCGGCAGGCTGCTTGCGAACACGGATGGCGCGACAAACGCCGGACGCGGATCCGGAACGCATCCCAGGGCCCGATCGAGGATATGAATCAGTTCCGGCCCCATGCGCCGCGCGAGCCCATCCCGCGGCAGGCGCAGGCAGTCGCCGATCGTGCGCACCCCCATTCCATGCAGCGTCTCGCTCTGCTTTGCCGTCAGGCCGAGACACGTGAGCGGCAGGGACGCAAGCACGGCAGCAAGCGCGTTCTGCCGGGTAACGCAGGCCTCGCGACCGTCCTGCGCCAGCCATGAAGCAGCAAGCGGTGTCGGCGCGCTAGCCAGAGACGCACGATAGCCGAGTTCCGCCACTCCCCGGCTGACCATCTCCTTCAACCGCTCCAGACCGCCAAACAGCCGGCAGCTGCCGGCCACTTCCAGCAACAGCGCCTGCGGCGGCGTCCGGCTGACGACAGAGGTGAACTGACCGGACCAGGCTGCAAGACGGTCGAGCGCGACACGTTCGGCTTCTCTGTCGCGTTCGCATACCCGTAATGAACCGGCAAGTGCATGGGCCGCATTGAGACCCATATCCGGCCGTATGCCGCGACCACGCGCGGCGGCATTGCACAGCGCTACCCGCCGTTTACGTCCATTGCCGCAAACCACGACCAGCGGGTCATTCGCCGGCGCGCCGCGAGTGAATATCTCAAGCGCGAGATCCGGCAGATGCAGGCACAGCCACAGCATGATCCAGCCTCAGATCCAACGACACCGGCCCGACCGGCCAGCCGCCGCGGCGCTTCAGGATGTGCACATCGATGCCACCGGAAGTGGGCGCAAGCCGCAGGCGCAGTGCGGCGGGAGAACCTGCATCGGCCGATTGCCCGGAACGAAACAGTACGCCCCAGGACCCGCCCGCCTCCGCGGCCAGCTGCAGACGCCGCAGGGCGCGTGCATCGGAGGTCGACGGCCAGGCCAGCACCGCACTGCAGGTGCCGGCACGCAAGGACTGCTCCACCGCCCACAGCCCGTCGGTGGCGGCGCGCGGATGGACCAGTAACACCCGCGACAAATCCACCTGTGCCGCCGCCAGTGCCGGGGCATAGGGAATATGCGGCGGCGCAATGAAGGCGAGCCAGCGGTTGCCACGGCTCAGTCGCGCGAGGGCAGGCAGGAGCAGCTGCAGCTCGCCGATGCCCGGAGACGGGACGAGAATCTCCGTGAGCATGCCGGGCGGCCAACCACCCCCGGGCAGCAGCGCATCCAGCTGCGGAAAACCGCTGGGCACCCCCGGAGCAAATGCCGATGCGGCGCCGGCACGCCAGACTTCGGTGCCCAGCATCAGGTCCTGCAGGTTCATTGGAGTCTGCCGTTGCGCAGGATGCCTACGCCAACGCCTTCGATAACGAAGGCTTCGTGCCGCAGGTCGACCTCGATAGGCTCGAAATCGGGATTCTCCGGCAGCAGCCGTACCTGGTGGCCGCGGCGCTGGAAACGCTTCACGGTCACTTCGTCTGTCAGGCGCGCCACCACAATCTGGCCATTACCTGCCTCGGGCGTGCGATGCACTGCGAGCAGGTCATCGTTCAGGATACCGGCATCGCGCATGCTGTGACCACGTACCCGCAGAAAATAGTCGGCATGCGGACGGAAAAGCGCGGGGTCGATCTGGTAATGGTCCTCGATGTGCTCTTCCGCCAGGATCGGACTGCCCGCCGCCACCCTGCCCACCACCGGCAACCCCTCTTCCCTGAGGCGGATGCCGCGCGAAGTGCCCGGTATGAGCTCGATCGCCCCTTTGCGTGCGAGCGCCCGCAGGTGATCTTCGGCGGCATTCGGCGAACGGAAACCAAGAGCGGCGGCGATCTCCAGGCGCGTCGGCGGCCGGCCGGAATCTGCCATGAAGCGGCGGATCATGTGCAGAATCTGGGCTTGGCGCGAAGTCAAAGCATCCACGTTCAATATCCTGTATGAATATCCAGGACTGTGATTATATATAGATTGAAGATCGGCGCAAGCCGCCGGATCCCTGGTGGGCGTCCGGGAACGGAACGGCACTCCCGGACCGGACTGAACGCCATGGCCGTTACCGCCTGGTTGCCAGAGCTGCCGGCAGGCGGTTCACAGCACCGTGCAACCACAGGCATGCGGTTTCCGGCATGCCCGGCCGCGGCAAAGACACACTTTCCATGTCGTTGAAAAACAGGGCACCAGCCACATTAAGAAGTGCTGGCCATCATGTCCGGATCGGCAGCGAACCGGCACCCGCCGGATTGTCGATCGGCCCCGGGCAAAGGAGGCGCCATGTACCGCAGACTGTATTTCGTATTGCCGGACGAGACCCATGCCCTGCAGGTCGTGCATGACATCGAAGCCTCGGGGGTGGATCGCAGCCGCATCCACGTTGTTCCCGGGCACGGAGTGACGCTCACCCAACTGCCTCCGGCGACTTTGCGCCAGCAGCACGATGTCGCCGGTCGCATCGAAAAGATCGTCTGGATGGTAAATCTGGCTGTTTTCTTCATTGCCGTGATCGCGCTGATCCAGGGGCTGGTGCGCAATTCCGTGTGGGGGTCCGTGGTTGCCCTGATCGTGATCGCCGCTACTGCCGGTGCCGGGGCACTGTTCGCATCGCGGATACCAGACACGCACCTCAGTGAGCTGTACAGCGCACTCAGCCACGGCGATATCGTGCTGATGGTGGACGTGCCGAAAGCACGTGTCCAGGAAATTGAAGCAGTCGCGGAACGGCACCATCCCGAAGTCACCGCGGGTGGCGTCGGCTGGGCCATCAACGCGCTCGGCGTTTGACCTCCTCAATGCCGGCCCGGCGCCGCCAGCGCACCAGGTCGGCACACTTCCCGCGTCGGTCCTGTCGCGAGCTGCCTGCGCGGGTCCGTGGTACGGATCCCGGTTTGCGCTGTGGTTCCGACTGACGGGAGGGACGTCACGCACAGATCCCGGATCGATTGTGCACTAGCGCCACCGGGTCATCTTCCATGTGACAACATCGCCGTGGCGCGAGACAATCACCGCCATGGAATCCGGCCAGCCTATCGTATCGCTGCGTGGCGTCGAGCGCAGCTACCGTGAAGGAGACCGCACACGGGTAGTCCTGCGCAAACTCGACCTCGACGTGCAGCCCGGCGAATGGGTTGCGCTGGTCGGCCGCAGCGGCTGCGGAAAGTCCACGCTGCTGAATCTCATCAGCGGCATAGACCGGCCCGACCACGGCGACATCCAGGTGAACGGCGGCAACATCGCGCGCATGACGGAGCGTGAGCGCACCCTGTTCCGACGCAGAAACATCGGCTTCGTCTACCAGTTCTTCAATCTCATCCCGACCCTGACGGTAGAAGAAAACCTGCTGCTGCCGATTGAGCTCAACCGGCTGGACCGTGCGCGTGCACGCGAACTGCTCGTGGCCGTAGGCCTGGAGGATCGGAGCGCCACCTTTCCAGACCGGCTATCGGGCGGTGAACAGCAGCGCGTGGCCATTGCGCGGGCGCTGGCGCACGATCCGCTTCTGCTGCTGGCCGACGAACCGACCGGAAATCTCGACGGCGCCACCGGCAAGCAGATGCTGCAGCTGATGAAGTCTCTGGCCCGGACGGCGCACCGGGCACTCCTGATGGTCACCCATTCTTATGATGTCGCGCGCCAGGCCGACCGTGTACTGATACTCGAGAACGGCCGCATCGTGAACAAAGGGGTGGAGACAGATTGATGGCTGGGATGGTGTGGCGCGCGAACTTCCGCTTCATGTCCCGCCATCCCTGGCAGATAGCTCTCGCCGTTCTCGGCGTTACCCTCGGGGTCGCGGTGGTGGTCGCAGTGGGCCTCGCGAATACCAGCGCCATCCGCGCGTTCCGCCTGTCTTCGCAAGCGGTCACGGGCAGCGCGACCGACCGGATAGTCGGGGGACCGGCAGGCGTGGCGGAACGCCTGTACACCCGCCTGCGGGTAGACGCGGGTATCGAGCAGAGCGCTCCGATCGTCGACGGCTATGCCGAAACCGGCGGCGACACCCTGCATGTCCTCGGCATCGATCCGTTCGCCGCGAGCGGCTCCGGGGGTCAGCTTTCCGGCATCGGTGCGGGCGCCATCCGGACACTGCTGATCCAGCCGGGGGCGCTCCTGCTGACGCACGCGACAGCCCGCCGTCTCAGTCTGAAGGTGGGCGACCGCTTCACCGTGCGATACGCCGGCCGCAGCCACACCGCGATCCTGGCCGGGCTGCTCCCGAAAATAGGCGGAGCAGCGGAAGACGGACTCGCGATCACTGATATTTCGACCGCCCAGGTCATTACCGGGCGGATCGGGCGATTGAGCTGGATCGATCTCACGCTCCCGCAAGGCGTGGCGGGTCAGCGCATGCGCGCGCGGATCTCCGCACTCCTGCCCGCGGGGACCCGCCTCATGCCGACGCAGGCACAAACCGGGGCTTTGGTCCAGATGACCCGCGCGTTCCGCACCAACCTCACCGCCATGAGCCTGCTGGCCCTGATCGTGGGCATGTTTCTGATCTACAACACCATGACATTCACCGTGCTACAGCGGCGGCAGCTGATCGGCATGCTGCGCGCGATGGGCGTAACGCGACGTGAGGTATTCGCCACAGTGCTCTCCGAAGCCCTGCTACTGGGAACCGTCGGCACGATTGCGGGGCTCGCTCTGGGCATCGGCCTGGGAGAGGCCCTCGTGCATCTGGTCACACGCACGATCAACGATCTGTACTTCGTCGTGTCTGTAAGCCGACTGCTGATCACCCCGACGCCCCTAGCAGAAGGGGTCGCTCTCGGGCTCAGCGCAACCCTGCTGGCATCGCTCATCCCGGCGCTCGAGGCTTGCGGCGCTGCGCCTGGCGCTGCAATACGCCATTCGACGATCGAACAGCGGGCGCACACCCTTGCGCCGCGCCTGGCACTGGCCGGCAGTGCGCTGACGACAGCCGCACTACTGCTTCTGGTGTTGCCGACGAGAAGTCTGATTCTCGGGTTCACTGTGCTGTTCATGGTCATCGTGGGACTTGCGCTCGTCGCGCCGCTAGCGGTTGCGTGGATAAGTGCAGCCGCCAGGATGCTTCTTGGCTATGCGCCAGGGCTGGCCGGTAGTGTGCTTGCCCGTTATGCGTTGCGCGGGATCACGGCCTCGCTGAGCCGCACGGGGGTCGCAATCGCCGCGCTGATGCTGGCTGTGGCAACCACGGTGGGTGTCGGGGTCATGGTCGGAAGCTTCCGCGCTACCGTACAACAGTGGCTGGCCGCAACCCTGCGCGCGGATATCTATGTTTCCGTTCCGCAGCTTGATCCAGGCGGCACGCCACCCACCATCGACCCGAAGATCATTGCGCGCATCACGCGTATTGCGGGAATCTCCGGGGTAACCCGGGGACGACGGGTTAGCGTGGAGTCGTCCCGAGGACTGACCCAGATTCTCGCGGTGGATTTCGCTGCAGGCCACGTGCCGCGCTTCCGCCTCAAGCACGGTAACGCGCACGTGGCCTGGGCTGAATTCGATGCGGACCGGGCCGTGCTCGTTTCAGAATCCTACGCCTACCGCCACCGGCTGCATGTGGGTGGACAGGTGCGACTGCGCACCGCCCGCGGATACAAGTCACTGCCGGTCTCCGGGGTTTTCTATGATTACGGTTCCGAGCAGGGCATCGTGCTCATGCACCGCCGGCTCTACGAACGCGATTTCGGCGATCATGGCATCAGTTCGCTCGGACTATATATTGAGCCCGGGGTATCGATGGGCAAGGTCATCAGTGCCGTGCGCGCTGCGGCCGCACACAGCCAGGCGCTATTTGTACAGTCCAACCGCGCAATCCGTTCTGCCTCGATCAAGGTGTTCGACCGTACCTTTGCAATTACCAATGTGCTGAGGGCGCTGGCCGTGGTGATCGCCGTGGTCGGAATCCTAAGCGCACTCATGGCACTGCAACTCGAACGATCGCACGAGCTGGCGGTGCTGCGGGCAACCGGGTTTACCCCGACACAGGTCTGGGGGCTGGTCACGATCCAGACCGGGTTCATGGGGCTTTGCGCGGGATTGCTGGCGCTTCCGGTCGGCCTTGTGCTGGCGCTGCTGCTCATCCAGGTGATAAACCGTCGCGCGTTCGGCTGGAGCGTGCAGACGCAGGTCATGCCCGGGGTGCTGGTCCAAGCCCTGATCCTTGCCGTCGTGGCGGCGCTGGTGGCCGGCATTTATCCGGGCTTGCGGATGGCACGTGTAAGTCCGGCAGATGCCCTGAGAGAGGAATAGACATGCGGCAGCGGCATGTCTGGGCACTACTGGCTCTGGCAGCACTCGGCGCCGGGGCGATGATGCTCGCCCATGATATGCGGCGGCAGACTGCATCGACCGATCCGGATCCGGAGGCAGTGCTTGGAACCGGCGCCGCGAGCGGCTACGCACGCGCTGATCGCCCGCGTATATTCCAGTTCCCCCGTGATTTCGGCCCGCATCGCACGTTCAAGACCGAGTGGTGGTATTTCACCGGAAATCTCTACAGCCCTCACAGGCGCCGCTTCGGCTACGAACTCACCCTGTTCCGCTTTTCTCTGAGACCGCACGCTGTCCGGAGTCCGTCCCACTGGTCGACCAACCAGGTGTATGTCGCTCACTTTGCAGTGACTGACCCTGCGGACAAGCGCTTCCACTTCTTTCAGCAGGGGGCGCGCGCTGCCATCGGTCTTGCCGGTGCGCAGGCTGCACCCTTCCGGGTCTGGGTGTACAACTGGGGGGTTCGGGCATCGGCCGGCACCGGATGGCCATGGCATTTGCATGCAGACGCAAAGGGCGTATCCGTCAATCTGGATCTTACTCCGCTGATGGCGCCTGTGCTGCAAGGCAACGACGGCTTGAGCCGCAAGGGTCCGGCGCCTGGTAATGCCTCGTATTACTACTCGATTCCCCGTATGGACACCCGCGGCACCTTGTCTGTGAACGGGCGAATGTTCTCCGTCATGGGTCTGTCGTGGATGGATCGCGAATGGAGTACAAGCGCACTGGCATCCGACGAGGTCGGCTGGGACTGGTTTGGGCTGCAGTTGTCGGACGGATCGGATCTTATGTTTTACCGATTGAGGCGCAAAAACGGTACTACCTGCCCCTTCAGCCAGGGAAGTCTCGTCGACCGGCAGGGGAAGGTAACGCGACTGACCGCTGCGGACGTGCGCGTAAAGGTCCTCGGGAGCTGGCGCAGCCCGCGCGGCGGCACTTATCCGGCACGCTGGCGTTTGTTCATAAAACCCGAACACCTGACGCTTGAGGTAACGCCTATCCTTGCGGATCAGGAATTAAACGTCGGGGTGCGATACTGGGAAGGCGCAGTCAATGTGCGGGGTTATCGTGCCGGACATCCGATCGCAGGAGAAGGCTACGTCGAGCTGACGGGCTACGCGCGGACCTCCGGGGCGCAGTCTCCCCACAAGAGATAATCGATCCGTGGCGATTAGGATTCCTGTCCGACCGGACTTCTCCGCAGCTGCGGGGGTAGATGTTCGAAGCGTCGGTAAACCTTAACCTGCTGCGGACATTTGTGTTGACGCGCCTGAATATCTGGTTTTCGGCCGTTCCGGTCGTTCCCAATCCACCCGCATCAGGTCCGCTTTATGCGCGACAGCAGTCATTGAGCTAAGTTAGCGCCACTGTCCGGATTGGACGACCTGTGCGCACCGGCCATTTGGCAGCGCGCAGCGCAAACCAGCCCTTCGACTGGCAACACGGGCACAAAGACAAAGGACAGCAGTTGGCCACGGGTGAACGCTCACGTATCCT